>NZ_CP124855.1:0-653304 GCF_030012525.1 Chryseobacterium gotjawalense
ATGGATGAAAATTTAACTATAATTTGGGAAAAATGTCTTACGTTTATGAGGGACAACCTCAACGCAGCGGAAGACAATACCGACCTAAAAAAACTCGAGAATTCTTTTGATTTACTGTTTGATAATGTACAGCCTGTATCATTAATCAGCAATAATTTGACCTTGTTGGTTCCGAGTGATTTTTACAAAGAATATATAGAAGATAATTATCTTTCACTGCTGTCTGCAGCCCTGAAAAAAAACATTGGTAAAGGAGTGAAACTTTGGTATTCGGTGATGGAAAATAAACCGACCGGACAGGAGAAACCGATTACCATGAACATGAAAGGTAAAAGTGTTCCTACGCCAAAAATGCAGGAAACTTTGCCGCCGTCTTTCTCCGCGAACGTCATTAATCCATTTGTCGTGCCGGGGATGAAGAAAATTAATATTGACTCTAACCTGAAAGCTGATTTTTCATTTGACAATTATGTAGAAGGAGAGAGTAATAAATTTGCCTCCACGGTAGCGAAATCAATTGCGAAAAGACCTGGTGCAACCGCTTTCAATCCTTTGTTTTTGTACGGAGGTTACGGTGTTGGGAAAACGCATTTAGGACATGCTGTCGGTTTGGAAGTTAAGAATGCCTATCCGGAAAAAGTGGTTCTTTATTTATCATCAGAGAAATTTATCCAGCAATTTGTTTCTGCAGCGAAAGCGCACAAGCAGACAGAATTTGCTAATTTCTACCAAATGGTGGATGTGTTGATTATTGATGATATTCAATTTCTTTCGGGAAAAAAATCAACTCAGGACAGTTTCTTCCATATTTTCGATTATCTGCACCAAAACGGAAAACAGATTATCTTAACATCAGATAAAGCGCCGGTTGATATCCTGGATATTCAGGACCGTATTGTTTCCCGATTTAAGTGGGGACTTTCGGCAGAAATTAAATCACCTGACTTTGATACCAGACGTAAAATTATCGTTGATAAATTAAGCCGTGACGGAATTGTTCTTACCGAAGATATGCTTGATTATCTGGCGTCAGAAGTAAAAACCAACGTTCGCGAACTGATCGGAGTTATTAATTCAGTTATCGCGTATTCCACAATTTACAAGTCCGATCTGTCACTGGAATTACTCAAAGAAACCATCAGCAAAATTGCCGCTAATCAGAAAAAAGTCATTAATATTCCTTACATTCAGGAAGTGGTTTGTGAGTATTTCGGAATTGAAAGAGAGCAGTTATTATCGAAAACCCGAAAAAGAGAAATTGCGTTGCCAAGGCAGTTAGCCATGTATTTTGCAAAAGAGTTTACCAATGCTACCTTTAATAAAATCGGTGAGGAAATGGGCGGAAAAGACCATTCAACCGTAATGTACGCTTGCGATACCATCAAAGATGTTTCGAAAATCGATAAAGAAATTAAGAAATACGTAAAAGAATTAACTGAGAAAATCAAACAGTAAATTTTATTACAACCGTTATCTAAAAGGAGTTTTTTTAAAAATTCCTTTTTTTATTTGTATTTTGCATCTTTAATAAAAAGCTACATGAAAATTTTAATGGTCTGCCTGGGCAATATTTGCAGAAGTCCTTTGGCAGAAGGAATCCTGCAGTCGAAACTCCCTGAAGACTTTATTGTAGATTCTGCGGGAACGATTGACATGCATGAAGGTAAAAGTCCAGATCAGCGATCCATCCAAACCGCTCACAACTATAATGTTGATATTTCTCAACAGAAATCAAGACCCTTTTCAGCTGATGATTTTCAGGAATACGACCGTATTTTTGTAATGGACAAAAACAATTTAAAAGACGTTTTGAAGTTGGCAACAACAGAAGTTCAACGAAATAAGGTTTCTTTAATTCTAGAGAATAATGAAGAAGTTCCTGACCCTTATTGGAGTGAAATGGCAGAGTTCGATCGGGTTTATCGACTTTTAGATAAGGCTTGTGAGAGAATTGCTTCGGAGTTGAAAGGAAATTGAATAATTGAACGATTATCTTTAAATCACTTAAAGATCTGGTAAAGGAAAAATAAGAAGAAAAGGGATAGAAAAAACATCTATAATTACTAAGTTTCCGTTTTGTCAATGGTTCGAAATCAAAGCCTGCCGAATACTACAACTTCGTATCAACAGCGGCTTCGGGAACTTTTCTGCAGCACTTTGACCGTTTTTAGAGTTACTCTTTTTGGATAACACTTCTCTTTTTTTTGGTAAATAATGTAGTCAAATGGAAAGAGAATCGAAAACAAATCAATATATTTGACGGCACTGGTAAAAATCCTGAAATAATCGCAGCCAATCGCTGTAGGATTCATCATGTCAGTCGAAAAATGTCCAACAAAATTTTATTTTTATGCTATTCCTCATTCCTGCTTATTTATCAGAAAACTCACCAATCGATTATTTTGCGCCGGCCGTAAAAGAATATATTTTAAAGACCGATTATTTCTTTGTAGAAAATGAAAAAACCGCAAGAAAAGTCATTAAGTTTTTCGCGCCCGAAAAAAAGCAGGCCGATTTAAAGTTGTTTCTGCTGGATAAAAATACCGAAAGAAAAGATTTACAGGAAGCCCAAATGCTGATGAAAAAAGGGCAGGATTTCGGTTTGCTTTCAGAAGCCGGTTTGCCCTGTATTGCAGATCCCGGAAATGTAATGGTGATGTGGTGTCATGAAAATGCCGTAAAAGTAGTTCCAATTAATGGGCCTTCTTCCATCATTATGGCTTTGATTTCCAGTGGGTTTAATGGTCAGGAATTTACTTTTCACGGTTATTTGCCGATCGAGAAATCAGAGAAAAAAGCGAAGATCAAATGGCTGGAGAATCAGGTGTTGACCACGGGCTACTCTCAGATTTTCATGGAAACGCCTTACCGTAACAATCCGCTTTTTGATGATTTATGCAAAGTTTTGGCGCCGAGTTCTAAGCTGTGTATCGCTGCAAATATTAATGATCCAAAAGAGGAGTTTATTAAGACTTTAACCATTAAAGAATGGCAGAAGAATAAACCGGAACTTCATAAAATTCCTGCGGTTTTTGTACTGGGTAAATAAACTTTAACAGCCATTAACAGAATATTTGCATCATTTTTGATCTTATGGACCCAAATAAATTATATTATGATGTCAGAAAGAAAGTTAGCGGGAATTTGGATGGATTCCGAAAGTGCAACGGTAGTTAAAAATCACGATATCGAAAGTGCGTATAAATTCTTTGTTTGTAATCCGGTGAAAAAAGAAGTTCAACACGGTAATTCAAGCGAGAAAAATGCAAACAATGTAGAGCAAACCAATACGGCGAAGTTTTTTAAAGATTTAGAGCATCTCATCACCAATACAGAAGAGCTTTATTTAACCGGAACGGGAACAATTCAGGAACAGTTCAAAAATCATCTGGCGGAAACAGCGCAATTTAAGAATTTGAAAGTGACTCTTGATACTGATCAGAAAATGAGTGACCAGCAGTTTTTAGAAAAAGTTAAAAAGCACTTTGGTGAATAATTAATTTCCCCAAGCAAAAAGGTCAGAATTTTCTGACCTTTTTTTATTTGGAATAATGGTATTTGAAACCATCATTTGCATCCTGGGCTAAATACAAATCATTTGCATTTATGCTTTCGATAATTAAGTTCGGCTGATTACTGAAGTGCAAAAAAAGTTTTTCCAAATGATCAGTGTTTGTGACTTCTCTGGCCAAATAATAAGTTCCTTCGCTTACCACTTCTGTATTTTCTTTTATGGTATAAAATGATTCTGAAGTTAAGGTTAAGGTTCTTGTAATTCCTGTATTTGAAGGTGTTTGGTGAACGTTTGCCAATCCGCCATCGGTTGAAACCCAGTTCCAGACGCCTACATATTGTTCGTTATCCGTTTCGTCTTCTCTTGTTCCACAGGAAAAAAGAAGGAATAAAAACGCGGTAAGAAGTATGATTTTTTTGATCATTATGTCTTTTTTTAGAAATTAATATTCCTCAAATTTAAGGTTTTTACCTATGTTTAAATGATTTTCAGTCCATTGAGATTCGAAATATGAGACAAGTCATTTTAATATTTAATTTTTAGTTTTTTTAAAATAAAATGAAGTAACCAAATAGGTCCAATTAAAAGAAACTGTAAATCTTTTAAGAAACTGGGTTTTTTGCCTTCGATTTTATGCCCGTAAAACTGCCCGATCCAGGAAAGAATGAATATTGAAACAAAGACTATCCAGGACTGATGTTCAAATTTCACATTGATAAAGTAAACAAGATGCTCCAGTAATGCCATGATGAGAATCATCAGTAAAGCAATCCGCCACGATAATCTGACATAAAAAAGTGTCACTAAGAGCAAAGCGATAATACTCACAATACTGATGCATCCGAAATAAAGGAAACAAAAATGCGGCGCCGGAATCAGTGAAATAAACCCAAGAATCGAATAGAAAATTAAAGGGACACAAATCCAGTGGATCAATTTATTCTTGTGATTCTGGTGGCTTTCGGCATACTCGGAAAAGAGACGGTCAATTTTTCTCATAGGTTTTAGAATTTTTATTTTACTAAATTAATGATTCTTTTAATAAAGATTTTATTTTTTAATAATACATTTTAGCAATTGACTGCTGCTCAATATTTTCTTATTTTTGACAAAAAATTATTTCAATGAAAGATTTAATGGGACAGGCGATTTGGGATTTTTATCACGATAACAGTCCTGAGAATTTATTAACGGAAACTTCCATTTCGGAAATGGACGATTTGCCGGTAGATTATCTGTTCCGGGATTTTGATGAAATGAATTTGGTGGAACAAAAAGCACTGGAATTATCGAAAGGTAAAGTTCTCGATATCGGCGCAGGCGCGGGTTCTCACAGTTTATACCTCCAGAATGAAAAGAGTCTGGATGTTTTGGCGTTAGATTTTTCTCCCAAATCAATTGAGGTTTGCCAACTGCGCGGCGTTAAAAAAACGGTATGTTCAGATATGCTTCAGTTTTCCGGTGAAACTTTCGATACCATTTTACTATTGATGAATGGCACTGGAATTTTTCAGTCACTTGATAAAATCGATATTTATTTAGAGAAATTGCATTCATTATTAAATGAAAACGGACAGATATTAATTGACAGTACCGATATTCTCTACATGTACGACCGCGCTGATGATGGCGGAGTGCTGGTGCCAACCGAGCATTATTACGGCGAAGTCGATTATTTTGTTCATTATAAACTCGATACTGAAAAACCAATCAAATGGCTTTATCTGGATTTTGAAACTTTGAAAAGAGCCGTCGAAAATATCGGATTTAAGATTGAAAAAATACTTCAGGAAGAAGATTCCTTTTTGGCGAGATTAACAAAAAAAGACCTGAATTAATTTCAGGTCTTCAATATTTAAAAATGGAATCAGTACATTAATTATCCGATTTCTACACCGTTTTCCACCGTTTCAGTTGGAGTTACAAATACCAATTTCCCTTCAGAGTTATTCGTTAAAAGCAACATTCCCTGAGATTCGATTCCGCGGATTTTACGTGGGGCGAGATTTAATAAAATCATCACCTGTTTTCCTACACATTCTTCCGGAGTGAAACTTTCGGCAACACCGGAAACAACCGTTCTTACATCAACTCCCGTATCTACAGAGAATTTCAACAATTTATCTGCTTTTTCCACTTTTTCAGCGGTCAAAATGGTAGCGGTTCTTAAATCTATTTTGGTAAAATCATCAAATTGAATTTCTTCTTTCATAGGATTAGCTTTGGGGTTGGTTTTTTTGTTGGATTGTTTTGTGTTTTCTAATTTCTGAATCTGGAATTCAATCGTTTCATCTTCAATTTTCGAGAATAATAATTCCGCTGGATTAATTTGGTGCCCGGTTTTGATGAGTACTTTTTCATTTTTAATTTCGCTCCAGTTTAATTGAGAAACATTGAACATTTTCTGTAATTTCTCTGCACTGAAAGGAAGGAATGGTTCACAGATCTGTGCTAATCCAACTGCAATTTGCGCGGCCACAAATAAGGAAGCTGCTGCTTTTTCAGGATTATCTTTAATGGTTTTCCAGGGTTCTTCAATCTGAAGATATTGATTTCCGAAACGGGCGAGATTCATCATCGCTGTCAAAGCATTTCTGAATTCATAATGTTCCAGGAAATTTTCAACTTCGGTCGCGGCTTTGGAGACTTCGTTCAGTTCTTCTGCATTTTCGTTTCCAGCAGGAATAATTCCGTCGTAATATTTATGAATCAGAACGGCAACTCTGTTGATGAAGTTTCCGAAAATTCCCACCAATTCTGAATTGTTTTTGGTTTGAAAATCTTTCCAGGTAAAGTTATTGTCTTTGGTTTCCGGAGCTGAAGAAAGAAGCGAATAACGCAAAACATCCTGCTGTCCCGGGAATTCCTGAACATATTCATGCGCCCAAACCGCCCAGTTTCGAGAAGTTGAGATTTTGTCGTTTTCTAAATTTAAAAATTCAAAAGCAGGAACATTGGTCGGCATTATGTAATCGCCATGCGCTTTCATCATCGCCGGGAAAATAATACAGTGGAAAACGATATTGTCTTTTCCGATAAAATGAACCAAATCAGTATTTTCGTTCTGCCAGTAATCTTTCCAGTCTTTTCCATTTTTTTCTGCCCATTCCTGGGTGAAGGAAATATAACCGATAGGCGCATCAAACCAAACGTAAAGTACTTTTCCTTCCGCATTTGGAAGAGGAACCGGAACGCCCCAGTTCAAATCTCTGGTCATGGCTCTCGGTTTCAAACCATCGGTTAACCATGATTTTACCTGTCCGTAAACGTTGGGTTTCCAGTCGTCTTTATGACCTTCGATAATCCATTCATTAAGGAAATCTTCATAATCATTTAAAGGAAGGTACCAGTTTTTGGTTTCCTTTAAAACAGGAATATTTCCGCTCAGCATTGATTTTGGATTAATCAGTTCAGACGGGGAAAGGGTAGAGCCACATTCTTCACACTGGTCACCATAAGCGTTTTCGTTGCCGCAATTCGGGCAGGTTCCTACGATATAGCGGTCGGCAAGAAACTCATTGGCCTGTTCATCAAAGTATTGTTCGGAAACTTCTTCGATAAATTTTCCTTTATTATACAGGGTTTTGAAGAAATCCTGACTCACATCACGGTGTCTTTCAGAAGTGGTTCGGGAATATTCATCAAAAGAAATCCCCAAATCCTCGAACGATTTTTTGATGATTCCGTGGTATTTGTCAACGATATCCTGTGGCGTTACGCCTTCTTTTTTTGCACGGATTGTAATAGGAATTCCGTGTTCATCGGAACCACCAATAAACGCGACGTCTTTTCCCAGTCTTCTCTGAAATCTCGCATAAACATCTGCTGGAATATAAACTCCAGCTAAATGACCGATATGAACCGGTCCGTTTGCGTACGGCAAGGCAGCCGTAATCATCTTTCTATCTGACATATGTTTAGTCTAATTTTCTGCAAAGATAAGCGATATCGAATGGAATTGAAAATTTGGCGATTGATTCCTGAAAAATGTAGCTTAATTTTTCGTCTAATGTAATTTTAGTGAGATTGCCTTCTTTTTTAGTTAAACAACTGTTTAAATTAATGATAATTTATCAGAAATCATTCACAAAGCTTGGTTTTGTTATAATATTGAAATATAGGGTCTTATGCGTTTTATAGTAATTTAAACGATGATAATTGTCACGAATAATTAACATTTCATTGAAAAAAATTATGATAACTAAAAAATTGGTTAAATTGCATTGCCTTTTAAGTGGGCATAGATGTTATGAATATTAATCCTTAAATTTTATTTTTGTGAGAAACTATACTAAAGTATTAAAAATTGCTCCAGCTTTTTTATTGGCCGGGACAATGTTACATGCACAAACTAATGATTCCATAAAAACTGCCGAGATCGAGCAGGTGGTTTTGATTGGTTATGGAAAGCAGAAGAAAGAAGATCTTACCGGATCGATTGCTTCGATTACGTCGAAAGACTTTAATCCTGGATCTACATCTGCAGATCAATTGATTATTGGCAAGGCGCCTGGTGTTACGGTTACCGGAAACGGTGGTAATCCAGGTTCAGGAGCTACCATTCGTATTAGAGGTGGAGCATCTTTGACAGCAAGTAATGATCCTTTAATAGTGATCGACGGAATCCCAATGGATTTTGGTGGTCTAAGTGGAGCTTCAAATGCGCTAGCATTGATTAATCCAAATGACATCGAATCTTTCGACGTTTTAAAAGATGCTTCTGCTGCAGCCATTTATGGTAACAGAGCTTCGAATGGGGTGATTTTGATTACCACCAAAAAAGGTTCTTCCGGAAGAGTGAGAGTGAACTTCTCTACTTCAGGATCGGTATCTACCAAAATGGGGAATCAGAGCGTTTTAACTGCAGACGAATTTAGAGATTTCGTAAAAGCAAATGCTTCACAGCATTATGTAGACAAACTCGGAACGGCAAATACCAATTGGCAGGATTTAATTTATCAAACCGCTTGGGGAACCGATAATAACGTTGCCATTACAGGTGGGATTAAACAGTTACCTTACCGTTTGTCTTTAGGATATACCGAACAAAACGGTATTGTAAGAACCAATGAGTTTAAAAGAACATCAGTAGGCTTAAATTTAACTCCGAAATTCTTTGATAACCACTTGAGCGTTACGGCTAACGTGAAAGGATCGATGACAGAGAACCGTTTCCCTGCAGGAGTGATTGGTGCCGCACAGTTTTTTGATCCTACACAAGAAGTATTTGATTATTCAGCTCAAGGTAATAAAGTAAATAACTATTGGGAATGGTTTCTAAATCCTGATAATATTAATGTGAATGCAACCAGAAATCCTATTGCTTCTTTATACGGAAGAAGAGACGTTTCTACTGTATTCCGTGGAATTGGGAATTTGCAGTTGGATTATAAATTTCATTTCCTTCCAGACCTGCATTTTAATGTAGTTGGTGGATATGATTATCAGAAAGGAACTGGTGCGATCACTCAATATCCTGGATATGCAGGAATGTTGGCTTCCGGTGACGTGAGTACAAGAAGAGATTATACGCAGGAGAAAACCAATAAATTATTAGAAACTTATTTAAACTACGTAAAAACAATTACCGCAATTGATACGAAAGTAGATTTAATGGCTGGTTATTCTTATCAGCAGTTTCATGACAAAGTACCATCTGCAACAACTTATTACGGAAATCCAACAAGGGTTGCGACGCCAAGCAATGCTTACGAAGGAAAATTAACTTTATTAGGTTTCTATGGCCGTGGTATTTTTTCCATTGCCAATAAATATATCTTAACCGGATCTGTAAGAAGAGATGCTACGTCTCGATTCTACAACGGAACTGATTTGAAAAATAACTGGGGAACATTCTATGCAGCTTCAGGAGCCTGGAAAATCAAAAATGAAAACTTCCTGAAAAGCTCTACTGTATTTTCAGATTTGAAACTACGTGCCGGTTGGGGAGAAACAGGACAACAGGAAGTAGGAGGTTACTATAATTCCTTTGCTTCTTACAATGTGTCCGATCCTACTGCACAGTACGGTTTCGGAGATCAGTTTTATTTAATGTACCGTCCGACTCAGTATAATCCTAACTTAACCTGGGAAACGACAGCAACGGTTAATGCGGGATTGGATTTTGGATTTTTGAACAACAGAATTACCGGTTCAATCGATTGGTTTAAGAAAAACACCAGAGATTTACAGGCAAGAGTTCAGGTTCCGGCAGGAGAATTCAGCAATACCAATATCAAAAATGTTGGGACGATGAAAACTGATGGGATTGAGTTCCTGATTAATGTGAATCCTGTAAAAACAGAAGATTTTACCTGGGACTTCAGCTTTAATGTTGCTCATTATAACCCTAAAGTTACCCATTTTGATGATGTAGCCGATGGTTACGTTATTCAACAGGGAGGTATTTCCGGTGGAGTTGGGAATACGGTACAAGCTCACAGTGTAGGATATACGCCATTCAGTTTCTATGTGTATCAGCAAGCCTATGATTCTAATGGAAAACCATTGGAAGGAGTTTACGTTGACAGAAACGGCGATGGTAAAATCAGTGCAGATGGTGATAAATATTTCTATAAATCAACTACACCAGATGCAACTTTTGGTTTCTCTACGAAATTCAAATTTAAAAACTGGGATCTGTCCACTTCTTTGAGAGCCGTTGTAGGAAATTATGTTTATAATAACTTCGATTCCCAATCAAACGTTCAAAGTATTGCAACCAATGAATACTTACAGAATATCTCCAGCACAACTGCAAACTACGGATTTGGAACGCCACAGTACTGGAGTGATGCTTTCGTAGAAGATGCTTCATTCTTAAGAATGGATAATTTAACGTTAGGCTATAACTTCGGAGATGTTTTCAATAAAGGAGGCAATCTTAGAGTTTACGGAATGGCGCAGAATGTATTTGTAGTCACTGATTATTCGGGCGTAGATCCAGAGATTTTTGGAAATATTGATAACGGATTTTATCAGAGACCAAAAGTGTATTCATTAGGATTAAACTTTCAATTTTAATAATTAAGAACAATGAAAAATTTCAGAATAAAAAATATTTCTATCGCAGTAGCCCTTTTTGGTGCTTCGCTCACGATGACCTCTTGTATTAATGATTTAAGACAGGAACCCATCACCGAAGTTACCGCTGCAAGTCTTTATAAAGATTTTGGAAATTACAAAAACCTGTTGGCTAAATTATACGGAGGTTTAGCAGTAGGAGGACAAACTGGTGGAGACGGCAACGGAGATATCGCTGATATCGATGGTGGATTTTCCAACTATATGAGACTGTTGTATATCATGCAGGAGATCACTACGGATGAAGCAGTAATTGGATGGAATGACGGTACCCTGCCTGAATTTCATAAAATGACCTGGACTCCGGCCAATGAATTCAACAATGCAATGTATTACAGACTGTATACAGAAGTTGCTTTCTGTAATGAATTTATTAAAAACACCACTGATGAAATGTTGAGTCAGAACGGTATTTCAGGAGCCAGTGCTGATGAAGCAAAAGCAATGCGTGCTGAAGCAAAATTCATTAGAGCACAAGCATATTATCATTTGTTAGACCTTTACGGGAATGTTCCTTTTGTTGATGAAACTACTTTTGGTACTTTGCCAAAACAAATTTCCAGAGCTGAACTTTTCAAATATGTTGAATCAGAATTAATTTCTGCCGCAACCGATTTGAAAGCACCGAAAGCGAACGAATATGGCAGAGTAGATAAAGCAGCTGCGTGGACTCTTCTTTCCAGATTATATTTGAATGCGAAAGTATATACCGGAGCTGAAAGAAATGCAGATGTTATCGCAAATACTGAAAAAGTAATTGGAGCAGGCTATACCTTAAATCCAAAATATGAGAATTTATTCTTGGCTGATAATAATCTTAATAATCCAGAAAACATCTTTTCGATTGTATATGATGGATTAAAGACCCAGACCAATGGTGGAACAACATTTATGGTTCATGCTGCAGTTGGTGGAACTATGGATCCTGCGGCTTTTGGTATCAATGGAGGTTGGGGTGGTATCAGAACCACTAAAGCTTTCGTACAGAAATTTGAACCTACCGATCTAAGAGGACGTTTTTATACAAGCGGTCAGTCTTTAGAAATCAATGATCTCGGAAACTTCAATGATGGATACGCTTTTATCAAATATAAAAACGTAAAAAGCAACGGAGCTGTCGGAGCACACGACAACTGGGTAGAAGCAGATATGCCTGTTTACCGTTTGGCAGATGTTTATTTAATGTATGCCGAAGCAGTTCTTAGAGGTGGCGGCGGCAGCATGACTACAGCGGTTGGATACGTAAATGCGCTAAGAAACAGAGCAAAGGCATCGCCAGTTGCATTTATCGATCTTAACTTTATTTTAGACGAAAGATCAAGAGAATTGTCTTGGGAAAATACCAGAAGAACCGATTTAATCCGTTTTGGTAAATTCACCTCGGCAACTTATTTATGGCCTTGGAAAGGAAATGCAAAAGATGGTATTGCTGTTGGCGAGTACCGTAATTTGTTCCCAATCCCGAACAATGATTTGGTTGTAAACAAGAATCTTGTACAAAATCCTGGTTATTAATTAATAATAAAGAAACAATGAAAAATAATATATTTAAACATATTTTTTTGGCTCTTACCCTCATCTTAGGTTTGGCATCGTGTGAAGATCGCGATATCGTAACCATAGATAATGTATCATCGCCAATCGTGATGGATCTCTCTGCAAACAGTTTGATTTTAGACAAAAACTTTCCAGGGAATCCTGCGCTTACTGTAACATGGAAATCTGCAGCGTACACTGTGCCTACAGAAATTTCATATAAAATTGAAATAGCCGGGGATAAAGATTTCGGAAAACCTCATACCTTAGCGACAGTTGCCGGGTCACAAAGAGCAGCAGCTTTTACCATGTTGCAGATGAATGATGCAGCTGCGGCAATCGGTTTGGTACCTAATGTATCAGCTAAAATGTTTATGAGAGTAATTTCGTACTTAGGATCAGGGCACTCTTTAGAAGCAACCTCTAATGTTACCTCATTGATGGTTACCCCTTACGTTTTAACCTATCCTAACTTTTACTTGGTAGGAGGTGCGACGTTTGTTGGCTGGACTCCGGAAAAAGCTCAGATTTTATACAAAAAAGACAATCTTTCTTACATCTATACCAATTTACAAAGTGGTGAAAATTTCAGATTCTTAGGGCAGTTGGCTTGGGATGGAAAAAACTACGCTTTGAATACCGCTGGTACAAAAGCGGACAACCAATATTTCAAACAATGGAGTGACGTTTTCGCAAAACCAGATGGTGATGAGGAAAATATTAAATTCACCGGAGCTAGTGGAGTGTATAAAATCACAATCAACGCTACGCAGGGAGTTCAAACTATTGAAGCAAAACCATCTCCGATTGCAGCTTTCGATTTCCCGGAAATTTATTTAGTAGGAAACATAGCAGGTAACGGATGGAATGAAGCAAATGCTGTCCCGATGACTACGATTGGTGACGGTGTTTATGAATTCACATCAACACTTGCAGCTGATACTGAATTCAAAATTTTAGGACAAAAATCCTGGGGCAACCTGGATTGGGGTAATATCTCCGGAGATGGAAATACTGGGTTCGTTGGTCCGAAAGGAGATAACGGAAACATTAAGTTTGTAGGTGATGGTAGTTCATACAAAATCACAGTGAATCTTAAAGGTGGAATTTATAAAATTATCAAACTATAATTTTTTAATCCTAAACTTTTTTTAATTATTAATTAAAACAAAATGAAAAATATTTTAAAATTATTGATGGTATTTTTGTTGCCATTGCTTTTAATCAACGCGTGTAGAGACGATGCAGATAGAGACTGGACTTCTCCAGAACCTACTTTCAAACTCTACGACACTACGTTGGGTGCCAACACGCTCTATCCGTCGATGGAAAATAATCCGTTTATTTTAACTTGGGATAATGCTACAACAGGATCCGGAAGTTATTCGGTGGTGATTTCTGCAACTTCAGACTTTAAAAATAAAGTTGAACTTGCAAAATCAGATACCAATACATTGAAAACAACGATTGGTGCTTTGAATACGGCAATGCTTCAGGCAGGACTTAGTCCTTATTTGCCGCAGAACGCGTATGTAAGAATTGAAAGAGGAACTGAGGTTTCAAATACTGTTTCATTCTCAGTAACTGCTTATCCGACAGGTAAACCGGTGATTACCAGCCCAACTGCGGGTTCTGCTCTTGTTTTAGACGCAGCCAAACCCACTGTCACAGCAACTACTTTCAAATGGACTGATTATACCTATGGTGTGAATGTTAGTTATAAAGTAGAAATTGCTGCATCGGGAACAACTGCTTTTTTATTGGTAGGTAATGTACAGAATGTGAAGGAATTGGCAGTGTCTAACTTTGATTTGAATGAATTGGCATCAAAACTTTCTTTGCCGGTGAATGTAGCCTCCAGTGTTGATGTTCGGGTAACCGCAATCTCAGAATCTGCAGGCGGTGTAATTAGCAAGACTTCAGATGTGGTTACCTTTAAGTTGACTCCGTACAAACCTGACTTTAAAGCGCTATACATTGTAGGTGGTGCGACGGCTGCTGGCTGGGAGGCATCTAATGCGCAACTTTTGTATCAAAATCAAAACATCTCCGAAATCTACACGTATTTAGAAAATAACGGCGAGTTCAGATTCCTGGGACAACAGGATTGGAATCCGATCAACTACAGTTTAAATGCTGATGGAATAAAGGATGATTATAAATATTTTGCTACTTGGTCAGCTAACTTGGAAGTTTCTGGTAATGAAAATATCAAATTTACCGGAAACTCTGGAATGTATAAAATCACGATCGATCAGAATACGAAATCAATCACGGTGACTCCTTCTTCAAATCCTGCTTTACCAACCAATGTTTATTTGGTAGGATCAATTCAAGGTTGGAACGCTGGTGCAGCGATATCAATGGATCAAGTCGGTGACGGTGTTTTTGAGCATACGATTGCTATTCCAGCTGACGGTGAATTCAAGTTTCTTGGTCAGCAAGATTGGTCCGGTTTGGAATGGGGGAATATTCACACTGGTGGAAATTCTGGTTACCTCGGTCCAAACGGTGATAACAATAATATCAAGTATGTAGGAACTGGTGGTTTGTACAAAATTACAGCCAACATCAAAATGGGAACTTATAAAGTAACTCCACTTTAAAGAAGAACCTATTTTAAAAACTGAAACTGTTGCTTTTTAGCAGCAGTTTTTTTTGTTTTTTAGGATAAAGAAGCCTTAAATAATTGTTTATTAATGGCATTTTCTCTAAATTTATTGATTCGAAAAAATCATTATGAAATCGCCATTAATAACCTATTTGGAAACTGGCAAAAATGAACACAGGCGATTCCATTATGACCTTGAAAAATAAATATCTATCTATGAAAAATATAAAAATATCCGTCCTTTTCCTTCTGTTAGGAAGTTTTTCTCTCAATGCACAATCTTTAAAATCTCCAGACGGAAAGTTCGAAATGAATTTTCAGTTAAAAGCCGGAGTTCCCTATTATGACCTTAAGTATCAAGGTAAAACAGTCGTTGAAGATTCTAAATTAGGATTAAGACTTTTGCGTGATGGCGATATTCAGTTTGCCTCAGAAATCGAAAAAAAAGATCAGAAAGGAAAAGACTTAGATAACGCATTTACCAAAACTGCAGAAAAATTTGATACCAAAAATGAATCGTGGGATCCGATTATGGGCGAGAAGAAATCCTACATCAATCATTATAATGAATTAGCGGTTACTTTAAATCAAGATGCAAATGATCGTCACATTATCATAAAATTCCGTTTGTTTAATGATGGTTTGGGTTTCCGATATGAATTTCCGGAGCAGAAAAACCTGAATTATTTCATTATTAAAGAAGAAGATACAGAAATCGATTTACCAACGGATATGAAAGCCTGGTGGCTCGCCGGTGATTACGATTCTCAGGAATACCACACACAAACCTCCAATCTCTCTCAAGTTCCTGCATTATGGCCAAAAAGTTTCGATGGAAACGCGTCTCAAACTTTAATTAAAAATGCAGTCCAAACTCCTTTAATGCTAAAAAAAGAAGGAAAAGATCAATTGTATGTTAACATTTCAGAGGCAGCGGTAATCAATTATCCAGCTTCAAATTTAGAACTCGATGCGGTGAATTTTAAATTTAAAACGCATTTAACGCCAGACGCTCAAGGTGCAAAAGGTTATATTCAAACGCCAGCTGTTTCTCCCTGGCGAACGATTATCGTGTCACCAAAAGCGGAAGAAGTTCTCGCTTCAAAAATGATTTTTAATCTCAATGAACCAACACAATATAAAGACACTTCTTACATCAAGCCAACAAAATACATGGGCGTTTGGTGGGAAATGATCATCGGAAAATCGCAGTGGGCCTATTCTACAGCAAACAACGTTCACATAGGGAAAACCGATTTTTCCAAATTAACACCGAACGGAAAACATGCCGCTAACAATACCAAAGTAAAAGAATACATCGACTTCGCTTCTGCTAACGGTTTTGATGCTTTACTCATCGAAGGGTGGAATACCGGTTGGGAAGACTGGTTCGGTCACAGCAAAGAATTTGTTTTTGATTTCATCACGCCTTATCCGGATTTTGATATCAAAATGCTGAATGATTATGCCCATTCTAAAAATTTAAAATTGATGATGCACCACGAAACTTCTGGTTCCGCGACAAATTATGAAAGATGGGCAGATGATGCATTTAAATTAATGAATAAATACGATTATCCTTCTGTGAAAACCGGTTACGTTGGAAATATTATTCCACGCGGCGAGCACCATTATTCACAATGGACCATTAATCATTATTTAAGAATTGCCGAAAAAGCGAATAATTACAAAATCATGGTCAACTCCCACGAATCCGTTCGTCCCACAGGTTTAAACCGGACTTATCCAAACTGGATCGCTGCCGAAGCTGCTCGCGGAACAGAATTCGAAGCATTCGGAGGAAATAATCCTGATCACCAAACCATCTTGCCATTTACCAGATTTATGGGCGGACCGATGGACTACACACCGGGAATTTTCCAGACCAAACTCGATTATTATTTTCCTGGCGACACCCGATTTGTGAAAACCACTTTGGCGAAACAGTTGGCGTTGTATGTCGTGATGTATTCTCCGCTTCAGATGGCGGCAGATTTACCTGAAAATTACGCCAAGCACATGGATGCTTTTCAGTTCATCAAAGACGTGGCCCTCGATTGGGATGATACCAAAATTTTATCTGCAGAACCTGGCGATTATATTCACACCGCACGTAAAACCAAAGGAAAAGACGAGTGGTTTGTCGGCGGAATAACTGATGAAAATGCCAGAAATTTCACGGTAGATTTCTCTTTCCTGCCAAAAGGGAACAAATACGAAGCCACAATTTATGCTGACGGCGACGATGCGGATTACATCAAAAATCCACAGTCTTATAAAATCTACAAGAAAACGGTCACCAACAAATCAAAGCTTCCCATGAAATTGGCGAGAAGCGGCGGTTATGCGATTTCAGTGAAACTTTTGAAATAGGAAACTGCAAACCTTAAAGGTTTCAATACAATTTCAGTAATGGAAATAAAATCTCCTTTTCACGAAAATTTTAAATTTGGACAGATTTATCATCTGTTTACAAGAGTGAATGGAAATGAGCTCATTTTTCGTAAAGAGGATAATTATGTTTATTTTCTGAAGCAAATTTCAAAATATTTGCTTCCTTACTTAGAGATTTATGCTTATTGCCTGGTTTCGCAACGTCTTAGTTTATTGGTCCGTTTTCGGCCTCAAAATGAGATTTTTAATAATCTTGACTTACCCGAAAGAGAACTTTCACCGGAGGAGGAGCATAAATTTTTAATGCAGCCCGTAAGTAATTTGCTCAATTCTTATTCAAAAGCATATAACAAAATATTTCAAAGAAAAGGTGCATTATTTATTGACTATATTAAAAGAGAGAAAGTGGATGATGAGGCACAGCTTAAAGATATTTTCAAAGGAATTCATCAGATTCCTTTACAGCACCGATTAGTGAAAAGTTCTGAAGAATGGAAATATTCCTCATTTAAGGCCTATTTAGATGAAAATAGACCGACTAAAGTCAGCAGAAATTTCATGATGAATTTTTTTGAAAATACGCAGGACCTGATACAGTTTCATAAAGTAAATTAAATCAAAACCTTATAGGTTCTAGAAACCTATAAGGTTTCCTAAAATAAATATGATGAAAAGAACAATTTTATTTTTTATTTTATTCATGTTTTCCCTTCATGAGGCGCAAACCCATCAATTTATTTATGAATTGCATTTCAAAGGCGATTCTACAAAAAATAAAATGGATTCCATAAAAGTTATTTTAGAGGTAGGCAAAGAGGAAGTCAAGTTTTACGATATGGAATTTTTAAGAATTGATTCCATCCGAAAAAACAAAAATGAAAACTGGACGACCAATAGTACGTCTCAACAATTAATGAAGAGAAAAAAAGGAAGCAATACCCATCAGAATTACAGAGACAATCTCTTTGATTATTACCTCATTGAATCCAAAGATGAAATGAAATGGGAAATTTTTCCTGAAACTAAAAAAAGCGCTGATTATCAATTGCAGAAAGCAGAAGTAGATTTCGGAGGAAGACATTGGGTTGCGTGGTTTTGCAATGAAATTCCAATTAATGAAGGTCCTTATAAATTTCAGGGATTGCCGGGTTTAATTTTTGAAATTGAGGATACAGGAAATAATTATTCCTATAAATTAATCAATAGCAAGAAATCAGAAAAAGAACTCGACACCACGGAGTTTCTGGAAACGCATTACGGGAATAAACCCATAAAAATCACCAACCAGGAGCTCAATGAAGTAAAACTTAATTATTACAATAATCCTTATTCATGGGCAATGACATCGACTGGAACATGGAGTGTAAATTTCGGTGACGGAAAAATTTATAATAAAAAAGAAGACATTCCTTATCTCACCAGGAGAACGCAGGAAGAACTTCGCAGAAATAACAATCCGATAGAATTAGATATCGCCCTTAAATATCCTTTAAAATAATATTAAAAAAAATGAAAAAAATACTGTTCTTTTTACTCTTTTCCGTTCTTTCTTTTGCCCAGATTCAAAAGGTAGAACCCGCTTTCTGGTGGCACGGTATGAAAAATCCAGAACTTCAAATCTTAGTGTACGGAAAAAATATTTCTACCTATCCAATCGAACTTTCGGATCATATCAAAATAAAAGAGGTAACGAAAACAGAAAATCCAAACTATGTTTTCATCACTGTAAATACCGATGAGATTAAAAATTCTTCCTTTAAAATTAATTTTAAAAAAGGAAAGAAAACTGTTGATTCTTACACCTACGAACTCAAAAACAGAAAACCAGGTTCTGCCGAAAGAAATTCTTTTTCTTCAAAAGACGTGATGTATCTCATAATGCCGGACCGGTTTGCAAACGGAGATCCCTCCAATGATTCGCAACCCAATTTAATTGAAAAAGCAAACCGTAGTTTGCCCAGTGGAAGACATGGCGGTGATTTGCGCGGCATTATCAATCATTTAGATTATTTGCAAAATCTTGGAGTCACCGCGCTTTGGCTAACTCCGGCAAATGAAGACAATGAAAAACAGACTTCTTATCATGGTTACGCCCAAACCGATCTGTACAAAATCGATGGTCGATATGGAACCAACGCAGAATATCTGGAACTTTCCCGTGAACTGCAAAAACGTGGAATGATGCTCATTCAGGACTATGTGACCAATCATTGGGGGATTTCGCACTGGCTGATTCAGGATTTACCGACCAAAGACTGGATTCACCAATTTAAAGATGGCGAAGGAAAATACGGTTTCAAAAGATCCAATTACAGAACAACTTCTCAGTTCGATACCAATGTGGCGCAGATTGACAAAGATATTGCCTTGAATGGTTGGTTTGATACGACAATGCCGGATTTGAATCAGAAAAATCCGCTCGTATTAAAATATTTAACCCAAAATGCTATTTGGTGGATCGAATATGCGGAACTGGGCGGTCTGCGCGTTGACACTTATCCTTACAACGATAAAACTGCGATGGCAAAATGGGCAAAAGCGATTACCGATGAATATCCGAAATTCAATATTGTAGGAGAAGCATGGATGTACAATCCTGCTCATGTTTCTTTCTGGCAAAAAGATTCCAGGATTGCAGAGATTGAAAATTACAATTCCAATCTGCCTTCTGTGATGGATTTTACCCTATTTTCAGACTTGCCTTCTGCTTTGAAAGAAGAGGACGGCTGGGACAAAGGAATGATTAAAATCTATAATTCTTTCGGCAACGATTTTCTGTACCCAGACATTAACAATATTTTGGTCTTTTTCGAAAACCATGATACAGAAAGGTTTAATGAGATTTTCAAAGGCGATATCCGTTATTATAAAATGGCATTGACTTTAATGTCAACTGTTCGCGGAATTCCACAAATCTATTACGGTTCTGAAATCGGAATGCGTGGGGATAAAAACAACGGTGGTGACGCAGAAATCCGAAAAGATTTTCCCGGCGGTTGGAAAGGGGATTCTCAAAATGCTTTCAATGCAAAAACCCAAACTCCGGAGCAAAAAGAATTTCACGGTTTTACCCAAAAACTGCTGAACTGGAGAAAAGGAAAAGACGTCATTCACAGCGGGAAAACAAAACATTATATGCCGATCGATAAGGTTTATGTTTATTTCAGATATAATGATCATGAAAAGGTAATGGTCATCATTAATAACAATGAAAAAGAACAAAATTTAAATTTAAGCCGTTTCGCAGAATCTTTGGATGGAATTTCTAAAGGAAAAGAGGTTCTTTCAGAAAAAGAAATCCCAGTAGATTCGCAAAATAAATTAACAGTCCCTCCGAAATCTACTTTGATTTTAGAATTAAAGTAAAAAAATGCTCCAGCGGAGTTTAATCTTAAATTTAAAGCGATGAAAAAAATATTTTCCCTTTTGCTATTATTGATTTTATTCAATTTTTCGCCCAGTCTTTTTGGCCAGAAAAAAAGCATTTATGAAAAGGTTCAAAAGCAGAACATCAATAAAGTTTTGGATGATCTGAATACTTTTGCTGCAACTGCCAATTTTAAAAATTATTTTAATCTTTACGCCGAAGAATCCACGTTCATCGGAACAGATGCAACAGAGATCTGGAATAAAAAAGAATTTATGGATTATGCCAAACCCCATTTCGACAAAGGAAAAGCATGGAATTTCACTTCTTTAAAAAGAAACATCTCTTTCAGCGCTGACGGAAAATACGCCTGGTTCGATGAATTACTCGATACCCAAATGAAAATCTGCCGCGGTTCTGGAGTTCTCGAAAAAATCGGCGGAAAATGGAAAATCAAACAGTACGTTCTTTCAATGACCATTCCCAACGAGGTTTCTAATGAAGTAACCAAAATTAAAACACCTATCGAAGACCTTCTAATTTCAGAACTAAAGAATAATTAATCACTCAAAAATTCGTTAAAATTCATAAAATATAAATTATGCCAAAAAAAATAAAACCAAATCTCTCCATCGCTCAGATTGTGAACATGAGTATGGGATTTCTCGGAATTCAAATGGCCTTTGGATTACAAAACGGAAACGCAAGTAGAATCCTCGCCAACTTCGGGGCTGATGTTCATGAACTTTCCTGGTTCTGGCTCGTTGCGCCGATCACGGGATTGCTCGTACAGCCGATTATCGGACACATGGGCGACAATACGTGGAGTCCGCTCGGCCGCAGAAAACCTTATTTTTTAATTGGTGCGGTTTTGTGTGCTGTGGGATTGGTTTTCCTTCCCAATGCCGCTTCGGTTACGATGATGATGGGTGCCAGTGTTTTACTCTTAGCCGTGATTTTCCTTGCGATGATGGATGCTTCCATTAATGTTGCTATGGAGCCTTTCCGTGCTTTGGTTGGCGATATGTTGCCGAAACATCAGGGAACGTTAGGATTTTCTGTTCAGACGATTTTAATTGGTGTGGGTGCGGTAATCGGATCCGAAATGCCGAACTGGCTGACGAAAATGGGAGTTTCTAATGTGGCGCCAGACGGTTTTGTGGCAGATAATGTGATTTATGCTTTTTACGTTGGTGCAGCCGTTTTAATCTTATCAATTGTTTACACGATTGTAACCACCAAAGAATATTCACCTCAGGAATTTGAAGATTTTTCTGATGAAGAACCGAGTACGGAAAAATCTAAATTTTCAGATATTTTTAAAGATTTTGCGAAGATTCCACCATTGATGAAAAAATTAGGCGCAGTTCAATTCTTCTCGTGGTTTGCTTTATTTACCATGTGGGTTTTCACCACCAGTGCTTTAGCGACGCATCATTTCGGCCTTTCTCCTGATGATACCAAATCTTTAGAATTTAATAAAGCCGGAGATTTAACCGGACATTTATTTGGGCTGTATAATTTATTTGCGATTCCATTTGCCTTTCTCCTAACACCGATTGCAAAGAAAATTGGTAAAAAACAAACCCATGCTTTGGCTCTTTTTTGTGGAGGTCTGGGACTAATTTCAATGTTCTTTATAAAAGATGTTAATATGCTTTGGATGTCGATGGTCGGACTGGGATTTGCGTGGGCAAGTATTTTAGCGATGCCTTATGCAATGCTCATCGATGCGATTCCACAAAGAAAAATGGGTGTTTATATGGGGATTTTTAATTTCTTTATTGTAATGCCACAGATTATCAACGGGATTTTTGGTGGTCCAATTGTGAAAAGTTTATTCGGAAATATGGCGATGGATTATGTTGTTGTCGGCGGAGTTTGTATGCTGATTGCAGCTGCCGTAACCATGTTTTTAATTAAAGGTGAAGGAAAAGAAACTGCAGAAGAAATTGAAGAAGAAATTAGGCAAGTCCATTTTTAGAAAATGCGGTTATAAAATATCAATTGATCAATAGGAACGGGCTTTAGCCCGTTTTTTTATTTGCATTTATTTTGAACTTTAGCCAAAACTTAAGTGGAAATTCTTTTGTCATTAAGAATATCACTTTATTCTTTGTTCAATATAAGCTTTTAGAACGGGAGTTTCACCCGTTTCAATTTCCTTTACAGAAATCATCAAAGTGATTATTTTCTTATTTGATTTAGAAATTTTTAAATTACAAAAAATACTTACCTTTGACGTTAGTAACGCTAAGATATGATTGTGTCTTTTGGAAATAAGGAAACGGATAAAATAGGGAACGGGATTGTTTCAAAAAAACTTCCGAGAGAAATACAAGAAGTGGCAAGAAGAAAATTGAGAATGATTAATAATTCAGTCGATATTAATGATTTAAGGATTCCGCCAGCAAATCACCTTGAAAAATTAAAAGGCAGGTTGAAAGAATTTTACAGCATCAGAATTAACAGCCAATGGAGAATTATTTTCAAATGGGAAAATGGAAATGCTTTTGAAGTTAAAATTGTTGATTATTATTAAAGTTTAAAGAAATGGAAAAACTAAGAAATAGTACACCGGGAGAAATTTTATTAGAAGAATTTTTAATTCCTCTTGAAATTTCACAGTATAGATTGTCTAAAGATCTGGGAATTCCTCAAACCAGAGTTTCTGAAATCATCAAAGGAAATAGAAGGATTTCTGCCGATACAGCGGTGCGGTTAAGCGCATATTTTGGAAATTCGGCAAAATTTTGGCTTGGACTTCAAAATGATTTTGATATTGAAAATGAATTAATTGAAAAATCAAGTGAGGTTAAACGCATCAACAGAATTAGGAAAGACATGAACGTCGCTTGATTTCGTTAAAAGATTCCCCAAACACTGCATTTCTTATTTCAATTTATTTTCCAGGAAAAATTTCAAAACCGGAAGTTCACTACCTTCAATTTCCTTTA
The DNA here is from genome assembly GCF_030012525.1 of Chryseobacterium gotjawalense. NCBI lineage: Bacteria > Pseudomonadati > Bacteroidota > Flavobacteriia > Flavobacteriales > Weeksellaceae > Chryseobacterium > Chryseobacterium gotjawalense. The sequence continues at coordinate 23,463 of NZ_CP124855.1, forward strand.
CAGAAGTCATCAAAGTGATTGTTTTCTGTTTTTTTATTTTATCTAGAAAGGATTCTGTTTCGGGATTCTCATCCAGTTCCTTTAAATATTTTTTGCTGAATTCCTTGAAATCAATTTCTTTTCCGTGGTAGGATTTCCGCAATTCTGTAGAAGGCGCAATTTCCTTTGCCCACAAATCGATATGGGCATCTTCCTTTTTCATTCCTCTTGGCCAGAGGCGGTCTGCCAAAACTCTGAAACCATCGGATTCGTCAGGCTCTTCGTAAATCCTTTTCTCTACAATTTTCATCTTTTTAAATTTTATTAAAGTTAATGAAAATCATTTAGCACCTGTTGAGTTTAAATTAGAGAAAATGGATCCTCAGGATTTTCAAAATAAATTTCTAAAAATAAACTTTAAAAAAAAATAAAATAGGACAAACAATTCGCCGCTTTCTAATTGATTTTCAATCGGGGATTTACCTTATTTCCTGATAAGGGAAATTCCTTTTTTAATTATGAAAATGATGATAAACACTAATAAACCTGCAATAATTCCATAAAGTAAATGCTTCACCATCTCTGTAAGATGAGGTAAAAACTGATGAACCCACTCTATGTTATGATCGAAAATTCCGCCTGAAACCAATAATAAAGCGATGGTGCCAATGATTGATAATGCTTTGATAATAAGGGGAAGTGCTTTTACCAAAAGGTTTCCAAAGAAAGTAAGAAAGCCTTTGTTGTTCGATTTGCTGATGAGTTTATAACCGGCATCATCCATTCTCACAATTAGAGCAACAATACCATAAACACCGACGGTTGCTAGAAATGCGACCACAGAAACAGTGATAATCTGTATCGGTAAACTCTTTTCAAGTACAGATCCTAAAGCGATAATCACGATTTCCAAAGACAGAATAAAATCGGTGGTGATGGCTGATTTAACTTTGATTTTTTCCGCATTTTCACCATTTTCAGTTTCTGCGCTAACTTCTTCGTGTTTTTCTTTTTTATGAAAGAAATATTCGATGATTTTCTCCACACCTTCATAAGCCAGATAAAGTCCGCCTAATATCAAAATAATCTTAATTGCCGGCGGGAAAATAACCTGAAGTAAAAAGGCAATCGGGATAATGATTAATTTATTAATAAATGAACCTTTCGTAATCGCCCAAAGAACCGGGATTTCCCGTGAGGATAAAAACCCGGTGGCTTTCTCCGCATTCACCGCCAGATCATCACCAAGGATGCCGGCGGTTTGTTTGGTCGCAACTTTCGAAGCCACTGCAACATCGTCCATTAAAGCGGCAATATCATCCAATACTGCAAAAAATCCTGAAGCCATTTCGTTTTGTTTTGTAGCAAAAATAGAGAATTCTGAAAGATATTTTTAATAATAATTTTTATCACCTGACATTTTATTGAGTTAAAATTATGGAAAAATTGGCATTTATAATTTTAAAGTCAGCTTAAAAATTGCTATTTTCGCAGAACTAAATTTTTTAAAGTGAAACTGCATCTATTACATTCACCAAATGAAAAATCCCAAGAATTGGGAAATGCAATCGACGCTGAAAATAAATAAAAGCCGACGGTCAGACAGACTGTCGGCTTTTTTATTTTAATTAATTACAGATATCTTAGAATCATCATATTAAAGAAACAAAAATGAGCAATACTTATAAAGCCGCTGGTGTGGATAAAGAAGAAGGTTACAAAACCGTTGATAAAATTAAAACTGCTGTTGCAGAAACGCACAACAAAAATGTTTTGAATAATCTCGGAAGTTTTGGTGCTTTTTATGAAATCGCAGGCTATAAAAATCCTGTTCTCGTAAGCGGAACCGATGGAGTGGGAACCAAACTGAAAGTGGCGTTAGATTCTAAAAAATACGATTCTATCGGAGTTGATTGCTTTGCAATGTGTGCCAATGATATTATTTGTCACGGTGCCAAACCATTATTTTTCCTCGATTATTTAGCCTGCGGAAAACTGGATGCAGATATTGCCGCCGAAATTGTAATGGGAATGGTGAAGGCATGCAAAGACAATAACTGCGCACTGATCGGTGGCGAAACTGCCGAAATGCCGGGAATGTATAAACCGGGCGATTATGATGTCGCAGGATTTTGCGTTGGAATCGTAGAAAAAGATCAGATCATCGATGGTTCGAAAATTAAAGCGGGCTGCAAAATTATCGCTTTACCAAGTTCAGGATTTCACTCGAATGGTTTTTCGCTGGTAAGAAAAATATTTACGGATTTTAATGAAGAGTTTGAAGGAAAACCTTTATATGAAACACTTCTTGTTCCGACAAGATTGTATTACCAACCGATTCATCAGATTTTAGAAGAAATTTCTCTGTGCGGAATCGCCCATATTACCGGCGGCGGAATTATTGAAAATATTCCGAGAATAATTCCTGAAAATTTGTGTGCAACAGTGGATACTTCAAAAATTAAAATCCCGTCCGTGATGCTCGAATTGGAAAAGCGTGGAAATATCGACCGCCTGGAAATGTACGGAACCTTCAATATGGGAGTCGGCATGGTTGTGGTTGTTGATGAAAAGCATGCAGACAAAGTTTTAAATCTCATTGATGATGCTTACGAAATCGGTGAAATCACTGAAGGTTCAGAGAAAATTAATTTAATATAATTAACCTGGCAATCTGAAAATCTACCAATGTAACAATCTCAGTACATGATTACATTGGTAAATTTATAAATTGTTACATTGAAATAAATGAAGAATATCGTTGTTTTAGTTTCCGGCGGCGGAACTAATTTGCAAAGAATTATAGACTGCATTAAAAGCGGAGAAATTCTGAACGCAGAGATTGCGATGGTCGTTGCAGACCGGGAATGTTTTGGCTTGGAACGGTCTAAAAAGCAGAATATTCCAACGAAGTTGATTCAGAGAGGGAAAATGTTCTCTATGGAATTAAAAAAGATTCTTCCGGAAAATACAGATTTAATTGTGCTCGCTGGGTTTTTATCCATTTTAAATAAAGAATTCTGCGAATCATTTTCGGGAAAAATCATCAACATTCATCCTGCTTTACTGCCGAAATTTGGCGGCAAAGGAATGTGGGGAAATCACGTTCACGAAGCGGTTTTAGCGGCTGAGGAGAAAGAAAGTGGTGCAACTGTTCATTATGTAACGTCGGGAATTGATGAAGGTGAAATCATTCTTCAAAAATCATTTGAAATTGCAGATGATGAAACCTTAGAAACTCTAGCTGAAAAAATTCATAGTATAGAATATGAGATTTTCCCGGAAGCGATCAATAAAATACTCGGAATTCCCCGTGAAAAAAAGGAGAATTGAAAAGAAAATAAAGTAAATCTAATAAAAGTAAAAAGAAAAAAAATGTCAAAAAAAAGAGCGCTTATCTCCGTTTCCGATAAATCCGGACTCGTAGATTTTGCAAAGTTTTTAGAAGCAAACAATTACGAATTGATTTCTACGGGCGGAACTTTTAAACATTTAAAAGAAGCAGGTTTAAATCCGATTCAAATCGATGAAGTTACCAGTTTTCCCGAAATGTTAGATGGCCGGGTGAAAACTTTACATCCAAAAGTTCATGGCGGACTGCTTGCCATCCGTTCAAATGAGGAGCACATGAACACGGTGACCGAACATGAAATTATCTTAATCGATATGGTTGTGGTTAACCTTTACCCATTTTTTGCCCATGCGAATACCGATATTTCTTTAGAAGAAAAAGTAGAATTCATTGATATTGGCGGACCGTCAATGTTGCGGTCCGGAGCCAAGAATTTTCAGTCTGTTACCGTAATTAGCAATGTTGAAGATTATGCTGTTATTCAAAAGCAAATCGAAGAAAGCGGCAATACCACTTTAGAAACAAGAAAAAAATTAGCCGGAAAAGTATTTAATCTGACTTCCGCTTATGATGCAGCAATTGCGCAGATGCTTTTAGAAGAAGACTATCCGCACTACTTAAACGCTTCTTATCAGAAAGTTTCGGATTTGAGATATGGCGAAAATCCGCATCAGACGGCCGCCTATTATGTTTCGACAACGGAAAATGGGGCGATGAAGGATTTCGAAATTTTGGGCGGCAAAGAACTGTCTTTCAATAATCTCCGCGATATGGATTTGTGCTGGAAAGTCGTCAATGAATTTAAAGATGAAATGGCCTGTTGTGCGGTGAAACATTCCACACCATGCGGAGTTGCCATCGGAACAACAGCGGTAGAAACCTATAAGAAAACATTTGAATGCGATCCTGTTTCAATTTTCGGCGGAATTATCGGAATGAACTTTAAAGTTGATTTCGCTACGGCCGAAGAACTCAGTAAAACATTTTTAGAAATTGTAATGGCTCCAGATTTCGATGCAGACGCTTTAGAATTTTTGAAAAAGAAAAAAAATCTGCGAATCATTAAAATTAAAAATCCGGTTACCGATCAGCAAACCTGGGTGAAAATCGATGGTGGAATGTTGGTTCAGGATAATGACAATCAATTTTCAGATGACATTAAAACAGTGACCATTTTTAAACCGACAGCCGAACAGGAAAAAGCATTATTATTCGCACAACGAGTTGTGAAATATGTGAAATCAAATGCGATTGTTGTCTCCAACGGCGTGCAGGCATTGGGAATCGGCGGTGGGCAGGTTAATAGAATTTGGGCAACCGAACATGCGGTAGAAAGAGCAAAACTAAAATTTGAAGGAGATTTGGTTTTGGCCTCAGATGCATTTTTCCCATTCAGAGATGTGGTTGACTTTTGTGCGAAAGAAGGCATCAAAGCAATCATTCAGCCAGGAGGAAGTATGCGCGATGAAGACAGCATCGAAGCAGCAAACGAACACGGTATTCCAATGATGTTTTCCGGAATGAGACACTTTTTGCATTAATTTTGCTAATCTAAATTTAGAACGGAAATTTTTTCCAACTCGATTTGAAATCCACTTTCAATTGAGTAATTTTGTAAAATGCAAACAAATAATAAACGATGCAATCGCTCTAAATAAAAATTTGATTCAGTAATGGATTAAGTTAAGGCGATTCCATTTGACCATTAAACATTAATAAATAAACTACAAATGAAAATTTTAATAGTAGGAAATGGCGCCAGAGAATCTGCGGTAGCTTTAAAGCTTAGCAGTGATAAAAGGATTACTAAAATGTATTTCTCCAAAGGAAATGCAACGACAGAATCGCTGGGGCAAAATGTATATGACGACAGCATCGAAGGGTTACGGGATTTGGTGATCAAAGAAAGAATAGATTTAACCATCGTAGGTCCGGAAGCACCTCTGGTTGCTGGGATTGTAGACGAATTTAAAAAACATAATCTTAAGATTTTCGGTCCGAGAAAAAGAACTGCAGAACTGGAAGGAAGCAAGGCGTTTTCGAAAAAATTCATGCAGACTCACAACATCAAAACGGCGAAAGCGAAGGTGTTTGAAGCGTATCAGGATGCCATTGATTACGTAAGAACACAAAAATTTCCTTTGGTCATTAAAGCCAGTGGTCTTGCGGGTGGAAAAGGAGTAGTCATTGCTGACGATTTAGCTCAGGCAGAAACGACCATTCACCAGTTTATGATCGAAAGAATCTTTGGTGATGCGGGAATTCAGTTGGTGATCGAAGAATATTTGAGAGGTTTTGAAGCCTCGATTATCGCCTTTTCAAACGGCGACAAATTATTCCCCTGTATTCCGGTAAAGGATTATAAAAAAGCCGGCTCAGGTGATACAGGACCCAATACCGGTGGTATGGGAAGCGTTGCCCCAAGTCCCGAATTTACAGATGAGCATCAGAAAGATTTTGAGGAAAATATCTTGAAACCTACCTTAAAAGGTCTTCATGCTTCGAATATCCGTTTCAAAGGGTTTATCTTTTTCGGTTTAATGATTACAGAAAACGGAACTTATTTGTTGGAATATAACATGAGATTAGGCGATCCTGAAACGCAGGTTATTATGGCGCTGATGGAAAATAATCTCTACGACGTGATTATGGACTGCTTAGAAGGAAATGATATCGAACTGAAATTCAGCGACAAAAAAGCAGTGTGTTTGGTAATGTGTTCCGGCGGCTATCCAAGACAAATTGAAACTGGTTTTGAAATTCGGAATTCGGAAAAAGTGACGAGTCAACTCCTTTTTGCCGGAGCCAGAGTGAAAGGCAGCCAGATTCTGACAACTGGCGGACGCGTTCTAAGTCTGGTGGCAACAGGTGATACTTTCGAAGAAGCCCGTAAAAAAGTGTACCAGGATGCAGACATCATTCACTACGATTACGAATATTACAGAGACGATATCGGTAAATTTTAACTCATAAGGCGTGGTTTTTCCACGTCTTTTTTCTATTTTATTTAAAGCTTTTTCCAGCAGTTTAAAAATTAATAACAGATAATCATTTTATAACGAAATCAAAGTCTATTATCTATTTGTCTTTTATCTATCTTTCATCAAACAATACAACATATATGCAAAACGGAATCATCATCCTCGATTTTGGATCACAATACAATCAACTCATCGGACGAAGAATTCGTGAAATGGGCGTTTATTCAGAAGTCCTTCCTTTTAATACCCCTTTAGCAGAAATATTAGAGCGGGAGCCTTCAGGAATAATTCTTTCCGGCGGACCAAGTTCAGTAAACGCTGAAAATGCCAGTTTAGTAGATAAAGCACTTTTCGAACTAAATATTCCTGTCCTTGGAATCTGTTACGGAATGCAGCTGACGACTCATTTATTGGGTGGCAAAGTGAAAAAAGGAGAGAAGGGAGAATATGGAAAAGCCAAACTTCAAATTCAAAAATCAAACGCTTTACTTTCTGGCGTAAGTCGCTTCTCTACCGTTTGGATGAGCCATTTCGACGAAGTGGAAACACTTCCCGAAGGTTTTGTTATCAACGGAATGACCGATGTGATTTCTGCAATTTCCAACGAATCGAAGAAAATCTATTGTGTGCAATTTCACCCCGAAGTTTCTCATACCGAAGAAGGTACCAGAATGATGGAGAACTTCGTCTTCAATATCTGCAAATCACCAAAAAACTGGAAGCTTACCAATTATATCGACACAACTATTGCGGAAATTAAAGAAAAAGTCGGTGATCAAAAAGTAATTCTCGGACTTTCCGGTGGGGTAGATTCTTCTGTGGCAGCCGTTTTAATCCATAAAGCGATTGGCGATCAGTTGCAATGTATCTTCGTTGATACGGGACTTTTAAGAAAAGATGAAGGCAAAAAAGTAATGGAAAATTACGGCGAACATTTCAATTTAAAAATTAAAATGATTGATGCTTCAGAAAGATTCTTGTCTAAATTGAAAGGCGTTTCAGATCCCGAACAAAAACGAAAAGTAATCGGTAACGAATTTGTGGCAGTTTTTGATGAAGAATCCCATAAAATTGAAGGAGCAAAATTTTTAGCCCAAGGAACTATTTACCCAGATGTCATCGAAAGTCAGAGTGTAAAAGGACCGTCTTCTGTAATTAAATCTCACCATAATGTGGGCGGGCTTCCCGAAGAAATGGATTTTGAATTGCTGGAGCCTTTGCGTGAACTCTTTAAAGATGAGGTTCGTAAAGTAGGCGAGGAGCTCGGTATTCCTCATCATTTGGTCCACCGTCATCCGTTCCCAGGACCGGGATTGGGAATCAGAATTTTGGGCGAAGTAGATGAAGATAAAGTAAGAATTCTTCAGGAAGCTGATGATATATTTATCGGAGAATTATATAAAAATGATTTATACGATAAAGTTTCCCAGGCATTTGTCGTTTTACTTCCTGTAAAATCTGTCGGAGTAATGGGCGACGAAAGAACCTATGAATACACTGCGGTTGTTCGTTCTGCCAATACCACCGATTTTATGACCGCAACCTGGAGCAGACTTCCGTACGAATTTTTGGATACCATTTCCAATCGCATTATCAATGAAGTTCGCGGGATTAACCGTGTTGCTTATGATATTTCCAGCAAACCACCAGCGACGATCGAGTGGGAGTAATTTGAAAATTTCACTGAAATAATATCTTATAACTATTCCCCTTTTTTCAATAATTGGGGAATGCTTTTTGAAAGTAATTGTAAAACTTTTTTATGTTTGATAAACAGCAAAGAAAATTTAAGCGGTCCGCAAAATTAATTTCTATTTTCAGCAAATATGGGTTCAAAGATATTTTAGCCAGAATGAATCTTTCGAAAAACAATGAACCTTCTGTCGATGAAAATGAAATCGTGCTGACCAATTCCGTTTATGAAAGAATAAGAATGGCTTTGGAGGAATTGGGACCTACTTTTGTGAAATTGGGTCAAACGTTTTCTAGCCGCGAAGATTTGTTGCCTCCGGAACTAATTGTAGAATTGCAGAAACTTCAGGACAGAGTCGAAGAAGTCGATTTGAATCTGAAAGAGATTTTAGAGCTTGAATTCAATATTTCGCCGAACGAATATTTTCGGGAAATTCAGAAAAAACCTATGGCCACGGCCTCGATTGCGCAAGTCTATAAAGCGGTTTTGAATGACGGTTCAGAAGTTATTCTAAAAGTTAAAAAACCGAATGTTCAGGAAAACATTCAGGATGATTTATTGCTGATTCACGATTTGATAAAAGTGATTACAACCTATTCCGACATTGGAGCGAGACTCAATTTAAAGAGCGCCGTTTCTACCTTCGAAAAATCTTTGTTGGAAGAAATTTCTTTAACCAGTGAAAAGAATAATATCCAACAGTTTGCGCTCAACTTTAAAAATAATAAAGAAACATATATCCCGAAAATTTATGAGGAGTTTTGCAGTAACAATATCCTTTGCATGGAATTTATTGATGGAATAAAAATCACCAATAAACAAGAGCTTTTAGACAATGGAATTGATCCGGTGAAAATTTCGGAAGTTGGTTTGCGCGTCTTTGTTTCCCAGATTTTAGATTACGGATTTTTTCACGCAGATCCTCATGCAGGCAATGTTTTGGTGAAGAAAGACGGTAAAATAGTTTTCATTGATTTCGGTGCCGTCGGAAAAATTCAGCCCAATGATAAAGAAATTCTGGAACAATTAATTGTGGCATTTGTGTCGAAGAATGCCGCGAAGATTGTTAAATATTTGAAAAAAATGGCGGTGAGTTATGAGATTCCGGATGACAAAGCTTTTCAAAATGATGTGGAAGAGGTTCTCAATTTTGTGCACAGCGGTTCTCTGAAAAACATTGATGTTCCGAAATTGGTCGGTAAAATGATCCATACGTTGAAGAATAACCGAATCAATATGCCGGATTATTTATACCTGCTTTTGAAAGGGATTAGTTTAATAGAAGGAGTTGGCAGAAGCATTAATCCGGATTTAGATATTGTAAAGAGCCTCAAGCCTTTCACAAAAAAAATAATATTTAATAAAATTTCACCGAAAAAACTCGTGAAATCAGGCTCTGAGAAACTCTTGGAGCTCAGTGAGAATTTAGAAGAAATCCCAAAAGAATTGCGCTCACTTCTACAAAAGTTAGATGAAAATAAATTTACCATTACCAGCGAAATTAAAAATATTGACAAAACGCATCAAATCATAAAATCCAGTATTGTCAATCTTATTTTAGCCATGGTATTGTGTGCCAATATAATTGCTGCGGCGATTCTCTGGAATTCACAAAGTGCTTTTAATGTTGGAGATATCCCGCTTTTGATTATCTTAAACTCTGTACTTTCAGTTGTTCTAATGATTGTCATTTTTTTAAGATTACTAAAAAGATAGTTTTTAGAGTGAAAAAACTTTGTACTCTGTTTTATTCTAATAAATATTGAAATAAAAAAGACTTAAGTCAGATAAAAAAAACACAAAGAAAACATAAGAACACCCTATTTTTTATTTTAAAACTTTTTCAATTTTTAATGCTTTATAAAAAAAATTAGATATATTCTAATCCTCTCAAAAAAACTATCTTTGCAAAATGGAAAAAATGACCTTTGCCGATTTCGATCTTCCCGAAAAAATTCTTGATGTTTTAGCAGATTCTAATTTATTTGAACCGACACCGATTCAACAGAAAACCCTGAGCCCGATTCTTTCAGGACGGGACGTGATGGGAATTGCGCAAACCGGGACCGGAAAAACTTTGGCATATCTCCTTCCGGTTCTTAAAACCTGGAAATATAATAAAACAGGCAACCCAACAGTGCTTATTCTTGTTCCAACCCGTGAACTGGTCGTTCAGGTTGCAGGAATTGTTGAACATTTAACCCAAAATATTACCGCCAGGGTCATCGGGATTTACGGTGGAAAAAATATTAAAACTCAAAAATTACTTTTTGCAGATGGTTGTGATATCCTCGTAGGAACTCCCGGAAGAGTGATGGATTTGGCGATTGACAATGCGATTTCTTTAAAAGAAGTACAGAAATTAATCATCGATGAATTTGATGAAATGCTGAATCTGGGTTTCAAAGCGCAATTGACGCATATCTTCCAAATGATGAAAGAAAAAAGACAGAATATTCTTTTTTCTGCGACCATGACCGAAGCCGTAGATGCTTTGCTCTACGAATATTTTTCCGGCCCGATGGAAATTTCATTGGCGAAATCAGGAACGCCGCTTGAAAAAATTGAACAGATTGGTTATAAAGTGGAAAACTTTAATACCAAAATTAATTTGCTGCAACATCTTTTACAAACAGATAAAGACTTTTCGAAAGTTCTTATTTTCTGTAATAATAAGAAACATGCCGATTTACTTTATACTAAAATCGAAGAATTATTCCCGGATCAGTTTGACGTTATTCACTCCAATAAATCACAGAATTACCGTTTGAATGCGATGAAAAGTTTCGAATCGCAGGAAGTTCGCGGTTTGATTACCACCGATATTATGGCGCGTGGTTTAGATATTTCTGATATTACCCACGTTATTAATTTTGAAATCCCGGAAGTTCCAGAACAATACATCCACAGAATTGGTAGAACCGGTCGTGCAGATAAAAATGGTATTGCCGTTTCTTTTGTGACTAAAAATGAAGAAAGCCAATTATTAGATATTGAAATTTTAATGGACAAGTCGGTAATCATCAAAGAATTCCCGGCTGAAGTTAAAATCAATCCTGTGAAAATCGCTTCTGAAAAAGATGAAGTGGTGATGAAAAATGCCCATACTGTAAAGCTTGAAGATGGTGGTGGCGCATTTCACGAGAAAAAAGACAAGAACAAAAAAGAAAACTGGGGTGGCCCTCACGCAAGAAAGATTCCGAAAAAAATTGGAGCCAACCGCGCACAGGAAAAAGCAAAATCAAAAGCCAAGAAAAAGAAATAATTCTTTAAAACTTTATTTTGCAAAACTTAGCGCCTGTTTAAATTTGCTTAAAAAAAGAAATTTTCTTTTTTCCCGAACCTAAAGGGTAGAAAATTTCGTAAAAATTCATCAAAATTACACCCTTTAGGGATTGGGGAAATTAATTTTGATGAATTTTAAACAGACTCTTAAAAAATATCACTTTTGTGCCTTTTGTGGTTTTTAAAACAAATTTAAACAGGCTCTTAACCATAAAAAAAGCAACCCGAATTCGAGTTGCTTTAATTTTGTCTGGAAAATGATTATTTTCTTAAACCAAGTTCTGCAATAATAGCTCTGTAACGATTAATATCTTTTTTCTTAAGATAATCTAAAAGTGCTTTTCTTTTTCCTACTAAAAGTACTAAAGAACGCTCTGTTGCGTAGTCTTTGTGGTTTCTTTTCAGGTGACCTGAAAGGTGGTTAATTCTGTAAGTGAAAAGGGCAACCTGTCCCTCTGCGCTTCCAGTGTCTGTATCAGACTTTCCATGTTTTCCGAAGATTTCTTTCTTCTTGTCAGTTGTTAAGTACATTCCAATATTGTTTTAATGATTATTATGTAACGGGTGCAAAAGTACAACTATTTATTTAATCTTGAAAGCACTATCGCTTTTGTAAATCAGAAATTTACTAATGAATGTTAAATAAATCTTAAAATTTTATTGTCTATATGATTGGATGGCAGTATCTTTGCAGTACAACACACCATGAAAAATCTTTACTTAATTAAAACACATTTTACAGTCTTCTTACTGTTAACTTCTTGCTGTGTAGTGTCTGCACAGATTGGTTTGTTGAGTAGAGACACCAAAATTCAGCAGATTCTTTATTTCAATCCTGAAGTTTTCCCTGATATTGAAGAAATAAAAGAACCCACTTATTCCGCTTTTTTCTCAGCACTGTCCGATCAGTTAAGTTCTTCTAAAAGTACCAAGTTGCTGCGGGTAGATTATAATATTCCTTATGACGATGCAGAAACAAAGCTGATTAGTGAATTTTGTGAAAATAATAATGCCCAATATGCGGTAGTTCCGAAAGTGAAATATTTTAAAGTAGGATTTGGGAAATATGTTTTTTCTAATCAGGTGATTGTAAGCATGAAAATTTACAGTTCGACTGGTGAATTACTCGCAGAGACTTCCTATGATACCTACAAAAAGAACGGTCGCCTCTTGGGTTCTGCAGAAAATTCCATAAAAATAGGAACCACCGGTGCCCTAAAAAATATCAATAAAATTCTTCGTAAAAAGTACCGTTCTACAGCGAACGCTTCGGTCCAATTCGATATTTTCCCGGAAAATCAGTTTTCTTATAATTAAAAGTTTGGGTTTCCAACATTTTATTCGGAAATTAAATTTGAACTAAATTTAATTTTATTTAAATTTTTAAATTACATACAAAAGGACAGAAAATCTCTTGTCTGGCTTCTACTTAGGACACAATTTCGGCTTTTGCAACTTGAAAAATAGTGGTTGAAAAAACCTTGAATCATTCTCTTTTTGAACATTAAAGTATTAAAAGGAGTAAGATTTCCTCTGAAAATTGATTTCCCAACTTTTTGGTCTTTTGGAATTCCAGAAAAGCCCTCCGTAATTTTTTCATCTTTTATCTTTGCTCTTTGCTCTTTGCTCTTTGCTCTTTTTTTTCTAAAATATTGATTAGCAATCCTATATCCGACACAAACGGATACAAACGATAGTAAGCGGTTCCGTACCGACTAATTTTTGAAAGCTTGTGAATCTTTGCAACAGAGATTCGGGAAAGACAGTGAGACCCGTTTCTAATGTTTAATTATAAAAATCTAATGCCATGTCACTAAGAAACAAGATTACCCTAGTGGGTAGGACAGGAAAAGACGTAGAAATTGTACAATTTGAAAACGGAAAGTTGGCCAGAGTAAGTTTGGCAACTACCGATCATTACACCAATGCCATGGGTGAAAAAGTAGAAGAAACACAATGGCACAACCTGGTCTGTAGCGGAAAAACTGCAGATATTATGGAAAAATACGTCGAAAAAGGAAAGGAAATCGCCGTGGAAGGAAAGATCGTATATCGGAACTATGATGATAAAGAAGGCCAGAAACGCTACATTACGGAAGTTCGGGTTTTAGAACTTTTACTTCTGGGTAGTAGATAGCAGGGATAAGCAAAGCTGACTGATCCATGAAATCAGGCTGGCTTTCCCTTTTGAAAATTAATATTAAAAACACAACACGATGAAAATTCAAATATTTAAAATCAGATTATCAGATGAATTCATTTATAATGATCAAAAAAGGCTCGACCGTTTTCTTCAGCAAAACAACATTCTGAAGTACGAAACCGCTTTTGTAAAAGACGAAGAAAGTTATTGGTCTGTCGTTCTTTATTTCGAAGAATTGGAATTGCAGATCAATGAACCGAAATCTGAAAGATACAGTGTAGAAAAGGAAGTAGAGCTCTCCATAGATGAAATAAAAATTCTCGACTCGCTCAAATTATGGCGGTCGGAAAAAGCAAAAGATCAAAAACTGCCGGTTTATTTTATCGCAACCAATAAAGAACTCTTCTCAATTGCGAAATACAAACCTGCCAAAAAAGAAGAGTTGCTAGACATCAAAGGTTTCGGTAAACATAAAATCGAAAACTACGGCCAAGAAATTATTGAGATTTTAGAAACCGTTTAAAAACCCAAACACTATATATTTTCAAAAACCGGAGAAATTTTCTTCGGTTTTTTTGATTTGTAAATTCCTCAGATTTAAGACTCTTTTTTATGGTACTAAATCAGCAAGTTTTATTAAATTTATAAAATGGAAACTATTATTAGAAAAATTCAGAAATCAGATAATGACGCTTTGGCAATAATAATACGAAGTTGCTTTCATGATTTTGAGGTTCCTACACCGGGAACTGTTTATGAAGATGCAGCGACAGATCATTTATACGAGTTGTTTAGCAAAGAAAACTCAGCATTGTTTGTCGCAGAATTAGACGGCAAATTATGCGGTTGTTGCGGGATTTTTCCTACGGTAGGTTTACCGGAAAAATGTGGTGAACTCGTTAAGTTTTATATCCATCAAGATTTTCGTGGAAAAGGGTTGGGCAAAAAATTAATGGAAAAAAGTATTGAGTTTGCAAAAAAATCGGGTTATCAATCCATTTATATTGAAAGTTTACCCGAATTTTCTACCGCAGTTTCCATCTACGAAAAGCAGGGTTTTACTTACTTAGAAAAACCATTGGGCAATTCGGGACATAGCGGCTGCAACCTTTGGATGATCAAGCATTTTTAAGGTTTTAGATTAATATTTCCGTATTTTTGCAGACTGATGCAAGTATATTGCCAGCATAATTAATCATCACCTATTATTCATTACGATACCTATGAAGCCCAGTTTAGCCAAAGGAACCAGAGATTTTTCCGCCGAAGAAGTTTACCGGAGAAAGTTTATTATCAATGTTTTACAAAAGAATTTTGAACTGTTTGGTTTTCAGCCTTTAGAAACACCGAGTTTCGAAAACCTTTCCACTCTAACCGGAAAATACGGCGAAGAAGGCGACCGTTTGATTTTCAAAATTCTGAATTCCGGTGACTATGCGTCGAAAACAAAAGATGAAGACTGGTCAGCTAAAAATTCTCAAAAATTAATTTCGCAAATTTCCGAAAAAGCATTGCGTTATGATTTAACGGTGCCCTTCGCCAGATATGTTGCCATGAATCATGGACAAATGACTTTTCCTTTTAAGCGGTACCAGATTCAACCGGTTTGGCGCGCAGACCGTCCGCAGAAAGGGCGCTTCCGCGAATTTTACCAGTGTGATGCTGATGTGGTGGGAAGCGTGAGTTTATGGCAGGAAATAGAGTTGGTTCAACTGTATTTAAAGTCATTTGCTGAACTTAAAGTGAATGTTGTTCTTCATTTGAACAACCGAAAAATTCTTTCTGGTCTGGCAGAATTTGCCGGGATTTCAGATCAGTTGATCGACTTTACGGTGGCGCTCGACAAACTCGATAAAATTGGAAAAGAGGGAGTTGTTAAAGAGCTTTTAGAAAAAAACATCAGTCAGGACTCTATCGATAAACTTGATTTTCTTTTTAATCAAAGTGAAAAAGCACTGGAGAATTTAGCACAGTTAAAAGAGAAATTTCAAGGAAATGAAATCGGAACGGCTGGAGTAGAAGAGTTAGAATTTGTATTGACGAAATCTTTTGAATTGGGGATTTCTGAAGAAAGTCTAAAATTTGATATTACTTTAGCACGTGGACTCGATTATTATACCGGCGCAATTTTCGAAGTAAAAGCGACTGATGTTGCGATGGGATCCATCGGCGGGGGCGGCAGATATGATAATTTAACCGAAGTTTTCGGTGTGAAAAACATTCCCGGAATTGGGATTTCTTTCGGTCTCGACCGAATTTATCTGGTCATGGAAGAACTTGGTTTATTTCCCGAGGATTCTGTAAACGTGGTACAATATCTTTTTGCCAACTACGGCGAAAACGAATCTTTAGCAGCCATGAAAGTAATTGGTCAACTTCGGACAAAAGGGATTTCTGCAGAATTATATCCGGAATCTGCAAAACTGAAAAAACAATTTACTTACGCTGAAAAAAAGGGAATTCCCAACTTGGTTTTCTACGGAGAACAGGAAATTTCAGACGGCAAAATAACCATTAAGAATTTGAAAACGGGTGAACAGATTATTCAGATGGTAGAAGAATTTTTAGATTAAACAAATGTAACCGTGACAAGATTCAGAATCTTGTCACGGTTACAGAATTAATAACTCAAAAAATGTGGTGGATCTACGCCTTACTTTCTGCCTTATTTGCAGCAGCGACAGCGATTTTTGCTAAAGTCGGTGTAGAAAATGTAAACTCTAATCTGGCGACTGCTATTCGGACAGTCGTTGTTTTAATCATGATTTGGATGATCGTTTTCTTCCGAAATGAATATAAAGCGCTCGGAGAACTTTCGTCACGAAACTGGATTTTCCTCATCATATCGGGATTTGCAACCGGTTTTTCCTGGATTTTTTATTTTAAAGCTTTGCAAATGGGCGAAGTCTCAAAAGTAGCCGGAATTGATAAACTCAGTTTGGCGTTGACTATAATTTTTGCCATCATATTTTTAGGCGAAACATTAACGTGGAAAACAGCAGTCGGCGCTTCTTTAATTATCGCTGGAACTTTATTTTTAATCTGGAAATAATGGAAAATTATCTCGATATCAATCGTAAATTATGGAATGCAAAAGTAGATTCGCATTTAAAATCTGATTTCTATTTCGTAGATGAGTTTGTAAAAGGACGAACTTCTTTAAACTCCATTGAACTGGAGCTTTTAGGCGAGATCAAAGACAAAAACATTCTTCATCTGCAATGTCATTTCGGACAGGATTCTATTTCACTTTCCCGTTTAGGAGCAAAAGTTACGGGAATCGATCTGTCGGATAAATCTATTGACGCAGCAAAAAAATTGGCGGAGCAATGCGCAACAGATACGCAGTTTTTAGTTTCAGATGTATATGATTTGCCAAATGTTTTACATCAAAAATTTGATATTGTTTATGCGACTTATGGCACAATTGGTTGGCTTCCCGATTTGCAAAAATGGGCCGAAGTGATTTCTAATTTTCTAAAACCTGGGGGTAAATTGATCTTCGTAGAATTTCATCCCGTGGTTTGGATGTATGATGACGACTTCACTTTTGTCAAACACAGTTATTTTAATAATGAACAGATTATTGAAACCAATCAGGGAACATATGCCGATCCAGCTGCCGAGTTGATGAACGAAGAAGTGAGTTGGAATCATTCCCTTTCAGAAGTTTTAACCAGTTTATCAGGTGAGGATCTCATTCTGCAAAGCTTTCAGGAATACAATTGGTCTCCATATCCGTGTTTCCGTCATATTGAGGAAGTAGAAAAAGGAAAATATCAAATCCCACAATTTGGAAATAGAATTCCTCTCGTATATTCACTTGTTGCCGAAAAAAAATAAATACAGAAATGTTGCTTTTAAATCGCAAAAATTTGTATCATTGCAAATCCGAAATTTACTTTGTAAAATTTGGATTTTAAAATGGGGGATTAGCTCATCTGGCTAGAGCGTTTGACTGGCAGTCAAGAGGTGGTCGGTTCGATCCCGATATCCTCCACAAAAAAACCGTTTCACTTGTAAGTGAAACGGTTTTTTGTTTTATAATGTGATCAGCTCAAGCCCGTAATTTTTTCATTGTTTTCGATATGGGTTCCTTTGCTGAAGCAATACTTGGTAAATAATCATAACCGTCACTACCATCAGTTTTGATTTTTTTATCTTTTCTTCATCGATGTATTTTAAAGGGATTTTAGCTTAAAGTTTTCCATAGTATTCCAAACCGTCGCGGTGGGTTTCCGGTTCTTTTCCGGCAATATTTTTGATGTGATGCAGTTCTGTGGATCCTGCAATTTTTAAATCGGTGGGAACAATCATCATCACGTATTTTTAATTCAATCAAATGGGAGTGGAAATCAATTTTTAAATTAATTTTTTGAGGGTGCTTTAATTCTAAATTAAAATTCAGCTTTGAATTCTTAACTTATTATCCTATAAAAATTCCGTATTTTTGCCAATCCTGAAAATTCAAATTTCGAGGTTTAAAAATGAAAGATCCTAAAGAATATATAGAAGTTTACGGTGCCCGTGAACATAATTTAAAAAACATCGATGTTAAAATTCCGCGCAATGAACTGGTCGTAATCACCGGGCTTTCAGGAAGTGGGAAATCATCCTTGGCTTTTGATACGATTTTTGCGGAAGGTCAGCGAAGATATATCGAAACTTTTTCGGCGTATGCCAGACAATTTCTCGGCGGTCTGGAAAGACCGGATGTTGATAAAATCGACGGACTTTCTCCCGTGATCGCCATTGAACAGAAAACAACGAATAAAAATCCGCGTTCTACCGTAGGAACCGTAACGGAACTGTATGACTTTTTGCGTCTGCTTTTTGCCAGAGTTTCAGATGCGTATTCTTTAACGACCGGGCAAAGATTGGTAAGTTACACCGAGGAACAGATTTTAGAGGCCATTAAAAATAATTATAAAGGGGAGAAAGTAATGTTGCTTGCTCCGGCAGTTCGTTCCCGAAAAGGGCATTACCACGAACTTTTTGTGCAGATGGCTAAGAAAGGATATGGCCAGGCAAGAATTGATGGCGAGATTCTGGATATTGAATATGATCTAAAGCTCGACCGTTATAAAACCCACGATATCGATATTGTGATTGACCGTTGGATTATCGGGGAGAATGCGTCTGAAACCAGAATGGAACAATCATTAAAAACTGCTTTGCACATGGGTGAAGGAGTGATTGGGATTCAAAAATTAGCAAGTGAAAATATAGAATATTTCTCTAAAAATTTAATGGATGCCGACACCGGACATTCATTGTCTTTGCCGGAACCGAATACCTTTTCGTTTAACTCGCCGAAAGGAAGTTGTCCTTATTGCAAAGGGTTAGGCATGGTGAAGAAAGTGAATACCGATTATTTTGTCGAAAATCCGAAACTTTCTATCAACCAGGGTGGTTTACTCCCGTTAGAAGACATTAAATCCAACAAATGGATTCTGGGTCAGATTAAAAATATCTTAGAGATTTTTGGTCTTTCTATGGCCACGCCGATCAAGGATATTCCGAAAGAAGCCCTGGATTACATCTACAACGGTTGCCACAAAGAAATCAATAAAGATTTAAAACTTGCGGGAATTAATAAGAAAATCAAAGTCAATTTTGACGGTTTAATTTCCTTGATTAATGAAATGATTGATGACAAAGAAAGCTACGATGCTACTTTGTTAGAACGCCATTTCACCACAGAAGAGGTTTGTCCGGACTGTAATGGAGCCCGTTTGCAGGCGTCCAGTTTAAGTTTTAAAATCGATGGGAAAAATATCGCAGAAATTAATGCTTTATCGCTTCTTGATTTAAAGGAATGGTTGATTCAGGTTGAAGATAAGTTCAGCAAAAACAATAAAATCATCGCTCACGAAATTCTAAAAGAAATCAAAACCAGACTTCAGTTTCTGCTAGATGTCGGTTTGGATTATCTG
The DNA here is from genome assembly GCF_030012525.1 of Chryseobacterium gotjawalense. Taxonomy (NCBI): domain Bacteria; kingdom Pseudomonadati; phylum Bacteroidota; class Flavobacteriia; order Flavobacteriales; family Weeksellaceae; genus Chryseobacterium; species Chryseobacterium gotjawalense. The sequence continues at coordinate 42,832 of NZ_CP124855.1, forward strand.
AGTTTGAGCAGAAGTTCCAGAACACTTTCCGGTGGGGAATCTCAGAGGATTCGCTTGGCAACACAAATCGGTTCGCAATTGGTTAATGTGCTTTATATTTTAGATGAACCGTCGATTGGTTTGCACCAAAGAGATAACGAAAGACTGATCGCATCTTTGAAAAATTTACGCGACATTGGGAATTCTGTAATCGTTGTTGAACACGACAAAGATATGATTATGGAAGCCGATGAGGTTTTGGATATTGGCCCGCGTGCAGGGAAATTCGGTGGTGAAGTTCTTTGGCAGGGAAAACCGAAAGATTTATTAAATGCCGATACCATCACCGCGGATTATCTGACCGGAAAACGCAAAATAGAAGTTCCGGAAGTTCGCAGAGAAGGAAACGGAAAAACACTAACTTTAAAAGGTGCGACTGGAAATAATCTGAAGAATGTCAATTTAGAAATTCCACTTGGGAAACTCGTTGTAGTGACAGGGATTTCAGGAAGTGGAAAATCTTCTTTAATTAATGGGACTTTGTACCCAATTTTAAATCAGCATTTTTACAGAGCCGTAAAAGAACCTTTACCCTATAAAAAATTTGAAGGAATTGACAACATCGACAAAATAGTTGATGTGGATCAAACACCGATTGGCAGAACGCCGCGGTCCAATCCCGCAACTTATACCGGCATGTTTACCGATATCAGGAATCTTTTTGCTGAACTTCCGGAGTCTAAAATCCGTGGTTACAAAGCAGGACGGTTCTCCTTTAATGTAAAAGGCGGGCGTTGTGAAACCTGTCAGGGTGGAGGTTTGAAAGTGATTGAAATGAATTTCCTGCCTGATGTGTACGTTCATTGCGAAACCTGTAATGGCAAACGTTTTAACCGCGAAACTTTAGAAGTCCGTTACAAAGGAAAATCCATTTCTGATGTGTTGGAAATGACCATCGATGAAGCTACAGAATTCTTCCAGCCGATTCCTAAGATCTTTTCAAAAGTAAAAACCATGCAGGATGTTGGTTTGGGATATATCACGCTGGGACAGCAATCCACAACTTTGAGTGGAGGAGAAGCGCAACGAATTAAACTCGCCACAGAATTATCAAAAAGACAAACCGGAAATACTTTGTATATTCTGGATGAACCAACAACCGGATTGCATTTCGAAGATGTAAAAGTGTTGATGGACGCCATCAATAAATTGGTCGAACTGGGGAATTCGTTTATTATCATTGAACATAATTTAGATGTAATTAAATTGGCAGATCATATCATCGACATCGGTCCGGAAGGTGGTTACCGCGGTGGAGAAATCATTGCCAAAGGAACTCCCGAAGAAGTCGCCAAATCAAAAAAATCTTTGACTGCGAAATTCTTAAAAAGAGAATTAAACAGTTAAAGTAATTATTTTAAAAATCAAAAACCGAATGTGATGTTCGGTTTTTTTATTTTCTTTTACTTTGTATTATAAAAATAGGAAATAATGAATCCATTTCTTGATGTCGCTTTACGGAGTCTCGCAGTCTATCTTTTTATGTTTGCCGCAATCCGGGTTTTTGGCAAGAATCAACTTTCGCAGTTAAATGCGGGTGATATTGTGTTGCTTCTTTTGATTTCCAATGCCGTGCAGAATGCGATGGTGGGTTCTAATGTAAGTTTAGAAGGAGGTTTGGTTGCGGCACTGGTCTTATTTGTAGCCAATTTTATCGTTAAAAAAATAATTTTCACTAATCCGAAAATTAAAAGTTTCGTAGAATCTGATCCTATCATTTTAATCAAAGACGGCGTTGTGGATAATGTAAAAATGAAAGAACAGGAAGTTAGTTTTGATGAACTGGAAGAAGCGGTCAGAGAGCATGGCGTTGAAAAAATCGTCGATGTGAAACTGGCAGTTTTGGAAGTTGACGGCAATATCAGTGTAATTTCAATCGACAAAGAAACCGGTTCCATCAAATTTTCACGCCGCCGTAGAAAGTTCCCCAGAAAAAGCCATAAGTTTTAAGGAACTGTCTCAAAATATAAATCTTTAAACCATAAAGTGACAAAAAATAAAAGTGGAGAATAGGATTTCTATAAGAATACAAAATGGGAATGCAAGAATCAATTCCACTTTTGCATTACTGATTTTTCGAATCGCTCTTTCGATTCTTTTACGGAAAAAAAATAAATAGGCTCTTATCAGAAATTATAACTTAGAAAACAATGAATTACGAAATACGACCAATGCGTCCCGAAGATGGCGATAAAGTTTTAGAGATTTTTCAACAGGGAATTAACGGTGGAAATGCTACATTCGATAAAGTGGCACCTGCCTGGGAAGCCTGGGATACCAAACATTTTAATGTCTGCCGTTTCGTCTTAGAAAATGAAACTGATGAAGTGGTGGGTTGGTGCGCCTTACAACCCATCAGCAATCGCGATTGTTTTAAAGGTGTTGCCGAAGTCAGCATTTATTTAGACGCTTCAGTTCAGGGAAAAGGACTGGGAACAGTGATGATGAAAAAACTGATTCTCGATAGTGAAGAAAATGGTTTCTGGACTTTGCAGGCCGCAATATTTCCCGAGAATACAGTGAGCGTGAAAATCCATGAAAAGCATGGTTTCAAGATGATCGGAACAAGAGAAAGAATTGGCGAAATGAACGGGAATTGGCGAAATATTGTGTTGCTCGAAAGAAGAAGCAGGGTGGTAGGAATTTAGATGATAAATTTTGATTTTATATTATTTCTATTGAATAAAAAGTAGAAATTTGCAGCCGGAATGATTGATCCGATGAAAACCTTTTTTAAACTTTATTCTTAACACTATTCAATGCCAAAAGAATTTCAATTTCAAGTATCACCCCAAGTTGCTGCCAGCGAAGATTTATTAGCACAACAGGTCGGAAAATTCTGTAATATAAGTCCGAAAGAAATTCAGAAAGTAGTGGTTTTAAAACGCTCTTTTGATGCCCGGCAAAAGGCGGTAAAAGTAAATGTTAAGGGAAATGTTTTTTTACTTGGTGAAGAATATATTCCTTCTAAAATAGAATTACCTCATTATCCGAATGTTGCCAATCAACAGGAAGTGATTGTCGTAGGAGCTGGTCCGGCGGGATTATTTGCTGCTTTACAATTGATTGAGTTGGGACTGAAACCCATCATTTTAGAGCGTGGAAAAGAGGTGCGGGGCCGTCGCCGGGATTTGAAAGCCATTAATGTTGACGGGATTGTAAATGAAGATTCTAATTATTGCTTTGGCGAAGGTGGTGCCGGAACTTACTCGGACGGAAAATTATATACCCGTTCAAAAAAGCGCGGTGATATCGATCGGATTTTAGAACTTTTTGTCGGTTTTGGAGCCACTCCAGATATTATGGTCGATGCCCATCCCCATATTGGAACCAACAAATTGCCCCAAATTATTCAGGATATCCGTGAAAAAATTATCGCTTGTGGCGGAGAAGTTTTATTTGAAACCCGTGTCACTGATTTTGTAGTGAAAAATAACGAAATGCAGGGTGTTGTTCTTCAAAATGGAAACATCATTTCGGCCAATAAAGTTATTTTGGCAACGGGACATTCCGCACGGGATATTTTTGAACTGCTACATAAAAAGAATATTCTGATTGAAGCCAAACCTTTTGCTTTGGGCGTGCGCGCTGAACATCCACAGGAACTGATTGATAAAATACAATATTCCTGCGATTATCGTGGTGAGTTTTTGCCACCTGCACCGTATTCTGTGGTGAAACAGGTCAATGGCCGCGGGATGTATTCGTTTTGTATGTGTCCAGGTGGTATAATAGCGCCTTGTGCGACGAGTCCTGGTGAAGTGGTGACGAATGGTTGGTCGCCTTCGAAAAGAGATCAGTCCACCGCAAATTCAGGAATTGTGGTCGAACTGAAATTAGAAGATTTCAAACCTTTTCAAAAATTCGGACCTTTAGCGGGAATGGAATTTCAGAAAGCAATTGAGCAGAAAGCTTGGCATTTAGCCGGCGAAACTCAAAAAGTTCCTGCCCAAAGAATGGTTGATTTTACCCAAAATAAAATTTCACAAAATATTCCAAAAACATCTTATGTTCCAGGAACTGCTTCAATTGAAATGGGTGAAGTTTTCCCAGGATTTTTAAGTCAGATTATGAGACAGGGTTTTGTCGAATTTGGAAAATCGATGAAAGGGTATATGACGAATGAAGCTGTTTTGCATGCACCGGAAAGCAGAACTTCTTCACCGGTTCGGATTCCCCGTGATCACTATTCTTTGCAACATGTTCAGATCAAAGGTTTGTATCCGTGTGGAGAAGGCGCAGGATATGCAGGTGGAATAATTTCTGCTGCAATTGATGGGGAAAAATGTGCTTTGAAAGTGGCGGAAAGTTTAAATTTAAAATAGATATTGTTCAATAATTTCGAAAGTTTATTGACAATTTTAAAGTCATAAAACAATTGTTTATCCTTAAAAACATTTCGAATTAAGAGAATGAAATTGACTTCATTTTCTTAAGCATTTTAGAAGTTTCCATTTTAAAAAATAAAAAACCGAAGTTATTTATTAGTTGGCATCATCATTGAAAGGTTTAAAGTTAAATCTTTAAAATTTCAATAATGAAAAATCTATTCAAAATAATATTAGGAGCAGGTTTGGCAATCACGCTTACTTCTTGCGGTACGACCCAGAATCCTTACGGAAATAATTATCCCAACAATTATCCCAATAATGGATCAAATAACGGCACGGTTTACAGAGCCGGAGACGGGCAGGTTTACAGAGCCGGTGATGGACAGGTTTACCGCCGTGGTGAAGTCTATCGTGACCGAAACGGAAATGTTTACCAAAACGGAACGGTAATCCGAACGGGAGAGGTCTACGGACAACCAGGTATTTTAGGAAGAGACGGAAATCAAACCGTGTATTATCCTAATCAAAACAGAAGAAATCTTCCACCCGGACAGGCCAAAAAAATCTACGGAGGCAAAGCAACTGATTACGCGAAAGGGCAACAGAATAAAAGAAATAATCAGTGGAAAAAATCCGACAATGGTGACTACAGAGATCGGAATTATAAGGATTATAAAAAAGGCAAAGACCACGATAAAAAGTACAACAAAAATTACAAAGACCGTAAAAACGATTAAAATAAAAAGGTGGGAAAATTATTTTCCCACCTTTTTTCTTTCATTTTTACTTTAAAACTACTTGTCGATCGAACCTAAAACCTTTTGAGCAAAAGAGTTCAGCGCATCTCTTTCTGCCATTCCAGTCGCAACATCTGCATGAACTTCGAGCGCGCCACAGATATTGGTAATCAATTCTCCGGCAACGTTCAGATCTTCTTCTGTTGTTCCTCTGAATTCTGTAAAAGCTTCAATAACTTCTAAAGTTTTTTCTAAATTTTCTACAGACTGAGTTTGATAAAACTGTCTGATTACAGGTAATTTCATTAATTAAGTTCTTTAAAAAGATTAATAAGACTCTCTGCCTGATTCGATTGAACCTGATTCACCAGTTCTCCTTTACTGAAAATAGCGAACGTTGGTAAATTATCTACTTTTGCTAATTTTCTGCTTTCCGGTAATTTTTCAGCATCGACGTATAGAAAAGGAATGTCTTCATTTTCTGCCGCCAATTTTTTGAATTTAGGTTTCATAATCCGGCAGTTTCCGCACCATGTTGCACCGTATTGCACCACAACTTTATCGTTGTCTGCTACGATCTGCTGCAAAGTATCATCTGCTAATTCGGTATACATAATTTCTTTTTTTAGTTTTTGTGAGACGCTAAATATTCTGCGGTAGAAGTTCTGTTTGCTTTCATCGCATCTTTTCCTTCTTCCCAGTTTGCAGGACAAACTTCACCGTGTTTTTGAACGTGAGTGTAAGCGTCGATTAATCTTAAAAATTCTTTCACATTTCTTCCTAATGGCATATCATTTACTGCTTCGTGGAAGATTTTTCCTGTTTCGTCTACCAAATAAGTAGCTCTGTAAGTCACGTTTGATCCGGTGAAAGATTCGTTTCCTTCTTCATCATAATCGAAATCCTGATCTACAATTCCCAAAATGTTTGCTAACTGTCTGTGCGTATCTGCCAAGATCGGGTAAGTAACTCCTTCGATTCCACCGTTGTCTTTTGGGGTGTTTAACCATGCGAAATGTACCTCGTTGGTATCACAGGAAGCACCGATTACTTGGGTATTTCTTTTTTCAAATTCACCTAAAGCCTCCTGAAAAGCGTGAAGTTCAGTCGGGCAAACAAAAGTGAAATCTTTTGGATACCAGAATAAAAGAACTTTTTTTTCGTTCTTGGTTGCTTCTTCAAAGATGTTGATTTTTAAATCATCACCCATTTCAGACATTGCATCGATGGAGATGTTTGGGAATTTTTTTCCTACTAATGACATAATATTGTTGTTTTAAAATTTCTAATGCAAAAGTACAAATTTTCTATCAATCAAAAAATCATTTTCGATTTATAAAATCTATAACCTTGAAAGTTTTTTCTCATTTAAAATTAAAGTTATAAATTCACACAACAAAATTTTTAAAATGAAAAAAGTACTGATAATTATCATCGTGGCTTTTATATTGATACAGTTTTTCCCGATTGATAAAAATAATCCCGTTGCCACACCGCAGATGGATTTCTTAAAAATTAAGAATACCCCGGAAAAGACGGCGAATTTAATCCGAAATGCCTGTTACGACTGTCACAGCAATGAAACAAAATATCCTTGGTATGCAAGTACACAGCCATTTGGTTGGTTTTTGGAAAGCCACATTAAGGACGGTAGAAAAGACCTGAACTTCTCTACTTTTGCAACTTACGAAACGAAACGGCAGATCAAGAAATTGAAAGAAGCTGTTGAAATGATGGAGAAAAATGAAATGCCGCTGGATTCTTATGTAATCCTTCATCCCGAAGCCAAATTAAATGCGGCGGATAAGAAGCAAGTGATTGATTATTTCAAATTTATGGAGAACGACACGCGTATTTTAAATGATTTACCGACTTCGGTTGAAAAATCTGATTTTAAGATTAAATAATGACAAACCCTGATCCTTCCAAATATTACGTTTTCTATGATGGGGAATGCGGCTTCTGTAATTTCTGGGTGCACTGGATCTTAAAAAAAGATTCGAAGAATAACTTTCTGTTTGCTGCTTTGCAATCGGATTTTGGCCAGCAGTTTTTAAGGGAAAGAAATTTGGAAGTAAAAAACCTCAGCACTCTTTACCTTTGGAAACCTGAAAAATATTATTTGCAGAAATCACAGGCTGTTTTCAAGATTTGTGAACTCATCGGAGGATCGTATCAATTATTATCGTATTTGCGCTTTTTGCCTACTGCGCTAACTGATTTTTTTTACGACAGCGTAGCAGCAAACAGGAAAAAACTCAATTCTGGAGCCTGCGAAATACCTACTGCAGAAGAGCGGAAAAAATTTATTGAATAGGTTTTGGATAATAGAGCGCTTCGCTGAAAGATAAAGGATGATAGACGGGAGTTTCCTTTTGCACGATAAAGCTCTTCTCTGAAAGACAAAAGACGAAAGGATGATGCTTTTTTGAAATATCAGTGTCAGTTTATCAATTAAGATTTCCCGATGGCTTTAGCCGAAACTTATTTTTGGTAATTATAAAATTGCTTTATTCCTTTTTTAAAAAATTCCTAAATGTCGATTTTAGTTCGGGAATTGAACTCATGAGCGGGTCTGCGTGAGGGCGTAGGTGGAAATCCTTTTTTTTTCTAAGTCTTCTTTTTGAACAAATTCTTTCTAAAAAAAAGATTGGAGCCGAAGACTGACCCGAATGGAGGGGAAAGCGCTGTTAGGGCTGCAAGCCCTAACAGCGCTCAGCGATGGCAATGAAGGGGCACGCCCAAAAAATTACAGCAAACTAAAACCATTAACCTCAACAAATTCTTATATTTGCACTTATGGAATACAATACAAGCAAAACGCATCTCCAAATGCCGGAATACGGCCGAATTATACAGCAACTTGTAGAACGTTGCAAGGAGGTTGAAAACAGAGACGAACGTAATGAAATGGCGGTGGCGATTGTAGATTTTATGGGTCAGAGAAATCCTCAGCTCCGTGATGAAGAAAATTATAAACATAAATTGTGGGATCATCTTTTCATTTTAGCAAAATATGATTTAGACGTAGATTCACCGTATCATATCCTAACTCAGGAAGAAATGAAGGTGAAACCTAAAAGAATGGAATACCCAAAACTTCAGGGTGATTTTAAATTTTACGGGAAAAGTATTTTGCAGTTGATCGATAAAGCAATTGAGTTAGAAGCAGGTGACGAAAAAGACGCTTTGATTCAGGTGATTGCCAACAATATGAAAAAATCGTATAATGTTTATAACAAAGAACATGTACAGGATGAGGTGATTTTTCGTCATTTAAAAGACCTTTCGAAAAACCGTTTGGATTTAACCATTTTGGATTCATTAGAAAAAAGTAAAATTTATTACGCAACGAACCGAACCAATAAATCATACCCTAGAAATAATCCAAAGAACCAAAATAACAGAAAAAATATTCAAAACAATAAAAACCGGAAATAAGAATGAGCGGAAGTTTTCAAATTAGAGGAGGAAAAAAACTGCATGGCGAAATTACGCCGCAAGGTGCTAAAAATGAGGCGCTTCAAATTTTGTGTGCAGTATTGCTGACGGATGAAGAAGTGCGCATTAAAAATATTCCCGACATCCATGATGTGAACCGGTTGATTGAGATTTTGCAGGATTTCGGCGTGAAAATAACAAAAAACGGGCACGGTGATTATTCTTTTCAGGCAGATGCGGTCAACTTCGATTATGTGAAATCGCAGGATTTCAAGCAAGACGGCGCAAAACTTCGTGGATCTGTAATGCTGCTCGGTCCGATGCTGGCCAGATATGGTGAAGCTTATATGCCGACTCCGGGTGGTGATAAAATCGGGAGACGACGATTGGATACGCATTTCCAGGGATTGGTAGAATTAGGTGCGGATTTTCATTACGACGAAAAAGAATCTTTTTATACGTTAAAGGCGAAAGAACTTCATGGCAAATTTATTTTGTTGGAAGAAGCTTCAGTAACGGGAACTGCCAATATTATAATGGCTGCCGTTTTAGCCAAAGGTAAAACCAGAGTTTATAATGCGGCTTGCGAACCTTACCTGCAGCAATTGTGTAAAATGCTCAACAGAATGGGCGCTAATATTTCGGGTATCGGTTCCAATTTATTGACCATCGAAGGAGTGTCTCATCTGCACGGAACAGAACATACCATGTTGCCCGATATGGTGGAGATCGGTTCCTGGATCGGACTTGCTGCAATGACGAAATCTGAGATTACCATTAAAAATGTAAACTGGAAAGAGCTTGGAGTTATTCCAAATACGTTTAAGAAATTAGGAATTGATTTAGAAAAGAGAGGTGATGATATTTTCATTCCGGCTCAGGAAAATTACAAGATTCAGAAATTCATTGACGGTTCTATTCTGACTGTTTCAGATGCGCCGTGGCCTGGATTTACGCCTGATTTACTTTCTATCATTTTGGTAGTCGCTACTCAGGCAAAAGGCACAGTGCTCATTCACCAGAAAATGTTTGAATCCCGTTTGTTCTTCGTGGATAAATTAATAGATATGGGAGCGCAGATTATTCTGTGTGATCCGCACAGAGCCACAGTTGTCGGTTTAAATCACGAATATCCGTTGAGGGGCACTACGATGGTTTCACCTGATATCAGAGCAGGGAATGCCTTGTTAATTGCGGCGCTTTCGGCTGAAGGCACTTCGGTTATTCATAATATTGAACAGATCGACCGTGGTTACGAAAATATTGACGGTAGATTGAAAGCGATTGGCGCTGATATCGAACGGATTTAACATTTGTACAGCCACGAATTCACGGATTTTGATGATATAATCAGTCATCTGAATAGGAGTTTAAAATAAAGACAACCAGTTCAACAGAACTGGTTGTCTTTATTTTTAGTAATACTCATTAACTAAAAGTGATTGGTTTGGAACCTTTTACTTCCAAAAGAGATCATCATATTCCGGTTCTTTTAATTCTGGATGATCCAATTTTAAAATGGACTGTAATTGTTCGTCAGTTGCCTGTTTTTCTATTTCGGGGAAAATCTGCCGTTCCTCTGTTCGGATGTGAAGTTCAAGTAAAGCCCGGAAATCTTCAATTTGTTCGGGAGTTTTAAAGCCATTTTCAATCATCTTGTGCATGATTCTGTGCTGAGAAATCGCTTCTTTAATTAAAGGATTTTCCTCGCCTAAAACTTTAAATATGGTTTCCTCTTCTTCCGCAAAATGAGGTTTTAGATTTTGAAGATAAAATAAATCAATATATTTTGACATCCGGTCAATGGTGACTTCTTTCTTTAAACCCTCCTTTAATTTCCAACAGAGCAACAGCCCGAAATGATGGTCACGACTGAGTTGTACTAAGGCTTCATGTCTTTTCATAGCTGTTTATTTTTATTTTAAATATGGATATCCGGCTTTAATTATAATAAAGATTTTTAATCTCGCCGTGAACGAGACAAAAGATTTTATTTGCAAATATGCTGTTTTTTTCTCATTTCTTTTAAAGAGCAAAACGAAGATTCACCAATTCCTTTAAAAACAATAAGAAAAAATTCATAAAGGCGTTCCACTTATCAAAGGTCCACAATAAAAATATCTTAATTACGGATATACCTTATTTTTTTAATTAAATGCTTTCGTCAATCATTTTCTAACAGGTTGGTGAAATAGCATAATAGAGTCTGCGAAAAATAAAAGAACTCTCTGAAATTTTCAAAGAGTTCTTTTTAAGGTGAAATATCTTAAATATTCTTAATCTTAGTATCTGTAATATTCCGGTTTGAATGGACCTTTTACATCAACACCGATATATTTTGCCTGAGCTTCAGTTAAAGTTTCCAGTTCTACGCCTAATTTTGCAAGGTGCAAAGCCGCTACTTTTTCATCCAGATGTTTTGGCAAAGTATAAACTTCGTTTCCATAAGCGGAAGAGTTGGTCCACAATTCAATTTGAGCCAAAGTCTGGTTTGTAAATGAGTTGCTCATTACAAAACTTGGGTGTCCTGTTGCGCAGCCAAGATTTACCAAACGGCCTTCTGCCAAAATGATGATTTCTTTTCCGTCGATATTGTAGACATCAACCTGTGGTTTAACTTCGTATTTGGTATCGCCGTAGTTTTTGTTCAGCCAAGCCATATCGATTTCATTATCGAAGTGACCGATATTACAAACGATGGTTTTGTCTTTCATTCTTTTGAAATCCTCTCCTTTAACAATGTTAAAGTTACCGGTAGTTGTAATAATGATATCTGCATTTTCAACGACAGAACTTAGTTTTTTAACTTCGAAACCTTCCATTGCGGCCTGTAAAGCACAGATTGGATCAACTTCGGTTACCGTAACGATAGAGCCTGCACCTTTGAAAGAAGCCGCAGTTCCTTTACCCACATCACCGTAGCCACAAACGACCACTCTTTTACCCGCCAACATTACATCAGTTGCTCTTCTCACGGCATCAACCGCAGATTCTCTACAGCCGTATTTATTGTCGAATTTTGATTTTGTTACCGAATCATTCACGTTGATTGCAGGCATTACCAAAGTTCCGTTCTGCATTCTTTCGTATAATCTGTGAACTCCTGTAGTTGTTTCTTCAGAAAGCCCTTTGATTCCCGCTGTTAATTCAGGATATTTATCGAAAACCAGATTGGTTAAATCACCACCATCATCTAAAATAAGGGTTAATGGTTTTCTGTCTTCACCGAAAAATACAGTTTGCTCGATACACCATTCGAATTCCTCTTCAGTCATTCCTTTCCAGGCGTAAACCGGGATTCCGGCAGCGGCAATTGCAGCAGCAGCATGGTCTTGGGTAGAGAAAATATTACAGGAAGACCAGGTAACATCTGCGCCCAAAGCTACCAAAGTTTCAATTAAAACAGCAGTTTGAATTGTCATGTGAAGACAACCTGCTATTCTTGCCCCTTTCAGTGGTTGAGACGGGCCGTATTCTTCACGAATCGCCATTAATCCCGGCATTTCTGCTTCGGCTAAATTAATTTCTTTTCTCCCGTAATCGGCTAGTGAGATATCCTTAACTTTATAAGGAATGTATTGGGTTGTAGTATCCATCTGATAAAATAAATTTGGTGCAAAGATACGAAATGTCTTTCTTTAAATTTCGTTCAATTACCAAATACCGATTATGTTTTTAATCTATTGTTCAAATGAATTAAAGAGAATGAAACATGCTGGCAAATTTAAAATTTGGCAATGACGTATTTAAAGAATTGTGTAATTTTACCGTCTAATAAATTTTCAATGCCACTTTACCGGGATTTTTCAGATGATCAAGCAACCATTCTTCTTTGGAAGTATGGTGAAGAAGAGGATTTGGATGTAGAGTTTCTGTTAGAAGAAGAGAATTTTGATAAAATTAAAGATTACCATCCGACCAAATTAAAGGAAACGCTGCTGGTCAGAAAAATATTGAAATCGGTTTTGCCGGATCACAAAATTCTTTATAATGAGAGAATCCCTTATTTGTTTCCAAACGATTATGAAATCTCGGTAACGCATTCTTTTCCCTTTGCCGCTTTGGCGATTTCGAAAAATAAAGTTGGGATTGATGTAGAACCTTTTAATCAGAAAATTACCAGAATTCAGCACAAATTTTTACAGGATGAGGAAAGTGGTTTTATCGAAAAAGATAAAGAAGTTGCCTATCTCACCGTTATCTGGTCGCTGAAAGAAAGTCTGTACAAAATTCATCATTCGAATTATTGGTCATTGAAAAAACATTATGAAGTAAAACCTTTCAGCTTAGATTTTCCTTTTAATATAAAATGTCGGGTACACGATGAGCATGTTTCGGATCTGTACAAAGCACGCGTTGAGTTTTTCGAAAATTACTGTTTCACCATTGTTGACTGAAGCTCCGGCTCTAAATTTTCGACGACTTTTCGTTGCTCTCTTGCCACATCATAAATCAATTCCAGAATTTCCTTTAAATTTTTCAGTTCCGTTAAATGGGTGATTCTGCCCGGATCGCGGCGGTCAAAGAATTCATTTTCCTGCAGCTCTTTTTTTCGTTTTTCCAGCAGCGTTTCTACAGAGTCTTCCGGTTCGAGTTTGCTTTCCTGCAAAATACTTTGATGAAGGTTTTTTTGATTTAAAATTAATTTCGTTCTCACTAATTCTGCGGAAATCTTTAGATCCCAACCATTAAAATCAATTTCGGGATAATGCCTGGAGGTCTCTGAATATTGAGAAAACGAAGCGATATACGCCGTAATTAAATGGGAAGTGATGACAAACTGATGCAGATGTTCTAATTTTTTCTGTTGGTTTTTCGGATCAGAAATCATCCTTTGAAAACTATCAGAAAGATTGGCCAGGTCGATAACGGCGGCTTTTCTTTTGAGTTTGTAATCTTCAATTCCAATATTTTCATCTTTAAAAAAAGCCATAGCGGCAGAGAAATATTTGAAATTGCTCTCAGCAGATTTCTTCATGAGATCCAGATTTTGGGTATGTTCCCAAACCGGTAAAACAAAATAGGAGACTACAAAAGCCACGGCACCCGCAATGGCGGTGTCCAGAATCCGGTCTTTAAAAATCGTGTTTAAGTTTCCCGGATTTAAAATATTAAAGGCAAGAAAAATATAGATCGTCATGAAAAAGACGGCTACCGAATAGTTGGTTTTCAGAAAAGCAAAACACAATACCATGGCCGATACGAAAAGGACAAACAGCACATTCTGAAATGGAATGAAATACAGCGTTGCGTAAGCCACCAAAGCTCCGGCCACCGTTCCGTATAACCGTAAAAGATTCCGGTGTTTTGTTGTGGCATAAGCGGGTTTTAAAATCGCTACAATGGTGATAAAAATCCAGTAAGAATGACCGATTCCCAAAAACGTGAGCTGAGAAATAAAGTAACCTACCACTAAAGCGACTGTAATCCGGATCGCATGGCGGAAGTGCGTTGACTTCAAAGAAAAATTGGCAAGAAATATTTTGCTGTTCAGTTTCTCCTCTGCGGTCACAAATTTTTCGACATCAAGTCCTGTCGAAAGACTTTTTGCCATTTTTAGATCTTGGCTGAAAACTTTGTAGATGGTTTTTATTTCATCTGATATCACGGTGATTCTATTCAGAATTAATCGTAAAGTCATAAAATCCTCCAGCGTTTCTGGTGTTAATTTACTGTTTCGCAAATCAAAATAATCATTATATATTTTCTCCAGCGATTCGTCGATATGGCGGATAGGTTTTGCTTTGGTGCCGCTTTGCAGTGCAATCCCGATATTGCTCATTTCTTCTGAAAGCATTTGCAGATAAATTCCCAAAGCGTTCAGAAATTCTGTTGCACCAAAGTTTTCCTGAACCTTGCGGTAATCAGTTTCAGAAGTCATCAGTTTTTCGTGCAAATCAATCGAATTAAGGAACATCAGCATCAGCAACCGGCTCGTAGTTGTGGATTCGTTGACAATTTTCCGGGTTTTAAAAACGGTCTCCCGGGTTTCTTCCTGAAGATTTTTAATTGAAATCTGTTTGGTAATAATCTGAGAATAGAGATTGTCAAAATTAGGATCCTTTAAATAAAATTTTGATTTCAGCGAAAGGTATTTTGCAAGTTCGAGATAATTTTCACCAATCATCTGTCCTGCGAGCTTGTAAGGCTGCATTTTGGAAACAATCAGAAAAATCAGGAAGTAGCAGATAGAACCGGCGAGAAAAATCAGGGAACTTTTAATAATATGACCTCCCGTTAAATGGCCGTCTATAAAAATAGCCAAAACCACTAAAGACAAAGAACCCACCGCAGCCAATCGCTGGCCAAAAACGCCGATCATGGTAAAGAAAATGCTGAAAATAATAATTTCCGGATAAATTAGAACCGGGAAATTTTTGATAACACTGGCCACGATTGACACGAGGAAAAAAGAAGCAATCGCCAGGATTAAAGCATTTCTTCTGCGTATAAAAGGTCCGGGCTGATCTGTAAGCCCTACAAAACTGGTGGCAAGCGGAAAGAGAAAAAAATCCTTGAGCAAACCAAAATGAGCCAGAATTACACTGGGCAAAACAATAGCCAGCGAAATACGAACCGCCGAGGAAATTGCCTGGCTCGTTGCAAATTTTTTTAATTCGGTTGCGTAGTTCATTTTACAAATTTAAACTTTTAAGGTCAAAAAAAAGCCTCAAAATATTTGAGACTTTTTATTTTTGAATTAAGTTTTATTAATAATCCTGAGCATTCGAAGATTCTTCACCGATATTCCAGGTTAATCCAAACCGAAGCGTATTATCTAAAGCTGAATTTGTTTTTGAGGTATTAATTAAATAAGACATATCTAATCCGAAAGACTGGTATTTCAAACCAACGCCTACTGTTGCATATTGTCTGCCACCCTGTTCTACGCTTTCGTGGAAATAACCACCCCGTACGGCAAATGCATTGTCATATTCATATTCAACCGCACCGCTGAACATCATGCTTTTTTGATTGCTGAATGATTTTCCGATTCCATCGATTACGCCCACATTCGGAACATTACCGGTTTGGTCAGGACCCGGAACCAAAAGTTTTGAAGCTTCGAAATTAAGGCCAACTCTGTTTAAATCATCAAGAAATAAATCATAACCAGCACCTAATCTCGCCATGGTCGGAAGATAAGATCTGGATTCTTCATCACCGGTATAATCTAATCTCGGACCTAAATTTTGAACGGCAAAACCTCCTTTTACACGACCTTCAAAATCGTTGATACTGCTGTGTTTTTCCGATTGAAAATATCCTGAAACATCAACTGCGAAAGAGTTTGCAGCTTTTAAGTTGCTGTCTGAGTTAAATCCTCCCGACAAATCAGACCGGATAAACCGGCCGGTAACCGCCATTGAATAGTAGTCTGAAAGTTTTAGAGCATAAGCCAGGTCGATTGAAAATTCGTTTGGTTTTGCAAATCCTCCTTTCTCAAAACCTTGCCCACCGATTGCCAATTTGGTAAGCTCTACCTCACCCATGTTGAAATAATAAATACTTGCAGAAATCGTAGCTCTTTCTTCATCTCCTAAAAACTGATGATAAGCGCCGTAAAGTAAGAAAACATCATTGGTTAATTTACTCATGTAGGGCGTATAGTTGATCCCAATGGCAGAAGTTGTTTTACTGAAAGGGTATTTCGCTGCATTCCAGAACTGGGAAAAAGCGTCGCTGGTGGTTGCAACCCCCTGATCTCCCATTCCTCCTGCTCTTGCATCGGGCGATATTCTTAGGAATGGTGCACCGGTTAAGACTGTTTGGGTCTGCGAATAAGCCGCAACACTCATTCCCAGTCCTAATCCTAAAAATAGTTTTTTAGTCAATGTCATAAAGTCAATTTTTGTCGTTATAAATTTTTTTCAATTATTTTAATAAAACCATTTTTTCGACCGCAGTTGCACTTCCTTTGCATTTGTCCTGATTTTGGCTGCGTGCGAAAATTTTAAATATATAAGTTCCTTTACCAACTGCATCGCCGAAATCATCATTTCCATCCCATTCAATCGCTGTTCTCGGTGTTCTGAATCCTTGCAGGAAAGGTTCTGCCGTAACCGTGGTGCTGAGGGTTCTTACCAATTTACCGGTAATGGTATAAATCTGAACATTCACGTCTAAAACATCATCGCAATTATGTTCAAACTGAACATAGGTTTTATTGGTAAAAGGATTTGGCCAATTTAACAATTTTTTAACGATTAAATTTTGGTCGCTTTCGTCCTTAACTATAAAGTTTAACGTCGCAGTCGTTGAATTATTGTTAATGTCCCAAACTTTAAATGTTAACTGATGCTCACCAGGTGTTAAATTTCTGAAGGGGTAAGTTACGTTTCCTTTTTGATAATCTAATAGGGAAGGATTAGTACATCCATTTCCATCCCCCGAAAAATAGAAATCATTCAGAACAACGGTGTCGATAATTTTACCGTCGAGAACCACGGTGACATCATGCCCAATACCAGAACCGGTGGAGTTGATTCCTTTGTCGTCGGTTACACAGGCAAGGAGTAGGGGATTCTGATCGGTAATGCCACCATCTGCAAAATTGGTGTTGTTCATGTACAATTTTACTTTTGGAGCTTCTGTATCATTGATTCCATCTGGATTAATTCCTCCAATGGTCTGGGTTTGATTATTAAAAACATCGAACACTTTGTTGTCAGCGTAAATTAAAATTCTTCCTGGTCCAGATTCATAATTAATATCTTTCGGGACATAGAATTCTACAGAGAAAACGCCATTGGTGGCAACTCCCGAAGATTTTACAATTGGGCTGCCTTCTTCGGTGTACGTTAATACCGGATTCATTTTCGGCATTCCATCATTATTGAGTGTTTTTTTGGTCAGCCGTTTATCAAAAATATTCACCGCAACTCTTCCATTAAAGGATTCATCTACGCTTCCATCAGCTATTGTAATATGTCCTTTTATTTTTACAAAATCCAATGCACGAAACTGCCCCGGAACCGGAGAGTCGATTTCATCGATGGTAATTAATCGTTTTGGGCGGCTTAATTTTGTAGCAGGATCTCCCAGAAAGTTGACTTTCAAATGGTCATTCGATGGACCTTTTTGAATTTTTGCTTTTAATAAGGCATCACCAAGATTTAAAAAATCGTCATTTTCCAAATCAAAAATATGTTTGGTGAAAATAGTGGTGAAATCTTCACCATAACCAACTCCAATCGCCCGGCTGGAAGTAATCATCGTTGATGCTCCTCCGGTTTTTGATTTAATGACCTGCTCGCCGGCAGAAAAAGTTCCCGGATCATCCCAAAGGGTAAATTCACACGTAATCGTTGAAACCAACGGAAAACGCGAATAGATATTATTGTAATTATTGAAATTCTGAATCTGATCGATTGTTAAAACTCTTTCCTGTGCCCAACCATTGATTCCACCATGACCGAAATAGAACAGGTAAAGACTGTTGCCGACATCATTTGAGATCGCCTGGTTAACTTGCGGGTATCTTTGACCGCCGGCAGAAGTCTGTGCTGGGAATGCATCTAAATAAAGTTTGCGGATATTGTATTCTTTTCTTAATGCTCCTGTTTCGAATACATTGACCAAGGAAGCGTTCATTGTATTGTGGAAAGGAAACTGGTTGTCGGCATCATCATCCACTACGAAATCCATTTTCATTCGCCATTCGCCAAAAGGAGTTGATTGACCGGGATTTGCATTGTTATAAGATAAAGCTTTGTCAATCAAAAGTTTGGCTTCAGACATATTGGCAGCAGGTAATCTACCTACCGGCAAGTTGGGTAATGTTGCAGAGACATTTACTGCGCCAATACTTTGTGGACTGGTCATTACAAAATAATCGTCGGTTACAAATGAATCGGAGTAATTACCACTTTCTTCACTTTGGTAACTTGGTACCACTGACGAACCTGGGTAAGTTTTACCTTTGAAATCATAAGAAGTATCTCCTAAAATAAAAAGATATTTCAATTTTCCTGATGGCGTATTCAGTCGGGTTGCAAAGTCTCTGATTGCGGTAATATCCCGGCTTCCACTGCTGAATTCATTGTAGATTTTGTTAACGTCAACTACCGCTACATTATATTTTCCCTGGTAAAAATTGGCAAGACGCTGAGCCTGTCCCATCATCTCGGGAACCGTAATCATCAGATAATCGATATTTTGTAAACCCGCTAAATCCTGATTATCAATTTTTCCAACAAAAGAAGGAGAAAAAGTTTCATTGTTTTTAAAGGCGACAAACTCATTCACGAAGGTGTTGCTGTTTGCGATATAACCAAAATTAAAATTCGCTGAGTTTCCAGATTTATTTACTTTGTTAACGACATTCGTAATGTCAGAAACTTGCCAGACTTGATCTACTGAAGAGGCATCAGATAAATTAAAAGTGTATGTATTACCACTTTGCTCCACAATATCATATCTTCTAAAATTCATTTGGGTATTATTGAACTTCAAATCTTCTTTATATTGAACTTCAGCATAATCAAAATAAAATTTACCATTAGGATTACTGGCAGAGTTTGGCTCATAATTAAACGAGACTTGATTGCCCTGTAAATTACTTACCGAACCGTTATAAACTACCGGTATATATTCTCTTTTATCATCTGGCGAAACCGAAAAAGTGACCGGATTTATAGTATTTATGTTCACCGTCATTTTATTGCCTTGTGATTGGTAAGCAATATATCGTGACCGGTATGAAATAACATCAGCCGGTTGAATCGGAGATTTGGTTGTAAAAGTGACTGTTTTATTAGTATTAAAAGCATCGCCAGTCCAGATTCTACCAATTTTCATTAAATTGAATTTCTCTTCATTAATGTATTGATATTCATCATAGCGGGAAATGATATTTGAATTAATCGGGACGTCGCTTGCTTGAATTCTCTTGCCAGCTCCTGTATCGAAATTGATGAAATAGTAAGCGAAGTCTTCGTAGATGTTAATAAAGTTATTGGACCTATCCGTTCGCGTTTCTATTCTCCTGTTACCGCTGCCATTACTGCTTTTGAACAGATTATAACCGTTAGGACCCTGTGCATAGAAAAGAGCGTAATCCTCCTCATTCCACACGCCGTCATCTTCACCGAAAACCTGTATTGCATTTTCCTGCAGAGCATCGAAACGGTAGTCCTGATTATGTTCAGGCAACATCAATCCACCATTTCCATAAATTCTAAAATTTTTCGGATTGATATTGGCGGGATTTATTCCATTGTCCCGCAGGAATTTTGCGGTGATTTTAAAAACACCCGATTTGTCAACTTTAATTTTATAAAAATTCCCCTGTTTCAATGGATTTTCAACTGTTCCGATTTTACTTGCGGTATTTAAATTTTGCACCTTCTTTTCAACATTGATCATGGTGAAAGAAGTGAGTCGGTAAATCGTTCCTTTTTCAAATTTTAAGGCAGCAACCCGAATATTGTTGCTTTTTTCCTGAGTGTATGGATTCGTGTAATCACTCACTTCCGATTGATCTTCGGTAGGAAGATTATAATCATTGATGTCGAAAAGTTCCTTTGCGGATATTTTTTCCCAAACCAAATTGGTGACTTTTCTGTCAGTACCACCGTATTTTTCTACCATTCGCAGATAAACGCCGCCATCTTCATATACAAAACTTTCATTTTTAAAAAAAGGAACAGTAACTTTGCTGCTTCCGTAATCAATAACGGTGCTTCCTTCCCAATTTATTTTGGTGGTTTGTGAAAAAGAAAAAGAACTGAATAAAAATACTAAAAAGAGTGTTAAATTGCGTTTCATTTGCTGGTTAATTTGCCCATTACAAATTAAACGAAAATTATTATATAATAATATGATACAATAAAATTAAATTGTTGACGTTCTGCAAAAAATCAATCTTTAATTTGATTTATTAAATAATTTATTTTTTCTTTGTACCTTGATAAATTCTAAATTTACTATGAATAGACTAAAGTTGTTTACAATAATGGCGTTAAGTTCAACACTTATCCTGATGAGTTGCGGCAGTGGTGGCAACAGCAAGAAAGGTGGTGGTACAAAACGTTTTACAAGTAAAACCGGTTGGAAACCCAACGATCAAAAAGGTTGGTTCTTTACCGGAAAACAACAGAAACAAAAAGGCTGGCCAGGAATGGTTTATGTGGAAGGCGGAACATTTACCATGGGCTTGGTGAAAGATGACGTGATGCATGACTGGAATAATACGCCAAAAAGAATGCAGGTGAGTTCTTTCTTCATCGGCGAAACAGAGATTACCAATTACGAATATAGAGAATATGTGACCTGGTTGAAATATGTTTTCCCTCCTTCTGACCCGAGTTTTAAAGAAATTTATACAGGAGCACTTCCAGATACTTTGGTTTGGAATAATAAACTGTCCAGAAACGATTTTGCAGAAACTTATTTCCGTTCGCCAGAGTATGATTACTATCCTGTAGTAGGTGTGTCTTGGTTGCAAGCTTCCAGATATTGTGATTGGTTAACAGATCGTGCCAATGAAAAAGCGTTGATGGAGCAAGGGGTTATTTCGAAAGATTTATACACCAACGATTCGAACAATCAAGGGGCAAGCGCCTTTAATTTAGATAAATTCAAAGGAAATGATCCAGAAATGGAAGCTTATATCAACAAGCAGCGTTTGCAGCAGAAAAGTGGGATAAAAACCAAAAATGCAAGAATCGTTGCAGCGAACAGAAATTCAACTGCAGGAGTGGTAGAAAAGTTCCGCTTGCCAACTGAGGTAGAATGGGAATTTGCGGCGCTGGGAATGCAAAAAGAAAGAGAATACAATCTTTACACCAGCAAAAAACCTGAAATTGATAAATTAAAAGGAAAGAAAGGTAGAGATCGTGGAATGTATTTAGAGAACTTCAAACAGGGAAGTGGAGATTATTCCGGTGTTCCAGGTTGGAAAAACGATGGATCACCAACTACAGCAGACGTAAAAAGATATCCTTCTAATAACTTAGGGATTTTCGGAATGTTTGGCAATGTTTCTGAATGGACTGCCGACGTTTACAGACCAATTATCGATCAGGAGGCAAGTGACTTTAATTATTACAGAGGAAATATAGCAAAAGAAATCGTAAAAAATGCAGATGGGACTTTCAAAAAAGTTGACGCTGTGAAATATGATACGTTAGCTGATGGCCGATTGGTTTATAGAGGATTGCCAGGTCAGTACGAAAGAGAAGTTGTCGCTGATAACAGAAACTTCCGTGACGGTGATTTTCAGTCGTCTCTGGATGCAGGGTACGGAAAGGCAGAAGACAGTTCGACTCTGGGCTATAACATGTACAATTCTAAACAAAAAAGATTTATTGTAGACGGCAGAGGTAGAGTAGTTCTTCAAAAAGACAAAACTTCCAGAACGACCGCATTATCGAATGAAGTTAGAGTAATCAAAGGTGGTTCCTGGTTAGATGGAGCTTACTGGCTTGATCCGGGACAAAGAAGATTCCGTGATGAAGGAAAAGCTTACGGTTGGGTAGGATTCCGCGTTGCACAGGATGCGAAGTCAAACGGAAAAGGAAGAACCAAAAGATAAAATTTAATAAATATTTAAAAATCCTTCTGTTTATGCAGAAGGATTTTTTATTTTTGACCTATGAATGCAATTTCTTTTTATCCCGTTTTTTTAAAATGCGGGAAAGTAACTATCGATAGTAGAAATATTGAACAAAACGATGTGTTTTTTGCCTTTTCCGGTGCAACTTTTAATGCCGCAAAATTAGCTGAAAATGCCATTGACAAAGGAGCGCTGGCAGTTATTGTGGAACAGAAGGAATTTGAAAATGAAAAGAGAAATATTTTCTATGTTCCCTCAACTCTGAAATTCCTGCAGGATCTTGCAAAACATCATAGAAACCAACTTGAAATTCCCGTTATCGGCCTCACCGGGAGTAATGGTAAAACGACCACCAAAGAAATCATTCATGCGGTTCTTTCGCAGAAATATAACGTACAGTATACTTTTGGAAACCTTAATAATCATATTGGTGTTCCGCTGACTTTACTTTCGATAAAACCAGAAAATGAGATCGCGGTGATTGAAATGGGTGCGAACCACCAGAAAGAAATCGAACTGCTTTGTGATCTTGCACAACCTAACTATGGCTATATTACCAATTTCGGCAAAGCACATCTTGAGGGTTTCGGCGGTTTCGAAGGAGTCATTAAAGGCAAATCTGAATTATATGATTATTTGGAAAATCAGTCGCAAACTATTCTGGTTAATGAAAATGATCCGATTCAACTTGAAAAAACAGAAGGGTACCAGCCAACAATCACTTTTGGTGCAGAAACTTCTGATTATCAATTTCAACAGGTTTCAAAAGACAATTCAGTCGGATTGATTTATGGGGGAAATCAGGCGATATCGAAGCTTACGGGAAATTATAATTTCACCAATCTTTGTGCGGCGGCAAGTTTGGGTTTACATTTTGATTTGCATTTTGATCAAATTAAAAATGCCATTGAAAATTATTTGCCAACCAATATGCGGTCGCAGGTTGTAGAAAAGAACGGGAAAACTTTTGTACTCGATACGTATAATGCCAATCCCAGCTCGATGAGCGAGTCTTTAAAAAACTTTAATAATTTTAATGGCAGCAAAACCATTATCATCGGTGATATGTTAGAGTTGGGCGAAGAATCAGAAACAGAACATCAGGCGATTCTGGACCTGGCGAGATCTCTTAATTTTGATGAAATTATTACGGTAGGAAATGAATTTAAGAATATAAATCATTTTTCGAAATCCTATCAGGATGCAAAAGAACTTTCAGAATATTTAAAAAGTAATACCATTGAATCCAAAAATATTTTGTTAAAAGCTTCACGTGGTGTTGCGTTAGAACAAATTTTAGAATTCATCGGTTAGTCTTTGCGCCAAAAATCATTGAGGATTAATTTGATATTTTCAAAGGTCATTGGAAAAACTTCTGCAATAATTTGTTTTTCGTTTTTCCAGGAAACTTCAGAAATTCCTTCTTCTATTTGTGGCACAGGATCCGAAGTCCCAAGATAACTGACACTGAACCAGTAAGTTGTTTTCAGTATTTTTTTGCCGTTTCTTTCGGTATAAATGTGAAAAGTCGTGTTTAAATAATCTTCTAAAATAAGTTCCTTAAGACCGGTTTCTTCCTCTATTTCCCGCAATGCTGCCTGTTCCAGAGATTCTCCTTTTTCTATTTTCCCTTTTGCTAAATCCCATTTACCTAAACGGCGGATAAACAGAATTTCTTCTTTTTGATTGCTTACAACACCGCCTGCTGCTTCAATTACTTTAAAGATTTTGGTGAAATCTTCCCAAATATCTTCAAGATCATCACCGTAAATGTTAAGTTCCGGGCAAGAAGTGTTCTCTAAAAGATCGATTGCCATTTCTAAAGTCGCAAATCCTTCATACCGTAGTTTCTTTTCTATATCTTCCGGATATTTACTAATCGATAATTTTTTTTCATTCACAAAAACTTTATACATTTGCAACGCTTTATTTAATACAAAAATATAAAAATGAATTTAGAAGGACGAAAAATTATCGTAAATAAATCGGGAGCTGAGTTGGTTTCTATGTTAAACACTCCAGAAGGGTACAGAGATCTGATGCCGGATTCTTTACAGAGTTTTGAAGTTCGTGACCAAGGTTTTAAATTCAGTTTAAAAGGAATGCCGGAAATCGCTTTGATCATTGATGAAGTTACAGAAAATCAAGTGACTTTGAAATCCGCAAGTTCGAGCCTGGATTTTGCATTAAAAGGAATGATGAATCCGGTTAATGAAAATCAAACTGAAGTTCAGTTGCTTTTTGAAGGTAAATTTAATCCGTTTATCAAAATGATGGTCGAAAAACCTTTGAAAAACTTTATCGACGTTTTGACCGATAATATCGAAAAAATTTAAGAAATCAAATCTATTGAAAAGCCCCGAATGTTAAGTTCAGGGCTTTTTTGTTTAATGGGTATAGCTGGCAAAAGCTTCTTCCAGACTGCTGTATTTGCCTTTAAATTCTTCGATATTACAATCCTGGATAATGTTTCCCTGGTGAATCAAAATGACCCGCGAACACAGTGCTTCTACTTCCTGCATGATGTGAGTAGAGAGAATTACCGTTTTTTCTTTCCCAATTTCTTTAATCACATTTCTGATTTCGATAATTTGGTTCGGATCCAGACCATTGGTGGGTTCATCTAAAATCAGCAAATCAGGCGAATGTAAAATAGCTTGAGCGAGACCAACTCTTTGTTGGTATCCTTTTGAAAGTTGCGAAATCTTTTTCGATTTTTCTGGGGTGATGCCCACCAATTCAATTACTTCGTGGATTCTCTGTTTTGAAACTTGATGGATGTCCGCCACGAAATTTAAATATTCTTTCACATACATTTCGCTGTAAAGAGGATTGTTTTCCGGTAAAAATCCCATGTTTTTCTTTACTTCAATCTCATCTTCACGAATATCTTTTCCATTAAAAATAATTTGACCTTCATCAATTTTCAGCGCCCCGACAATCGATTTCATCAACGTAGATTTTCCTGCACCATTCGGCCCGAGAAGTCCAATAATCTCATTACGGTCGATTTCAATATTGATATTATTCAAAGCGGTTTGATCTCCAAATTTTTTGGTCAGGTTGATGATTTGTAAAGACATAAATTTTATTTAATGAAGTGCAAATTTAGGAATTGAATAGGAAGTAATCTAATTAGGAAGAATCATTTAAACAAAAAAAGACCGAGAAATATTCTCAGTCTTTTCAGTGAGCGCGACAGGATTCGAACCTGTGACCGTCTGCTTAGAAGGCAGATGCTCTATCCAGCTGAGCTACGCACCCAAATATTAGGATTTTTCAAACTCATCGTTGGGAAGATGAAGTTTTTTAAAAAAAGAAAACTCTCGAAAGAGCTTCCTTATAAAGTCGGGGCGGCAGGATTCGAACCTGCGACCTCCTGGTCCCAAACCAGGCGCGATGACCGGACTACGCTACGCCCCGAGTGATTTTTGCGATTGCTGCGGAGAGTAAGGGATTCGAACCCTTGGTACAGTTTCCCATACGCTTGTTTAGCAAACAAGTCCTTTCGGCCACTCAGGCAACTCTCCTCTCCAATTAAACAAAAAAAAGATAGAGAAAATTCTCGATCTTTTTCAGTGAGCGCGACAGGATTCGAACCTGTGACCGTCTGCTTAGAAGGCAGATGCTCTATCCAGCTGAGCTACGCACCCATTTATAATTTTGAGAAAATTATTAAAACATGGGATTTAAAAAAAAATCTCATTGGGTAAAGAGAATTTTTTTATAAAGTCGGGGCGGCAGGATTCGAACCTGCGACCTCCTGGTCCCAAACCAGGCGCGATGACCGGACTACGCTACGCCCCGAATAATTTTTTGTGGAAGTTGCGGAGAGTAAGGGATTCGAACCCTTGGTACAGTTTCCCATACGCTTGTTTAGCAAACAAGTCCTTTCGGCCACTCAGGCAACTCTCCATTGCAATATTTATAAGAGCTTCTGTTCTGTAATTGCGAGTGCAAATATAAAAGAGTTTTCGTTATAAACCAAAAGAAATTCCTAAAAAATATTCGTATTTTTGACTCTAATTTTAAAATATTTAAAAACGAATGCGTAATTCATTATCTGTCATATCCTTAGGTCTTCTGATTATTTCTTGTGGAACCCAAAAAAATTCACAAGCCGTAGCTGCAAAACCTACATTGCCCCAAGTTTCAGCTACAAAACCAGAAATTCCCGCTCATAAACCGAAAATTCAACATGAAGGTGGGGTCGAATTTTTTAGAGAAAACATCGGTGATGTTACTAAAAATGACAATACGGCCAGTTATGGTTCTATTGTTTCTGCGAATCCTGCTGGATATAAAGTAGTGAAAACTTTCTTTCCGGCAGTTGGACAAAATTTTCGGCAGAAATATATAATTGTGCATTATACTGCTTTGGATGAAGATAAATCGGTAAATGTTCTGACTCAGCAGTCGGTGAGCGCCCATTATTTAGTTAATGATTTAGGAGATAATGAAATTTATCAATTGGTTGATGAGAATAAAAGGGCTTATCACGCTGGAATCAGTACCTGGCGAAACGACAAAATGCTGAATGATACTTCTATTGGGATTGAGATTGTAAATGCAGGTTATAAAACAGATCCCAATGGAATGAAAATTTTCCCTGAATATTCTGAAGCACAGGTCAAGAAAGTGGCTGCTTTGGTAAAGGATCTTGCCAACCGGTATATGATTCCGCCGACCAATGTTTTAGGACATTCTGATATTGCACCAACCAGAAAGCAAGATCCTGGGCCTAAATTTCCATGGAAGAAGTTATACGATGACTACCAAGTTGGGATGTGGTACGACGAAGGTGTTAAAGAAAACTTCTATACGACAGCGGTTTTGGAAGATTATGCCTTGCAGATGACCGTTCCGTCATTCCTGTTTAAAATTCAAACTGCCTTGCGTAATTTCGGGTATGATATTAATCCAAATGGAGTATATGATGATGCTACGAAGAAAACCATTGAAGTTTTTCAATATCATTTCCGGCCTCAAAATTATTCCGGGATGATGGATGCAGAAACTTGGGCAATTTTACAAGCGTTAAACTTGAAGTATCCAAATAAATAAATATCTTTACAATTCTTAAAATGGGCGATAAATTATCGCCTCTTTTTTTAGACTTAACTTAAATCAATTTAATAAATTCAGTAAATAATCTTAACCTTTCAACAAATTATTTTATGGAACATTTCAGAAATGAAAGCGATTTATTAGGAACTTTACAAGTGCCCCAAAATGCATATTACGGAGTGCAAACCCAGCGTGCTATTGATAACTTTAAAATTTCAGGGCAAACTCTTTCTTCTTATCCGCATTTTATTAAAGCGTTGGCGATAGTGAAAAAAGCAGCTGCAAAAACCAATTATGAACTGGGATTGCTTGATGAGAATCTATATAAAATGATTGCCGAAACCTGTGAGGAGCTTATCGCCGGAAATCTGCATGAGCAATTCCCGATTGATATGATTCAGGGTGGAGCAGGAACTTCGGTCAATATGAACGCCAATGAAGTTATTGCAAACAGGGTTTTAGAAAAATTAGGAAAAGAAAAAGGTGATTACCAGTATTGTTCGCCAAACGATCATATCAACCTTTCGCAATCGACAAATGATGCTTATCCAACTTCATTAAAAATGGCTTTGCTTTCTATGAATATAGAGATGGTAGAAAAACTCAAGAAAATAGTAGAAGCATTTCGTGAAAAAGGGAAAGAGTTTGCACCCGTTATTAAAATGGGCAGAACACAGCTGCAGGATGCCGTTCCGATGAGTATGGGTCAGGAGTTCGAAGCTTATGCGGCAACTCTGGAAGAAGATATTTCTAAATTAAATGCGAATGCCAACCTTTTTGTGGAGGTGAATATGGGAGCAACCGCCATCGGAACTGGATTAAATGCGCCGGTTGGTTATGCGAATTTATGTGCTAAAAACCTTGCTGAATTGACCGGGTTTTCTGTTATTTCTGCACCCAACTTGGTAGAAGCAACTCCAGACACAGGCGCTTATGTCATTTATTCTTCGGCTTTAAAAAGATTAGCGGTCAAACTTTCTAAAATCTGTAATGATTTGCGTTTGCTTTCCTCAGGTCCCAGAGCGGGCTTTTTTGAAATCAATCTTCCCGCAATGCAACCTGGTTCTTCAATCATGCCGGGAAAAGTAAATCCTGTAATTCCGGAAGTGGTCAATCAGGTTTGTTTTAAAGTAATCGGAAATGATTTGACGGTGACTTTTGCGGCAGAAGCAGGCCAATTACAATTAAATGTAATGGAACCTGTTCTTTCACATTCAATTATGGAAAGCATGATTTTCTTAGGAAATGCGATGGATACTTTAAGAGAAAAATGTATCGTAGGAATTACGGCAAACAAAGAGGCCTGTTTGAATATGGTGAGAAACAGTATCGGTATTGTAACTGCTTTAAATCCTTATATCGGTTATAAAAATTCAACAGAAATTGCCAAAGAAGCTTTGGAAACAGGCAGAAGTGTTTACGATTTAGTGTTGGAGCGCGGGATTTTATCTGAAGAAAGATTAAATGAAATTCTGGATCCTGCAAACATGCTGAAGCCTCATCAACCAATGTAATTTTTTAAATAAAACTACGGATTATAACCATCGGATAATTAAACTATGAAGAAAATATTAACAACAATAACAATTATTGGAGCACTCACGATGAGCAACGCACAGAAATTTGAAACTACGAAAACGACTGACAAAAGCGGTTATCAATACGAAACCGTTATCAATGATAAAACAGGCGTAAGAATTTATACTTTAAAAAATGGATTAAAAGTGTTCCTTGCGAAAAACGATGACGCACCGAAAATCCAAACCTATATTCCTGTAAGAACCGGAAGTAATAATGATCCTGCTGACAATACAGGATTAGCGCATTATCTGGAACACATGATGTTCAAAGGAACCTCTAATCTTGCAAGTGCAGACTGGGCAAAAGAAAAACCGCTTTTAGAAGAAATTTCTAAACTGTACGACCAGCACAAAGCGGAAAAGGATCCGGAAAAAAAGAAAGCCATCTACAAAAAAATAGATGAAGTTTCGCAAGAGGCAAGTAAATTTGCAATCGCCAACGAATATGATAAAGCGATTTCTTCGCTGGGCGCGTCGGGAACCAATGCGCACACTTGGTTGGATGAAACCGTTTATAAAAATAATATTCCAAACAACGAACTCGAAAAATGGCTGAAAGTGGAGAAAGAAAGATTCTCTGAATTAACTTTAAGATTATTCCATACCGAACTGGAAGCGGTTTATGAAGAATATAACCGTGCTCAGGATAACGACGGACGGTTGGTGAATTATGAATTAATGGACGCGCTTTTCCCAACTCATCCAAATGGTCAGCAAACGACCATCGGGAAATCAGAGCATTTGAAAAACCCATCCATGGTGGCGATTCACAAATATTTTGATGAATATTATGTGCCTAACAATTACGCCATGGTTTTGGTGGGAGATTTAGATTACGACAAAACCATTAAACTGGTAGATCAGTATTTCGGAAGTTTTGAATACAAAGAATTGCCGAAAAAACAAACGATCACTGAAAAACCGATGACCAAAATTGTAGAAAGAACGGTTAAAAGTCCTTCTGCACCAAGGTTACAACTATCGTGGAGATCTGATTCTTACGGAACTCAAAATGCGAGACTTGCGGACATCGTCGGAAATATTCTGACCAACTCCGGAGATTCCGGTTTGATTGATTTAAACATTAATCAAAAACAAAAAGCGCTGAGAGCAATGGCTTACGAGTCCGCGTTTAAAAATTATGGAAGTTTTTCATTGATTATTGTTCCGAAAAATGACCAGACTTTCGACGAAGCTAAAAAATTAATGTTGGATCAAATTGATTTGGTGAAAAAAGGAGAATTCCAGGATTGGTTGATTCCGGCCATCATTAATGATATGAAAATCCAGCGCATGAAAACGTATGAAACCGCTGACGGATTGGCGACTTCATTGTACGGAAGTTACATCAACGACAGAACTTGGGAGCAGGAACTGAATGAGATCAATGAATACGAGAAGATTACGAAAGCCGACGTGGTGAAATTTGCCAACGATTTCTTTAAAGATAATTATGTCATCATTAAAAAAGAAAAAGGCGTTAATGATAAATTAGTCCGCGTAGAAAATCCGGGAATTACTCCAATTAAATTAAACCGGGATGCACAGTCTCCGTTTTTAAAAGGAATTTTAGCGGAGAAATCTTCTGAAATTAAACCTGAATTTATCGATTATGCAAAAGTGCTCAAAACGGATAAAATCGGTGATAAAAAAGTAAGTTTCGTACATAATAAATACAATGATATTGCCCAGGCTCATTTTGTTTTCCCTTTCGGAAGCGACAATGACAAAGAATTAGCTCTGGCAACTCAGGTATTGCAATATTTAGGAACCAATAAATTATCTGCGGAAGACCTTAAAAAAGAATTCTTTAAGTTGGGTATTTCTAATGATTTCAGAACTTCACAGGATCAGTTGAGAATCTCGTTAAGCGGTTTAGAAGAAAATATGCCAAAAGCAATCGAGCTGTTAAAAAACTGGATGCAGAACGCAAAACCAGATCAGAAGGTATACGAAGAAAATGTGAAAACCATTTTGGAAGGTCGCGAAGTTGCCAAAAAGGACAAGGCAAGAATTATGGCCGCTCTGTCTAATTACGCAAAATATGGCAAGGTATCGCGCTTTTCAGATGTGCTTTCGAAATCGCAGTTAGAGGCAATCAATTCGGTAGATATGACGAATAAAATTCAGAATTTGTTGAAGATGCCTTATGAGATTTTCTTTTACGGACAGAATTTTAACGCTTTCAAAAAATATGCAAAACCTTTCGTAGAAAAGGAAACCTTGAAAGTTCCTGCGAAAAACGACTATCCTGAACCGGCAACCAACGGCAATGTATATTTTACCAATTACGATATGGTGCAAACCGAAATGAGTAAAGTGGCAAAAGGACCGAATGTCAATTTAGAGAACCTTGGGAAAATCAGTGTTTTCAATGAATATTTTGGACGGGGATTATCGTCAATCGTTTTCCAGGAAATCCGTGAGAGTAAGAGTTTAGCGTATTCTGCTTATGTTTCTTATGCGTCAAGCAGCGAGTTAAACCGTCCTGATTATGTGACGACTTATATCGGAACTCAAGCCAACAAACTTCCGCAAGCAGTTACTGCCATGGATGAATTAATGGAAAATCTTCCGCAAATCCCGGCACAGTTTGAAAATGCTAAAAATGCGGCGTTGAAACAAATTGCTTCCGGAAGAATCAATAGAACGAATATTTATTTCAATCAGTTAAATCTGAAAAAATTAGGAGTTGATTACGATGTAAGAAAGGATATTTACAAAGAAATCGAAAAATTGTCTTTGGCAGATCTTACGACTTTCTATGATTCACAGATGAAACCATTGAAATATAATACCGCAGTTATCGGTAAAAAAGAAAATCTTGATATGGTTGCAATAAATAAAATGGGCACATTGCACGAAGTTTCTTTGGAAGAAATATTCGGATATTAATTTTGCAGATATGGTTAATAAAAAAAAAGTGAAATTTCGGTTTCACTTTTTTTGTGTTTAATAATAAATTCAAAAAAAATATTTACAAATGAAATTGAGAACAATTAAATATGGTGATTTTACTCTTTTATAACAAAATAAATAGTTTCACATTTGCAATGCGATACATGCCAACGAATTTTTTCGTGACTCACAGACTGATAAAATTGGGGGAACAAAGTTGAATTAGAGCGTACATTTCATTTTGGCAATTGTTTATCAAAAAACGCTAATAAAATGATGAAGATTAAAAAAAATATTTTTTATGAGTTTGTATAAGTCTTTCAATAGATCGGGGTTCTCACAATCCATAAACAGTCCGGCAGGCCGCGTCTTTCGTTTGGCTGCAGGTGCGGGATTCCTTTTGGTAGGCTACCAACACCGAAATCGCCCACTTGGTATCCTTTCAATGATTTGGAGTGTCTTCCCATTAAGTGCTGGGATATTCGATATTTGCTACATCAGCGCCGCATTGGGCGGTCCATTATCTAGTAAAAAGATCCGCCGAAGTTCAGGTAAATAGACTTTTTTGATGGTATTTACAAAAGAAGTAGACGAAAAGAAAACGATGATAATGTAACCTTAGAAACCTTAGAATTTTAAAACTAAACTGATAGCTGTGAAAGCAAGGATTCCGGAATTTCCGGAATTTTTTTTTGGATTATTTTAAATTTGGTGAGAATTGTTGAAGAATTAAATCAATCAAATAATTAAGAAGTATCTCCGATTTAAAATGCGTTGCCAAATATATTGATCCTTAAAAAATGTAAGAACGCACCTAAAAGGCGCGTTCCTACAAATATGATATTTAAAAAATATTTATTTCACAATTTTCATTTCGTTCAACAGCCATTTTGCGTCGGCATATTTATCAACAATGAAAAGAATATATTTGGTATCCACCATAATATTTCTACTGAAACGGGGATCGAAATTGATGTCACTCATCGTTCCTTCCCACTGTCTGTCGAAATTCAGTCCGATTAAATTTCCGTGTGCATCCAAAGCAGGACTTCCGGAGTTACCGCCGGTTGTGTGATTGGTTGCGGTAAAGTTTACGGGAACATCGCCGGTTTTGTCTTTGTAGATTCCGTAATCTTTCGTATTGTAAATGTTGACCAGTTTTTTAGGAACATCGAATTCATAATCACCGGGAACATATTTTTCCATCACCCCTTCCAGATGCGTTTGGTAACCGTAGTAAACCGCGTCTCTGGGGTTAGAACCTTTCACCTGGCCATAAGCGACACGAAGCGTAGAGTTTGCATCCGGGAAGAATTTACGGTCTTTATCGGTTTCCATTTGCTGCGCCATGAATTTCTTTTGAAGCACATCGATCTGATCCTGAAGTTCTGCATATTTCCCTTCAGTAGTTTTCATGTAGCTATCTTTCATTGAAGAAGCCAGCTGAATAATGGGATCGTTTTTAAGGTTTTTAATCAACTCCGCCGGATTGGCAAATACCTTGTCGATATTCGCTGACGCCGTTGCGCTGTTGAAAGTTCCGCGTCCGGTAATCACTGAATTTTTAGACCAGTTTTCAATGGTTGCTGAATTTTTATTAACCTCTTTAAACTGAGCGAAATTTGCAGGCAAAAATTTGGCAGGTGTTTTTTCTGCATACAAAGCGAGCAGCTGTGCTGTTACTTTAGCATCCAGTTCAGCATCATAATCTTTGTAAAATGAAGCAAGTCTGTTTTTGAAACCTGTCAGTGTCTGGTCGGTCATTTTTCCAGCTTCATAACTTTGCATAAAATTGATGTACTGATTGGCCAGTGACAAAGTTTCGGCATTTCTGGTCACTTCCGAATAATAAGAGCGGTTTAGCGAGTAAGGAGACTGCTCGTTGTACAAATTGTTCAGCTGATCAATCGTCGGTTTAATTTGCGGATTTTTTGCAATTAAAGTCTGCTCGTATTTTTTCTTTTTTCCAACGGCGTCAGATTTTTTCAAACCTTCAACTTCGCCGATCCATTTTTTCCAGTAATTGGCTACACCAGCGTATTTTGACGCATATTTAATTCTTGTTTCCGCATCGGTACGCATTTTTTCGTTTAAGGTTTTCAACGCGACTTCTCTTACGGCGATCATGGCAGGATCGGTTTCTGTCATTACCTTTTCTACAGCGATGGCAGGTAAATACTCGGTTGTTCTGCCGGGGAATCCAAAAACAAATGTGAAATCATTTTCCTGTTTGTCTTTAATGGAAACCGGTAAGAAATATTTCGGTTTGTAAGGGATATTGTCTTTTGAATATTCCGCTGGTTTATTGTTTTTGTCAGCATAAATCCGGAACATCGAAAAATCGCCGGTATGTCTTGGCCAAACCCAGTTGTCGGTATCAGATCCGAATTTACCGATTGAACTTGGCGGTGCACCAACCAAACGGATATCTTTGTAAGTTTCGATGATATAAGCGTAATATTTATTACCGTAATAAACGGGTTTAATGATTACTTTCTGCCAAGGTTCTAATTTAAAACCGGCTTTAACCGTTTCAAGATTTTTGGCAATCAGCGCTTCCGCCGCTTTAGAATCTAAATTTTGTGTTCCCGCCAAAACAGACCCCGTCACTTCTTTAATATCTGCGATAAAATCTACGGTCACGCCCGGATTTGGTAATTCTCCATTCATGTCTTTTGCCCAGAAGCCATCACTCAAATAATCATGTTCCACTGATGAGTGTTTCTGAATTTGACCGTAACCACAGTGGTGATTGGTCAGCAGTAAACCTTGTGGTGAAATTATTTCTGCGGTACAACCTCCGTTAAATTGTACGACCGCATCTTTAATACTCGGTTTTGAAGGATCGAAAATCTGTTTCGCAGAAATTTTCATTCCCAAATCTTTCATTTCCTTTTCGTTGAGTTCTGTAGGAATCCACATTCCGCCGTACTGCTGGGCAAATGCCATCACTGCCGGCAAAAGTATTGCTGCCAGCAATATATTCTTTCTATTCATTTTTAAAATTTGGCCTAAAAATAAGAAAATTTTTATTGATGAAGCAGTATTATGGGGCTTAAAATGAGTTGACCAATCTTTTCCATTATTTGGGGTGTTGAAATAACCGATCAATCACAGACTGAAATACCCGGGAATAAAAAGTTAATGATGTTTTCCGTCGTGATTATTGATCGTTTTTCAAATAAACAGAATGATGTTTCACGGTATTTTCAAATGTTAAAGGGCGGCATTTATTCAAAAGCCGATTTTGCAGAAATGATCTTTGTTCGGTTTTATTCTTAACTTAATGATTATAAGTGTTAAGCATTCATCAAATATTCTTTTTTTTAAAGGAGATGTTCGGTATTTTATCTTTATTTTAAATATATTTGATGGAGAAATGCGATTCCGTATTTTATTCTGAAAAAACAAACCTGAAAACCCCGAAATCATGCAAAATATAATTCCTCATTCTTTGTTTAGCGACCATGATATTTATCTTTTTAAAGAAGGAAACCATTATAAGTTGTATGAAAAATTTGGCGCTCATTCTATTGAAATTGATGGGGTCGAAGGCGTTTATTTCGCCATTTGGGCACCATTTGCTAAAGAGGTTTCTGTTATTGGTGATTTTAACGGATGGCATTCTGAAGCCCACAAATTACTGCCAAGATGGGACGAATCCGGAATTTGGGAAGGATTTATCGCAGGCTTAAAATGGGGAGATGTTTACAAATACGGAATCCGAACCAATAAAGGAGTTTTACTCGAAAAAGGAGATCCTTTTGCTTTAAGTTGGGAACAGAACCTACAGGCTGGTTCACTCGTTTCAACCACCTGGTTTGAATGGACGGATAAAAATTGGATGAAGGACCGTTCAAACAAGAATTCCATCAATGCGCCAATGTCGGTTTACGAAATGCATCTGGGATCCTGGATGCGCGGCACAGATGATCCACACCGTTTCTTCAGTTATAGAGAAATTGCAGAACGGCTTGTTCCTTATATGAAGGAAATGGAGTTTACGCACGTAGAATTCATGCCCATTATGGAATATCCGTATGATCCAAGCTGGGGCTATCAGGTGACAGGATTTTTTGCTGCCACCTCCCGTTTTGGTTCGCCGCAGGATTTAATGTTTCTAATTAATGAATTGCACCAGAACGAAATCGGCGTTATTTTAGACTGGGTTCCTTCTCATTTTCCGGGTGACGCCAATGGACTGCATTTCTTCGACGGTACTTTTTTATATGAACATGAAGATCCCCGAAAAGGTTTTCATCCTGACTGGAAATCCTATATTTTCAATTATGGAAGACCGGAAGTGAAATCGTTTTTAATCAGTAATGCTATATTTTGGCTCGACCGTTATCATGCCGACGGACTTCGGGTAGATGCCGTAACCTCAATGCTGCACCTGGATTATTCCAGAAATGAAGGCGAATGGGAACCGAATATTGATGGTGGAAATGTGAATCTGGAAGCCAGGAAATTCTTACAGGATTTCAATAAAGCAGTCTATAAAGAATTTCCGGATGTGATAACGATAGCCGAAGAAAGTTCAGACTTTCCCATGCTCACAAAACCAGTACACGACGGCGGTATCGGTTTTGGTATGAAGTGGATGATGGGCTGGATGCACGATACTTTGAAATATTTTAAAGTAGATCCAATTGATAGAAAATACCACCATAATAAATTGACGTTTGGCTCTGTTTACGTTTATAATGAAAATTATATGATGCCGCTTTCTCATGACGAAGTCGTCCACGGGAAAGCCAGTTTAATTTATAAGATGCCGGGCGATGAATGGCAGAAATTCGCCAATCTTCGTGCTTTATATCTTTATATGTTTACCCATCCCGGCGCAAAACTGCTGTTTATGGGTAATGAATTCGCGCAAACCCGCGAGTGGAATTTTACCCAAAGTCTCGATTGGCATTTGCTCCAATTTCCTTTTCACAAAGGAATGCAGGAATTTGTAAAAAGATTGAATCATTTATACAGAAATGAAACCGCCCTGTACGAAAATAATTTTTCACCCCAGGGAATGGAGTGGGTGGACGCGAATGATGCCGATAATTCCATTTACATTTATTTAAGGAAAGGAAAAAAAGAGGACGATGTTTTAATGGTGGTTCTAAATTTAACACCAAGAGTTCTTGATTATAAAATCGGTATTGATGAGGGGACGAGTTGGGAAGTGATTCTGAATTCGGATGACACGCAATTTGCGGGAAGTGGTGTGAAGGCAGAAGTGGAGGATGAAGAAGACGATGAATGGATGTACAGGCCCAATGCAATTGTCTTAAAATTACCACCGCTTGCCGGCGTTATTTTAAAACAGAAAAAATTACAGACAGCTGTGGTTGAAAAGGAGAAGAGTGTAAAAAACTGAGAAATAGTAGATGCCAAATAGAATACATGAACGTAAAATGAGAATATTTAACCTTTCTATCGAATGTTATCCTGTCGCCAAAGTTGGCGGACTTGCCGATGTGGTAGGAGCATTGCCTAAATATCTCAATAAAATCGATGGGGTGGAAGCCAGCGTAATTATGCCCTGGTACAATAAACCGTTCGTTCACGACCACAGTTTCGAGCTGGTTTTTGACGGTTGGATTCATCAGCACCGGCAAAGTTTTCAAGTTCAGGTCATGAAAGAACGTTCCAAAGTTTTAGGTTTTGATTTGTATTTGGTGAAAATTCCGGGACTTTTGGACCGGGATAATCCTTACGGATACTGGGATGAAAGTCAGCAGTTTCTGGCTTTTCAACATGGAGTACTGCATTGGCTGACCGCCATGGAGATTCGCCCCGACGTTTTGCACTGCCATGATTATCATACCGGTCTGGTTCCTTTTATGGTAGAAAATTGTCCTGAGTTTAGTTTTCTAAAGGGCGTAAAAACAATCGGTACCATTCATAACGGCGAATATCAAGGGCAGATGAGTTGGGAAATGATTAATTATTTTCCCTGGTTTGATGGCGCGAAATGGGGTTTGCTGGATTGGGACGGCTACATCAATCCATTGGCTGCGATGATAAAATGTTGCCATTCTTTCAATGCTGTTTCTGGCGGTTATATGGATGAACTGTTTGAAAATTTCCGCGGTCTGGAAACTTTAGTCAGACAGGAATATGCAAAAGCAAACGGTATTATCAACGGCATAGATACCGAAATATGGGATCCTAAAGTCGATCCGTTCCTCGCTTTTAATTATGGAAAAAAAGATGCTGACTCCGGTAAGTGGAAAAATAAAAAAGAGATTTGCGAAGAATATGGTCTGAATCCCAATTTGCCGCTGTTCAGTTTCATCGGTAGATTTGCGGGCGAAAAAGGAGCCGATTTTTTACCGGAAATCGTCTGGAAAAGTATCCGGGAAACCTACGGCGCTTTGAATATCATTATTTTAGGTTCAGGTGATAAAAATATCGAAAATCAATTGTCGGAATTGTCTCATTCTTTTTCAAATTTCGCTCTGGATCTTGGGTACAAAGAATATTTATCCCATAAAATTTATGCTTCTTCCGATTTTTTATTAATGCCTTCCAGAGTGGAACCCTGCGGACTCAACCAAATGTACGCCATGCGGTACGGAACCGTTCCGATCGTCAGATATACCGGTGGTTTACGGGATACAGTAGAAGATATCTCAACAGGCGGAAGCGGACTCAATTTCGGTGAAGCAAGTGCAAATGCCGCTGTTCATGCAATCCATCGCGCTTTGCATATTTTTCATAAAGAGGGTTTGATGAAACAGTTGGTGCAATCGAATATGAATTTTGATTTCTCCTGGGAAAAATCTGCCGAGAAATACCTGGAGCTTTATGAAAAGTAACTGAATTTTTCAGCTTCGATCATAGTTCGCCATTAATCATCAACTAAAGCTGATATTCTTAAATTTATTCCGAAAATCAATGTGCTTTTTTCAAAAATCAAGGAGTTTTTTCCACTGATGACTTTTTAATTTTCGACATAATTGGCTCACAAATTTATAAAACCGTAAGTTTGCAGGCTGAAAAAAATTATGGAAAAGAAAAATATGTTAAAAGGGGTTTTGTATGTTGCGCTGGGAGCAAGTATTTTCGGCATGTTGGCCACGTTTGTTAAATTGTCTTATCAAGACGGATATACGACCTCCGAAGTTACCACGGCACAATTCGTTCTGGGATTGACAGGTTTATTTATTTTAAATCTGATACAGAAAAAAACTTCAAAAAAACCACTTGCCCAGCCAACGCCCAAAGAGATTAAAATGTTGATGCTGGCAGGAACATCTTTAGGCTGTACCAGTCTATTTTACTATATCTGCGTTCAGTATATCAATGTATCTATCGCAATCGTATTGTTGATGCAGTCGGTCTGGTTCAGCGTTGTTATAGAAAGTGTAATATCGAAAAAATTTCCTAATGCCAAAAAGGTGGTCGCAACTGTAATCGTTCTGATCGGAACATTCTTCGCAACCAATATGATTAATCTGGACGTTAAATTGGATTTGCACGGTGTTTTTTGGGGACTGATGGCGGCAGCGTCATTCAGCATGACGATGTTCACTTCCAATAAAATAGCAACCCATATTCCGGTGTTGAGGAAAAGTATGATTATGCTTTCCGGAGGCGCTGTCATTGTATTTCTGTTTCTCTTTTTTGCACAGGTCGGTCCTCTGCATTTTGAGGTGTTGAAAACATTTTATTTGAATTTTACAGATAATACAGACCATATCAGGGCTTTTGATTTTTCGATATTCTATACTTACGGTTTCATTCTGGCTTTGTTCGGAACGATTATTCCGCCGACTTTGTTTAATCTCGGGTTTCCAAAAACAGGTTTAGGATTGGGAAGTATTGTTTCGTCTCTGGAGCTGCCGGTTTCCGTTACGATGGCATTTGTATTATTGGGTGAAAAAGTTATTTTAATCCAATGGATGGGGATTCTTTTAATACTTTTTGCGATCGTGTTGATGAATTTGCCTTCCAAAAAAAAGGAATTACAGCCCAATTATCTGAAAGTAGATCATTAATGTAAGGAATATCCGAAATCCGGAAGAACTTTAAAATCTGGGGACTTTCCATTAAGATTTTGCATGCTGATTAAAAAAGGATATGCATTTTAATTGATTAATGATTTCAATTAAAAACTGAAAAATGATTTCAACTGTAAATTATATTTTTTTGAAAAAGAGTCTCATTTCCTTTGTTAGTGGTACTGTTATTGCAAAGTAAATGTTTATTTAAAATAAACTATGCTTAGACTTTCTCAAAAAAAACTTTTCAATCTGATTCTTTTGACCTCGGTTATTTCATTTGCTTTACAATGTGAAAAGGGACAGGAAACTGCTTCCCGGGAAATCGAACTGAAAAAACTGGATTCCGCTGCAAAAGCAAAAAAGGATTCTTTAATTCAGGATTCTATTCAAAAGAATACCGTTGCTTATCGTGCCTTTATTTTTCCTGCAAAGAAAAAAGATTCAGCGATGGCGGCTTTTAATAAAGAGTTTTCAAAAGAAGATCAATATGTGATTTTAGCTTTAAACCGTCTTGATTTAAAAAATAAATGGCGTGCTGATACGCTTGCTGTTCCCGATAAAATAGATTCTACTTTGATGGCTTATTCGCCATTTCCGCATCAATTGGAAATTCTGAAAGACGTTCATAAAATAGTTTTCTTTTCTTACCCGATTCAGGCTTTTGCCGTTTATGAAAACGGAAATCTTCTAAAATGGGGACCTACAAGTATGGGTTCAAAAGCCGCCCAGACCAAACGGGGATTGACATTTGCGAACTGGAAAAAAGAACTGTCAATTTCTACTGTTTCCAGCGAATGGAAATTACCGTATAACTTTAATATTCACAATACTTTAGGAATTGGCTGGCATCAATACGATCTGCCCGGCTATCCGGCCTCGCATTCCTGTTTGAGATTGTTGAGGAACGATGCGAAGTTTTTGTACAATTGGGCAGATCAGTGGATTTTGAACAAAGGCGGAGCAACGGTAAGAGCAAACGGAACTCCCGTCATTGTTTTTGGGGATTACAAATGGGGCAAGAAAAAACCATGGAAAAATTTAATTCAGGATCCCAAAGCTGATGATATTTCGGTAGAAGATTTGACTGAAATTATAAAACCCAATCTCTCGAAAATTTTGGAGGAGCAAAAGAGAACCGATGAGGTTCGTGGCGGAATAACCGCTGCAAAAGCCGGAGAAAAAGTCGCTGCTTAATTTTTTTCAAAACTTCGGATCGATTCTTCTGCGAATTCCCGAAGTTTTTGCATTTGCTTTTTACCCTGCCATTTTCCGATTCGCGCTGCCGCAAAAGTTAAACCCAGGAAAACCACCATCGCTATTGAAAAACTGAAGGCCCACGGGAAATCATGACTTTTAATCTGTTTTTCTACCAGCCAGATGGTGATGGAAACCATCCACATGATTCCGAAAATAAAGTTGAGAAACATAAAAAAAGTCCACACGGCAGAAGTCGGCCCGAAAACACCGCGGATCACCGTTTTGTTTTCATCAGGATCGGTTTCTGTGCGAAGGGACAGACAAGGATTCCAGTAGTTATTTTGTTCAGTTCGAACGGTGATTATAGAAATTTCTTTATTTACGTTTCCTTGAAATTCGTCAGCATGTTCCTGCAGAAAGCGTTTCAAATAAGCCGTGTATTCTTCCCTGGAGATTTCGGTGATTATTTTAAATCTCGGTCTGGAGCGGATATGGTCGAGGACAGTTTCTTCAATTTTCATTTTTGATAAGGGATTGGGTCTTCTAAAGTAATGGTAAAGTTGAGAACCTGATTGCCTCTTTCTATTTTCAGATCGATTTTTTTACCGTTTCCTTCTTTAAAATAATTATTAATTTTCTCCATAGTCATATTGTTCACGGGCTTTTTGTCGATGCTGATGAGTTGATCATTTTTACGGATTCCTGCCACGAAACAGGGTGAATCTTTACGGCATCCGGCTACAGAAAATTTTGGTTTCAGAACAAAATTATACTGAAATTTCTGTGTTTGATCTATAACTTCTATGCCGTCGGCAGCTTTTACATTTTTTTTTGTTTCAACTTCTACAAGATCTTTTTCCCAGGTCATGCCGTCCTGCTGAATATCCAGACCACTGCTGTTGAATAAAAAAGGATCATTGTAATTTTTATTTCTTTTAAGCAAAATCCTTTGACCCGGATAATCGAAAATCACCGTAAAACGTCTTAAGATATCATTGCCAACCGAGCCTTTCCGACCGGGAACTAATTTTAAATTTTGAATCGAATATTCATCAGGCATCGCGGTAAGCGGTTCTGCAAAATTGAATTTCCCCAAATATAAATTGTGGATACGGCTTCTTTTCCCGAAAATATCACCATTGAAACCACGCCCCAGATAATCATCAATGTTGGGACGGTTGTATTCGAAGTTTTCGATGAGTTTGGGGAAAAGCCAGATTGCATCGCTGTTTCCTAAATCGATCAGCATTTTTGACTGGACTTTCTTGTCGGTCATTTCAACATCGGCCATAATATATGGTTTATTATTTTCGATGGTGATCGGGAATTCGGTAAATCTTTTCTGGCGTTTAATCAAGCTGTTTTCATCGTTGAAAACGGTAATTTTTTTTGAAGTAAAATTAATTTCAACCGGATGGTCTTTAAAAAACTGATAACCGATGATTCCATTGACCGGGATGCCTACATGCGATGAGAAATTAATGCCTTCATCTAAAATAATAAAAACGGTATGTTTAGCATCTTTGTAATCTTTCCCGATACTGACCGTGTTGTTTTCCGATTTCAAACCTTCAATATCCATACTTTCCCCTAAACCGGAAAATTTTATTTTTTCAACATCCTTAAAGTTGACTTCTTTTTTATCTAAACTAAAGAGGATCGTTTCATTTACTCCGGAATCCAGCAGAAAGGTTAAATCTACCCCATTAATATTGATTGGAATGAAAATTAAATTATTAATCAGTTTAAAAGGGATCACCGTTTTTTTTTGGTGAAGAATTTTGAATCCCTTTTGTGCAAAAGAAAATGTAAAAATGAAAATTAGTATTATTTTTAGAAATTTCATCTAATGAAGATACAAATTTATTATGAAAATGATAATTCTTTTGAAGGTAAAAGTTTTTAATAAGAATTAAAATGCACTAAATTTGTTAGATGCTACACGAAGAAAAAAAGGAGAAATTCCATCAGTTGGTCGAGAATAAATTCCAAATTTATAACTCCCTCTTTATGAGTTTGCCGTACGATAAAATGTCTAATATCGGTATGCTGCTGCCTTTTCTTTATGAGGAAAGTAAAGCGGGATATGAAGCCGGAAAAAGTCCGGAAGAAATAGTGGAAGAGTTTTTCAGCAAACACACCGAACTGAAAACTGAAGAACAGAAAACCGAACTGCTTTTTAAAATCATTCAATATATTGAAAGACAGGTCGTCTTGTATGACAGTATTGAGGATGCAGCATTTCCGGAACTTCACTCTGACCGGGATGCAGGAACGGTTCTTCAGCTTCATGAGCGGGCGTTGCAGGAGCATCAGTTGGAAGCGACGCGGAAAAAGCTCAAAGATTTTGCGATAAAAGTAGTATTCACAGCACATCCGACCCAGTTTTATCCCAATGCTGTTCAGCGGATTTTACATGATTTGCGGACTGCAATTACGAATGATTCGGTGACTGCTATTGATATGCTTCTGCAGCAATTAGGGAAAACACCTTTTCTTAATCAACAAAAACCAAGTCCTTTAGATGAAGCTTTGAGTATTATTTTTTATCTGCGTTATGTGTATTATGACACGATCGGCGAATTGTATAAAAAATTAAAAAACACCTTCAGCACCAGTAATTTTACACCTGATCAGGATGTGATTCAGATGGGAT
This sequence comes from Chryseobacterium gotjawalense, assembly GCF_030012525.1. Classification (NCBI taxonomy): domain Bacteria; kingdom Pseudomonadati; phylum Bacteroidota; class Flavobacteriia; order Flavobacteriales; family Weeksellaceae; genus Chryseobacterium; species Chryseobacterium gotjawalense. Next base: position 86,345 of record NZ_CP124855.1, read on the forward strand.
TCTGGCCCGGCGGCGATCGCGATGGAAATCCTTTCGTTACCGCAGAAATCACGAAACAGGTTGCCCGGGAACTTCGGCTTTCTATTTTGAAATCCTATTACGCGCATCTGAAAAAAGTGAGAAGGAGATTGAGTTTCCGAGGAGTTTCCGAAGTTTTAGATGGATTAAGTGATGATTTGTATGATGCTATTTTTAAAGAAGAAGCAGCGATTTCTGCCGGAGATATTTTATCGAAAATTGAAGAAGCTGAAAAAATTCTGATCGAACAGCATAACGGACTTTTCTATAATCTGTTGGAAGATTTCAAAGACCGCGTGAATATTTTCGGGACGCATTTTGCAACACTGGATATCCGGCAGGACAGCCGCGTTCATCAACAGGTAATCGACGAAATTATTGAAAAAAAATCCGGATTAAATCTTGACGAAATTTCTGTTGAAGAAAAACTCGACTGGATTTTGAATACAAACGTTAGTTTGGATCCCAATGATTTCGAAGGTATCACCAAAGACACTTTGCAAAATGTGTATCACATTAAAGACATTCAGAAAAAAAACGGACAGAGAGGAATGAATCGGTACATCATTTCTAATTCTGATCATATCAAGGATGTGCTGAATGTTTTTGCCTTATTCCGGTTTTGCGGTTACCGGGAAGAGGAAATCAATATGGATATAGTGCCGCTTTTTGAGACCATGGAAGGTTTGGATGCCGGTGAACAGGTGATGAAACAGTTATATGAACTTCCGGTGTATAAAAAACATCTGGAAAGACGTGGAAATGCACAAACCATCATGCTTGGTTTTTCTGATGGAACCAAAGACGGCGGTTATCTGAAAGCCAACTGGGAGATTTATGAAACCAAAGAACAGCTCACCAAAATTTCTGACCGGTACGGGATTAAAGTAATTTTCTTCGACGGCAGAGGCGGCCCGCCCGCGAGAGGTGGTGGAAAAACCCACGACTTTTACGCCTCTCAGGGGAAAACAATTGCCAATCATCAGATTGAGTTAACCGTTCAGGGACAGACAATCACCAGTGTTTTCGGAAATAAAGATCAGGCGAAATATAATTTTGAACAGTTGTTAACCGCCGGTATAGAAAACGATGTCTTTAAAAATGCCAAAAAAGATTTATCGGAAAAAGAGAGAACGCTTCTCGAAGAACTGGCAGAAATCAGTTATAAAAAATATTCGGATTTAAAAGCGCATCCGCGGTTTGTTTCTTATCTGCAGGAAATGAGTACGCTGGAATATTATGGCAGAACGAATATTGGAAGCCGCCCTACGAAAAGAGGAGCGGGTGGTGAACTGAAATTTGAAGATCTTCGGGCGATTCCTTTTGTGGGTTCCTGGAGTCAGCTGAAACAAAATGTTCCCGGATTTTTCGGGTTTGGATTTGCGCTGCAGGAATTAAAAAATAAAGGCCGGTTTGATGAAGTCAAGAGTTTGTATAAAGGTTCTGATTTCTTTAAAACATTGGTTTTGAATTCGATGATGAGCATGAATAAATCTTATTTCCCCTTAACCTCTTACATGAGGAAAAACGAAAAGTTCGGGGAATTCTGGACCATTCTTTTTGATGAATATAACCTGTCAAAATCTTTGATGCTCGAACTGACCGGTTTTCAGGAATTAATGGAAGAAGAGCCGCTTTCTCAAATGTCGGTAAAAATCCGGGAAAAAATTGTACTTCCGCTTTTGAGCATTCAGCAATATGCTTTAATTAAAATTCAGAAAGAAGAAGGCAACCGGGATGCTTATGAAAAACTCGTGATGCGGTCGCTTTTTGGGAATATCAATGCCAGCAGGAATTCGGCGTAAGGAAAAGACGGTCGGTTAGCAGCCAAATGATAAGAAGTAATATATTCTTAAATCTCAAAAAAATAGATTCATTAAATTTTAATGCTTTATTAAGAACGTGTAAAATTAATTTAAAAGAAGTGAGAACAGGTACAGAAAATAAAATATTCCAGCAGCGGATCGATATTCAAATTCAAGATCTGGGAAATATTTAATTTTTTTTCGTAACAGAGATTTTTATTATCTTTATATTATTGTAACCTTTTATTACAAAAAAATATAAGTACAAAAACATAAAACAAAAAACGATGGCTTATCTGATTCTTCCAGTCCTGCTGACCGTAGTATTTATCGTATATGTGCTTTATCTCATTTTTATTAAAAAAGATAAAGAACAATTGAAGTCCGTATATTTTCCGGGTGTACTGTTTATTGTTATTTGGGCTGCTATTTATTATTTTTTGTTGAAATGAATCCTTGTACATAAAAAAACCTTTTAACAGAAGGTCTTTTTATGTATTATTTCTTAATAATTTTCTTGATATATTCGTTTGTTTCTGTCTGTACTTTCAGGAAGTACACTCCGCTGGCTAAATGCTCGACAGTATTCGTTTTCTCATTTTTCAATGTCTGAATTTTTCTGCCTAAAGTATCATAAAGCTCTACTGAAATAATTTTTTCCTCAGTTTTAATGGTAAAAGATTTAGCAACTGGATTTGGATAAATTTCCAGGTTTGATTTTCTTCCGTTTTCTACCACTGCTAAAGCTGCATTATTCCATGTTTTTCCAAAGTCCAAAATTCCATATCCTTTCTGAGCATCGCTGCCCGGATAAAGAGATGAATTTTGACGGAGAAGATTGCTTATTTCATCGACCTTTTTATTTGGCAACGCTTCTATCAGGCAGGCAACACCGCCCGCAGCTAATGGGGTGGCAAATGAAGTTCCGTTGCTTGTGGTGACAGAATTATTATAGCCCATGTACGTGGAAGTTCCTCTTGCGCTGGCGTCCGGTTTTATTTGTCCTAAAGCATTCGGGCCAAAAGAAGAAAAAGAAGAACTTCCTCCCGTAGAAGTCACGGCTCCAATCGTAAATACTTTTTCATTATCTGCTGGAGTGATGATGTATTTCCAAGGTTTCTGGGCTTCGTTTCCGGCAGCGGCCAGAACAAAAATTCCTTTCTCGGTGGCGATTTGTGCTGTTCTTGCGATGAATGAAGTGGTTCCGTTCATATCCGAATACAATAAATTATAACGGGGATCATCGAAATCGTAGTAGCCCAGTGATGTGGTAATTAAATCCACTCCTTTCCGGTCCGCTTCTTCTGCTGCTTCAGTCCAGTAAAGCTGTTCTTCGGGAATTTCATTGTTAGCATCTTCAGTTGCATATAAATAGAAATCGGCATCCGGTGCAGTGCCTACAAAACTGTTTTCAACGTAGCCCGCAATCACTCCCAGACAGTAGGAACCGTGATTATTGAGTGAAGTATTATAAATGTCACTGCTTTTATTGATGAAGTTGTAGCCACCTTTAATCTGGCCGTTATCTCTCATTCTGGCATAAACGGAACCCGTATTTACGGTCGGGAATCCGGTGTCAATCACTGCAATCGTAACTCCAGTTCCCGTAAAACCTGCGATATGCAGCGGACGGAGATTCACCTGATTGATCTGTGATAAGCCTAATCCATAGTTAAAAGTGGTTTTTCCTAAAGAATTATTAAACTCATCGAATTTATTAACTTTTTTTGTTTGTGCTTTTCCGCCGTTCGGATGTTTGATAAATTGCTCTACCGAAAGCACATACGGTTCGGTTTGCAGGTCCGCAATCTGTGCGGCGGTTGCATTCACGGCCACACCGTTCATCCATTTGGAATAGTCTTTTACCGTAAAACCCAGATTTGCAATATTCTGAATATAGGTGGGCTCAATCGGAGCATCCTGGTCATTCAGCGCGATTCCGTATTTCGTTCTTCTGTCGAGCGATTTCTGAGTTAATTCGGTAAGCGGATTTGCATAAAAGGCCGCTTTATTCGGTTTGTCTTTAAAGAATACAAAAACAAGCTGCGTCTGCGCGTGCGTAAAAACAAAGAATAAAAGAATAAAAAAGGATATCAGTTTTCTCATTTTGTTTCATTGTTAAATTGAAACAAAAATAGAAAAATGCTGAATATTTTCAGTGTTTTCTTTGAATATATTTTAATAGTCTTATTTAATATCGGTTTGTTTCCGTTTTTATTAATGTTGCATTTTCCGCCTCTTGATCCTGTGAGAACCTGATGTCCGTTATAAGTTCCTTTCATTTCCAGGGTTATACGGAGCAGAAGGTGCATCTTTTTTTGGTGTATTTTCTTTTTGTTTTGGTTGTTGGCGTGGTTGTGTCCAGAGTTTGTACAAAAAATCGGCGGTTCCGAATGCATTTATTAAAGCAATATAAGGAACAATTTTGTTGTTTTCATGATCATTTTATTTACGTTAAAGATTAAAAATTTATCTCAAATTATTGAATAAGTATTTATTAATCAGAACATTAACCGTTTTTGTAGTAAATTAAAAAACATTAAAGAGATTTAGTTTTTTAAAAAACTTAATTTTAGTAAATTTGAGCAAATATTTTTTATGAAAAAGATTCAGATGGTTGACCTGCAAAGTCAATATTATAAGATAAAATCAGATGTAGATAATGCAATTCTCAATGTTTTAAATACCGCAGCATTTATTAATGGACCTGAAGTGAAATCTTTCCAGTCCGAATTAGAAACTTATCTTGATGTAAAACACGTGATTCCGTGCGCGAACGGAACTGATGCTTTGCAGATCGCTTTGATGGCGCTTAATTTACAGGAAGGCGATGAGGTGATTACTGCGGATTTCACTTTTGCGGCGACCGTGGAAGTAATTCATCTGCTGAAGTTAAAAGCGGTTTTAGTCGATGTAGATTACGATACTTTCACCATGGATTCTGAAAAATTGAAAGCAGCAATTACATCCAAAACGAAAGCGGTTATTCCGGTTCATTTGTTTGGACAGTGTTCCAATATGGAAGAGATTTTAAAGATTGCCAAAGAACACCATCTTGCTGTAATTGAGGATAACGCACAGGCCATCGGTTCTGAGTTTACCTTTTCAGATGGAACGGTGAAGAAATCAGGAACCATGGGAATTATGGGGACAACTTCTTTCTTTCCTTCCAAAAACTTAGGTTGTTATGGCGACGGCGGCGCGATTTTCACCAATGATGATGAACTCGCACACAAACTCCGAGGAATCGTGAATCATGGAATGTACGAAAGATATTACCATGATGAAGTGGGTGTGAATTCCCGTTTGGACAGTATTCAGGCGACGGTTTTAAGAAAAAAACTCACTTTACTGGATAATTATAACGAGGCCCGCAGAAAGGCTGCTGATTATTATGACGAAGCTTTTGCCGGAAACGAAAATATTTTAACACCGAAAAGAGCAGAAAATTCTACCCACGTTTTTCACCAGTATACGTTAAGAATTCTGAACGGAAAAAGAAATGAACTGCAGCAATTTTTAGCAGAAAGAGAAGTTCCGGCAATGATTTACTATCCGGTAGCTTTAAGAAAACAAAAAGCCTATTTTCAGGAAAGTAATGATGCGGATTTTGTGAATACCGATCAACTGCTCGAGCAAGTGATTTCTTTGCCAATGCATACCGAACTGGAAGAAGAGCAGTTGAAATATATTACAGATGCGGTGCTGGAATTTATGAAATAAATCCGGCTCAAATATTCATCGATAATCTTACACCCATCATCAAACATCCATCATCCAGCATGACCATACTCGTAACAGGCGGACTAGGCTACATCGGCTCACACACCGTTGTAGAACTTTTACAAAATAATTTTCAAGTCATTATTGTCGATGATTTATCGAATTCAGAAAAGTTTATTCTCGATAATATTGAGAAGGTTGCCGGAAAAAGACCCGTTTTCTTTCCGTTCGACCTTAAAAGAAAAGAATTGCTTTCTCAGGTTTTTGATGCTTACGAAATTGATGGCTGTATTAATTTTGCTGCGTTTAAAGCAGTAGGAGAGAGCCAGGAAAAACCGCTGGATTATTATGAAAACAATCTGTTTTCTTTAATAAATATCCTTCAGGAATTTAAAAAAAGAAATATTTCCAACTTTATTTTCAGTTCTTCCTGTACAGTTTACGGACAGGCCGACGAACAGCCGATTGACGAGAATACGCCGCTCAAAATGCCGGAATCATCTTATGGAAAGACCAAACAAATGGGCGAGGAAATTCTGAAAGATTTCGCAACGGCTTACCAAAAAAAGGTTTCTCTGCTTCGGTATTTTAATCCGATCGGTTCTCATCCCTCTGCATTGTTAGGAGAATTGCCGATTGGTATTCCCAATAATTTAGTTCCTTATGTCACACAAACTGCGTCGGGAATTCGTGAGAAATTATCAATCTGGGGAAATGATTATGATACAGAAGACGGAACGGCGGTTCGGGATTATATTTATGTGGTCGATCTCGCAAAAGCGCACGTGAAAGCTTTGCAGAAATTAATGGCAGAAAATGAAGAAACCGTAATCGATATTTACAATTTAGGTACAGGAAAAGGATCTTCAGTTTTAGAAGTCGTGGAAGCTTTTGAAACAGCGAACGATGTGAAAGTTCCTTATCAGATTTGTGAAAGAAGAGCGGGTGATATTACGATTGCTTATGCCAACGCTGATAAAGCTGAAAGAGAACTCGGCTGGAAGGCTGATACTTCTTTAGAAGAAGCTTTAAGAACCACTTGGGAATGGCAGAATTATCTTGTGAGTAGGGAATTATAAAAAGCTCACTGATTTACCGGATTTTTCTGTTGTAAAATTTCATCCATCAGAAAAGTTCAGATCAAAAAAAATCCTGAAAAATTAATTTCAGGATTTTCTTTTTTTATGCTTTTTACACCGTACATTTTTACGTTGTACCGTTAAAATTTACATTGGTGGACCTTGGTCATCAGCACCCTGGCTGTTGGCATTGATGTCTTTTTTCTTTTTAGGTGCGTCAATTTTTTCACCTTGTTTGAACCGGTAAGTCAAAGAGATATTGAAGGTTCTCGGACTCCAGCGCATATAAGAATCTCTTTCGTATCCAGGACCCAAACTGGTGGTGTTTCTACCTCGGGTTCCTAAGATATCCTGAATGTTAAACGCGATTGTTCCATTGTTTTTCCAGATGGTTTTGTTGGCACCGAAATTTAAAACATACATGTCTTTACTTGTGCTGGAAGCGGTTTTTTCTCCACCCCGGTAGAAACCTTGCAGCTGCATATTCAGTGTTTTATCGATTTTGAAACTGTTGGTTAATCTGAGTCTTGTAGAGAAACCTGAGCCCTCAAAAGAAAGAGGAGTCTGCATTCTCGATGGGTCGAAATAGGAACCTTCTGATTTGTATCCGTAAAGATCAGCACTTGCCATAATTTTATACCAAGGGAAAAGATCGGCAGTTAAATTTAAATCTAAACCATAGTTCGCCTGATTGCCTACATTGTAAGGGCTTGTCACCAAAACATCAGAACCAATAGATTGACTTAGCAAAACAAATTTCACATCATCCGTTGTTTTTCTGTAATACAAAGTTGGATTGATGGTGAATTTTTTCTTCTGAACCGCATAACCCAATTCAAAAGAGTCTACGTATGACGGATTTAAGTCTTCATTACCACGGAATAAATTCTGGCGGTTTGCCAAAGATGTTGGGTAAGGAATCAAAAACCAGGAACGCGGTCTGTTGATTCTTCTGGAGTAATTTAAAAGCAACTGATCATTGCGGTCTCCTCCTAAATCGTAACTCAAAAATACGCTCGGGAAAAAGCCGGTATAATCTTTCTTTTTGTTAGACGTATTTCCGCTTAAACTTTGATATTCAATATTGATGTTTGAATTTTCCGCTCTTAAACCTAACTGGTAACCTAACTTATCAAATTTACTTTTGAACTGAGCATAACCAGCATTGATTGTTTCATCATAAACCGTGTTGCCACTATATGCATCTACAATTCCGAATTTTAAATTGAGATCGGTTTCGCTATTAAGGAAATCATAATCATTCGTATTCCGGTCAATTCTATAACCTGCCTCTAATTTTGATTTTTCACCAAGTGGCAATTCGTAATCCACTTTACCGATTACTGATTTATTAACCGTATTGTTATTTCCTAAAGTTCCGTATCCAAAAACCGACTGATTATATTCTTTGGAATCTTCGGTGGATTTATTATTGCTTCTTTGTAAACTTAAGGAAAGAGCAATATTATGTCCGTTGCCATTAAACTTATGATCCAAGCCAACATCTCCCTGCAAAGAAAGGTTCGAACTGTTTCCCAGAGCCTTGGTTTGCGAATAGCTGTTTAAAACTCTTGCCGCATCATAATTGATGTTATCAACTTTATTATCGCTGTTGCTAGAGAAATTACGAATCATTCCCGACAGATTGAATGACGTTTTTTCTGTTAAATCAACATTAAAACCTGCAGTCGCATTGTAATTATTGCTTTCGCTTTTGTTACGGGAATTCTGTTCAAAATATCTTGTCGTTGCCAGGGTAAGAGGGTCAAAGAACCGGGTGTCGCTATCGCTTTTACCTTCTCCTTTCCGGTAACCGCCGCCACCATTAAGGAACCAGGTCCAGTCGCCTTTTTTCCAGCTGAGGTTGGTATTTAAACTGGTCGTTGGTAAATAACCTAAACTTCCGACCACACTTCCGTTGAAGCCCATCCCTTTGGATTTCTTTAAAATGATATTTAAAATACCTGCAGTTCCGCTCGCTTCAAATTTTGAAGAAGGGTTGGTAATGACTTCAATTCTTTCGATTTGATCTGCCGGAATAGATTGCAGTGCATTCGCGCCGCTGTCGATTCCAAGTAAAGCAGATGGTTTTCCATTGATAAGGAATTTTACGTTAGAGTTTCCGCGCATAGAAACGGTACCGTCGGTATCTACGCTTACGGAAGGAACGTTGGTTAAAACATCCTGTAAGTTTCCTCCTTTACTGATGATGTCTGTAGACGGGTCATATACTTTTTTGTCGAGTTCTACCCGGTAAGGTTTCGTAGAAGCTGCGGTAATAGTTACTCCTTCAATATCCTGGGTTTTCCCATTGGTTGAAGAGCTTTCAGATATAACGGTGAAATTTCCAAGATTACCGGCAGCAGAAATTTGCTTATTCAACATGCTTTTTTTAAAGTCAATTGCTTCGATGCTGATGTCGTAGTTTCCGGGAGACAGCTGAAGTTGATAAGCTCCTTTTTCATCGGTTAACGCTGCGTCACTGAAAAGTTTGTTGGCTTTGTTGCTGAAGGTTACCGAAGCGTAAGGAACGGCGTTGTTTTGTTGGTCAACAATTTTTCCGCTTACATTTACTTTCTGCTGTGCAAACGCCAAACTCGCTGCACCCAACACGAACGACAGTCCTAATGTTCGTTTTTTGATAATTGATGAAATCTCAATTTTGTTCGTCATATTTTTAGTTTAAACTATACTGATTACTTTTTTTAACTAAAGTTAAATTAAATGTTTGTTTTATTTTTTAATTTTAAGAAATCCCAGACTTTTCATTTGGGATTTTGGTAAAGCCTTACTTTATTGAATGTTTTTAGAATTCAGCCAGTCTTGGTATTTTTTCGCATTCACGGCGTGCTCGGCTGCGCTTGCTGTAAATTTATGAAAGCCGAACCGGTCTGGATCTGCACACATATAAATAAAATCATTGTGCCCGGCATTTAAAACCGCATCCACGGAATTTTTATCGACCATACAAATCGGTCCAGGAGGGATTCCTGCCGAGAAATAAGTGTTATAAGGAGAGGGTTCCCGCAAATGTTTGTAGAAAACTCTTTTTAGTGTTTCGCCCTGAAAATTATTGGCTTTACTTACGGCGTAAATTACGGTAGGATCGCTCTGTAATTTCATGCCTTTGTGGTATCTGTTCAGGTACAAACCGGCCACGGTTTTCATTTCGTCCGGTTTGCCGCCGGTTTCTTTATACACTAAAGAAGCCAATGCGTAAATTTGATTACGGCTTAATCCTGATTTCTGTTCTTTCGCTTTTCTTTCGGCAGTCCAAAAACGGTTGTAATCTTTTTCAAATTTTTTAAAAAATTCTTCGGGTGTTACCGTCCAGAAAAAGTTATAGGAGTCGATGAAGAAATATTTTTTTAAATCTTCGGCATTGTTAAATCCTTTTTGGACCGCAATTTTATTTAAATCATCTGCAAACCGTAAAGAATCGAGTTCTGTCTTTTTTGCGACTTTCCCGATCATTTGATAGACCGTATAAAAATCTCCGATCCGGAAGGTATTTTCGGTTTGGTTGCCGGCTTTAATCATATTGACCAAATCAGTGTTATTGGCGCCGGATTTTATCCGGTACCGCCCGGCCTGGAAAAAACGGTTCATGCCTTTGGTTTTGGCAACTTCTTCAAACTGTTCTTTGTTTTTCAAATAAGGGGCAATGGAATCTAAAATAGAGTTGAAATTGGCCGAATGAGGAATCAAAACATAACCTTCTTTGCTTACATTATTTCCGTAAAATTTCTTATAATACTGAATACCGAAATAGCCAGCAATTAAGAAAATGATGAATATGATGACGGAAATTATTCCCTTGCTTTTTTTCATAAATCTGAAATGATCTATTTTATAAATTTATTTTTCCTTTGAAAACCTGTTTTGCGGGTCCTTCTAACCAAATGTTTTTGAAAGATGATCCAGCCTGCTCTGCATAAACTTTCAGGTTTCCACCCAATACTTTCACTTTTACGGAAGGTTTGTTTTTACCCTGCAGAAAAACAAGTGCCGCCGCTGTTGCTCCTGTTCCGCAGCTGAAGGTCTCGTCTTCGACACCTCTTTCATAGGTTCTTATGAAGATTTCGTCCTCAGAAATTTCTTCCACGAAGTTCACATTGATTCCTTCCTGACAATAAGACGCAGAATTTCTGATTTTGTTACCATTTTCGAAAACTTTATAATTCTTTAACTTTTCAACAAACGTTACAAAATGCGGAGAACCCGTATTCAACTCGAAATTTCCGTCGATATTTTTTATGGCATCCACGTCGATCATTTTAAGTTTAATGATGCCGCTGTTGATTTCGGCTTCATGTAAACCGTCAATGGCGCTGAAGGTGGTGAAATCCTCAAAAACATCCAGAAAATGAGCAAAAGCAACAAGACATCTTCCGCCATTTCCGCACATCGTGCTTTCGTTTCCGTCGGAATTATAATAGACCATTTTGAAATCGGCTTTTTCATCATTTTCCAACAAAATCAGTCCGTCGCCACCGATGCCAAATCGGCGGTCGCAGAGCTTTTCGATGATTTCTTTCTCTTTAGGAAACTGTAAATCGCGATTGTCGATCATTACGAAATCGTTGCCTGTTCCCTGATATTTATAAAATTCAATGGTATTTTGCATAAAATTAAAAGTTTTTTTTAGCCTCCTGTTTTTGGGACATCAAAGATACTCAAAACTTTATCATTGAACCGGGAACGTCATCGTTAAAATCAGTTGCTGTGATTGGACTGGTGGTGCTTTTTCCATTCGGTGTATCCGATAACGGCCATGGCAGTAAATACCAAATATTGAATGGAAGTGATTCCCAAACCTTTGTAAATCATCATCGGAATGCAAATAAGATCACCGACAATCCAGAAGATCCAGTTTTCAATTTTGCGTTTTGCCATTAACCACATTCCGACCAGGAAAATCGCGGTTGTGAAAATATCCAGCCAGTTTGCCCAGTCGAGATGATATAATCCCAACTGTACATTTTCCATTGAAAAATGATTGTCAATGTACGGTTTGTAAAAATATACGGTGGTGACCAAAATCAAACTGACGAAAAATAAAATTCCGGAAAAAATCCATTCTTTTTTGTGCGCCCATGAAACGGAAACGTGCACGTGGTCTTCGGAACTTTTCGCCCATAAAATCCAGCCGTAAACACTCATTACGGTATAGTAGAAATTAATCATCGTATCGCCGAGCAGTCCGAAATTGAAAAGAATGTAAACGTAAAGTGCGGTAGAAATTATCCCCGTAGGGTACACCCAAATGTTTTTTTTAATGGAAAAATACACACTCAAAACCCCGAAAATGGTGGCGATCGCTTCGAGCACAATTTGAAAGGTGTCGTATGATTCATAAGGCTGCAGGAAGAGATCGTGGAAATTCATGAGTTCAAAGATAATAATTTCGCTGAAAGCGGTTTTGCTTTTATGGTGAATTTATCAGGTACTGCATTTATTAACGATGATATTTTGAGCCCGTCTATCAAAAAAAACAATAATTTTATGCTGCTGAATCTTTTTTTAATTTAAAATAGGGCAAAACCCTCACTTCATCGGAAACCGACCTTCTAAAAAACAAATATGAGGGATTAAAAGTTGTCTGATGTGCCTATAAATAAAAAAAGGATTTCAATAAAAAAGACGGTTAATCAAAAATTCATTGAAGATCTTTATTTCAAAAACATCACTGTTAACAGCAAATACGGAGTGATAAGAAAAAACGCGTCCAATTTGGTGTTTGAAAATGTGAAAATCAATGGCATCAGTGATTATAAAGTAGCCGGTGGATTAATGAAGGCCGTGGTGAAAAAATAGGAGGTTATTTTTCCCGCCCCGGAACTGCCTCCGAAGTTGGGTCCGGTCATTATCCGCCAACTTCAGTAGAGAAAAGAACAATCCATAAAATATTGCTGAAAAAAATTCTATCTTTGAACCAACAGTAGATAGAGTGCCATTTAAGATTAAAAATGGCTTGTAACCAACCCTGCTGAACATCAAGTAAAAGCATTTAATATTTAATCCCAAAACCATTACTAATGAAGACCAGATTATCATTTCTCCTCATTCTTATTTCCTTTTTTGCATTTGCTCAAACCGAAGAAAAAAAACTCGATGAACTCATTCAGAATACGTTAAAAACTTTCGATGTTCCTGGAATTTCCGTAGGGATTATTAAAGATGGGAAAGTGATTTATTCAAAAGGTTTTGGTGTAAGATCTTTAACAACGAATCAACGAATGACCGATGAAACTCTGGTCGGAATCGCTTCCAACTCCAAAGGTTTTACCGCAACCGCTCTGGCAATGTTGGCAGATGAAGGTAAATTAAACTTTGACGATAAAGTTTCTAAATATATTCCCGAATTTCAAATGAATGATGCGTATGTTTCACAGGAAGTTACCATCAAAGATTTGATTACCCACCGGGCCGGTCTTGGTCTGGGACAGGGGGATCTGATGTTTTTCCCGGAAGGCGGCAGTTTGACTGTAAATGATATCATCCACAATGTAAGATATCTCAAACCAGATCATTCATTCCGTACCACTTTGGAGTATAATAATGTAATGTTCATCGTGGCAGGAGAGGTTATTCACAGAGTTTCCGGACTTTCCTGGGCGGAATTTATTGAGCAGAGAATTTTAAAACCTGTCGGCATGTCTTCCAGCTACGGAAGTTACAACCGCGCAAAGGCAGCCCGTGTTCCGAATATTATCGATGCCCACGCACCGGTAGATGGCAAAGTTGTTGCCGTCCCTCACGACTGGAATGAAACCGGAAATGCTGCCGGCGGAATTATCAGCAATATTAAAGACATGTCGGTCTGGGCCGAGTTCCTGATGAATGGTTTTACGACCAAAGAAGGGAAAAAACTGGTCTCTGATAAACAGATTCAGCAGCTTTGGAATTTACAGATTTCTACGCCGGTTGCTTTGAAAAATCCTTACGATTCTAATTTCGCGGGGTACGGATTAGGATGGTTCATCACCGATGTGAAGGGCCATAAGCAGGTTTACCACACCGGCGGATTAATTGGAACGGTAACTCAGTTTACCTTAATTCCGGATATGAAACTCGGAATTATCGTATTGACCAACCAGCAAAGTGGCGCAGCTTTCAGCACGATTACCAACACCATAAAAGATTCTTATTTGGGAATGCCTGAAAAAGACTGGCTCAAAACTTATGGCGACAGAATGGCCAAAGTAAATGCAGATTACGATAAAGGAAAGAAAGAAATATTCGCGAAATCTGAGGCGTTTAGAAAAGATAAAAACGCACAGATTAAAGCGGATCAAATCGTTGGAACCTACATTGATCCATGGTTTGGTGAGGTGACAATAGCTAATGAAGGCAAGACTTTCCGTATTTACTGTAAGAATTCTCCGAGACTGAAAGGGGAACTGTTGCCTTATTCTTCCAATGTAATGATTGCAAAATGGGATGACAGAAGTTACGATGCCGATGCTTTCGTTAATTTTAATTTAAATGAAAATGGAAAAGCGCAGGGTATGAAGCTAAAGCCGATTTCAGATGTGACCGATTTTAGTTTCGATTTTGAAGATCTTGATCTGCAGAAAGTGAAATAAGTCTTTATTTTTATCAATCCTCACCGATAAATGATAAAAACAAAGTTCAATTTTCATTAATCCAAGGTAGGGCAGAAGTGAGGATGTAAAAACAAAAACTACCTGCCCCACCTTCCGGATAATAAGCCTTAGGACGTTCTTTTCCATTCTTCCACTGATTGGTGGTTTTCGTAAAATACCGTCATCATCAGCCGACCGGTCACCTTCTGCACTATGGCTATGGGTGGGCAGATGGCCGCACGAAAAGATTCGTTCGGGAGAAAGGGGATTCAGTTAAATCTACAGAAATATTACCGTTTTGGAAAAAGTAAAACTGCTCCTACACAACTTTAAAAAAGATTATTTTTTAGGATTTTGAGAACTAATGTCGCAGACTACTTTGTGCAACGGTTTAACCGCGGAGCCTGGCGGTTTATTGAAGATGGAGTTAAAAAGGCCTGTCTTTTTTAGTTTTAAGGTCATCCAGGAACAGAATTATAATTAAAACTCCTGACATCATGCAGCCTATCAACGTCATAATGACATCATGAATATCGAAAGGATATAAAATTGTCCGTACCGTTTCCCAAACAGTGAAACCAATAAAAGTGAACAGAACCGAAAAAATAATACTGTTGTAAAGACTGTATTTTCCATAGTACATCTTTAGAATTCTATGAAAAGCAAATAGTATTGCAACAAATGCGGCAGCCCCAAATAAACTGGGTAATGTACCTAAGAGAAATTCATTGGCAGATGATAATTCAATATTTTTGGGACGCAGGAAGTACTGAATATAAACTACCCATGAGATAAGAATTAATTCCCATACTGTAAGTATGACATACCGTTTTTTATCCTGTTTGTCTGATTTGTTAATTTCTTCACTAAAGTTGATATTTTTTACCTCTTCAATTAAATTTTTCATTGATGTATTGCAATGGATCGTGTAGCTATTTCTTCTTTTCAAGTGGCCTTGGTAGTACGGAAAAGTACCAGCAAATTCACGAGCCGCCGCTCCCCAGTCAAAGATTCAGCGAATGTAAGTCCGGTAAAATTTAACTGAAACCTACCGAAGCGGCCTATGGAAACAAAATTCAGTTCAGACCAAACGGAGCCCCATGTTTTTTCAATGGAGCTAAGATAATTAAAAATGTGGAAATGGAATATCGGAAATTCTCCAACTTCTTTAAAGAAAATATAAATGAGTGCTGCATTTGCTTAAAAAGAAATTTTCTTTTTCGCGACGCTAAAGGGTGGAGGATTTCTTAAAAATTCATCAAAATTACACCCTTAAGGATTGGGGAAAATTAATTTTGATGAATTTTAAGCAGACTTCAAATATTGGAGGCAAAGGAATAGCATCATTCAACGTTGCACTCAACGCCGGATTTTGTCAATTCTATGCAGGTGTTTTAGTTGAAACACAATTTCATCGTCTCTGTTATAAACTCGTTTCTTTTGTCAGAAATTTGAAGATGTATCACTTATTATTTTCAATATCAATCTGATGATTTCTATTTTTCTTTGTCCAGTTCAGGAGACCGCTTTTTTGCTTTCCAACCGCTGTCGGAAGGGATTGGGCTTTTAAAAAACCACAAGCTAAATCAGTGTACCTTCCTGATTCATAGAATCCGAAACCCGCAGTTGATGTGAAAATACTTCATTTAAATTAGCGGTGTCTTACCCCTTTCTGATGGTACTGTACATTTTTTACCGTCTCTTTATAATGATTGGGGGTTGAAGCGTTAGGATGGGATGAATGAGAAGCATCTGTTACAAAATGGTCCTCCGGTTTTGCATTTCTGATTTCTCTGCCGTTCTGATAGGTCTTATGATCAGCACTGCGGTAGATTTGTCCCTCGTCATAAAGCGTTCCATCGGGAGCAGTATATTGCCGTTGTACGGTTGCTTTTCTTTTTCTTAAAAAAGCCATTGCAAGTGTTCCTATTGCTGTAGCTGCCAGTCCTATGGCGATTTTTACAGGGGTCTTCATATTTTTATTATTTGAGAATCAATAGACAAAATTCTTGCCATTATTCCCAGATGCCTCGCGGGAACACGACTGCGTCACCGCATTAACCCAGATGAAGATGATAAAATTTTTAAAATGCCAGATCAAATGCTCCCTACCAAAAAATTTGATGATACCTTTAGGAGGCTGTTTGAATAAGTTTTAACAATTATAAAAGGCAAAAGAGCGATGAAAATTACACGCTTTAGGGATGGAGGAAATTAATTTTGATGAATGGTAAACAGGCTCTGGAATTTGTTTTATTAATTATGGATATCCGTTTATAATAATGTAAAAATATCAATAGTCCTTGTGATGAGGTTCTAGATTTTTTCCTGCCCTTTATTACCCCGTATTAAAAAAGCGGCTCAGGAGCCGCTTCATAGAATGGTAAAGAAATATAACAGTGCGCTGCGTACCCACAGATTTTCACACAAACCTCTCGGACAGAACCTTTAAAAGTTTGAGAGCTTCCTGCTTTAAATTTTAAAAATGAAAAAATAAACGCGCTGCGCGGTATTATGCAGGAACTCCGTTGTCTTTTTCCCTGTCCCAAAAACGGTGCAGTCTGATGTTTTCTACGAAATCATTTAAAACGCCGGAAGTAGTGATCCCTTTATTTTTCAACGCTGATTTTGGCAATGCTTTTTCCAGCAATAACCGGCCATTTCCGTCCGTTGAAATGGGTTTGCAGTGTTTAAAGGCTTCCGCAATAAAATGAACAGCATCTGCATTTGCGGAAAGGATTTCCACACTGTCGCCTCCCGGCACATATACTGCATCAAACACCACAGATGCGGCGGTTAACAGACTGTCATCAATTGGATACTTTTCGCCCGACTGCGTAGTTACGAATCCATGTCCCGGTGCAATTACGGCAACCATGGCTCCCCGGTCACCCAGTTCTTTTTTTACCTCGGTAAAGGCTTTATCATTAACCCCATCTGCAGTTAAAATGGCGATTCTTCTGGCCCGAATATCTGTCGGGAGCTTTTTCGCCATGCTGAGCGATGGGGCCTTATCAATCGGTAATTTTTCTTTGAAAGAGTGGTAATGCTCAGGATCTCCGTCTGCCGGTATGCTGCCGGTGATCGGCTGCGGCAGTTTCTGGGGAATCAAACCTAGATGGTCTCCAACCGTTTTTGAAAGTTCCCCATCAATTTCTAAGAGCATATTCACCATTCTCTGGCGGATCGGAACTGTTTTTACCTTTCCCAGTTCGAAGGCAAAGGCGTTTTGAATGTGGCGTTTTTCATCGGCCGACATGCTGTTGTAAAAAAGCGCAGGCTGACTGAAATGATCAAAAAAACTTTTACTTCTCCGTCTTATTTTATTGGAATCTATGCGTTCTTCAAAAGAGGAAAATCCTCCTTCGGCAATCATGGCCTGAAAAGGGCAGCCTCCTCCGAGGGAATTAGGATTGTACGCTACTTTCCCTTTATTAATCTGCATTCTGTGCATTCCATCCCGCTGATTATTGGTCACCTCCGGAATGGATTTGTTAATGGGAATTTCATGAAAATTCGGTCCTCCCAATCTTGAAATCTGCGTATCGGTGTAAGAGAATAATCGCCCCTGCAGCAACGGATCATTGGTAAAATCAATTCCCGGAACCAGGTGACCGGGATGAAAAGCGACCTGTTCGGTCTCTGCAAAGAAATTATCCGGATTCCTGTTTAAGGTCATTTTTCCGATAATTTCCACCGGCACCATTTCTTCGGGAATTAATTTGGTGGGGTCCAGAAGATCGAACGGATACCGATGCTCGTCTTCCTGCGCTACAATCTGCACGCCCAGTTCCCACTCCGGGTAATGGCCTTCATCAATCGCCTCCCACAAATCTCTCCGGTGAAAGTCGGTGTCTTTCCCGGCAATTCTTTGCGCCTCGTCCCAGGCTAATCCCAGAACGCCCTGTTTCGGTTTCCAGTGGAATTTTACGAAATGAGATTTCCCTTCCGCGTTGATAAAACGGAAGGTATGGATTCCAAACCCTTCCATCGTGCGTAAACTTCTCGGAATCGCACGGTCGCTCATCAGCCACATCACATTGTGCATTGCTTCCGGCATCAGCGATATAAAGTCCCAGAAGGTATCATGGGCGGAAGCTGCCTGCGGAATTTCGTTATGCGGTTCTGGTTTTACCGCATGCACGAGGTCCGGAAATTTAGTGGCATCCTGAATAAAAAATACAGGCATATTATTTCCTACCAGATCATAGTTTCCCTCCTGGGTATAGAATTTTACGGCAAATCCGCGGACGTCTCTTGGTACATCAGTAGATCCTCTGAATCCTGCCACTGTAGAAAACCTTACAAAAACGGGTGTTTTTATTGAAGTGTCATTTAAGAATTTTGCTTTCGTATATTTTCCCATCGGTTGATACAGTTCGAACACACCGTGTGCTCCAGAACCTCTTGCATGAACAATCCTTTCCGGAATACGCTCATGATCGAAGTGGGTTATTTTTTCGCGGAGGATAAAATCCTCCAGAAGCGTTGCGCCTCTTTCGCCTGTTTTCAGGGAGTTTTGATCATCATTAATTTTCAGTCCCTGATCAGTGGTCAGGAATTCACCCTGGTTATCGGTGGTGAATTTACCAAGCTGTTCCTGTTTAGGATTTGCCCCATTTTCAAATGGTTCACTTTCATTTATTTTCATAATGTAGTTCTAATGTTGAAGGGTTAATTAAACGGCATTTAAATCTTTGGACTGAAGCTTTCCGTCCACAGCCTGTGAATTTAAGTTGGTGTCTGCGATGGAACTCAATAAGGAATCAGATTTTTTTTCTTCGCCTAAAGTCTTGAGCAAGAGATCAAGTGCGGCTCTTTCATTCAGCGTTTTAGCAAATGCGGCAAGGGTTCCGTATGTGGCGATCTCATAATGCTCTACTTTTTGCGCACTTGCAATAATTCCTGCATCCCGGACAGGACCCGGTGCGGTCTCTTCCATAATTTCTTCCCCTTCTTTAATAATTCCCTCCATGGCTAAACATTTTTTACCTTCCGGTTTCACTCCCATGGACTCAAAAACTTTTTCCAGTCTTTCCACCTGCATTTTGGTTTGGGCCAGATGGTCTTTAAACGCTGTCTTTAATTTCTGATCTGTGGCCTGCTCCAACATTTTAGGTATTGTTTTTACCAGTGCATTTTCGGCCCAGTAAATGTCTTTCAAACCATCAATAAAAAAATCTTTAAGATTGGTGATGGGTTTACTTGCGTTTTGTGCTTCGTTCGCACTTTTCTTTTTTGCCATAGGTTTAAAATTTAGAGTTGTTACCATTTCCTGTATGCAAATAAAATTCCATTTATGTTAATGTATATGTAAAAAGAAGAATATTTATTTAATGATTATGTAAGATAAAGGCTTTTTTAGGATTGATTTGCAGGAATACAGGGGGTCATGGGTCAATTGAGGTGAATTGAGGTGAATTGAGGTGAATGGTGAATTGAGGTGAATGGTGAATTGGAAGAATGGAGATTGGTGAATGATGAATGTTGAATGGGTTCTTGCGCGATTGAGTATTTGGCATCGGGGTGCTCCTTTTTTTAACGCAATGGGTTGAGGTTCAATGGTGGTAAAGCAGGACAACAGGGTTTTGTACAATCTAGAAGTTGGCTTTGTACTGTTGGTCACGGTTAATATCCACGATATTGGAAAATGAAGGCTTTACCCATTAATATGCGGTGAGCGAACCTGCGGTCTTTAGGCAGTGGGGCATACTATAACCATACTATATCCATACTGTATTCATTCTATATCTATTGGATTCGGTATCTTGGGGTAGTATTGATAACTGCTAATAAGATGGCGTAACTCAAAGGGGTTCTTAAAATTACCGGAAGGCCGCGCGGGCTTTGTGATATAAAGTGATGGGAAAGATGATCGCGTGGACTCTTAAGTCGACCCTCCAAGTAAACAGTTTTTCAATAGAAAGCTGCGTCATTGCGGCCGTCTTCTTGGTACGGATCACTTTCAGGGTTCCTTTGGTCACAGAGGATGAGTCACGGATCGGTGAGGCTTCATCCAGAATTAAATCTTCTGACTCATGCTCTTTTGCGGTACTGTAATGATTAAGTTTTGAACTGAGTCCCGGTGAAGTCTGGAATTCTATGATGTGTTCCAGCTGCTCTATGGGGTACATTTCATTATTACCAAAGGAGAAGGCGAACGGCTTCAGTTAAAAATAGATGGTCACCTGTTTTTCGCTCTCCTTTAAACATAAAAAAAGAGTGCAGCCCCAATGACAGGCTGCACTCTTTTATTGTTTTTTGTAAAGAAGATATCCTAGTAATTCAAAGTGAGTCCTGCACCCCAGCTCATGTCGCTGTCATAGTGTGTGGAGATCCCAAAATTCTTTGTAACGATATATTTAAGACCTGCGCTATATTCTTTGTCAGTATTGATCATGAATGCCCCGCGCAAACGTGGTGAAAGCGGAATGTCTTCACGCTTCAGCTGAAATCTTACAATACCGTCTGTAAATATTTCTGCCTGCAGATCTACCAGCATCGGAAGTCTGTACGTGATACCGGCGCTGAAAGTTTTTCGTTCGTCTTTTGTGTTGGCTTGTCCAAAAAGGTTTTTTTCAATATTGTTCCTGTCAATCTTTCTGTAATGGTAATTGAATCCGATAAATGGTTTCAGCCACTGCATCCGGTCCACATATCTTCCGAGCTGGGTTTCCACTTCGTAGCCGTGCCGGGGACTGTAACCTAAGCGCCATTCTGTTCCCAATTCCCAGCGGGTATTTGAGATTCTGGCCCTACCATCATTACCATTAGTAGCAAAATCGTTTTCAGCCATCAGGTGCCACATGTTACTTTCGCGCTGAAGCTTTTTATAGGCCGACGCTTTATCGGGCAGCAAAGGATTCTGATCATCGCCCACAGCGAAAACACGGTTCATCCCTGCCATCATGTGATAGAGGATGTGACAGTGGAAGAACCAGTCACCATCCGTTTTTGCTGTAAATTCTATGACATCGGTTTCCATGGGCATCATATCCAGCACATTTTTGAGAGGTGCCTGCGCGCCATTTTTGTTGAGTACCCGAAAATCAAATCCGTGCAGGTGCATGGGGTGACGCATCATAGAATTATTAAAAAGGGTAATGCGGAGGATCTCGCCTTTTTTGACCACTATTTTGTCGGATTCTGCCAGGACTTTATTGTCCATGCTCCAAACGTAGCGGTTCATATTTCCGGTGAGGGTGAACTTGAGATCGCGCACGGGCCTGTCTTTTGGGAGCGAGGTGTCATAGGGGGATTTCATCATGCCGTAATTCAAAGTGGTAATTCCAGAAGTTGGCATCTGGTGCTTTGAGTGATCCACTTGCGCCTCACTGGTGTTCATGTTATCCATTTTTATTGCGTCATTGTTTTCTGCGGTAATTTCTGGATACATCACCTGATTCATATCCATGGTCTGGTAACTCATCTCCATACCCATATCCTTCATGTCACCGTTCATCTTCATCATGTCATTCATCATTTTCATCCCTTCAAAATATTTAAGTTTGGGTAATGGTGCATGCGCTTTTTTAATTCCTCCACCAATGTAGACCGAAGCCGATTTTGTGCGGTCTTCGGGCGTAACGAGGAATTCATAGGAGGTGTTTTTTTCAGGAATTTCCACTACGACATCCACCGTTTCGGAAACCGCGAGGATAAGGCGGTCAACTTCGACCGGCTCAATATCCAGTCCATCACTTGCTACCACTTTAAATTTTCCTCCTGCATAGTTGAGCCAAAAGTAGGAGGAAGCACCACCATTAGCAATTTGAAGCCGCACTTTGTCACCGGCTTTATATGCGGCCAGCTGGCTTTCTATTTTACCGTTAATCAGGAATGCATCATAGTACACATCGCTCACGTCCATCGCCATCATCCGCTTCCATTCATTGGTAAGCTTTGTTTTAAAATGACCCTCTTTGATGGCTTCTGCATAACTCTGAGTGCTGCCTTTCCTGAGGGCAAACCAGTCGTTGGTGTGGTGGAGCATCCGCTGAACATTGTTGGGATTCAGGTTTGTCCACTCGCTCAGTATAAGGTGTTCAGTGGGCAAATCATCTATTCCGGTGCGGAAAGTAGGGTCTTCCGGACGTTTCTTCAGAATGATCATGCCATACATTCCAATCTGCTCCTGCAGGCCCGTGTGGGAGTGATACCAGTGGGTGCCGTTTTGGATGATGGGAAACGAATACGTATAAGCGGAATGGGGTGGAATGGGTTTTTGGGTAAGCCACGGCACACCATCTTCGCGGTTGGGAAGATGCAGACCGTGCCAGTGCAGAGAAGTTTCTTCATCCATTAAATTATGAACGATCACTTCTGCGGTGTCGCCTTCGTAAAACACCAGTTTTGGCATGGGAATCTGCCCGTTTACGGCAATGGCGCGTTTCTGTCTGCCCGCAAAATTCACCAGCGTATCTTTTACATAAAGGTGGTAGGTTACTTTGCGGCCGCCTTTCAGCTGTTTTTCAGGCATTGGCATCACCATTTTGTGCTCACCATCTATCTGGGTGTTTTCATGCGCAGAATGATCTTCTTTATTTCCTTTTTGGAGAACCAGATTCATACCGCATCTGGGACAGTTTCCTGGTTTATCAGAAACCACTTCGGGGTGCATCGGGCAGATGTACCTTTTTTGCACAGCTTCATGCTGCTGTGGATTTGAAGTGGGATGGTCCTGTATTTTTACGGTGACCGGAGCCGATTCTTTTGGTACCGTTTTAACCTTTGGGAGAACTTTTTTTTTAAATTCCGTTTTAGCCTTTGCTTTTGCAGGGGTAGGCGTCTGGTTTTGAACAGAAGTTTTTTTCACCGCTGCATCTTTTTTTGGAGCAGGTGCCACTTGTGGCTTCTTCACCACCGATACCGGTTTTGCTGCCGTTTTTTTCTCAGTAATGGTTTTTTTTACCAGCGTCATGCCGCAAATGGGGCAGTTACCGGGTGCTGATTTCACGACCTGCGGGTGCATCGGGCAAGTGTAAACAGTTTTGGTACTCTGGGAATACGTGGTTATGGACAGTGTCATCAACAGAAAGAGCGACAGTAGGGATTTCATTTTGTAGTTATTTAATTTTTAATAAACTTGTGTTCAGTGGTGCTACAATGGTACCGGCACTCATCAGCACGGCGCCCATCGCTGGACTCAGCAAAAATGAGGGATATAGAATACCGGCCGCTAACCGAATTGTCAGGACGCTGTAACCCACTGCCCATGCGAGGTTTTGGGTAATTTTTGCGGTAGTTTTTCTTTTCCAAGTCAATCATTTTTGCAACGGCACCCGGGTCACTGTTCACCGGAATAATGTCTGTAGTTTTCAGCGGCAACATCTGTTCCGAAACCTACCGCAATACCCACCTCAGTCTGCGCTAAATCCTGTGCATCGTTTACTCCGTCTCCTGTCATCGCAACGATTTCTCCTTTGTTCCGGAATTCTTTTTAAAAATTCCCAAAAATCCATGGATCGTCATCATGGAATCCCCGCCGTTTTTTCAATTACAAATTCTGGGTGTTGTGTATATATACTTTGTTTAAAATCAACAGCGTCCACAACGTTGTGAATAAAGGTGAAAAAAGAGGGTCAGGTTTAGTATCTAGAGGGATCTTTGAGTTGCCCAACAGAACCTCTCCCTCTCATGGCAAATAACCTTGTTTTCGCAAATCATTGAAAGATTAGACCGTTCTAAATTCAATAAAATTGTAAAATACAGAGAAACCGGTCAACACAATAAAGGTTTTAACAGTTGGAATCACGGTGGATCAATTTGGTTGCTGAGTTAAAGTCACAGATTACAAATCTTCAAAACCGGGATATTTATCGTTGAGCTATTTGCCTCTATTTGATGCAAAAATAAAACTGATCGACTGCTTCAAGTAGTTTTAAATGATACTATTTATCACAGGGGTGTTTGAAAACTGTATTGATTTAATACCATCAATTACTATCTTTGATACTATCAAATGATAATATCACGAATGAATTCGAGTTTACGAGATTGCACCCGACCGTATTATAAAAATAGTAAATAACGGATGAAACCACCTTATACCATCACTGAAAATATTTTAGCGTTAATTGCCTCTATTTCAGAAAAGATGGGAGATTAACGGAATATCAATTCAGATAGTGTCTTATTGCTACAATTATTTTAGCCCATCTTTTTCATCAAAATTATTTTAAGAGATTTTCGATAAAGAATATTGAAAATATCCGTAAAAAAGCCACTTTCTATGAAAAATTGAAAGTGGCTGTGATTTGATGTACCCCATTCTGTTTTAAATTACCCCTAAATCTTTACAGAATGCAATCAGCTGTTCATTATTATTAATTTTCAATTCCTCTTTTAGAATACTCAGTCTTTTTTCAACACTGCTAAGGCTGTTAGGTTTGATATCATTAGTCACGAGATAGGTAGGGATGTTTTTCTGTATCACCCCTTTGGAAAGAAGTGAGACCAAAGTAATGTCATAGGAAGTAAATTCATAGCTGTTTAGTTTTTTTACTTCATGTTTTATGTCCAGGGCAAGATAATTTTTACCGGCAAATACTGCATCGATTGCCTTTTTGAGTTCTTTAGCATCGTTTCTGGCTTTTCGCACATAACCGTTAATGCCATTCTCTTTGAATAAACCATCAATAATCCCTGATTTCTGTTCTGCAGAAAAGACAATTATTTTAATGGAGGGAAGAACCGCACGAATTGCGCTGACCATTTCTTTACCGTCTTTTAATTTCTGTTCCCTATGATCGGTGTCAAAATGGAGATCTGTAATCACAAGATCGTAGGGTGAATGGTCCCTGATGCTTTTCCCGACCTTGGCCATGGCATCATCACAATAGTGTACGTAGTCTACTGTAGGGATATTCAGATCATGAAGTGTTCTCTGTAAGGAAAGGTTTTGGATTTCGTGATCTTCGGCGATTAAAACTTTTTTAAACATAGCATTTTTATTTATAAGCCAGAAAAGGAGAAATCTATTTTTAATCCTTTTTCTGTTTCAGTGTCAAAAATAATCACTCCCTGCAGATTTACAATACGGGATTCCACATTCCGCATTCCATTTTTAAAAATAGTTTCTTTTTTTATTCCTATTCCTGTATCTCTGTAGGCTACCGTAATCCTGTCTTCCATTCTTTCAAATCGTAACGTTACCCGATCTGCATGACTGTGTTTTTTCATGTTAACAAGCAGTTCTCTCAATATTTGATAGACTTCCCCTTTTTTGATGTGACTGACCCCTTCCCAAATCGATGGGTCATTTCCTGCAATAACTGTCTGTACGTTGTGGGTATTAAAATACCCTATTAATTTTCTGATTTTTTCACTGAAAATTTCCGGGCTGTCGTGTACCTCAATACCTTCATACGATATATTCCGGGATCTATCGTAGACGTATTCCAAATCATCAAGGGTTTCATCTCTGCTGATCTCCAGATTGTTTTCTAATTTGGTCATCAGCTGATAGATCCCGTTGGCCACCACGTCATGCACTTTTTTCGAGTATTTTAACTCCGTTTTTTTTACTTCCAGGTCTTTTTCCTGCTGCAGTCTTTTCCTTCTTTTCTTAGAAGACATTATCACAGTTATCATTGTAATTATCAGTCCTGCCGCGATCATCGCCAGATACATCAGTTTCTTTTGAGATTCCAGTTTTTCAACTTTCAGAATACTGTTTTCGGCTTTGCTTTTTTCTACCCCATACCGGATCAGAGCAAATTGATTTTTGGCTTTGCTGCTTTTTAATTGAATTTCGGCACTGAGGGTATTGTACGTCTGAAAATTGTCAAGGTAATTATTTTTATCCAAAATAATGATTCTCTTAATGGCCTCCAGAACATCCGGAGTACTATTGGCTTCTACCGCCGCCTGTTTCATTTGTTTTGCAAACTGTAAGGAGACTGCAGGATCTTTATCGGCATAGTAATCACACAGATTGATATAGCTTGAATTTAAACCATGTCTGTTACCGTCTTTCAGTCTGATTTTTAAGGCTTTATGGTAATAGGGTACAGGATTAAAAGTGTTGTCACTAAAATGTTTTGCATAAGCCCAATTGTTTAAAGCTCTTGCATAATTGATGCTGTCTTTAACCTGAAGTGCAACTTCCAAATTCCGAAGGGCATTTTTAAAGTCCCCTCTCATTATTAATACATCCCCAATATTATTATAATACACATATTTATTTTCGGGATGGGTGACAAATTTTAAAGCCAGTTTATAAAAATTCTCAGCATGATCAAAGTTTCTAAGTTTAGTTGATGCAATGGCAAGATTATTATAATTTGCCGCTAAAAAGCCTTTAGAAATACTGTCATTTTTATTAACCAACAGCGTGTCGGCTTCCAGCGAGGTTTCAATACTTCCAAAATAATCTCCGTTATCACACTGTATTATTGCCATATTGATAGAAGCCTGTGCGGCTTTTACAGAATCATTATTCAGTAAATATTCATCTTTTGCTATGCTGTAATAATAAAATGCAGAATCGGAAAGCTTCTCCCCTCTAAATAAATTAGCTTTGTCGTGATTCTTACTGTTGACTGCAGGATTTTTATTTACAGGATCCTGTTTTTTACAGGAATAGAAAGTAAAAAAGATTAGAATTAATATCATTCTGAACATATTCAATTTTTCATGCAAAATAATGAAAAAAGGCAGATATCCGGTATCTGCCTCTTCATAAATGTGTTATTATGGTTATGGAGTAGGTGGAGTCTGTCCTGTATTCCCGCCAATTGGTCCATGAGGCCCACCAGTACCATCGCCACCGTCGGTTTCTGTTCCCGGGTCAAGGCCTTCTGTATGAGTGCTGGTTTGGATTCCTACATTGTTTGAATTTTTGTAATAAGTAGTGTTTCCATTATGGTTTCCCCATGCTATTCCCAATAGCATTAAAATTATAAAACGCAGAGAAACCAATCAACACAATAAAGGTTTTAATAGTTGGAATCATTTAGTTGCGGTGCTTTTCTGCCAATTTGCAAAAAGACAGTCAGTACGCGATAGTAGTAATGGTCTTAGATCCTCTGCTGGAAATCTCAATCATTGAGGTGTAAACAAAGTGCCTTCCAAATCCTCAATCAGTTATCAAAATAAAGACGCACGCACATTTTAAAGCGTTTAACAAATGATTTTTCAATGCTAAATGTTTGGGACCTCCTCTAACTTGTTATCAGGGGTGTATTCTGAAAATTTTAAATTTATCCAGAAAAATTTAACAGAATTGTGCAACTTTTAAGAATCTAGATCATTTAGGATAGGATTGATAAAATACCTATTTTAATGAAATTAATGAAATTTTAAGCTGATTTTATTGCTGATTACGGAAAACCGTAATTGTGTTTAAGTAAATTGTTATACTTTTAGAAAAAAATAGCAAATGACTTTTAAAATTAAATAGGGAAAAAAGTTTATGGGCATACTTTAAATACAAAAACAACTTATAAAAACTGATTGTTAGTCGATTATATTGATTATTCTCATAACCTTTTGGTTATTAAGGTACAATGAAAAATTACTCCACAAACGTTTCTGGCAATCAATAGCAATCTATAAAAAAGACTTTAGAATTTGATCATAGAGAAAGAAAATATGATCTGCGGGAAATATGGAATGTCATTTTGTATAACCTGTAATGAGAAGTGATGAGAAGAAAACTGGTTTTCAGCCCACCTGCAAAAGATGGATTATTGAGCGTACAATTTCATGGTTTGATAATGACAGAAGATTGTGTAGAAATTATGAACTAATAATGGAAACCTTTGAAAATATAGCCAAATTATCCGCCACATAATTTTTATTGAATAAAATTTAAACAGACTCCTAGTATAAAAAAATGCAAAAAATAAATAACAATCCATTTCGTGTAATTGGGATAGTTGCCAATTCATCCGCGAAAGAAATTCAAAGCCGCAGAGGTAAAATTCAGGCGTATGCTAGAGTTGGAAAAGAAATTTCTTCCGAATATGATTTTGAATTTCTAGAACCTGTTGCACGTAGCGAAGAAGTTATAAATACGGCTTTTTCTGAAATAGAACAACATAAAAATATAATAGACCATTCGCTTTTTTGGTTTACTAATCTTAATCCAATTGATGAAACTGCCATCCAGCATTTAATAAATGGTAATAAGGAAAAAGCAATTGAAATTTGGGAGAAAATTACGGAAGGAAAGGAGATTAGTTCTAGAAATTTTTCCGCTTTTAATAATATTGGGACTCTTTATTTTTTAGAGGGATCTGAAGATAAATTAAAGCAGGGAATCGAGCATAAAATAAAACTGATAGAATCAGATCACTTCCAAGATTTTGTTCATTCAGTCGCAGATGAAATGTATACAATTGATTCAGAGAAGCAGGTTCAGTTTTTAATTGATGATTTACTAAAACAAATTAACGGTAAATATTCGACTTCCGACAAAATTGCATTGTTTGATGGTAATCCTTCTGTGAAAAATTATCTTTCAGGTAAATTCACTGAAGAACCTTTGCATAGAATTGAAACACAAATTGAGCAGTCCAAGAAAAAAAGAGCTTCTAACAAAATCAACGCCTACCGCTTCGGATCTGATTTGTTTGAAAATACTGGAAATGATTTATCCCAATTAAAATCAATTTTAGGTATAAGTGATCTTAAATATAAGATGATTTCGGACAAACTTGCAAAAGAATTACTGCAGTGCTCAATTGATTATTTTAATGAAAGTACAGAACAAGAAATAGACACCGATTATTTACAAGAAGCTATGTCATTAGCTACCATGGCCCAAAACATAGCTGTCAATAAATTAACAAAAGACAGAATTAAAGACAATATGGATACGCTTGAAGACATGAAAGATCGTGAACTTTCTCATGCAATTCAAGTCTTACAATCCGTTAAAGATTCATTTGAAGAAAATGAAAGAGAAATTAGACAGCAAGTAAAACAAATGCAGGATAATGACATTCTTATAAAAATGGGTCATAAAACTATAAATTGGGTTGCAGTAGAGGCTAATATTAAAAACTCTATTAATTGGGAAACTGTAAATGATTTATTAACTGAGATTTTACCCGATAATAAATTAAAGAAAATCAAGCATTGTGATAATACCGAATCTAAAAATGAATTGTGGGAATTATTAAATTGGATTAAAGAAAACACTTTAAAGAGTTCTACAATATCAATGATAATTGATAAGTATAAAAGAATTCCTCCGAAATTATATTTTGAGATTTTGTCGGCAGATGTGACAAATACTGATTCTAAATCCAATATAATTAATAGCCCATTTTATATAGAAAATATTAGGTATATAGGATTAAAGTTAAAATTAAAACCTTTAATAAATAAAAAAGTTACCTTATATAAAAAATATATAAATCCCGAAGGAAAGTACAGCAATAGTTCTAAGTCCTCTCCACAAGGCTACACAAGTTGTAATGAAATAACAATAACTTCAGAAACCAATACTATAGACCTTGGGGGTTGGGGAAATGCAACAGAATGCACTGCTCAAGTTGGAGAACATAAAATAGAAATATATGTAGATCATTACAATGTATACACAAAAACTTATCAGGTTGATTGGTCTCCAGGAAAGAAAACTGCACTAAAAAGAAATTTATCAATGTTGGAAGACGAATTATTGGAAGTCAAAAAATTTAAATTATTTAGAATGCCAGAAGCTAAAGAAAAAGAAGTCAATGATGTGCAAACTAAAATTAATAAAGCACGAAAAATATTAATGAATAAATGAAAAAAACTCTACTCATACCCATTCTCTTTTCTGCAACAATAATTTTTGCACAAAATCAAAAAAAAGAATTACAAACGCAACAGCAGGACATTACTGTTTTAAAGCAAAGTATTAATAATCAACAATCTGTAATTGCCAAGCAAAAGAGAGAACTAACAAATCTTTCTTTAAAAGTAGGAAATCAAAAAAATCAGATTGACAGTTTAAAAACGGTTACGGAAACTAATGCCAATAATATTAATAAAATAGCAGAAGATTTAGGATCGAAAATTCAGCAAAGTGAAAGCACAAGCAAAGATGGAATTGCCAAACTGGATAAGAATGTAAATCAAAGCCGTTTATATTGGATTATAGCAACATTACTGACATTACTTTTAGGAGGTATTCTATACTGGCTTCTTGGAAAACGAATCCAAAGCAGTAAAATTGATGTGGAGACACAGATTAAAAATACTAAAATATCTTTAGAAGAAGAAGGTGTCAAATTAGACAATAAGTTGGTAGAAGTCTTGGAAACACAATTAAAACTGAAGCAGGAAACAAAAGAAACTCTAAGCACAATCCAGCACCCAACAGAAATCGATCATTCATTAGCTTTGAAAGTTGCAGATGAAATTGTAAGAATGCAAAAAAATATTTCAAAAATGGATGAAGATATCAAAGGATTAAAATCACTGGTAAAAGGTATTGAAAGAATACAAGCAAATTTTGCTTCAAACGGTTATGAAATGGTCAATCTTATATATAAAGATTATGATGAAAGAATGAATATTGACGTAATCAATTTCGTGACAGATGAAAATTTGGTAGATGGAAAAAAAGTTATTACGGCGGTTATTAAACCACAAGTGAATTTCAACGGTGTTCTCATTCAACGAGCACAAGTTGATGTTTCACAAAACTAAAATATTAAAAAACATTATAATGGCAAGAACTAAAATAGATTACGGTATAGACTTAGGAACAACAAATTCAGGGATCTCTAGAATGGAGAATGGAGAAGCAAAAATCATAAAAATAAATGGTCAAGATGATACTATGCCATCTTGTATTGCATATAACAAAAAAGGAGTTTTAGCAGGAAAAAAAGCATTTGCTGTTTACCGTAGTGACCAAGAAGCAAGCCTATCTAAAGATATTGAACCAAACGCCTTTATCGAGTTCAAAAGAACAATGGGAACCGATAAAAAATATTTCAGTTCAAATATTGCAAAAGATTTGAGTTCTGAAGAATTATCCGCAGAAGTTTTAAAAACGCTTAAATCCTTTGTAACAGACGAAAATGTAAATGCGGTTGTTATAACTGTTCCAGCAGCATTCAAAAATAATCAAATTGATGCCACGAGAAGAGCAGCAAAACTAGCAGGGTTTGAACATACAGAAGTTTTACAAGAACCAGTCGCGGCTGCTATGGCTTATGGACTGGACTCAAAAAAGAAAGATGGGTTTTGGCTGGTTTTTGATTTTGGAGGCGGAACATTTGATGCTGCTCTACTAAAAGTTGAAGATGGTATTATGAAAGTTGCAGATACAGAAGGAGATAATTATTTGGGTGGAAAAAATTTAGATTTAGCAGTTGTAGACGAAATAATTATTCCACATATCCAAAAGAATTATACAATTGATAATATTTTGAGTGATGATAACAAAAAGGCAAATTATCGTGACGCATTAAAACCTTTTGCAGAGGAATTGAAAAATGAATTATCATTCAATACTGAATTCAATTTATATAAAGAAGAAGGTTCTGGTACAGATGATGATGGAGAAGAAATCGAAATTGACTTAACAGTATCACAATCCGAATTAGAAAAAGTGTTATCTCCTGTTTTCCAAAAAGCTTTAGAGATTTCCAAAAGACTATTAGAAAGAAATAATTTACAAGGTTCGTCTTTGGACTCATTAATTTTAGTTGGTGGCCCAACATTTTCTCCCGTATTGCGAAAAATGTTGGAAGACCAAATTTGCAAACCCGACACCACTGTAGATCCAATGACTGTGGTTTCTAAAGGTGCTGCTTTATATGCTTCAACCGTTACCGTTTCGGAAGAAGTTGCAGAACAGACAAGAGATCGATCAAAAATTCAGATTGAAATTGGACATGAATCTACCACGGTAGAAATGGAAGAATTTGTGACGCTGAAAATTTTAGTTGAAAAAACAGAAGGCATAATTCCCGAAAAAGTTTTTGCTGAAATTACCAGAAGCGACAAAGCTTGGGCAAGCGGTCAAATTGAAATTAATGAAATCGGCGAAGTGATTGAAGCGAATCTGCTAGAAGGTAAAACCAATGGTTTCGAAGTCACATTATATGATAATAATGGTAATATTATTGAAAGCGAACCTAAAACATTTACTATAATTCAAGGACTAGGAGGAATTGGTTCAATGCAAACACTTCCATACAACTTCGGTATTGAACTAAAACAAAGAACAACAGGAAAAATAGTATTTTCTCAAGTTCAAGGATTAGAGAAAAATAAATCATTACCAGTAACTGGGACAAAAAATAATCTAAAGACTCAAAAGCAGATTCGTCCTGGTATGGAATCTGACTTTATAAAAATTCCCCTTTATCAAGGAGAACATAAATCAGAAGGTACTAGAGCAATCTATAATGAACATGTTTATGATATTATTATTAGTGGGAATGATTTGCCAGCATTATTACCTGAAAACAGTGATGTAGATTTAACGGTTAATATTGATAAATCGCAAGAAGTTACAATTCAAGCATTTTTTCCATATCTTGATCATACAGAAGAAATAAAAGTTCCGACAGATAAGGTTCAATCAACTGCAACTACTTGGCTTGCCAATGAACTACGCAAAGCAAAAGGTACAATCGAAGAATTGAAAGAGGATAATGTTACTACTGACAAGGTTCAAAAACTTGAAAATGAAATTCTTGAATTAGAAAAGAAATTTGAAAACAATAAGAATGATGTTGATGGTAAACAAGAAGTTTTAACAAATCTTAGAAAAACACTCAAAAAAATTGATGAATTAAGTGAAACTACAGAGTGGCCGAAATTAGAAGAAGAACTGAAAGAAGAATTTTACCGTTTAGAGAAAGCCAATGCCGATTTTGGAAATGATCAAACTACCGAAATTGTAAATCAGGTACGAACTCAATTGGATGAAGTACTCAAATCCCAAGATCCTAAATTAGGAGCTGCTTTGTTAGATGAGATAAATAGCATTTTTATTAAGATTACTTTAATTTATCAGCTTATTAATATAATCAGAGGACACAACCAGCAGTTTGATTCTTATAGTTGGAAGAACACCCATCGCGCAAGACAGTTAATTAATGAAGGATTACAGGTAATCGGGAATAATCCGACAACAGATGAATTACATCCTATTGTTATGGAATTATTTGATTTGCTTCCAGATGAACAAAAACCTAGTGGAGACGATACGGTTTTGGTGGGTTAACCTTTAAATGATGAATATGAAAAAAATAGTATTATCTATGTTCTTTGCTTTATCGCTACTCATTTCCTGTGAATCTGAAACCGATAAAAAAAATCGGTTAGTGATCGAGGAAAAAGACCGTATAGAACTGGTGAAAAAAAATGCCGAAGAAACCAAAAATGAAAATTTACGTTTAGAGCAAGTGCGTATCGAGCAGGAAAAAGTGGCAGAAGCAAGTCGTCTTGAAAAAGAAGCACAACTGGAAAAAGAAGGACTTGAACAGGAATTGCATGATAAGTATATTAATAATTCCTTACAAACCGGCGCGACGCCTTATTCAAAGTATTTCGGTGGGAATTCATCTTGTAGTTCTTACGGCTGTTCTCAAATAAAAGTTCAGACCAGTAATTCTGATGTTATAGTTACCATAAAGAAAAATGATAAAGTAGTTCGTCATGCATTTATTCGTGCAGGTGGCAATTATACTTTTTCATTTCCTAACGGTGTTTATCAGGCTTTCTTTTATTACGGGAAAGGCTGGAATCCAGAAAAAGCCATGAAAAATGGAGAAATAAAAGGCGGTTTTATTGCTGAAGAAAACTTTGGTAAAGACGATCCTCAATCGCTTAGTAATAATGTACTTGAGTATCAGTTGATTTTACAACGGGATGGAAACTTCAGCACTAGACCAAGTAATTCGGATGAGGCTTTATAACTGAATAGTTCGTGAAATTGGTTAACTTTTAATTTAAGTAATAACAGTGCATATAGATATAGGCATACATTTAGGTTCAAGTTCTGCATCTATTGCCCAAGTGGTAGATGGAGAAGTCATGATTATTAAATCTGATACACTTAAAGACTCTATTCCAATGTGTGTTTACATCAATAAGAAGAAAGCACTACAAGTTGGTGATAGCGCATATAATGCTTTAAAAAGAGATCAGCTCTCGTCAATGAAAAGTGATGAAAGCTCTTCAAATTCTTTTATTGGATTTAGAAGAACGATTGGTACAGATAAGTTGTACTTTAGTTCTAACGCAGATAAATCTTTTAAATCTGAAGAGTTAGTCGCAGAAATTTTCAAGTATTTAATTTCTTTTGTAAAAGATAAATGGGTTAGAAGTGCGGTGATTACGGTACCATCCAATTTTAAGAATAACCAACAAGAAGCAATAAGGGAAGCTGCAAAGTTGGCGGGTTTGCAACAGATTGAATTACTGCAGGAACCAGTTGCCGCTGCTATGGCTTATGGTCTCGATTCTAAAAAGAAAGATGGTTATTGGTTAGTATTCGATTTTGGAGGAGGAACATTTGATGCTGCTCTACTTAAAGTCGAAGACGGAATTATGAAAGTGGCTGATACCGAGGGTGATAGTTATTTAGGTGGTAAAAATCTGGATTTAGCAATCGTGGATGAAATCATCTTACCGTATTTGCAGGAAAATTATTCTATCGATTCGATTCTAAATGATGTAAAAAAAATAAACGCATTCAAAGAAATGTGGAAACCTTTGGCAGAAGATGCTAAAAACCAATTGTCCTATAAAGATGAATATCCTATACTTACGAATTTATATGATGAATATGGTGAAGATGATGAAGGTGAAGAGTTTGAGTTGGATATTACAGTCACTCAAAATGATATGAAGCGGGCTCTTGGACCGGTTTTTCAAAAATCTATTGATGTTTCTAAAAAATTATTGGAGCGTAATAATCTTAAAGGTTCATCTTTAGATTCACTAATTCTAGTTGGTGGGCCTACTTTTTCTCCTGTATTGCGAAAAATGTTGGAAGATCAAATTTGTAAACCTGACACCACTGTTGATCCGATGACTGTAGTTTCTAAAGGTGCGGCTTTATATGCTTCAACTGTTACCGTTTCGGAAGAAGTTGCAGAACAGACAAGAGATCGATCTAAAATCCAACTTGAAATTGGACATGAAGCTTCCACCGTAGAAATGGAAGAATTCGTGACACTAAAAATTCTGACTGGTAAAACAGAAGGAACTATTCCCGAAAAAGTGTTTGCTGAAATTACAAGATGTGACAATACATGGTCGAGTGGTAAGGTTGAAATTAATGACATTGATGAAGTAATAGAGACTCAACTTCTGGTAGGTAAGTCTAATTCTTTTCAAGTTACATTATATAACGACAAAGGAAATATGTTGGAAAGTGAACCAAACGAATTTACTATAATACAAGGTCCTAGAATTGGAAGTGCAACTCTTGCTTATAATATTGGTATTGAAATTAAAAAACAAGATTCTGGTAAAATTATTTTTTCTACAATTCAAGGTTTAGAAAAAAATCAATCATTGCCTGCTGTAGGTAACAAAAATGGTATAAAAACAGACAAGCCAATTCGTCCCGGAATATCATCTGATTTTATCAGGATTCCAATTTACGAAGGCGAACACAATGCGGAAGGAACCAGAGCAATATACAATGAGCATATTACTGATATAAGAATTTCTGGGGTAGATTTACCTTCATTATTACCTGAGAATAGTGATGTAGATTTAACAGTAACTATTGATAGATCCGAAAAAATTACAGTTAACGCATACTTTCCTTATTTAGATTATTCTTATGAAGTGAGTGTAGAAAGAACTGTTTCATCGATCGAAACTCCTTGGCTTTCCAATGAAATACGCAAAGCAAAAGGAGCAATCGAGGAATTGAAAGATGATAATGTTTCCGCTGACAAGGTTGAGAAAGTTGAAAATGAAATTCTTGAATTAGAAAAGAAATTTGAAAACAATAAAAGCGATATTGATGGTAAACAAGAAGTGTTGACAAATCTTAGAAAAACATTCAAAAAAATTGATGAATTAAGTGAAACCACAGAATGGCAGAAATTAGAAAAAGAACTGAAAGAAGAATTCCACCGTTTAGAGAAAGCTAACAGCGATTTGGGAAATGAAAACATTTTTAAAGTTGTCAATAAGATAAGAACTCAATTAGAGGAAGTGCTCAAATTGAAAGATCCTAAATTAGGTACTGCTTTATTATCCCAAATCTTGAATCTTAAACTTTACAAGAACGAAGATAATTATGTATTTATACCTGAAGTTGCAGAGATAATATCAGCAAGTCAAATAGAAAATTTACTATTTGATTTAGCATT
Source organism: Chryseobacterium gotjawalense (assembly GCF_030012525.1). Classification (NCBI taxonomy): domain Bacteria; kingdom Pseudomonadati; phylum Bacteroidota; class Flavobacteriia; order Flavobacteriales; family Weeksellaceae; genus Chryseobacterium; species Chryseobacterium gotjawalense. The sequence continues at coordinate 122,854 of NZ_CP124855.1, forward strand.
AGAGAAGAAAATTTCTTCAGAAAAATTCCAGATTTTATATAATGTTTTGCAAGAAGAAAATAGCTCTTCAAAATTAATCGAAATAAATTCCGAGTTAAAATCGTATGAATAGTAAAATATCTACATTAACAAAAGGTCAAATAATTGACGATAAATATTCAGTAAGTTTTTTTCTGAAGAAAGGAACTTATGCGGAAACATACCGTGTTCAAAATGAAGCGAAAGAAATTAAATTTCTGAAATTGTTTGATTTTGCAAAATTACACCGTACACAATTTACAGAGAGTGGAGATCTACTTGAAATTGAAATCTTAAAAAAAATCAGTCATCCCAATATTGCTAAATACAATGCAAGTGGTTATACAATGATTGACAATCAGAAATTTGCTTATGTAGTTTTAGATTTTATTAGCGGCGAGACTTTGGCTGATAAAATGAAAAGAGAAGAGAAATTAACTTCTTATGAAGCAAAAAACATTGTTTTGAGCGTTTTAAACGGCTTGAATTACTTGCACACTCTACCAAATTCTGTTATTCATAACGATATTACAATCCAAAACATCATGCTGGATCTTTCGGGGAAAGTTGAGATTCCGAAAATTATTGATTTCGGTTATTCCAGATTCTTAACGCAGTCGAATAAAGATTTTTTGAAAGAGGGATTGAATTTGTTTTACACGGCAAATGAAACCTTAAATAAGGTTTTCTCGGTTCAAAGTGATATTTTTTCAGTTGGAGCGTTGTATTACCATTTGGTGACGGGATTACCACCATATTTTATAGAAATTTCAAAATATAAATCTGATAAAATACAGCTCGAAGAATCTATTTTGGAACAAAGACAAAAGCCACTAAAGTTTCCAGAACATATTGACGGACATACCAAATTAATTATTTCGAAAGCTTTACAACCAAAATCAGAAAACAGGTTTAAGTCGGTCAATGAATTTTTGAAGATTCTAAATGGAGACTTGGAGGTTGAACTTTCTGTACCTGAAGAAAAGGCGCAGAAATCTTATGAGAAAGAAAAGAAAAAAGGCAAAGGTTTTTCAGCGATAGCAGGAATGTCTGCATTAAAGGCACAGTTGCAATTAGATGTAATAGATGCTCTACATAATTCGGAAGAATATGCAAAATACGGCGTAACTATACCTAACGGGATGCTTTTATATGGTCCTCCAGGTTGTGGGAAAACCTTTTTTGCTAAACATTTTGCAGAAGAAGTGGGTTTCAATTATGTACATGTAAATCCCGGCACATTAAAAAGCCGTTATGTTAATGCCACGGAAGAGAATATCTCAAAATTATTTCAGGAAGCAGAAAAGAATGCTCCTACAATTATTTTCATAGAAGAAATTAGTGGTTTATTCCCAAGCCGAGATAGTGATGCGCACGAAATGTCAAAAAATGCCGTAGAAGCAATGCTGGCTGAAATGGACAGAACAGGTGAAAAAGGAATTTTTGTATTATGTGCAACCAATTATCCAGATAAAATTGATGCTGCACTATTGAGGGCAGGAAGATTAGATAAAAAAGTTTATTTATCACCGCCTGATTTTGAAGCAAGAATGGCTATGTTCGAAATGTATTTAAAATCGCGTCCTATTGATTTGGGGCTTGATTATGAATTACTGGCAAAATTAACTGAAAATTACGTTTCTTCTGATATCAAAGATTTAATTGTGGATGAAGCATCACGATTTGCATTAAAAGCCAAGTCAAAAATAACGATGAAAATTTTAGAAGAAGTTATTAGTAGAACAAGACCTTCCGTCTCCTTACTCGAATTAGAGAAATATGAAATAATTAGAAAAAAAATTGAAGGAGAAGACAGCATAATTTCAGACAGACCTACAATAGGATTTAAAAAATAAAAAATGGATAAGGTAACTTTTGATGAGATTTTGCTAAAAACAGCTTTCTGCTGTATGGCATCAGACGGAAATATTGACAAGAGAGAAATTGAAATGATACAGTTTCTTTGTGAAAATTCAGAACAGTTCGGAAATTTTAATTTTCAACAGGCTATTAATAATTTGGTTCAGAAAATAAATTCAGATGGGCATCATTTTATTAAAGAATATTTAAATATTCTCGAAAATGCTGAATTAAATGAAAAAGAAGAAATTCTTTTGTTGGATTTTGCAATTAAAACGATTCAGGCTGATGATGAAATCGAATATTCTGAAATTAAATTCTTTAAGACCATCCGGCATCGCTTAACAATCTCAGATGAAACTATTCTTGCTTTTCATCCTGGTATTGAAGATTACCTAGAAGAAGATATTATTACTCCTTCTTTAGACAAATTAACAGATCATTTTTTTGAGACATTGAATTTAAATAACTTCGAGGAAATTGTAATATCAACCGAAAATTAGCAAAAAAAAGGATTTGTTCCTTCTCGATTAATTTACAGGAGTGACAAAGTTTTAGCGAAAATTTTTAAGGCTAGGTAAGTTTTTATATATTTTGCACTTGTAGAAATAGCCAACCATTGGCATAAATTTTAAATTAAATAATGAGAGGAGATAGAGGCTTTGGATGTACCTGGATTATTCTAATAGGTATTGCAATTTTATTGGATTAGACTATCTAAGTCATCGCAAAAGTGGAAAAGAATATCAAGAACGTATAGATTCTATTAAGGATTGGAAAAAACCAAATTTAAATTATTTTAAGGCTTTCGATTGTTCTCCATCATTAGACGAAACACGTAACACAAAAATATTAAAATTCTTTGTTTTCTACACCGATAAAGATGCAAATTGTGATATAGAAGAAATTCAAAAACCCACGATCACTTTTAAAAATCTTAATATTTTAGATTATGAATTTAATTTAATTAAGGATTCAAATGTTCTAATTTGGATCAAAAAAATAGAAGGTGAATCAGAAGGCACTTATACTGATGGTAGTTATGCTATTAGATTAAATGCTGAAATTAATTTTATAAATAAAAATTCTAATGTAATCTACAAACAAGTTATTTTAAAATGTGTTGGAGAACCAACCGAAAAATTTAAAAAAAGTAAGTATTCAAAAAGTCAAGATTTATATTTTGGATCATTGCCATTAGACGAAATTTCAAATTTGATTGAAAAGAAATGGTAAACCAATAAAATGAATTTTCCACTGTAAAATACACCACCATTCCGAGACAAAGTGCACCACTTAAATGCATTATTTAAGAAAAAATCGTGAATTATATTTTTTAATGACTCATTAAAAAATAGTGACATTCCGACACAAAGTACACCACTGAGGTTCAAGAAAACAAATTAATTGCCAGTTTAAATTCCACAAGAATAAAAGCTGGCATTATGGCAAATAAACCTCTATGTATGCAAAAAATTAAACAGATTTTTCGGTTGATAGATCGCGGCTATTCACAGCGATTGATTGAAAAACAGACTGGTGTGAAACGACGAACTATTGCAGTTTACCTGCAAAGGCTTAAGGTGAGTGGCTTTACGGCAAATAAGCTCTTGAATTTTGACGAGGAAAAGCGGGACAGTACTTTTTTTGTTAATAACATAATAATTTTGCCACATTGTTATTTTATTTAAAATTCATCTCTTTTTCACTAAAGCAAGTTTAAATCAAATGCGTGTTCGTAATTTATTAATGACCTGTCCTCCTGGTTTTCAAGCCAAGCTGTTTCTCGATGACTTATTTCAACCACAGCTTTTGAAGATTTTCCTTTAAAATCATCTTTTACTTTTTCCATAACATCTAATTCCGTTTTTTCAAATAAAGATTCATTAAAAACGAATTTTGAATTAGGAACAAATTTCTCGCCCAATGATCCATTGGGATATTCTTTGTATTCAACATTGATAAAACAGTCGCTTCTCATTTTATCGAATAAACTGTTAAATTTATCTGGTACCGGTCCGTAAGGAATTGCCGCATACCTACAACCGGTTATTGAGGAAGCATGATTCTTATAATGTCCAAAATCTGCATAAAACAATAATTTATTCAGGGTAGTTTTATGCGGTTTAAGATGCTCAGCGAAAAAAACGGTCATATTCGAAAGCTTCTCAAAACTTGGTGTTTTATAACCTGTGAATGCAGTGGGATTATGGTCACCCAACAAATAATCCTCAATAAAGAAATCACATTCGTCCATCATCACCGTCGTAATTTTTGAAACGATTGATTTAAACTCCTTTTCCTTGATGATAACTCTGTTTTCTTCTATCATTTTTTTAAAAACGAGTGGGTCCAGTGCCAAACTGATCGATTTAGCATTAGATATACTTGGCATATCACCACCCTCATACAGAGCGTACTGATTAGGCCCAAAACCAAATAATTCACTCATTTTAGCGGCTGCAAGACCGTAGTGCTGCCGCAGTTTTTTTATTTCTTCCGGGAAAGGGATATTATTCAATTCCCGATATTTGTTATGAATCTGTTTAATGTTGAGTTCCTCTAATTCGGTGGATACAAAACTTTCGTTGCTTTGCTCACAAAAATAACTGAGGTTTGTATATTCAATCTTTTGCTTTCTGAAACTGACTGTTCTTTTCTCTTTGGTCAGTTTCATTTCTTTTCCTGTAAAAGGACTTTTCATAATTTTCTCACTTTAAAGGGTAATTCATAGTATATGTAATCTTCCCCAAAAATAGGATCATTTAAAAATATAGTTTTTAAATTTGAAAGACTATGAAAAACAGTAAATTTTCAGAAGTTCAGATCATCAAGATATTATCTGAACAAAATCAGGGAAAAACGGTAAATGAGATTTGCCGGGAGCATGGAATTAGCCAGCCAACCTTTTACAAGTGGAAGAGCAAATATGGTGGATTGGATGTTCAGCAACTTTCAAAAATGAAAGAGATGGAAAAGCAACTTTCGCAATATAAAAAGATCGTAGCTGAGCAAACTTTGGAGATTGTCGTCTTAAAAGATGTGATCGAAAAAAAGCTCTAACGCCTTGTGAGAAGCGTGAGTTGGTGGATTATTCGAAAGAAATCCATAACATGAGTTTGCGCAAGGCGTGCAAAGTGTTCAGTTTAAGAAGTTCAGTTTATTATTATCGTCAGGTATTTAAAAGTTCAGATGATGAAATCCGTGCAGAACTTATTTTACTTGCAGATTCTAATCAAACGTGGGGCTTTTGGATGATGCACAATCGGTTGAAAAACTTAGGCTTTGGATGGAATCACAAAAGGGTTTATCAGATTTATAAGTCGATGAGATTAAATTTGCGAAGTAAAAGGAAAAAGCGGCTTCCAGCACGGATAAAACAACCACTGGTTCGCCCCATCTATCCGAACGTTACTTGGAGCATGGCTTTTATGCACGACAGTTTGGAAAATGGCAAAAGCGTGAGAACCCTTAATATCATTGACGATTTTAACAGAGAGATTTTAAACATCACTATTGACAGCAGCTTGCCCTCTGCAAAAGTAATCTCGCAATTGGAACAATTAATTGAATGGCGGGGAAAACCTGAAAAAATAAGAGTGGACAACGGACCGGAATTTATTGCAGAAAAAATGAAAGATTATTGCAACAAAGAGAATATCGAACTAAGCTTTATTCAACCAGGGAAACCTACACAAAACTCATTGATTGAGAGATTTAACAGAACATTCCGGACAGAGTTTTTAAGTGTTTACCTCTTTGAGAACATCAAACAAATGAGAAATTATGCAGAAATATGGATGTGGATGTACAATAATGAGAGACCGCATAGTGCGTTACAATACCTTACACCACGGGATTTTTTATTGAAATATGGAAAACTCAATCAAAATAGCGCAAATGAGTTTCCCACATTCCAACAAAATTTCAACAACGACAACAATAAAATATTATCAAAAAACTCTACTTTTGAGTGTGCCTAAACAAGGGAAGATTACATTTTACATAAGTCAGATCATTTTTTTGTTTATGATTTAAAAAGGCTTTATGAAGAGCTGTATTTATAAAACATCTTTTATGGATACAAGCAATACTCTAAGCTTCATAATAAATTTCTCATATGGTTGCTTGACTTTATTCTAACTAACTTATTTTTATTCTTCCTCTCTCAATCAGCTAGTGATGAAGCTTATTTCTTCATCAGTCAAACCAAATTTATTAATTTGCTTTTAAATCCCTTTTTATTAAACCTATTTTTCATTTCTTGCCCGTTGGGCAAAACGAAAGCTTAGTTATTATCTGCAGTAATTATTTGATTAAACCTTTGAATTTATTTTGTTCAATTTTTGCATTGGGATTAAATTTATCAAGTAATGATTGTACAATTATTTCTTCGGCTAATGTACATTTTGGTCCAAGAGTTATTTCCATTTTTTCAAATGCTTCGTTTCGCATTTCTAAAAAATAATGCGCAAATGGTGCTCGAATTTTCTCATGCATAATCCTTTTAAAATCATTTAGTGGATTTAAATTATTTCCGTTTTTATCTTTGGTAGGAAGCACGGTCAATTTAAATCTAATTTCTTGTTGGAACTGCCATATTGTTGATTTGTATTTTGCAACTTTACTGAAACTAACAAGTTCTGTTTCTTTATCATAAATTTTCGGTCGTAATAAATCATCATCTTCGGTATAAACAACTTCTACTAAATTACCTTTAAAAGGTATAATCCAATAATTTTCATTAAAACATTCCGATTTTGGAACTAATGATTCTATTATTAAAGTGTTTGGATCAACATAAACCACATCATCAGTCAAAAAAATATAATTTTCAAAAATGTGTCTTGGTATTTTTATCCTAACTCCTTTCATATCTGGAGTATACATTTTCCAGAAAGCTAAATTTTCTTCATCATTTTTAGTCCAACAAGAGATTAAAGTATGAGAAGAAAAATTTATATCATCTTCATCCGAAAATTGTGATTCATTTAAATCATCCATATTTTCAAGGCTTGAAAATTTAATTTTTTTTCCTTCTAATATTAGTGCTAATGTTTCAATTGAAGTGTAGTGATAAATAAAATCTTGCATTTATTGTACTGTTGGGGAATTATTGCATATAAAGGTTGGGTATTTCTGCAGGCGGGATAAAAATACAATAATTTTATACTTATTAAAACTTAATCAAATGCAAAAAACTTCGATAAAAATATCTATACCGCTGTGGAAATATATTCGCGCCTTTATTCCACCCTCACATACAAATTCTTCCTTCCATCCTTACCACCAACTTTCACAATATTATCGCTTGAAAGGTTTCTCATCACCCCAGAAATACCTGTAGAACTTACTTGTGTAGCACTTATTTGCTTTAATCTGATAAGTTCATCGTGAATTTGTGCAACTGTTTTTCCGTTGGCTAAGAAATTATTTTGAATAATATATTGCCTTATTTTTTGCGTTAATTTAGATCTTTCCCGTAATTCAGGAGATAATATTCTTATTGGTATTAATTTGATCTTAAAATCAGCTAATGTTGCAAATTGATATTCAACAGATACTGCATAGTTTATATAAGAATCAATTGTCTTTGCGTCGCCGCTTTCGACTTTATGAACGGTACTTTTCGAAAGACCGGACATGTAGATAATATCTGAAATAGAATAACCTTTTTCTTCTCTTTTTATTTTTAATGTTTCACCAAGTTTCTTTCTGTATAAAGTAGCAGTAGCATTATTATCTTCAATGTTCATTATGAGAATTTTTAATGTTAATTGTTTTATTTTTAAAACTTATTTGCATGTGATTGATATTTATTATATATTTGTGTAGCGATTTGATAATTAAGGTGTAAGACACCATGATTAACGATGTTTTCTCGAACTAGAACGACCAATTTACCATCGAGAACACCGTGAAATCGCTCCGTGCCAAAAAGTTTCTTACTTTTGTATTTGCATGGAGTCGGTTTTCACGTAAACTTTAGATGGTAGCTTCTTTCGGGAAGAAGGGTTTGGTCGCCCTTAGTTCTAAAGTGTGAAACCGCTCCTTGCTTTTTCAAGGATTACTTCGCATCCAAAAACATCGTTCCATAACCCCAAAACACATTGTATGAGAACGACATTTACCTACTTTCCTCCTTAAAATCAGAAGAACCTCAAGGTTCTCACCACCAGTCTCCCGATACCCATCAGGACATAAAGAACGCCAACGCTCCTCACTGCCGTGAGAGGGTAAGGTTTTGTGCAGCCCAGTGCCACACAAATCCTGTAAAATCATTTGCCCTTAAGCACACCAAAGCCCCCGGAAAAGGAGGATTGTGGGATTCAGAACTACTTAAAAACTCGCACGTTAAAAATAGGTTCTTTCTTCCAATTAACCAAATGATATTGAAAAGCGATGAGAGGCGGGTAGCGTTGGTTGTTTTTTTGGCTGGATGTGGGATTTGTGATGCCGGGTGCTGGATGTATGATGCTGGATGCTGGATGTTACGGCAGTACGCTTATTTGGAAATGGTCTTGTTTTAAAGACTACGTTATATCAAAAACTTTAATAGAATTCATCATGAAGATTTATTTTTATTATTTCAACGATACTTAGAGCTACATTCACATTCATATCAAAGCTCTTTAAAGGATTGGTCTTTAGCGGGGAAGTATTTCTTTTCTTCATCATTTGTGTTTTGCTTTCCCCTAAAGCAATCTGAAGAGCCAAGTAAAAAGTAAAAAGAGCCAAGTGAAGGTATAGAGAGCCAAGTAAAGAGAGCCAAGTAAAAAGTAAAAAGAGCCTAGCAAAAAGTAGTTCTTGATTGAAAATAGGATGCTCCATAGATGCTTCACGGATACTCCTATGTTTGCAAAGGTGTAACACTGAATAATTCGTATGATTACTTTTGCAACATAAAGTGAGTAAGAATGAGAGTGAAATTGATACTAAATAGTTCATAGAGACATATTCACATGAAGAAAACACCTCATTCTTATTTATCTTTTAGAGTCTGAACAGAATGTAAGGAATTAGGCAGAGCTTAATATCCAGAATATCCAACCAGGAGAAAAGACGAAGGAAGATTCATCACTTTTAAAATAAGTTAAAAAATAATGATGAAAAAAGTATTGAAACAAGTGGCAGGGATTGATGTCGCACAGAAAGAATTAGTGGTTACTTTCGGATGTTTATTTGAAGATTTTTCAATTGATTTATCTGCATACAAAGTTTTTAAAAATACTGATAATGGTATGAGATTGTTGGTTGAGTGGATTAATAAATTAAGAAACCAAGATGTCGTAGTTAATTATGTGATGGAAGCGACAGGAGTTTATCACCAAAAATTCGCCTATTATCTTGAAGAAAACAAGTACAATGTTAGTGTTGTTTTACCCAACAAGATTAGCAATTACATGAGAACTTTGGAGGTGAAAACGATAACAGACAAGAGTTGTTCTCAAGCCATTTCTCAATTTGGATTGGAACGAAAATTAGAAGCGTGGAAAAGACCAGAAAAAGCCTATAAAGAACTTCAACAGTTGACTCGGGAAAGAGACCAGATCGTTCTGGAAAGAAGTATTATTAAAAATCAAATTCATGCTGAAAAGACTGAAGCAGAGCCTAATTTAAAAAGTTTAGATAGAATGCAGTTGCGTATCAGATTTTTAAATACACAAGAGAAAGAAATTAAAAATGATATTAAATCGATTGTAGATCTTCATCCGAAAATAAAACAAATTATAGGACGAGTTACAACGATTCCGGGAATCGGAGATTTAACAGCGGTAATCGTTTTAGCGGAAACAAATGGTTTTGAACTCATTAGGAACAAATCTCAATTATCGAGTTATGCAGGTCTTGATGTAATAGAAAAGCAATCAGGAACATCCGTAAAAGGCAAGCCGAGAATATCTAAAAAGGGAAATAGGAATCTGCGAAAATCACTTCACTTACCAGCTTTAGCTGCGGTAAAATGGGATGATAATTTTAGAAATATCTATGCAAGATTAGTTTCAAAACATGGTATAAAAATGAAAGCTTTGGTAACAATACAAAGAAAACTTTTAGAATTAATTTACCTATTATTTAAAAACGAAACAGAATATGACAAAGAATATCAAACAAAAAATAGCGTGCAAACACAAATGGTTTAACACGCTACAGAGTCTAGTTCTTGACTGACTTGAAAAACAAATTTACAAAAAAAAATAAATATTTTATTTGGAAATCAACACAGAATCTTCATGGATACTCCTATGTTTGCAAAGGTGTAACACTGAATAATTCGTATGATTACTTTTGCAACATAAAGTGAGTAAGAATGAGAGTGAAATTGATACTAAATAGTTCATAGAGACATATTCACATGAAGAAAACACCTCATTCTTATTTATCTTTTAGAGTCTGAACAGAATGTAAGGAATTAGGCAGAGCTTAATATCCAGAATATCCAACCAGGAGAAAAGACGAAGGAAGATTCATCACTTTTAAAATAAGTTAAAAAATAATGATGAAAAAAGTATTGAAACAAGTGGCAGGGATTGATGTCGCACAGAAAGAATTAGTGGTTACTTTCGGATGTTTATTTGAAGATTTTTCAATTGATTTATCTACATACAAAGTTTTTAAAAATACTGATAATGGTATGAGATTGTTGGTTGAGTGGATTAATAAATTAAGAAACCAAGATGTCGTAGTTAATTATGTGATGGAAGCGACAGGAGTTTATCACCAAAAATTCGCCTATTATCTTGAAGAAAACAAGTACAATGTTAGTGTTGTTTTACCCAACAAGATTAGCAATTACATGAGAACTTTGGAGGTGAAAACGATAACAGACAAGAGTTGTTCTCAAGCCATTTCTCAATTTGGATTGGAACGAAAATTAGAAGCGTGGAAAAGACCAGAAAAAGCCTATAAAGAACTTCAACAGTTGACTCGGGAAAGAGACCAGATCGTTCTGGAAAGAAGTATTATTAAAAATCAAATTCATGCTGAAAAGACTGAAGCAGAGCCTAATTTAAAAAGTTTAGATAGAATGCAGTTGCGTATCAGATTTTTAAATACACAAGAGAAAGAAATTAAAAATGATATTAAATCGATTGTAGATCTTCATCCGAAAATAAAGCAAATTATAGGACGAGTTACAACGATTCCGGGAATCGGAGATTTAACAGCGGTAATCGTTTTAGCGGAAACAAACGGTTTTGAACTCATTAGGAACAAATCTCAATTATCGAGTTATGCAGGTCTTGATGTAATAGAAAAGCAATCAGGAACATCCGTAAAAGGCAAGCCGAGAATATCTAAAAGGGAAATAGGAATCTGCGAAAATCACTTCACTTACCAGCTTTAGCTGCGGTAAAATGGGATGATAATTTTAGAAATATCTATGCAAGATTAGTTTCAAAACATGGTATAAAAATGAAAGCTTTGGTAACAATACAAAGAAAACTTTTAGAATTAATTTACCTATTATTTAAAAACGAAACAGAATATGACAAAGAATATCAAACAAAAAATAGCGTGCAAACACAAATGGTTTAACACGCTACAGAGTCTAGTTCTTGACTGACTTGAAAAACAAATTTACAAAAAAAAATAAATATTTTATTTGGAAATCAACACAGAATCTTCATGGATACTTCATGGATAGTTCATGAGGAGTTCATGAGAAGTATTTGAGTATTTCAAGAGTCAGGAACCAGAAATTAGAATGAAGAAAAAGGATGAATTAAACCTTTTGAATGCGCCATCCGCTTTTTAAACGGTGCAACGCCTGGTCTATCATCTTTTCTCTATTATCTATTATCTTTTCTCTTTTCTCTTGATAAAAAATAAGAGTCAGGAACCGGAAATCAGAAGTAAGAAAAAGAATGAACCTTTTGAATGCGCCATCAGCTTTTTAAACGGTGCAACGCCTGGTCTATCATCTTTTTTCTATTATCTTTTCTCTTTTCTCTATCATCTTAAAGAAAAAAAACGCCCTTTCCCTAAAGTTTGCAGACCCCACAGGAAAGAGCAATAACAATTATCAGTACAAAAATGAACTAACAATTAAAAAACAAAACTATGAAAAAAATCCTATCAACCATAGGACTTGTTTCCGGTTGTCTGGTGTTTTCTGCGATTCATTCGCAGGTCCAGGCACAAACCCGCACCGTCACGGGCACGGTGAACAACGGAGAAAAACCCATTAGTGGGGTAGTCATCACCCAAGAAGGCAGTAGCCAAATGACGACCACCACCGAAACCGGAACTTTCTCGCTCCAAATAGCAGGAGAAAATCCCATCCTTATTTTCCGGCATCCGGAGTACGGTGAAAGAAGAATCACCACCGATGGAAAGTCCACTTTTACGGTTGCTCTTACCGAAAAAGTAAAGTCGATTGAAGAAGTGGTGCTGAATGCGGGATACTACAATGTGAAGGCTAAAGAAAGTACGGGGAGTATTTCGAAAGTGAGCGCGAAGGATATTGAGAATCAGCCGGTGAACAATGTGCTTTCGGCCGTGCAAGGGAGAATGGCGGGGGTGAGCATTGTGCAGAATAGTGGAACGCCAGGTGGGGGATATGACGTGCAGATACGGGGAAGAAATAGTTTAAGAACAAACGCTATTGGAGGATATAATGCCAATACGCCTTTATACGTTATAGATGGTATACCAGTACCTGCAGGTAACGACTTCAAATTTGGGATGTCAGCAGCTATATTGCCGTCTCAGGAAACCAATCCATTAAATGTAATCAACCCGAACGATATTGAAAGTTTTGAGGTACTGAAAGACGCTGATGCTACAGCGATCTATGGATCCAGAGGAGCTAACGGTGTGGTACTGGTGACTACAAAGAAAGGGAAAAAGGGACGGACAGCTGTCTCGCTGAATGTTGCCCAGGGATTAGCAGATGTAGGCAAAATGCCTCAAATGATGAATACGGAACAGTATATCTCATTACGAAAACAGGCTTTTGCTAATGACGGTATTACCAAATACCCTGTGAATGCTTATGATATAAATGGAACCTGGGATATTAACAGATATACCGATTGGCAAAAGTACATGGTAGGCGGTTATGCGGAGCAGAACAGTACAAGGTTAAATATACAGGGAGGCACTGAAAGTACTCAGTTTTCCATTAATGCAGGACATGATGAGCAGGGAACGGTCTTTCCTGGTAATTATAAGTATAAAAGAAATACTGTAGGAGTAAACTTGTCCCACCAAAGCGCAGATAAAAAACTAAAACTCAATTTAAGTTCCTATTATACGACGCAAAATAACTTATTGCCACCTACAGATTTTTCCAGAGTCTATAGCTCTTTAACACCTAATGCTCCAGCATTGTATACCTCATTGGGAGTACTGAACTGGGAAAAGAGCACTTTTACCAATCCGATGGCTGCAGCTACGCAACGATACAAAAGTACTGCTAAGCAACTGATGGCTACTATTAATATAACCTACCAAATTGGAGAGGGGCTTGAGCTTAAACTAAATAGTGGATATACCGATGCGCAATCTAAGGAGAATCAGTTGTTTCCCAAAACTTTCTATGATCCCGCCAATAATATAGGAAGTGATAAATCAGCACTACGCTTGGGAAATACCTTACAAAACAGTTGGATATTGGAACCGCAGTTCAATTGGGATAAGAAATGGGGAGAGCATCATGTTCAGGCATTGGTAGGGGGAACTTTTCAGGAACAGACGGGTGAGGGTACAGCAATATATGCCTCCAACTTTCCATCGGATGAAATGATAGAGAATATTGGTTCTGCGGCCAATATCGTGGTGAGTAGTTCGGATAACTTCGTGTACAAATATATGTCTGTCTACGGAAGACTTAACTATCAATATAAAGGACGATATATTGTAAATGTGACGAGTAGAAGAGACGGGAGTAGTCGATTTGGGCCGAACAATAAATTTGGGAACTTTGGTGCCATAGGTGCGGCTTGGCTATTTGATGATGAAGTATTCTTGGAGGAAGTAAAATGGTTAAGTACGGGAAAATTGAGGGGCAGTTATGGTAGCGTTGGGAGTGACCTTATTGGAAACTATCAATATTATGATACCTACGAAAATACAGGAATTTCCTATGATGGTGTACCGGGTATGACGCCTAGTCGATTGTATAATCCCAATTTTAGCTGGGAGGTCACCCGTAAACTAGAGCTTGGTATAGATTTAGGTTTTTTTGAAGATAGACTAACAACTTCCGTAGGATGGTATCGAAATAGGTCGTCTAGCCAGTTGGTAGGTATTCCACTGCCTATGAGCACAGGTTTTAGTTCTATACAAGCGAATCTAAATGCCATTGTCGAAAATAGAGGTTGGGAGTTTACTTTGCAAAGTGAGAATGTGAAGAAAATAAACTTTAAATGGACGACTTCTCTTAATTTATCAATTCCAAAAAATACGCTGATAGATTTTCCTAACCTACGCGGTTCTACTTATGCGAATACCTTTGCAATAGGGCAATCTACCACTATGAAGAAGCTGTACCATTATCTAGGTGTGGATCCTATTACGGGAATATACCGTTTTGAAGATGTGAATGGTGATGGAAAACTAGATATTAATGATCGCACCGTAATAAAGAATATAGGAGTACAATGGTATGGCGGTTTACAAAATAGTCTGGACTATAAAAGTTGGAACCTGCAGTTGTTGATGCAAGTTTCCAAGCAGACGCGAGAGAATATATTGAGTAGTGTTGCTAATCTAGGAACAATGGGGAATTATCCTGCAATTTTTACCGACTATTGGACACCTGAACATACCGATGCCACCTATCAGCAGCCCACCTCTGGAAGTAAGAGTACACTGACAACGGCGAATGCTAATTTTAGATTAAGTGATGCTACTGTGGACGATTCCTACTATATCCGTGTAAAGAATGTAAGTGTAAAGTATCTTCTTCCTGAGTTGGGAAATAGCAAATTAAAAGCAAGTGTATATCTAGAGGGACAAAATCTTTGGACATGGACTAATTACAAAGGAACTGATCCTGAATTTAATACCCTTGGGTATACGCCGATGTTGCGGGTATGGTCTTTTGGTATCAACTTAAATTTTTAAAATCATGAAAAATATTATTGCAATACTTGGAATAGCGACCTTGTTGTCGGGCTGTTCCCAATTTCTAGAGGTAGATCTTCCCAATAACCAGTTAACCAAGGATTTGGTATTCCAAGATGCTTCCTTGGCTAGAGCCGCGATGGCAGGCGTTTATAGCTCATTCGATAGTAGTGGCTTTTTATCGGGAGCATCCTCAGGAGCGGCTGTTTTTCTAGGAGCATATGCTGATGAACTAATGAGTTATCAAGTGTCGGGAACTGATATCAGTAATTGTTATCAGTTATCAATCACGCCACAAGTGAACACCGCAAAGACCTTATGGTCTACCACGTATTCTCAGATCTACGCTATAAACAGCATTATAGAAGGTTTGGAAAAATCTCCTAGTGTAGATATAGCAACCAAAAATCAGTTGCATGGCGAAGGTCTTTTTCTGCGGGCTTTATTGCATGTTTATTTAACAGGGGTATATGGAGCTGTTCCATATGTAGATACTACAGATTACTTAATAAATTTATCAGTGGGCAAAATCTCTGAAGGTATGGTCTATGATAAAGCACAGGCAGATTTAGCGATAGCCGTAAACTTATTGCCAATTACTGCTAATGCAGGTGAACGTGTACGGCCGACTACGATTGCGACGTATGCACTCATGGCACGAATAGCTATGCTCCAGAAGGATTGGGGAAAGGTGGTCGCCAATGCCAGCAATGTAATTAATACGCCCGGATATCATATAGAAGCAGATTTGCAAAAAGTTTTTTTGAAAGGTTCTACTGGGACTTTATGGGCTCTTCGCCCCGCTACCGCACAAGCTAATACCGCCAATGGTAATGTACATGTGTTGGTAAGTGCACCACCGAAAATTATTTCTTTAGCATCGAACCTTGTCGCATCTTTTGAAACAAATGACCTCAGAAGACAATATTGGATAGGTGAAATAAAAGACAATAACCAGCAACGCTATTACTTTACCCACAAGTACAAGCAAAGAAGTGTGACCACCACATCCTTAGAATATTCAGTCCTGATGCGTCTGGAAGAAGTGTATTTGCTTCGTGCAGAAGCACTTGTCAACCTGCAGCGATATGACGAAGCAAGAAGTGATATTAATGCAATTAGATCTCGTGCAGGATTACCAGATATAACCAGCAATAACAAGAATGAATTATTGAATATTGTTTTAGCGGAACGTCGGCACGAGTTGTTTACAGAAATGGGACATCGCTTTTTTGATATGAAGCATTTTGGGGTATTGGATACTGAAATGGTAAAGAGCAAGGTGAATTGGCAGTCTAAATTTAGAGTTTTTCCATTGCCAGAAAGTGAACTGTTGATTAATCCCAATTTAAATCCGCAGAATGAAGGCTACTAAAATATTTTTTGCAGGCATCTTTTTAATGGCTTTGGTTTCCCTTAAAGCGCAGCCCAATGCACAGGACAGTGCATACCTTAAAAAAACACTGCATTATCAGAACTATTTTACCTCCCGCATTGTAGCGGTGAGTGCGGATTTAAATTATTTCGTAGTGAACCAGCGTAATGACTATGGGAAAAATGAATTTCTGCTCCGAGATATTCTAAAGAACACCTCTCAAAGTTTACCGTTAAGAAATGCTTATGACTTCATCGATAATCGATATCTCGTAGCATCTACTCAGAGTGAACAGGTGACTTTCGTGGACCTTAAAAAAGGTAAACATACAACGATAGAAGGAAATTTTTTCGTTCACCTCAGCAAGTTCACCAAGAAAGTGATTTTAACGGATCGAAAGAATGAAGCATTGAAGGTTTATAGCAACGATGGTAAGTTGCTGTTGCATTTGAATGGAATATTGGACACTGGCTTTGAAGATGATCATGGGTTACTATTGGCGAGGTCAAAAGATCAGTGCATCGTGGTGGATATGGCAAATATGCAACAGAAATCAATAGATATATCCTCTATTTTGCAAATGGGTATCAGCAAGGAAAGCGTTTATGCACTAGTTCAGAAGAACGATGACATACAGTTAGTGGAATGGGCATGGAAAATAAATAAAATAAAACGGAATACTTTGCGAATTTCCGTTCCTTATGAGGTATCTTCTAGATTAGGGAATGCATTGAAAGTAAGAGAAGGGAGGTATCTCGTTTTGAATCTGCATAAAAACTTCGATAAAAAGAAGGGTCTTGCTGACATTAATTACAGCAATCAACCCCTGCAGTATCCTCTTGCGCTGAAGCAGATGGCAATCTATGATTTGCAATCCCAAAAGTGGTCAAGGTTTCCTACAGTGAAGGACGAAGGTTTTGTTGCCGATTTTATTAGCGAAAAAGGCGATTTTGTACAATATAAATATTTTAATGATTATGTAGATACGCTGAGTAATCCCAAAAGAAACATCACCCTATTCTCCCCATACGGAATTAAAGTTTCTGAAACAAAGAATCCCTATGTGTATAAAATAAACAGGGTATATGATGGAAGTCAAGAAGTAATGCTTTTTTTTGAAGATGAAAAATGGCAGATACAGGATTTTTTGAAGAACAGAACATATGATGCTGATCTGCCCAAAGGGTTAAAATGGCATACGGAAATTTACGGAGAATTGTCTGATCAACCTATTACTGCAGCACTACGGACTTCAGTACCGGGAAAATATCTGATTACCGGTGAGCATGATCTTTTTCTTTTAGATCTTCATAGCAATGCCTCACAACAAATTACCTTTGGTAGCAGAGAAGGATTGCAGTATCAGGTGGTCACAGATTTAGGGCCAGAGAAACGAGAAGTTATCAATCTGGAAAAGGATATATTGGTGACCTTCTTTAATAAGAAAAATTACAGAAGTGGTCTTGCATATCTAAAAAGCAAGGGCAAACCAGTAGTCATTACGGAAGGGAAATTTAGAATCAACAAAGTATTTCAGCGCAATGAGGATTTGTTATTTTCTACTGAATTTTACAATCAGCCTACCCAAATTTATAAGTACAGCAAAAGAAAATTAGAGGAAGTTGGTCAGGCTCAAAAAGACAATTCAGAAGCACTGACTTTAAAAGTGAAAATTTTCGAATATATGTCGCGTGGAAAGAAGTTGGAGGCAGCACTGCTGTATCCAAAGAACTATAATCCCACTGAAAAGTATCCTATGATTGTAAATGTTTACGAAAATATGGCACGGGAAGCGCTGCGTTATGAAATTCCGTCTTTGGAAAATAGTGCGGGTTTTAATAACAGGCATTTTGTAGAGCAGGGTTATTTTGTATTACTGCCACAGATTGATCAAGAGGTGGGAAATTTGGGGCAGTCACTGACCAAATCAATGGAAAATGTCGTGGAGTTAACATTGCGGAAAGCCAATATCAATAATGAAAAGGTGGCAGTTCGGGGTACTTCTTTTGGCGGTTATGGGGCAACGTATTTAATGGGAAGTTCGAAATTATTCCGCACTGCAATTGCAGGAGTTGCCCCGGTTGATTTGGCGAGAGCAGCCTTAACAATCCGTAAAATGGATGGTATGCCCGATTTTGACAGGACTGCACAGCAACAGTTTGTGATTAATGCCAATGTATTTACAGATTGGAAAAAGTATCTGGAAAATTCTCCGATCTACAAATTACCCAATGTGACCCAACCAATTTTGCTGTGGGGTGGTAAAGAAGACACGAATGTTGCACCGGAACAGCCCATGTCTTATTTTCTGGGATTAAAAAGATTGGGGAAAGATGGAATTTTCCTGAGATATCCTGATGAAGGACATGTTCTAGGTAATAAAGAAAACAAAACCGATCTCACCTTGAAATCCTGGCAATGGCTGGATTATTATTTGAAAGATAAGGCACCTGCAGATTGGATGCTACCAATGTTAATGAAAGAGGCTCCCGAGTAAGGAGCCTTTTTTAATGATTAATTACTTTTTTTGAACAATACAGCGTTACAAGTACTTAAATCCCCAGGTGAATTAAGACCGTAAGCTTGTTGTCCGGATGGTGTGTCATCAATTGTACACACCTCATCAGATTCAAAAGTGGAACACATATTTGCCTCCTCACATTCCTGCAATGCATGATTGTAGATATAACCTTGTCTATCGACAAGTTTACTGGCGTCTTTTTTCGCATTTTGAGTTGCGAAAGCACTTCCTGCTCCGATCAATACCACGAAGGCAGGTAAAATTAAATTTTTCATAATAATAAATTGATAAAGTTTTTGCCTACTCTTTTTTACAGGTTTTCGACTTCTCCTGCTTCTGTTGGCCTACAGAAGTCACCGCATGCGCTGGTATCTTATGAGCTGATTTCCGCTGAGGATATAAAAATGTTTTGCGGTCACCAGCATGCTTCTCATTTTGTTTGGTCCGTCATGATGTACATAAAAACTGTAACGATAGGTAGCTGTCGGGTAGTGGTATACATCTACAACTTTTGCCTGCTGCCACATTTTTGCTGACTCATGCCTGCCTCGGAGGTTCGCTTCATTAAAAAGTAACCCGCCGTAAGCGGCCTGATCCTGATTAACTTTGAGGGGAGGGGCGTTCATTTTGATCCTGCCATCTTTCAGGGTATTGAGCTTTAGTTGCGCTTTGGTAATGGTGTCTATGGTTTTTCCCTGTCCTGTAAAACGGAGCTGATCATCCAAAACTCTGTATTCATTCCGATAGAAATAAGTGTAAATTACATTCTGTTTTACAGGATCTGTTACAAAATTGCCATCGGTGTCGAAGATTCCATCGATCTGCTTCTCCAGAAAAGTCGTGTTAAATCGAAACTTAACATCAGGCTCTGTTTCTAACAAACCCATAATAGTTTCTCTGGTCTTCGTACTTTGTCCCCTGAAAATATAATGTTTAGGTTTTATCATTACTATCGTGGAGAAATAAGCCTTTTGATGCATTGCTAATTGTGCATTCACATCTGGAAATTCACCTTCGAAAACGGCAGGTACATGACCATCAGCAAGACTGAAATAAGGATATTGCACTT
The DNA here is from genome assembly GCF_030012525.1 of Chryseobacterium gotjawalense. Lineage (NCBI taxonomy): Bacteria > Pseudomonadati > Bacteroidota > Flavobacteriia > Flavobacteriales > Weeksellaceae > Chryseobacterium > Chryseobacterium gotjawalense. The sequence continues at coordinate 142,768 of NZ_CP124855.1, forward strand.
GTAATTTGAGTTCTTGGAAAGGTAAAGATGCGTCACTGATTTTTAAGGTGTCTAATATCAGTTTGTCAAACGACGGATATACCTTACCCATAATAAGTGGTGCGACTTTGTTTCCGAGAAAAATTGTGTCACCATGCTGTCCTGCAAAATAGAAAGAATTAACTTCGAGATTTAATTTTTGAGGAAAATCAATAGGATGAGGTAAAAACCTCCTCGTAAAATTATTCTCTTTTTTCATGATGTATTCAGAAGAAAGAAAGAGGGCGACCATGCTGCCTGCAGACAGTATGGCTGTAAATGCCAGCTCTGCTGCAGTCCGGGACCAGCGGTACGCCCGTTCTTTCCCAATGAAAAATACACCGGTGAGTGCCAAAAGGACACAGACCATATTAAAAACCAAATGCTGTTGCCAGCTCATTTTTTCAAGAATCCCGCCACAGGAGCAGGGCACAAAATCACTATAGTTAAGGATGAGGTAGATGTAAACCGTAAAAGCTACCATGATTGCAAAAGACGCAAACAATCCCCAAAGACGCGTAAGATGGAAGCAGAGCAAACCGGCAATCACCAGTTCCAGAATGATGACCGCGTAAGAAATAAATCCCGCATAAGCACTCAGCAATGGCGATTGCGCCAGCTGCACCTGGAAGTTTTCAAAGTCGAGCATTTTACTTGCCGAAGCATAAATAAAAAGCAGGACAAAAAAGAAACTTACAATAATCGGGAAGAATTTTCTTAAAGTTTTCATGACCGTATAATTTGCGTGATCCATTCTGTACGGATCCATCTGATCCGAATGCTGATTCAAATGTATAGCGGTCGATCATTGAAAAACAAGAGGGTGGGCGGCTTATTCCCAATGTCTGACGGCTTATTCGCAAACTGACCCGCTGCATCGCCGTCTCCTAAAGACGGGCAAATATTCCGGGTTTTGATAAAAAAAGTGAGAATAAGCCGGAACTGCGTTGCGGCTTAAACACACCAAAGCGGCTTATTCCCAACATCCCCTTTACTGATGGGCGCTGGCTGCCTGTTTAGAAATGTGCGGTTTAAGCCGCAACAGGAGCAACTGAAGACTTCCTGCAACAAAAATTTCTCCTAAAATGACTCCCAAAATCAAAAAACATTAAAATGCCAATTTTTACATCTGGAAAAAAAATAACCTAGTCACAGGTTTAACCAAAACCACTTTCTCAAAAATAGCCCCTTAGGAGATTAATAAGAATAACCACCCTCCTTGAGTGGATAATGACTTAGGAGATTTTTGCGTTAAGAAAAATCAAATTTCTTTGCCCAAACTATTACTTCGGCTTTGTTCAGCATAAAAATGAGAGCTTATTTGGCCTTTAAATAAACCTTCAATTAAAAAGTGAAATTATATCGACTTAGGAGATTTTTGCGTTAAGAAAAATGAAGATTTCTTCTCATCCAACTCTTTAAACACGCATAACGCCTAAAAATCCCCTTTGTCTGAAGCGCGGCCATCATCTCGGTTTCGAAGCGGTACTTTGTTTCCGCGCGAGTCTCGTCTTAGGGACGAGATAAATTTCGGGGAAACCTAACGAAGTGGTTCGACGACCACAGGGAGTCAATTTCTTGGAAGAAATCTTCATTTTTTAGCGAAAAGATCCAGTCTTGACTTTTTTGTTACTTTTTGTGTCAAGACAAAAAGTAAAAAGAATATTTTAGAATCCACCCTCAGGCTGATCGCCGATTCCTATCCTCAAAAACTTTGTCAAAGTTTTAATTTAACGGGTTTAGAGAGGGTTCTTCGAGCTGAAGTGAAGAAAAGTCTCTTGGATTTGTCCTAAATATTAAAAGTTTTGTTATTTTCATTTTAAATAATATCTTTGTATTATAAATTCATAAAATTATGAGTACAAGGACTTTATCAAAAGGCGAAAAACTAAATTGGAAACCATTATCTACAGTAGTTTCTGTAAAAATTTCGGCTAAAAATCTAAAGGGCAGAAAAGTTGTAGCGTCTGCGGTGAGTCCTAAAAGAGTTGTTCATTAATCCTCTTCCCGAAATTGTACGGGCTTATATTCATACAAAAAGATAAATGTAAAGATGGTTCCGCCCATCTTTTTACGTATATATACAAATTCTATTGCGAAGAAACCAGATTACATTATATTATAAGAGCGGAATACCATTTAGAAAATGTAATGGCATTGAAATTCTACTGTAAAAAAGACAGAGGAAGCCAATATAAATACAACAAAATCATTAATAAAGGCAATTTCACATCTGTAATTAGAATTCTTGATACCTGTACTTCCCTGATTCTTATTTTGCTGGAGCAACATCCCAATTGCAGTTTTGGATTATGTTCATCAAGATCTATTGATTTTTCGAACCCTAAAAAACTGACTGAGAATCTGGAAAATAACCAGAGATTTCGGGTCTATTCGAAATTTATTCAGGACAGAATTGGAAATATAACTTTCACCCATTTAGAATATCCTTTTATAAGCTCTTATCTTTTGATTAATAACAGTGTTGCCGATATTCGTAAAAAAGAAGAAGATATCGTAAAAATGTTTGAGAGAACCTATAATTCGATACCTGATATTGGGGATTAACATCATGTTTGTTTTATTCATGTGAGTTCAAATGAGACTTACAGACATAAGACTTAGAGATATGAGATGATAGATTTTAAAGTCAAAACTTGAGTAGCCAATTAACTCATTGCTCAATTAAAAACCTGATGCTTCATTTTCTTAACTGAAAATGGCTCACAGATTCCACGGATTCCACAGATCCGCCAGTTCCATTAAAAACAAGAAAAGGAATGAGGCAAAAAAAATGAGGTCTTGAAATCGAAGATTCAATTAAAAAGGGAAATTCTATCGACTTAGGAGATTTTTCAACGAAACTAAGATGTAAAAACGAAATTAAAATGACTTAGGAGATTTTTGCGTTAAGAAAAATTGAGATTTCTTCCCATCCAGTTTTTAAACGAACATACCACCTAAAAATCCCGTTTGTCCGAAGCACGGCCATAATCTCGGTTTCACAGCGATATTTTGTTCCCGTGCAAGTCTCGTCTTAGGGACGAGATAAATTTCGGGGAAACCTAACGAAGTGGTTCGACGACCACAGGGAGTCAATTTCTTGGAAGAAATTTTCATTTTTTAGCAAACCGACGAAGGAGGTTCGCCGATTCCATCAAAAACATAAAAAGGAATGAGGCAAAAAGATCCAGTCTTGACTTTTTTGTTACTTTTTGTGTCAAGACAAAAAGTAAAAAGAATAGAGGAAAATTAAATTCATTTTTCCAAGCCTTACTTCCGTTTCGCTCAGCATAAAAAGGAGTGAATTTAATTTTTCAACAAACCTTCAATTATAAAACGAAATTCTATCGACTTAGGAGATTTTTGCGTTAAGAAAAATGAAGATTTCTTCCCATCCACGTTTTTAAAAGAACATACCGTCTAAAAATCCCCTTTGTCCGAAGCGCGGCCATCATCTCGGTTTCGAAGCGGTACTTTGTTTCCGCGCGAGTTCGGGGATTTTCTTGGAAGAAATCTTCATTTTTTAACAAAAAGATCCAGTCTTGACTTTTTTGTTACTTTTTGTGTCAAGACAAAAAGTAAAAAGAATAGAGGAAAATTAAATTCATTTTTCCAAGCCTTACTTCCGTTTCGCTCAGCATAAAAAGGAGTGAATTTAATTTTTCAACAAACCTTCAATTATAAAACGAAATTCTATCGACTTAGGAGATTTTTGCGTTAAGAAAAATGAAGATTTCTTCCCATCCAGTTTTTAAACGAACATACCACCTAAAAATCCCCTTTGTCCGAAGCACGGCAATAATCTCGTTTCACAGCGATATTTTGTTCCCGTGCAAGTTTGGGGATTTTCTTGGAAGAAATCTTCATTTTTTAGCAAAAAGATCCAGTCTTGACTTTTTTGTTACTTTTTGTGTCAAGACAAAAAGTAACAATAATCCCCACTGTTCGATGGCGGCAAATAACTTCAATCGATAACAAATCTTGTTTCCGCCCGAGTCTCGTCTTAGGGACGAGATAAATTTCGGGGAAACCTAACGAAGTGGTTCGACGACCACAGGGAGTCAATTTCTAAGAAGAAATCTTCATTTTTTAGCGAAAAGATCCAGTCTTGATTTTTTTGTTATTTTTTGTGTCAAGACAAAAAGTAAAAAGAATATTTTAGAATCAACCCTCAGGCTGATCGCCGATTCCTATCTTCAAAAACTTTGTCAAAGTATCCTGTTACCGCCTTAGAAACTTTGAAAAGTGAGCGCGTAATCCAGCTTACAGCACCCTTTGCACACAATTCCCTCATAATATCATCATTCACTTGCGCCATATCATAAAAAAACTTAATTTTGATAAAATATTCCTATAAAATGAAGCTAACATGCTTTCGCTCAGACTGTTTATATTACTCCTGCTCTTCACTGCGGAACCCTTCGTTGCGCAGTGCGAGGACAATGTAACCTATCAGCAGATCCGAAAGCAGTATCAGCAGATGGAGCACGGTGATCCGGCGGCAATTCCCTTTATAGGACTCCTGATCACGCTGACAAAAGAGGAAAAGAATTCTGCGCAGCTTACCTATGCCTATCTTGATGCCCTGAAATTTCACCCCACCGTACCCTTAAAGCTGAAGTATGCCGACAGTGCCATCGCCATTGCGCACCGCAGCGGCCGCAGTGATCTGATTGGCGAGGCCTATATGAGCAGAGGAATTGTGACGTACGCTCATTACAGAAACTACCAGGCTGCAATGGAGGATTACCTGAAAGCGGCAGATTATGCCAAAATCAGCGGTGATCCTTATCTTCAGTACAGGCTGCTGTATCAATTTGGGGTCGTGAAGGGTTACATGGGTTTGCATCAGGAGGCTACCGACAATCTTAAAAGGTGTGCTGCTTTTTTCAGGAAAGAACTTCACAAGGAGCAGCCAGGTCAACGGCTGCAACACCTTCGCAAAAATTATTATGACAGTCTGCACGAGCTCGTGAACATCTACCAGCAAACGGATAAGGATGCGAGCGCGGACCGCCTCATTGAAGCAGTGCTCAAGGAAATTCCTGAAGGCCGTGATTTCGCGGTGATCAGAAGCTGCTTTTTAAAATCCAGAGGTATTTCTGAATACAACAAAGGAAATTATAAGGCAAGTATTGGGGAACTCGACCTTGCGTTGCCGGAACTGATCAAAGCAAAAGATTTTGCCTGGGTGTCCGTAATTTATTATTACAAAGGCAATAACGCTGTGATGCAAAACCGTAAAGATGAAGGGGTGAGCTATTTTAAAAAGATGGATTCGGTTTTTCAGCGCCACCATTTTATATTTCCTGAACTGCAGCACGGCTACCATTACCTTATCCGTGAAGCCGGTCAAAGGTTAAACTTCCGCGATCTTACTTCTTATATGGATGCATTAAGAGCGGCTGAAACGGTGAACCACGAAGACTGGCATCACCTGTACGCACGGTTCCGATTGGCCAGCATCACGGATGATCATCAAAATACTGCTGACCGGTATCGGACAGTCCTTTTTGGCGTTATATTTATTTCACTTATTTTGGCAGGCTACCTTCTTGATGATTATCTGGAAAAACCGCCGGTCGTACTCTTGGCAGGTGGCATCCTCAGCACGGAAAATTTGGAAACGGAACCTAAAGCACCAAAGAGAACACCTGCCCTGACCCCAGAAATCCGCCAAACCATCCGGAATAACCTCCGGAAATTTGAAGAAGACAAAGCGTTTTTAGCACCGAACCTTAGCCTTAAAAAGGTGGCACAGGAGGCAGGCGTCAATGCCAATTATCTGTCGCGGTATCTTAACAGCGAAAAAGGAATGAGTGTCAGCCGCTATCTCGCAGAGTTGCGCATTGCCTATATTGCCGGGATGATGGCTGAAGATCCTGCAGTAGCGAATCGGTCGGCTGAACAGTTGTGTGCTTTATGTGGAATTGCCTCGCCTTCGAACATGCGGCATCTTTTTTACATCATTTATGGCATGCCGCTGTCGCAGTACCAGAAGCAGTGCCGAGAGAAGTTTGCCGGAGAAATGGGCGGGAATGAGGGTGCTTCCTGAAACCCGCTGGCATTCCTTCAAGGGGTTTGCAACTGTATTTAAAATGACAGCGGTTCGTTACCTCTTTGAAGTGCTTTAATAACAATCTCTTATGTATTTATTGAGGGGGCGTTTAGCTCATGTTAAGTAGCAAAATCACCTGATCATTCCAGTCACCTGCGAAAGTTTTCGTAAATTTCGCTGCATTAAATGGAGGTTTTAAAAAATCGCTTTCAAGGGTCTTTTATTAATTCCAGTTTAACTGCACTTCAATTTTAACCAACAAATTCTGCTATAATGATCGATAAAAACTTTTACCTCGAAAACCTTTCTGCTTTTGATATTCTCATCGAAGATGAGGACCGTAAACAGGCAGAAGCAGTTATTTTTCGTGTTTTCAGCATGCTGCAACGGGATAAAATCTGGCTCCGCGACGTCGCCACGGAAGAGGAGATCTTTGAAGAAGACGCTGAGTTTTTGGAAGAGGTGGAAGAAGAACTCAGGGAACTCGATGAAAAGTATGAATTCCGTTTCGATGAATTTTACAAATTGGTTCAGCAGGAGATGAAAAAAATCCAGTCAAAGTCAAACGCAGATCCTAAAGAGGATCATTCAGACCGAGACGGAGATGATGAAGAGGATGACAGTTTGTTTTCCGGAGAAGAAGACGGTTTTGAAGATGATGAAGATCTCTACGATGAGTATGAAGATGAGGATGAGGATAAAGATGATGAGGATGAATTCAGTCATCTCTCTGATGAAGAGCTGGATCTGATAGAAGATTTTATTCTTGCAAGTGCAAAAACAAGATTCAATTTTCCGCAGTTTGTCCAGGATTTCCCGGAGGGAGATGCAATTTTTGTCGAAGGGGAATTTCTATTACCCCTCATCGCCGGAAAAGCCTTCGGTGAAACCGATACCGAAATTGCCGGAAAAATGCTTTCGTCTTTCATGATGCTGGGTTATCAGATAGAAATGAATGAACTCCTCCAAATGATTCAGGAGAAAGGAAAAGAACTGGGAGCGGAGATTTTAGCCTTTAAAATTGCAGCCGATTCCCTGCAGCAGGGTGCCCATCCGAGAGATATCGTTCGGCAGCTCGAGCAGTTATCAGGCAGATTATAGTGGTTGGAGGGAAGAGCTTCTCAGTCGGTAAAGTAATTTTCCGGCCGGGACATGCCCGGAACGTGCGCTGTAGATTCTTCACCGGCAGTTCATGAACTGGAATCACGAAAATGGTGACCAATCACTTCACCACCTTTAAAAAATAAAAAATAAAATAAAAAATGACAGAACATTATTTAAATGCAACGTTAGTATCGTACGCTAAAAAAGATCATCTTGCTGCGGAAAGCAGTCCGGTACACCTTATTGTCAGTCAAACTGATGAGGTGTCAAATCAATATCCAAAATCGGTTGCTGAATCGGTTAACGACGCCTTTGAAAAAAAGAAGAACAAAGTAATCATCACTAACGGCGAGGTACAGCAATTCCTGATTACGCTCCCAAAGACCGATCTGGAAAGTCTAAGACTTGCAGGCGCTTCAGTCTTTCAGGCCTTGAAAGAGGTGAACAGCAAAGAGGTGAATATTGATGAGGTTAGCGGTTTGACTGAACTTCAACGGTTTGCTTTTTTAGAGGGTTTGCTTTTGAGCAGTTACAGTTTTTCTAAATATAAAAAAGAAAAAACAGCTTTTGAGATTAAAATTTCCTGTTCTTCGCACTTTATCGATAAAAAGTCGCTGACCGAATTACAGAAAATTGCAGAAGCCATATCATTAACCAAAACCATGGTGAATGAACCGCCTCAGTTTATGGATGCGCTGAGATTCTCCGAATACGCCACAGAAGCGGGCAAGAAATTTGGTTTTCAAACCGAAATACTGGGGAAAGAAGAAATCGCAAAATTGGGCATGGGCGGAATTCTGGCCGTCAACAGAGGATCTTCTGTACCTCCTACCTTCACTGTTTTTCATTACAAGCCGGAAAATGCGGTGAATGAGAAACCTTTGGTTTTAGTAGGAAAAGGAGTAACGTTTGATACCGGTGGATATTCCATCAAGGTGGGCGGCAATATGACCTCCATGAAATCGGATATGGCTGGTGGTGCCGCAGTTTTGGGAATTATTTCTGCCGCTGCCGCGAATAAATTACCGTACCGGATCATCGGTTTGGTTCCGGCAACCGACAATAAAATCTCTTCTGACGCTTTGGTCGTCGATGATATCATCACCATGATGGACGGCACCACCGTAGAAGTACAGAATACCGATGCCGAAGGACGCTTGGTTTTGGCCGATGCGCTAACCTATGCAAAACGTTTCAATCCTGAATTGGTCGTTGATATGGCAACATTGACCGGCGCTTCTGTCGCCATCACCGGCTCATTCGGAATTGCAATGGCAGGGAATAACCAGGATTTCATGGAACAATTGAAAGTGTCCGGGGAAGAGACTTACGAAAGACTGATCCAGCTGCCGTTCTGGACAGAATTCGAAGAACTGCTGAAATCGGATATCGCCGATTTGAAAAATATTGGAGGACCCATCGGTGGCGCGACAACCGCCGGAAAATTCCTCGAACATTTCACCGATTACCCATGGATCCATTTGGATATCGCCGGAGCATCGTTCGTCAATGACGCAAAAGGCTACCGACAAAGTGGTGGTACCGGAGTTGCTGTACGGTTATTGTATCAGTTTATTAAAACAAAATGTCAGTAAGAATTAAACGATGGTAATTGCTCATTAAATTTTTTTTAAACCACGGAGGCACAAAGATATTATTCTTAAAAGCATTCAAAAAAAATCACAGCGAGGTAAGTTGATTTTAAGCAATTGCTGAGTGAAATCAAAGATTAGAGAAAATATTACGGTTACCTTTGCTAAGTGTAACGCCTTTGCGCCCGTAATTTCAGGTAGCACTGAAGGATAAAACTTAGCGTCTTTGCGTTAAAAAAAGCAGTGTGCTTATAAATATTTAATCAATATAAATCATTCAACCGGAAACAAACAAAATTGTATTCTGCACGAATTTAAAAATAACTAAAATGAATTTAAAAGGAAAAAACGCCATCGTTACAGGTGGTGGGAGAGGTCTCGGAAAAGCGGTGGCTTTAATATTGGCGAAAGAAGGAGTGAATATCGGTATTACCGGTAGAAATGAAGAAAATCTTAAAGCAACAGTTGAAGAATTGAAAGGCTTAGGCGTTCAGGCTGCTTATGCAATATTCAGCATGGATGAAGAAACTGCCGTACAGGCAGGTATTGCGGCCTTGGCAAAAGATCTGGGCGGTGTTGATATTCTCATCAACAATGCTGGAATCGGGAACTTCGGAAGCATTGCAGAAATGCCTTCTGAAACTTGGGAACAGGTCATTAAGACCAACCTTTTCGGCGTGTATTATGCAGCAAAAGCGGTGTATCCGTTCCTGAAAGAAAAAGGCGCGGGCGATATTGTGAATGTAGCATCAACTGCAGGCTTGAAAGGCGGACCGAATATGTCGGCGTACGCTGCGTCGAAAGCTGCGGTCGTTTCTTTATCACAATCGATGATGGCAGAATGGAGAAAACAGAATATCCGCGTAATTACTTTGACGCCAAGTACCATCGCCTCCGATATGTCGATTCAGGGCGGGCTGACCGACGGAAATCCAGAAACGGTTTTGCAGCCTGAAGATTTCGCAGAATGGGTTCGTGATATTTTAAAGATGAACAGAAGAGCTTTAATTGCTAACGGTTCTATTTTTTCTACGAATCCTTAATTTGAGTTCTTTAATTTATTAGTAAAGAGTTTCCGTAGTGTACAACAAAAGTGGGTTTTGCCCGCTTTTGTTTTTTAGTATTAAATTTGTTCCGCATGCAGACACAAACTCAGATTATCGCACACCGGGGATTCTGGCAGACAGAACCTCCAACTTCTGAAAATTCCCTTCAATCCTTAGAAAATGCGCGGGGATTAAATATTTATGGGACAGAGTTCGACGTTCGGATGTCAAAAGACGGAGTGCTGATTATCTATCATGATGAACATTACGACTCGCTGGAAATTTCAGAAACCAATTTTGCAGATTTGGAGAAACTGAAATTAAAAAATGGGGAGAACATTCCAACATTAAAGGATTTTTTAGAGAAAGGTAAAAACAATCCATCCCTAAAACTAGTCATCGAACTGAAACCGATCAGTTCCGGACTCCGGGAAAATGAGTTGGTACAGAAAGCCGTTCAGCTGGTTAAAACTTTTCAAATGGAATCGCAGTGCGAATTTATTTCATTCAGTCTGAATATTTGTGAACAGCTAAAAAAAGAGGAACCAACTTTTAAAGTAAAATACCTGAACGGAGACCTTTCGCCTTTAGAAATTAAACAAAGAGGTTTTGACGGTTTCAGTTATCATTATTCAGTTTTTATTACAAATCCAGGCTGGATTTCGCAGGCTAAAATGTTGGGATTAATAACGAATTCATGGACGGTCAATGATACTGCAGTATTTGAAAAACTAAAAATGCAGGGAATTGATTTTGTTACGACTGACATTCCCAATCAGTTGCTCCATAAGTAAAACCGAAAGGGTTAGCGCCGGTTTAGAATTTGTTTTCGGCTAATGTTCTCTGTTTTATGCTGAAAAAATGACTTTTCGCAGGATTTCAGTTTTTCTGGTGGTATTCACGAAACAGTTTCCCGCTTTATAATTAATTTCGCATCAGTTTAAATAAGACTTTTTTGTCTTAATAAAAATCCAACCTTGAAAATCATCATCATGAAGAAACAGATTTTTACATTTTGTGCCTTGTCCTTTTTTACGTTTTCAGCAAAAGCTCAGACCGACAGTCTGAAAATTAATATGGATTTCCGAACCCGCGCTGAACTCGATAATGGCTATAAAACTTTAATCCCGGAAAATAAAAAACCCGAAACCAATGTTTTTTCAAGAGCACGACTGGGCGTGGATTATTACTGGAAGGATCTGGAACTCTTTATTTCCCTGCAGGATGCCAGGGTTTGGGGCGAAGTTTCCTCGACCAACCAGCGCAGCGGAACCCTGAATGTGAATGAGGCCTGGGCAAAATATCAGTTCACTAAAAACACTGGATTAAAGGTTGGCCGCCAAATTCTTTCTTACGATGACGAAAGACTGCTTGGCGCTTTGGACTGGCAGATGCAGGGTCGGAGTTTTGATGCTGCGAAAGGAGTTTTCCGCCTCAGTCCGCAATCGAAACTGGAAGCGGTGGTGACCTATAACAATGACGATAACGATGCGAACGATCTGCCGGACAGAGAATTGTACAGCATATTGGATTCCGGTGAAAGAACGAAATCGATACAGATTCTTCATTATCAGTATCTGTGGCCGAAAGCAAGTCTTTCCTTTATCGGTCTCAATAATGTCGTTCAGCATCTGAACGGTACGCATTACGATATGTTGACCGTCGGAATGAATGCTAAAAAATACTTCGGAAACGTTGGTTTCTTTGGTTCTGCTTATTGGCAGACCGGTAAAAATACTTTGGCACAAAGCAAAAATGCTTATCAGTTTTCAGCAAACGTCGATTTTATTCTGACTCAAAATGCCAATATTATTCTGGGTACCGAATGGCTTTCAGGATCGGATTATAATGGAGATGTTTCCAAAAATAATTCGTTCAGCCCGCTGTACGGAACAAATCATAAGTTTAACGGTTTCATGGATTATTTTTACGTCGGCAATCATTTCAACAGCGTAGGCTTGAAGGATTTTTATCTAAAATCTCATTTCAAGTTCAATCCAAAAGCTTCCCTGGCTTTCGATCTTCATGCGTTTGCCGGCAATGCGGAATTGGGATATGATGTGGCGAATAATAAAGAATACTCCCGGTATTTAGGAACAGAAGGTGATGTGGTCTTTACGTACAAAGTCGCCAGTATTTTCACCATGCAACTGGGGCACTCTCAAATGTTTGCGACCGACGGGATGAAATATCTTAAAAACGTTGCAAATCCCGCATCAATGCAAAGCTGGACCTGGTTGGGTCTTAATTTTATGACAAGGTTTAAAGTGAAATAGGTTTTTTCACGGATAACTGCTTTTCACCGGCAGGTCAAATGCATTAAAATTACACTGTTTTTTTAAAGGAATCTCAGATCCAATTCATCAATATAAATTGTGAAATAATTTTGAATTCATTGAAATATAACCAGTTGTATTCCTTCAATAAACGAAGTACGTTTGTTTTTCTTTAAAACTGATGAAGTTTTAAATCCCTTTTGTTTTTGACGTATTTTATCTGAAATTTCCTTTACCGGATGATAAAATAAAAGGCAATCCCGGTACAGAATTGCCTTTAAGAATAATTTTAGTCTTTTTCAACCACTAATTTCTGGAAATTTCCATTGTGGTCAAACAAAAGGTCGCCCGCTTTTACCTCGGCTTCATAAACTATAGAACCGTCAGCTTTTACAATTTTTGCCGCTTCTTTTATTTTACCATATTTTTTTGCCGCGACATAAGAGATGATGTTTTTCGGTAATTCGCTGATTTTCAAAGAAGTTTCGGTTTCTTCTTTCATGCCTTTTGGATTGTAAGTGGCAGAAGTTTCCTTACCGTTCAGTTTAAATTCTGCTTCATACGTTCCGTGTTCATCATCCCATTTTACTTTTTTCACCTGCGGGAAATCTTTTTTAAAGGCGTTCTTCACCACTACCGGTACTTCACCGCCTTTATTCATTTGTTGTGCAGTGATGGTTCCTGCGCCAAGTGCTAAAATAAATGACAGTATTACGATTGGCTTTTTCATTTTGTAAATATTTTTATTTTTCGGACTGAATGTATTTCAATCTTTCCTACAAAAGTGCCCCGCCAATCTGTAGAGAATCTGATTTTTTATCTCCTTATAAAAAGTTTAACATTTAATTAATATCCGACATTTTTTTACTTATACTAAGAATTGTTTAACCACGAAGTCACAAAGTTATTCTTCCTTTTTTTTAGTTTTTTAAAATTTCTGTTGAAAAGTCAATGAAGATTTGCGCATTATAATTTCCGGTGGAAAACTTAATTTTCTTAACTTCTTAATTGATTCTTAATGGTTCAATTTCCAATGATAGTTTTAGATTTTTAACCATTGTGCTTCCTGTTTTTTAGTTTTTTAAAATTTCTGCTGAAAAGTCAATGAAGATTTGCGCATTTATAATTTCCGGTGGAAAACTTAATTTTCTTAACTCCTTAATTGATTCTTAACGGTTTAATTTCCAATGATAGTTTTAGATTTTCAACCACACAAGTCACAAAGTTATTCTTCCTTCTTTTTAGTTTTTTAAAATTTCTGTTGAAAAGTCAATGAAGATTTGCGCATTATAATTTCCGGTGGAAAACTTAATTTTCTTAGCTCCTTAATTGATTCTTAATGGTTCAATTTCTGCTGCCGCGCGATTCTATCGCGTGGTTACAGAATATCCTTATCGCCTTTCCTTACAGCTCCATCCACGGTGCGGTGATTAAACTCCATAATCACCGCAAAATATACGGAGATTAATCACTATATTTACAGCATAATCCTTAACGATGGCAGTATATATCCACCAATTGAAGCAATGGCCCCACTTTTCTTGGCAGCCTGATGAGCTGATCAACCTGCTGGCAGAAGTCCGTTACCTGCAGGGTAAACTCCTGGGGAAAGTAGAACTCTTGGGCTTCGAACTCAGAAACGAAGCGAACCTGGAAACCCTGATCCAGGATGTAGTAAAATCATCAGAAATTGAAGGGGAACTCCTTAATCCTGAACTCGTGCGTTCCTCCATTGCAGTTCATCTGGGTTTGGATTACAAAGGAAAAGAAAACAAAGACCGGCATATTGATGGAATCGTTGAAATGATGTTGGATGCAACACAGAATAACGATAAATCACTAACTGACGAGCGTTTGTTTGGCTGGCATTCCGCATTATTTCCCGCCGGAAGAAGCGGCATGTATAAAATTGAAGTAGCGAAATGGAGGACAGGGGAGATGCAGGTAGTTTCCGGAGTGATGGGCAAAGAAAAAATACACTTTGAAGCTCCGAGAGCTAATCTGCTGGAAAGTGAAATGCTGAATTTCCTCACGTGGTTCAATGAGGAGCAGAAGATGGATGACCTGTTAAAAGCGGGCGTAGCCCATTTCTGGTTCGTCACGATACACCCTTTCGATGACGGAAATGGTAGAATAGCACGCGCAATTGCAGATATGCAGCTTTCCAGAGCAGATCGGGTAAACCAGCGCTTTTACAGCATGTCAACCCAGATCAATGCTGATAAAAAATCATATTATCAAATCCTGGAGAAATCCCAGAAGAGCAGTCTGGATATTACGCAGTGGCTGGTTTGGTTTCTGAACTGCCTCAAAGAGGCCATTATAAATTCAGACGGAATCATCAGCAAAGTCATCACAAAGCATGATTTTATGGTGAAAAACAGTCCCGCCATCACCAATGACCGTCAGCATTTGGTCATCACCAAACTGTTGGATGGTTTTGAAGGAAATCTCACCACTTCCAAATATGCCAAACTGACAAAAAGCTCATCCGATACCGCCCTCCGCGACATTACGGACTTAATTGAAAAAGGCATCCTCCTCAAATCCGGTTCCGGCGGACGCAGTACCCACTACCGGTTGAATACGAAGGAATAAAATCACCGCTCGGCGACAGCAATTAAAATGCAAAAGAGAGGTATCTATGTATTTACAGCGTTTTTTGATTTCTTGTACCTGTGTTGAACCTCAGTGAGGAAAGAAAGTAAGGAAAGCAGCTATTTTAGGAAGTTTATCTGCTTAGTATTTATTTTTAATTTTCTTCACTTCTTAATTGATTTTTGACGGTTCAATTGCTCTCTGTTTCTGCGTTTTTAGCTGAAGATTTTTCTTTAAAATTTAATTGATTTAAAAGCGTCGGAAAAACGATTAACAGTAAAGGCAACGCAATTGAAAAACCTCCAATAACCGCAATTGCCAACGGTTGGTGCATTTGTGCTCCGGTTCCAATTCCCAAAGCCAAAGGCATTAAGGCGATAATGGCCCCTAAAGCCGTCATTAATTTTGGACGTAATCTCGTACTGATGGCGTAAATCAGAGCATCTTCTTTGGATTTTTTCTCTAAAGTTTCTTCAAACTGCAGATAAGTGAAAATGGCATTTTCTCCGATAATTCCGACCATCATGATCAATCCGGTATAACTGCCGACATTCAGCGGTGTTCCGGTTATAAATAATAAAATAAAACTCCCCGAAATTCCTAAAACTGAAACCAACAATATTAAGAAAGCAACTTTTAAATTTCTGAAAAGAAACAAAATGGTCGTAAAAACGAGCAAGCAGGAAACGAACAAAATCAAAAGCAATTCACTGAAAGATTTTTGCTGTTCTGCGTAAGCGCCGCCGTAAGAAATACTGTAACCCGTCGGCAGTTTGATGTTTTTGTTGATTTCTGTTTGAATTTTTTTAATCGTTCCGCCCAAATCACCATTATCCAAACGTGCTGTTACCACGCCCATATTCTGCAAATCTTCGCGTTCTACTTCCGCCGTGCCTTCCAAAATAGAGACTTCTGCAAATTCTTTCAGCGGTTTCAGTTGTCCGTTGGGTAATGAAATCATGCTGTTTTGGATTTCCTGAAGTGACGCGTTTGATTGAGTATTATACAGAATCCGGATCGGCGTGAACTGATTTTTATCAAATAAATCGCCGACCGTATTTCCGCTTAAAATCGTCTGTGTCTGGTATTGAAAATTCTGAGGCGAAATCTGATATTGCGCTAAAACAGGAAAATTCGGGGTAATCTGAATCGAAGGTCCTGCAATGATAATTCCGTCAAAAACATCGGCTGTTCCTGGGATTTTTCCCACAATTTTCGAAATTTGCTGCGAATATTTCTGAAGGGTAGGAACATCATTCCCGAAAATTTTGATCTCAATCGGTTGCGCGCTGCTCATTAAATCGCCGAGCATATCGGTAATAACCTGGCCGAAATCAACGGTCAATGGTAAACCCGTGGCTTCAATTTTACTTCGGAGATCGTCTGTAACTTCTGCTGTCGTTTGGGTTCTGTCTTTTTTTAGATTAATTAAATAATCGCCGCGGTTGGGTTCGGTAATGAAAAATCCCATTTGCGTTCCGGTTCTTCGGCTGTAGGCTTCCACCTGTGGATTGGCCTTAATTATTTTTTCCACTTCCCGAAGCTCGCGGTCGGTTTCCTCCAAAGAAGTTCCGGGTGGCGAATTGTAGTCCAGTATAATACTTCCTTCGTCCATATCGGGTAAAAATCCGGTGGAAATATTCGGAATAATGAAGGCCGTAATTACAACCAAAACCGCCATAAACACGTATGAAAAAACTGGTTTCCGGATGAAAAAGCCTACCCATTTTCTTTCTTTTACTTCGTGATGAACTTCTTTTTTTTTGGGTTTTCCTTTTTTAGATAAAAACAAATAAATCACGGGCAATAAAAGCCAGGTGACGAAAAATGAACTCACCAAGGTAATGATCATGGTATTCGTCATGACTTTGAAATAAGCACCGGCAACGCCACTCATCAGCATAAAAGGCAGAAAAATAACAATCGTACTCAATGAAGAACCCACCATGGCTTTCAATAAATAATTGACGGCTTTTTGGACTAAAGTGGTACTGTTTTCCTCCGGAAATTCTTCGTGTGTACGGTGAATTTGTTCTACAATGACAATCGCATCATCGATGATTAGACCAATTGCCGCCGCAATTGCGCCTAAAGTCATAATATTAAAAGTCGCACCGGTCGCATATAAAATAACCAGCGTTAAACAAATCGTCACTGGAATGGTGATCAAAATGGTGGCACTTGCTTTCCAGGATTTTAAAAATAAAATGGCGACGATAATAGCGAGCAAAAGTCCGATCCAAAGCGCATCTGTGACACTTTTGATGGAACTATTTACAAAATCGGCCTGCACGTAATAAGGTTTTATCACCACTTCTTTGGGCAAAGTTTTCTGTAATTCGGCAATTTTCGCTTCCATCGCTGCAGAAACCTCTACCACATTGGCATTGGGTTGTTGGATGACCGCAATCAAAATACTTTCGGTTCCGTTGGCGTTGACTTTGATAAATTGCTTGGCGGTGTGAACTTCAATTTTAGCAATATCTTTAAAATAGATCGCTCTGTTTCCATCATTTTTTAAGACCACATTCTGCAGATCTTCAAGACTTCGGATTTGGGAATTGGTCAGCGTTAAATACAGAAAATTATAATCGGAAGAAAAGCCGTTGGACTTGATGAAGTTGGTTTCATTCAGTGCAGTTTCAATGTCTTTTGGATTCAAACCCAATCTCGTCATTTTTCCCTGGTCGAGAATGGCCCAGAATTCTTTGTCCTGTCCGCCGATAATTCTAATGTCGCTCACGCCGTCAACCTGCGACAGAAAGGGTTTTATGGTATAAAGTGCCAATTGTTTCAGCGCAATGGGCGAAATCGAAGAAGCATTCAAAGAATAGCCCATCACCGGTAAAATGGCCGGATTCATTTTTTCTACGGTGATATTGATGTTGGGCGGAAGTTGATTTTTAATCTCATTAATTTTTGCCTCAATTTGCTGTTGGCTCAGGTCGATATTAGCATTCCAGTCCATAAAGGCGGAAATTTCACAGCTTCCTCTGCTTGTGGTACTTTTCAGCAGGTGCAGATCGGGAATTTGTTTGACTGCGTTTTCCAAAGGCCGCGTCACCGCAACGGTCATTTGGTCAACCGGCTGTTCACCGGCTTCTGCAATGATTTTTATTTTCGGAAAAGTAATCTGCGGAAACAGGGAGGATTTTATTTTGGTATAGGAAAAAACGCCGCCTAAAATAAAAAGCAGAATCATCACCAAAAGCGGATTTTTATATCTTACAAAAAAAGAGTTTTTCATTTTAAACTGATTAGTTTTACAAATTCTTTCACCACAAAAGTCACATAAGCTTCATTTTTTAAAGATTAAATTTTTACTTTTTAAAGACCAAAAAGCTTCTGCTAAGTTTTTTCATTCCGAAGATATCAACCACAAAAGTCACAAAAGATACATTCTTAAAGTACTGTTTTATTGCTTTTTAAAGACCACTTCATCTTTAATTTTGTGAACTTAAAAACATAATGCTTTTAATTTTACCTTTTGTGACTTTTGTGGTTATCTAGCATTTTACGGCTCAATTTTCACTTTTGCATTATTTTCTAAACCGTAATTTCCGGAGGTGATAATCTGGTCTTTTAAACTGATATTCCCTGAAATAATTTGTACGTAACTGTTATTTTCAGTCCCTTTTACAATGTTCACTTTTACGGCGGTATTTTTATCTTTTAATTTCATGATCCAAAATTCGGTCTGCGTTTCATCGGTTAATACAGCACTTTTCGGAACGTACAATCCGGTTTGGCTGTTTTGCCGTTTCAGACGGATGGTCACAATTAAACTTTCAGGAATAGCAATATTGTCGTTGGGTTTTACCAAAACCTTTTCGGTTTGTGAAATGGGATCAACACCTGGTAACAATTTTGCAATATGACCGTAAATCGTTTTTCCGTCCGGTAAATTAATTTCCAGATTTTTATTATTGATGAGCATTTCATGGTATTCATAAGGCACATTCATCACCAATCCGAAACTTGATGAATCGGTAATTCCCGCTAAAATTTCACCTTCCTGCACATAATCTCCAATCTGGTGATTTAGAGCATTGACGAATCCCGTTGCCGGACAAGTCACCGTTGTAACGCCCGAAAAGCGAAAAGAAGGATCCAGTTTATTAATGGTATTTCCTAAAGCGCGCGATTCTTTGGTCTGCACAGAAAATAAAAACTGCCCTTTTTTTACCGCATCGCCCAGATTAATTCTCACGTTGGTAATGTATCCTGTCGCGTTCGCTTTTACATCCGATTTTAATAAATAAGTCGCAGTTGCATTAATGGAAATGTCATTATTAATGGAAAGTGTATCTGTCGGAAAAGCTACTGAAACTGGTGTTGCAGCGTTTACTACAGGTTCCTGCGCAACCGTTTCCGACTTTTTCTTGCAAGAAATCATTAAAATCGAAATCAGAAAAATGGTAAATATTTGAAGGGATTTCATTATTGTAGAATTATATTTTCATAGTGATTTTCAAGTCTTAAAACCTGCATTCTGTATTGCAAAAGTCCAATTTTCAAAGTTGTATAGTTGGTGATTGCCAAAATAAAATCGACCATTTTCACGTCGCCGGTCGGCAGCTGTTTCAGGTTGGCTTCAATCAAAGTTTGGGCGTATTTCATCTGTGTATTCGCAAGACTGATCATATCCCGGTATTGCCGGATTTGGGCTGTAAGCTGCGCTTTTTGCTGCTCAAACTGTTTCTGCTCAAATTGGGTGTAGTTTTTCCGCGTGTTGAGTTCTATTTTTTTCTGTTCCAGGGAAAGCTGTCTTTGATGACCATCATAGATTGGAACCGTTAAAGAAATTCCTGCGCTGACTCCGAAGTTTTTGTATGGCGTTTGAATTAAAGCTGACGAATAACCGCCATCGGCAAAAACTGAGATTTTCGGCTGGTAATTATAATTGATCAATTGCAGGTCATTGGCCAGTTTCAGACTGTCTGTACGAAAAGTTTGGGCATAAATACTTTCTTCAAAATCGGGTTCCATTTTCTTATTAAAAGTCGGCGGCTCTAAATCCGGTAACTGCTTTTCATTATTTCCGGAAAGGTATTGCAGGAGTCCGAAATTATTTTGAAAATCTGCGAAATGTTGCTTTTGGAGCAGTTCATTTTGCTGTTGCGTTACTTTAAAAGTCAGGTAATCAGTTTGTCGGAAGACGGATTGCTGGGTCAGTTTCTTTAAAATTACATCTTCCTGTTGAAAAATATGAATGATTTCCTGATCGATTTTCGTTTGCTCCTGGCTTTCATACGCCAAAAGGTATTGTTCTGTAACCGCTTTTTTCAGCGTGAGCGCGGAAAGATTTTTTTGATTTAATAATTGCTGAACCGTCAGTGAAAAGGAATTGAGTTTTGCCTGAAAGTTTTTTTTGCTGACGAAATCGCGTGAAACTCTACCTAAAAGAGCGAGATTCTTTCCGTTGATGGTGGAATTCCCATCGTAGCCCCAGTTATTGATTTGTGGCGAATAGGAAGCGTCAGCAATTCCGATAACTTTGAAACCGTATTCGCGCTGCATTTTGATGCTGTCTATCGCCGTAATGCTGATCTGATTTTTTAAATCCTGTAAATTCGGATTAGTCTGCTGCGCGGTTTCTAGATAGTAATCAAGCGTATTTTTGCTTTGTGCCCGGTATCCTGAATGTACCAGAAACAAAAGCAGGAGCACTGCTATTTTCAGTTTTTTTTGGAAAGCCATGGTTAACAGAATCTAGAAATTATCTATCAAAATTACTGTTTAATTCTGTACATAATCTGAATTTCTAAAAAAAAACTAAGAAAACGCCGGGCAATTATTGCCGATTTAAAATAAACTGATGTTGATGGTTTTCAAACTGATATTTTAAATCTAAATGAAATGCAGCCGCGATTTCTTTCGCGATTTCCAGGCCTAAACCGTTCCCTTTTTCGTGCGTGTTTTGGCGCTGAAACCGTTTAAATAATTGGTGCTGATCCAGAGCAGATCCTTCTGCATGGTTAGCAATTTTCAGTTCGTTTTTATGAATGATGACTTCCACTTCACTTTCCTGAGGCGCGTACTTTAAGGCGTTAAAAAATAAATTCCCCACTAAAATTTCAGCCAGACCGAAATCAATTTCCACGATAAAAACTTCGGAAAAATCTTTTTTAAGGCTAAGGTTTTTAAATTTGATCTGTTCCTGATAATTTTTAATATAAGTATCGACAATAAGATTAAAATTGACGGGCTGAATATTGGTGAACTGTTTATTTTCAATTTTAGACAGAAGCAAAAGTGCCTGATTCAGTTTGCGCATTCTGGTGGTGGCAGTCGAAATATCGTTCAGGATTTCTGCCTGTTGCTCCGTAATAAAATCGGTTTGCCAGAAGAGTTCAATATTATTCTGAATGATGGCCAGCGGCGTTTGCAGTTCGTGGGACGCGTTTTCGGTAAATTCTTTTTGCGACTGAAATACTTTTTTGTTGGTCGCGGCTAACTCGTTCAGTGAATCATTCAGATCATTGAGTTCATTAATTTTGCCCCGAGCCAGATGCAAACCTTCCGCATGATCTACGCGGAATTTCTTTAACTGGTCCAAAGTATGGTAAAAAGGTTTCCAGACTCTTTTTTTTACCTGGATGTTGATCAGCAGTAAAGTCGCGGTAAGTGCCACAAAAACCGAAATGAGGAGATAAAGAATGCTTTTCATCAAATCTTCACTTTCAACCAAAGACTGGCGGATCCTGACATTAAAAGTGCCGTCGGTTGTTTTTACAGGAAATTCAAGAATGCGGTAGCTCTCGATCTCGTCATCTTCTTTATGATAGGCATCGCTGGTGAAGATTTTTTCCGTCAGAAGTTGTCGGGGATTTTTTTCAATACTGATTCTGTCGTCAAAATTCACAAAATGATCAGAAGGTAAATGCTGAAGTTTTTCGCTAATAAAGTTCTTTTGACCGGCTAAACTTTCGTCAATATTATGGGTTAAAACATTTTGAATGGCGACGTAAAAAAGCGGTATGGAAATCAGCATGACCAAAATCGTAACGCCGATGTAGCGCAGAGAAATATAGTGCGTCAGTTTCATAATGCTTCTAATTTGTATCCCATTCCGTACACCGATTTGATGCAGTCTTGTGCACCAATAGCCGCTAATTTTTTCTTAATGTTTTTGATGTGGGCATACAAAAAATCAAAATTGTCGAAGAACTGAATATTGTCTTCTGCAATGTGCTCGGCAATGGCATTTTTAGAAATGATTTTGTTTTTATTGACGGCAAGGTAGAGGAGGATATCAAATTCCTTCCGCGTGAAATCGATGGGTTTACTCTTAAAAGAGATCAGTTTTGCTTCCGAATGAATCTCTAAATCATTGACGGTAATGGAGGAGTTTCCTTTGAAATGTTTTCTTCTGATCACGGCAGAAATCCTTGCGCCCAATTCGGAAAGGTGAAAAGGTTTCGCCAGATAATCGTCCGCTCCCAACTGTAAACCGCTGATTTTATCATCTAAAGAGTTTTTAGCAGAAATGATGATAACACCGTCGGATTTTTTATTCTCTTTCAGTTGTTTTAAAAGTTGAAGACCATTGCCATCGGGCAAAGTAATATCCAGCAGAATACAGTCGTACTCGTATAGTTCTAATTTTTCCTCTGCAGTTTCAAAATTTTCCGCCAGATCACAACTGTATTTTTCGCTCTTCAGATACGTTAAAATACTTTTGCTCAGCTGTCTTTCATCTTCGATCAATAAAATTTTCATAGCAATTTTTTAGAAAATTAAGTTTTAAATCTGAATAAAATCTGAATTAAGTTAAAAAAATCCCCGCCATTTTAAAACAGAAAGCAATCCCTCTTTCCCAAGCAAAGCGCCTTTGCGCCTTTTTCAGAAGCGTGCTGGAGCTGTCTTGCCTCTTTGCGTTAAAAAAAGAATCACAAAATCACACTAAATATCTTCCACTTTCCTGTCAGATTTTAAACAGTCCCTTTGCCAAGCGAAGCGCCCTTGCGCCTTTTTCAGAAGCATGCTGTAGCTGTCTTGCGCCTTTGCGTTAAAAAAAGAATCACAAAATCCTTTTTCAGAATTATGTTGCACCTGTCTTGCATCTTTTCTTTAAAAAAAGAATCACAGAATCATACTCAACTGCACTCTTTTCCTGTCCTCATCAACTTCCACCACTTTCACCTGAACATGCTGATGCAGTTTTACCACTTCATTCACATCCGAAACGAAACCTTCTTTGAGCTGGGAAATATGAACCAAGCCGCTTTCTTTAATTCCCAAATCTACGAAACAACCGAAAGCGGTAATATTATTCACAATTCCGGGGAGAATCATTCCGGGTTTTAAGTTTTTAATGCTTTTCACCGTTGGATCAAATTCAAACACTTTCGCCGCTTTTCGGGGATCCAGTCCGGGTTTTTCCAGTTCTTTTAAAATGTCTTTAATTCCTAAAATCCCTATGGTTTCGGTCACGTATTTTTCAGGAGCAATGGTTTGAATTTTTCCTTTATTCGCGATCAGGTCGATGGTTTTTAAACCCAAATCTTTCGCCATTTTTTCCACTATTGCATAAGCTTCCGGATGAACCGCCGAATTATCCAAAGGATTTTTCGCATTCGTAATTCTAATAAAAGCTGCGGCTTGCTGGTAAGCTTTTTCGCCCAAACGCGGAACTTTTTTCAATTGCTTCCGGTCTTCAAAAGCCCCGTTTTCTGTGCGGTAATTCACGATGTTTTCTGCCATTTTTTCGCCGATTCCCGAAACGTAACTCAATAGAGATTTGCTTGCGGTATTTAAATTAATGCCAACAGAATTCACGCATTTCATTACCGTAGAATCCAGTTCGTTTTTCAATTGTGTTTGATCGACATCGTGCTGATATTGTCCGACACCAATCGATTTTGCATCAATTTTAACCAACTCCGCTAAAGGATCGGACAGTCTTCTTCCGATTGAAATGGCGCCACGAACGGTTACATCAAAACTGGGGAATTCATCTCTCGCAATTTTACTTGCAGAATACACCGATGCGCCGGCTTCGGAAACGATGAAAACCTGAGGCGGTTTATCGAAAGCGATCTTCTTAATAAAAAATTCAGTTTCCCGACTGGCCGTTCCGTTTCCAATCGAAATCGCTTCAATGTTAAAGGAATTCACCAAAGAACGGATTTTCTTCATCGCCATCCCCGTTTCGTTTTGCGGCGCATGGGGGTAAATGGTTTCATTGTGCAGCAGATCCCCTTTTTCATCGAGGCAGACGATTTTGCATCCGCTTTTAAAACCGGGATCGACCGCTAAAATCCGCTTTTCGCCCAATGGGGGAGCGAGCAGCAATTGCCTCAGATTTTCTGCAAAGATTTCGATGGCTTTCTGATCGGCTTTTTCTTTCGCTTCCTGCAAAGTTTCGTTGGAAATAGCGGGCTCCAGCAATCTTTTGTAACTGTCTTTGATGGCCAAAGCAATCTGATCTGCAGATTCATTATTTGATTTAATGAGGGTTTGTTCTATAAAATCAATCGCTTCTTCTTTGTCGATTTCTATTTTGGTTTTCACAAAACCTTCCGTTTCTGCACGCAGCATCGCCAACAGCCGGTGAGACGGGATTCTGTTCAGGCTTTCTTGCCAGTCGAAATACTGTTTGAATTTCTGCGCAGTTTCCTCTTCCAATTTGCTTTTCACCACTTTTGAAGAAATGAGCGCCTTTCGCTGAAAAAGCCGGCGCAGGTTTTTCCGCACGTACATATTTTCATTGATCCATTCTGCCATAATATCTCTCGCACCCTGCAAAGCTTCTTCTTCCGAACTCACCTTTTCATTCAAATATTTTGAGGCTAAAAACGGTAAATCATTGGCATTCTGGCTCATGATGATTTTTGCCAGAGGTTCCAGGCCTTTTTCTTTCGCAGCATCGGCTTTTGTTTTGCGCTTTTTTTTGAAAGGCAAATACAGGTCTTCCAGTTCCTGAAGATCGAAACTTTCCTCAATTCTTTGCTTTAAATTGGGGGTTAAAGCGTTCTGTTCTTCAATTGATTTCAGAATGCTTTCTTTCCGTTTTACCATTTCATCAAACTGCTTGTTGAGTTTGAAAATGTCTTCAATTTGAACTTCATCCAGATTTCCGGTGGCATCTTTCCGGTAGCGCGAAATGAAGGGAATGGTGCAGTCTTCTGCCAGCAGTTTCAAAGTAGCGCTGATGTTTTTCTCTGAGAGATTAAGGGATTTTTGGATAAAACCGGTCGCCGTCATAATAGAGTTTTAAGACCGCTAAAATAGGGAGAATTATGGGAACGAATCAAGAGGGAGTAGGGAAAAAGAAAAGATAAGGGTTGACATTACTTATACATTCCTTTGACATTCCTTTGACTTTCATGGTGATCCGAAATTCACGTGATTGGTGAAAGCTTTAGCAAACAGCGCGGATTTGTCAATATAATACGCAGTGAGGGATTATTTATCATGAGTTATGTTTATTGTTTTTCCATCCTTCGCGTTGATCTTAATTTCGAATGCTCCTCCAAGCATAGGCATACCTCCGGATAATAATTTCTCCAAAATTCCTGCGTTTAAACTCCCAGTGATCACCCATACTTTATTATGAACCAAGTCGATATTGTATGGTCTTTCTTCTTCAATTTTTGATTTTCCATACATAACAAATAATTTATTCTCAGCTATTTTGATTGCGGTTTCTTCATCTTTGACGAGACATTCTTCACAGTTGATTACCTGTTGATTTTCCGAAATATACTTTTCCTCAGAGAAACCGAAATAATACAAAAGCAAACCACACATAAAAATCAGTAGAGTTACTAATATTCCTTTTTTCATTTTTATAAAAGTTTTTTCTTTCTTTACAAAAGTCTGACTACAAGAAATCGCCTGTTGAGGAGCGATAAGGAAATTTCCCTCTAATTACTACATCGTAGAACAACTTTGTCAAAGTCAGGAACTTTGACAAAGTTTAAATCTTCAATTCGTCATTCCGCTCCTGAATACTTCTCCTTATATCTTTTGTAAAGCTCTTTCTGCTGGTTATTGAGGTCAATCTGTCGGCCGTCGATAAAGGCTTCGGTGACATTGTTGGTGAGCTGATCCAGCGCATCGCCGTCGGAGATGAAAAGGGTGGCACTTTTGCCCACTTCCAGACTGCCGTAATCTTTGTCGATGGCTAATATTTTCGCCAGGTTCAGCGTGATGCTCTGCAGGGCTTTCTCTTTATCGAGGCCATACGCCGCGGTGGTTCCGGCAAGGAAAGGCAGGTTCCGGGAATCGGAGAAATCCTTTCTGGCGCTGTAATCCAGACCGTGCAGGATTCCTTTGTCTGAAACCAGTTTGGCAAATTCGTAAGGAAGTCTCGGCGAAGTGGATTCGTTGGGCGGCAGTGAATGCGGATTGCTGATGATGAGCGGGAAACCGCTTTTTTTAATGTCATCCAGAACACTTTCAAGACTTGAATCGCCCAGAAGTACCGTCTTTTTCACGCCATAATCCTGAGCGAACTTAATGACTTCCAGTGCTTCATTGGCACCTGAAACGTCGGCAAACAGAATTTTATCACCGTTCAGCACGGGAGCAATGGCTTCCAGTTTATAATCTTTAACGCCGTTTTTGGGTTGGTACGCTTTGGCTCTGGCAAACAGGGTTTTCAGTTCCCGGATGGAAGCATCGCGCCGTTCTTTTATTTCCTTATTCCTTTTTTCATCGGTGAACTTGCGGTTCGCCGGCCAGGAAAGATGGAGCACATTATCGGTGGCCACCACGGCGTCCTGCCAGTTCCAGCCGTCGAGATTCATCACAGAAGAAGTTCCTTTCAGGATTCCGCTTCCCAACACGGGCTGAGCCAGAAGCACGCCATTGGTACGGACGGTCGGGATAACGTGACTGTCGGTGTTGAAAGCGATTAAAGTCCGTACTTCCGGCATGAAGCCGTTGGATTCTACGAAATCCACCGTGGCTTTGGTCGCGGATACTTCGACCAGTCCAAGGGAATTATTGACAAGGATAAAGCCCGGATAGACCTGTTTTCCGGAAGCGTTGATCACTTTGGCGTTCGCAGGGATGGGCGAATTGATGCCGGTGATTTTTCCGTTGTCGAAAACAAGGGAAGCATTCTGAAGTACCGTGCCTGTCCCGGTGTGCAGGGTGGCTCCTGTAATCGCTACAGGAACAGTCTGCTTCGGAGCGGGGGCAGGCCGCTGGGCCGAAACCGCTCCGGAAATGAACAGGGTGAATGAAAGTATTTTGAAGACTGATTTTTTCATGTTCTGATTGTAATTTCTGATTAATGGGAATGGGATTCGTGTTCTTCGCCTTCTAAAGTGTCGCAGTGATAAAGGGTGCGTTGCTTTTTCTCTGTACTCTGCGTATTTCCTTTTTTGGCGTCGTCGGAGAAGAGCATTTTCTGAATGATTCTGTTCTTTTCGTCTTTCACCATTTTGTCCTTCAAGGGCTGCTGTGCAGCGTCGAAATAGAGGATTCCGTCTACAAAGGTTTTATCCACGGTGGCGTAAATACTGAGCGGATTATTGGTCCATAGCACCAGATCGGCATCTTTACCTGCTTCGATGCTTCCGACTTTATGGTCGATCTGCAGCATCTTTGCCGGATTCAGCGTAACCATTTTCCAGGCTTCTTCCTGAGGTACATTTCCATATTTTACGGTTTTTCCAGCTTCCTGATTGAGTCTTCTCGCCATTTCCGCGTCATCGGAATTGATGGCCACGTTCACGCCTGCCTGCATCATCAGTGCGGCATTGTAGGGAATGGCTTCCCGCACCTCTTCTTTATATGCCCACCAGTCGGAGAAGGTGGAGGCATTGGCACCGTGTTTCTTCATCTTGTCGGCGACTTTATAACCTTCAAGAATATGAGTAAAGGTCTGCACCCTGAAATCAAACCGGTCTGCCACATCCATCAACATATTGATTTCACTCTGCACATAGGAATGGCAGGTGATAAACCTTTTATCCTTCAGGATTTCCAGCATCGTTTCCAGCCTGAGGTCTTTTCGGTAGTTTTTGTTGACGGCTTTCTCTTTTTCGTATTCCAGTGCCCGGGTGAACCAAAAGTCGAATGCCTGCTCGACACCACCTCTGGACTGCGGGAAGCGGTTTGGGCTATTGCCCCAGTTGCTCTGTTTTACATTTTCGCCCAGGGCAAATTTAATATAAGGTTTTGCCTGTGGAAACCGCATGTTTTCAGCATCTTCACCCCACCGGAATTTCACCATAGAGGCCTGTCCGCCCACTGGATTGGCAGAGCCATGAAGCTGCTGCGCCGAGGTTACCCCTCCGGCAAGCTGTCTGTAAAAATTAACATCATCGGGATCGATGGCATCGCTCATGCGGACTTCGCCGGAATTGTTTGTTCCCGATTCATTCACGCCCCGGGAAAGTCCGATGTGGGTATGTTCGTCGATGATTCCGCTGGTAAGGTGGAAATTGGTTCCGTCGATTACGGCAGCGTTTCCTGGAGAAAGCCCCTGTCCGACCTGCACGATTTTCCCTTTGGAAACTTTTACATCGGTATTCTTTGCAATGCCTTTATTGCTGTTGGTCCATACCGTGGCATTTCTGATCAGATAGTCTTTCTGAGCGGGCAGCGTTTCTGCGCCAAAAGCAGAGAACGGATACCATATTTTTCCTGGTTCGTCAGCTTTGGCGATGTCTTCTTTCTTTGCTTCAGGTTCGAAAGCTTTGACAAAACTGATGGTGAAAGGCACACTGTGTCCGTCTTTATCCATAGCAGTACCGGTTCGGTTTCTGAAATCCGTTAATGGCAGCATGATGCGGTAGTTCTGCAGCGAATCATTCGGAAGTTTCAGTTCCATGGCCATTTTATAATCGGCCACAGCGAGTTTTACTTTTCCTTTTTTATCACTTTGGATAATCTCCGCTTCCGGCTTGGTGATCTTTCCTTTGATTTTAAGGTCGTAGGTCTGGCTGTTGAGCTGTACCCTGTAATCGCCGCGCACATCGGTGTCTGGACTTCTGTTGATGATGTTCTGTTTTCCGGAAACCCAGTTTTCATAGATCACGGCTTCCTTCGCGAAAAGGTCATCTGAAACCATAATGAAATTGGCCAGTGAACCTTGGTTGAGGTTTCCGAGTGACGTGACCTGAAGGATTTGCGCCGGCTTTTGGGTCAGCGACTGCAGGATTTCTTCTTTGGAAAGCCCTTTTTTGTTCAGGTCCCGGAGTTTGTCGAGAAAGGATGCCTTATCTTTCAGTTTAAACATCGTCAGCGCGAAAGGAACTTTTTCTCTGGCCAGATATACCGCATTGTAAGGTGCCAGTTCCCAGTGTTTCAGGTCTGCGACATCCAGGTCTTCGGGGTTCATCATGTCCTGTACTTGGTAAGGTTTGGGGTATTCCAGCGGAAGGATGAAGGTGCCGTTGGTCGCCTTCATTTCTTTCACCCTCTGGTATTCGGTTCCGGAGCCCACAAAGACAAACTGTGTTGCGGCTTCGTCCCCGATATTATCGGCGCGCAGTACGTCCCACTTTTCAGAAGTTTCAATGATGGTGGGCAGTTTCTTAAAGCGGTTGAACGCTTCTAGGTTGGTATTTTTATTTTCAGCATTTCCAGCTTTCCCATACCAGTCAGCATCCAGATACAGCTGACGCAGCAGCGCCACAGCACCCACGAGTGAGGAAGGGTAGGCCTGCCGTGAACTTCCTTTGTCCAGGGACAGCATGAGTCCTGCATCTTCTTTAATGACCTTTTCCGAAGAAATACCTTCGCCCAGAGCGATAAGTACGGCGGAGCCCCGGACAATGCCGTCCTCGTTGAAGCTCAACACCGAACCGAATCCCTGATTCAGATACTCCTGAAAGTCTTTGCCCTGATTGGTAAAGGTGCTTACGGCGCGTGCATCGGCTTTCACCGCGTCATTGTACGCAGATGAAGTGGCGTCTGTGGGCAGGTAAGAACTGCCGGGATTGTACTCGTTGCGTTTGGCTTTTTCGACGCCCACGCTGGCATACGGATCGATAAACGAAGGATAGACGAAAGCGCCGTGGCCATCGATCACCACTGCATTTTTTGGAATGCTGACCTTGCCGGAAGCCAGGATTTTGCCTTCCTGAAAGACCAGAACCGCATTTTCGACTTTCGTTTTGTAATCCTGATAGAGGGTGATGTTTTTTACCGCATACACGCTGCGGTCTTTTCCTTTGGTATCATTGGGCCAGTAGCCGACCTGGGCAGACCCGGCCACAAAGATGCCGGCTGCCACAACAGAGAGTAATTTCCTGATCATGAAGTTTAGTTTTCAGAAGTTGGTTAAGCGGGCAAATTAACAAATATTTACCACTTAGCGTGTATTATCCGCAAAAAAACACAAGTGTTGGTGCAATAGAGGGCATGAAGGTTGGGTTTTGTGAATGTTTTGTATAACAGACTTACCGAACGATGGAGAAGGTGTTGATTCGAAAACAGAGGTTCTGAATGAAAATATCGATGCTCTGTTCTAAAAACGACACCTCCTTATATTGCTGGAATCCTGCTGGAAAAGCTACCGACGGAATAGCCTGTCCAGAGCGAAGCCGAAGGATTCAACGGCCTTTTCATCGTAATTTTAATTTTTCAACGGGTGATTTTCAATTCATTTCTTGTCTTGCAGATAAAAGGGAAGTTTACTTATTGGCGGTAGTGTTTATTTTTCTCATAATTCTCAACTACTTGATTTAATCTTTTTTCCCCATCCAACCCAAATGGGTATTTTTAAAACTGTCATTGAATTTCAGTCCATATCCAAAAATTCTGTCCATTGCTGAATGTCCAAATAAAATAATGCCTGCTAAACTGAGTAAAGAACTGTTTAAGCAAACCCCCAAAATCAAAATGCTAACTGCAACCATTTTATGGTGGAAAAAATTATACATCCAAGCACCTGTTTTAGGATTGGCTAAATAACCAATCATTGATAAATCAGGTAATAGAATACAGGCCGGAAAAATCCACCAGGCATAGTCTAATTGATTAAATAGGATGATCGAGAGTGAAAACTGTCCCAGCTCTTCAAGTTTCAAAATAGTATTCATTCCGTTCTTCATATTTACTGAATTTATTTATGATCGCACAAAGATCTAAACTTTCGTTCAATACCGCTTTATTAAAATCATGAATTTTCAGCTTGGCGTTTTCTTATTCTACTCAGTGTTTTCGGCTGTCATCATAAGAACAGAAACAATGTATTGCAAAGGAAAGCTGATAAAATAACGACCTTCTGGATTATGGAATTTATAGGTTCAAATAGAAAATTCAGCGGTTATTGTTGTGGTCACGGATATTATTGTGACCCCGGAAAAGGATTGGCTGCGCCGAATCTGTGATTTCAGGTGACAGAGCAGGGTTTTCATTGAAAAAATCATTTTTATTAGATGTAAGCGTGTTTTGAAGGCAGAAACACTCATGCTTATGGTGAAGTTTTATAAAGCCACACGGTGCCATTTCGGGGGATTGACTATTATTTCCATGAAATCCTGCCACATTGAATATACAAATCTTACTCGTTTTATTGAAATAATTTAGTTAATTTTGATCATGATAAACGGAGGTTTTTTCACAGACTGATGTTATAAACAAGGTGGTTAAGATTCAGTTGTCCAATAGTTTAAATATAAAATATAATGGAAAAGAATTTATTAAAATATTATATTTTTAAACGCCTTGATTCGATCGGAAAGCATCTTTCAGAATATCCAAACGACAGAAAGCCTAAACATATTCATGGGTTACGCGTTGATATAAAGATGATAAAGGCGGTATTTTCTTTTGCTGGAAAGGTCTATCAGGAAAAATATGACGCCACAAGGCTAAGGCCATTATTTCAGGAAGCAGGAAAAATAAGGGTGAGCAAAATAACCATCCGTATGTTGGCCTGTGATCCAAGTCTTCCTAAAAATCTTATTTCGAAGCTGCAAAATAAAGAAGATATTCTGGTTCGGAGCTTTATCGGTAATTGTTCAAAATACACCTTTCTTATCCAGGATTTTCGTAAAGAAATTTCCTTACCTGAAAAATTACCCGGTAAAAACACCATTAAGAAATACTTTAAAAATGAAATAAAGAAAGCAACTAAAATTCTTAAGTTGAAAGATCGGGAAAAGATGCATCGGTACAGAATGAAAATAAAGAAAATCATGTATTTATATAACGCTTTGCCTCCTGAAATCGAAAAAGAAATTCAACTGAATGAAGCAGAAATTAAAAAGCAGGAAAAAAAGCTTGGCAATTGGCATGATACTTATTCTGCAATGATGTTTCTTTCGACCGGACATTTGCGCATGAAGGAATCACCATGTTTTTCAAACATCAAAGAAAAAGAAAAAGAAGAATTCAATGCCCTATTCACCTACCTGAGGAAAAAAAGCATCCGGTAAAGCCTTTCAAACCCTATTTATTTTCGAAGAGCATATGCAGTCATCTTTGTTGAATTTATTGATTTTTAAGAAAATATTTGGATTGCAGTTAATGTTTAGTTAAATGCATTGTTTAATTTGTAATTAATGGTGGCGGACGTTGTAACTTTACTTTTTAAATGCATTTTATAAACTAAAAACAACAACCATGAAAATTTTAAAAACAATGCTCAATCCGTTGAGACCGACTTTAATGCTATTGCTGCTGATTCCTTTCAGTACTGTTTTTGCACAGAATACGGATCAAAAAATGAACTTGGATAAAATCGTAGAAACAAGCTTTCATGTAAAGAATTTTAACATGTGGAAGCCCCTGTTCCTGAAAGATTCTCTGCAGCGCAAACAAAATGGAATGAACACCATTATCATCAGTTCAAAAGTAGGGCAGCCCAATCACATGATGAATGTAGCGACCGTAATGGATGTGGAAAAAGCCAAGGCCGCTATGAAAGACCCTGCTTATCTGGAAAGAATAAAAATGAGAGGCGTCACTAATCCCAAAGCAGAATTTTATCAGGTCATTCGGCATAATCCCGATGCTAAGGAATCCAAATGGGCGATTATGACGCATAAGGTTAAAGATTTTGATGCCTGGTTGGTAGGCTTCGACCAAGGGAAACCGATGCGCGAGAATGCCGGATTAATTGATGCTTTGGTAGCGCGGAATATAGATAATCCCATGACAGTGCAGGTTGTCTGTGATATTACGGATATGGCGAAAGCAAAAGCTTTTATGAATTCTCCGGTATTAAAGGAAAAAATGAAAGAAGCCGGCGTTATCAGTAAACCTACTATTGAATATTACGAATCAAGAGAGTAATCCTGTTCATTTCATGAAAACATTTTACCTCTTTCAGGATATTTTTGTATAATAAAATGCCTCACACCAAGCGGGGCATGGTAAGTGGTCTACTTTTTCGACAGTTTGTAAATATAGTTTTTTCATTTGAAATTTGCACTTGCCAACCGAAACGGAATCAGGCGCTGCTGAGGAGCAACCTGACAGGGATAAGTTGGCCGACGAAATATAATTTTCAGGAGCACTGCTTTTTGCGGTGCTTTTTTCTGAACAATATTTCAGAAGCTCATGCCTTAATAAAACCTTACGCTGCTTCATATTCCGCCGGGGTTTTAAAGTTCAGTGCCTCATGCGGTCTTTCATTGTTATAATCCTCAATCCACACCGCAGTAAGCTGCTTCACCTGCTGCTGTGAGAAAAATAAATGCGCATCCAGAATGTCTTCCCGGTAGGTTTTGTTGAACCGCTCGATGATGGCGTTCTGCTGTGGTTTTCCTTTCTGGATTTTGATCCATTCGATATTATTCTCATGCAGCCACGTCTGGAACAGACCCGAGGTGAACTCCGAACCGTTATCGGTGCGGATACCCTTGGGTTTGCCATGCTTCTCGATAACACGCTCCAAAAACGTTATTACCGCTCTGGAGGGCATCGAGGTGCGAATATCAATGCCCAGGCATTTTCTGTTATACTGATCAATAATATTCAGGGTCCGGAACCGTGAACCTCTTGCCAGTGCATCACTCATAAAGTCCATTGCCCATTCCTCATTCTGCTCCAACGGGACAGAAATGGGATTGGCAGGATTGTCGAAGCGTTTTCTCTTCATTCTTCTGTAAAGCGAAAAACCATACTTCTGATACACGCGTCGGATTTGAGAAGCACCGAACTCAGGAAATTTCCTCTTCACTTTCACAATGACTTTCTTGCGTCCCAATCTGCTGGTTCCCAATATTGATGTGATGGCTCCTTTCAGCTTTTCATCCTTCGGCGGCATTCGCTTTTCATAATATTTTGAAGTTCGTGAGCGTCCCATTACGCGGCACACCTTAGCATAACTTACATCCGGTTTTATCTCCTGCAGGTAAGCAATACAGCGCTCTTTTTGATAAGGTGTCACCACTTTTTTGCGTTGATCTCCTTCAAAATATCGATGGACAGTTGCTGGTCTGCAACAATACGCTTAAGGCGGGCATTTTCCGATTCCAGCTCCTTAACACGCTGGAGTTCCGAGAGGGTCATGCCGCCGTATTTGCTCTTCCAGTTATAAAACGTCTGCTCGGAAATCCCAAACTCCCGGCAGATCTCTGCCACTTTTTTACCTTCTTGCTGGGTCTGGAGCACCTTTAAAATCTGGGCCTCCGTAAATCTTGATTTTTTCATTGTTTTTTCTTGACGTTAAAATTAATACTCTAATTTTAATCTGTCCAAAAAAAGAAGCCATGTACCGCATTTTGTCATTTATTCATCTCCACTGATTACCCATTCCCTCCGATGCTGAACAGATCCTCCTGGGTGGCTGTCTTACAAGGCCAGGAGCGTAGCTGAAGGATTTAATGGGCTTTCATTTACCTTAGGTGAATCTTCAGTTTTTTGTCTTTCAGACAAAACGACCCAAGGCGGAGCCGAACTGAGAAGCTAAAGTTTAGTTATTAGCAGTAGTTGTTTTCATTTTTTCGTTAGTCTGTATCTTAAATGTGTTGTCAAGTCCGAGGGTATTACTTCTACAATCTGAATATCGTATTTGTCTTTGTCAATGCCATCAAACAGTCGGATTCCACTGCTTAAAAAAACGGGAGCAATGTGAATGAAAAATTCGTCCACAAGCCCTGCATTGAGAAATTGTTGAATAGTATTCGCACCACCTTGTATTCTTATGTCCTTTCCATTGGCTGATTGTTTTGCTTTTTTTAATGCACTTTGTATTCCGTCATTGATGAAATAAAAAGTTGTAGTCCCTTTTTGGATCCAGGGTTCCCGTTTTTCGTGTGTCAACACATAAACATCTGCTTTATATAAGTCTTCTGGCCAACTGACTTCGCCTTCTTCAAACATTCGTTTTCCCATAATAAATGCACCTGTTCTTGCAATTGTCTCCCTAATAAATATACCATCAGGTCCGTCTTCTTTACCGCCATCCATTCCTAAGTATTCCCAAAATGCTTTTTGTTTAAACATCCACTGATGTATTTGTCCTGAAACACCGCCCATTGGATTTTTTGGACTTCTGTTGTCACCAGCGAAAAAACCGTCAAGAGATATTCCACTGTCAAAGATAATTTTACTCATAATTGTATTATTTATTGTTCGTTAAAGGTAATCTTTGTTCCTTAGTTTAAATGTTGGAAGTGTCGTTTTACAATTGTCGCTAACTCGTTTATATGTATCATAAAATCATACAAAGCCACCCCGATATGGGCGTTTAGCTATGATATTAGTAATGTATTAACTCGGAGGCGTAGCCTGTCCAGCGCGCAGCTAAGGATTCAGCGGGCTTTCATTTTCGGTGAATCTTCGGTTTCTTGTCTCAACTTTATATATCTATATAGACCTGTCAATAAAACAAGACAAACAAAAATCATTGCAAGAGCAAGAGTAATAAGTAAAAATGAAATTAGTCCTTCAACAACAGGTGTTCCTTCTTTACCACCTGCTATTGGCATCATTTTCCCGGCTCCAGTTATAGCTGCAAAGGTAACCACCACAAAATTTGCGAAAGAACCATATAGTGTCAGCCAAAATGTATAGGATAACCAGCTGTCTTTTATTACAAGTCTGTTCCAAATAAGTCCCAGAATAACTAAAAACATGCCGTTCATCAAACCTTCAAGATGAGCAGAAAGTCCCATTCTTGGATTAGTCATCCGTGGAATAAATAAGCCGATGAGTAATCCAAATAAAAATAAAAGGACTCCTAGAAAAAGAAGCCTGTCTGATTGCCATTTCTTACGTCCAATTTTTTCCATATTTCAAATTCCGATATGTTCAGTACGATTATTTCTAATTGCTGTGTCGTTCTTTACGCTTGCCGGTAACGTTTTGCATATTTGCGATGGGTAACTTTGTTTTATTAACCCAATAAAAGCAGTCCTTCTGAAAAATTGCTTTGTATCTCTACATTCTAAAAACGACAACCCATAGAAGAACCAATATTGGAGAAAAGCCACCGGAGCTGTAGTTTACCCTGAGGCTCTCGAAGGGTTCAACGGGCTTTCATTTGCCTACGGCGAACCTTCGGTTTCTTGTCTTTCAGACAAAACGCAAGCTTAGTTATTAGCCGTAGTTTTTATTTTTTAGGATTTTTCTTTTCCCATTTTTTCCAAGCATTTTTATCTCCTTTCAACCAATTAATATATTGTGTAATTATTATTCCTGAAATATCATCATTTCCAAACATTTCTTTTCCAATATTTCTATCATTAAAATATTTTAAAAGTCGAGAACCTCCATTGATACCCCAATTGTTTCTTATCCACATTCCCAGTCCGCCCATATGGGAATTGAATTGCCAAGAATCTTTTGCTTCAGTTAGTTGCTTTTTACTTTCAAAATCTAAAATTTGGTCTAACCCTGTTAAACATTCATATAAGTTTTTGGGAATATAAACACCGTCAATTTTTTCAAGTGTAAGTCTTTTTTTGAATTCTTCCTTTCTTCTTTCTTTCTCATTAAGGGTTTCTTTTTCTGCAATTTTATCATCATAACTTCTATAGCCACCAAAAAAATTTTTCAGATAGATTCTATCTACTTCACGAGGAATAAAATCTGTCTTGAATGTGGTAGAGTGAATGTAGTTTTCTATCCATTTTCTATCAAATATCGAATCAGTTTGAAGATTTTCAATTTCAAATTTTCCGTTTCGATTCATATAGCCACTAAGTTCAATTCTAAAAAGCTTATATTTATGAAAAGTTGAATCATTAATAGAGATAAATTTTAAGCCTGCCCTTTTGCCAATGCTTTCAGATAGTTTCTCGTTATTTTGTGAATTTTGAATGTCAACAACATACTTGTATGGATATTTATAGTAAGAAACTCTACTTTTTAAAGGTTCGATATTTCTAATTTTTGGATAAATTGAATCAAATTCAATTTTTGAAACCACGACATTTCCTTTATTCAAATCATAAAGAGTTACTTTTTTTCTTGAATCAATTACATAAATCGTATCATTTTTGTTAAAAACAAAGCTTTTATTTAAAAAAATATCTTTCTCAGAAGCTGTTTTTTTGTATTGTTTTATGGTAGAACTGTGACCTTCAAAGAGTTGATGCCGATTATTATAAAAAAGCTCACATTTCTCCTTGTTTTTATCACAATTAATAAATTCTTCAGTTGTGTATGTTTTCTCTAATTTACCGTCAACATAATAGGTTACATTTTTATTTTCTAGACCGTTTTCATAAACATAATTAGTAATGTATATGATTTTTCTTCCATCATTACTTAATGCAGCAAAAAACGGATTACCTTCATAAATATCAAAGGACCTTTTTATTTTGTAATATTTTTTTCTAACACCAATACTGTCATATTTTTGGGTGTATGAAACTAAAGATTCTCCTCTCAAGTTTGGAAATTCTTCATCGTAGGAAATTGATAACAACTTAAATTCTCCATTTGACGAAAACGTTTCTGAAATTGGAACAACCTCTGTTGATATTTGAGAATATAGGTTATTGAAAACCAAAGTCAAAAATAAGAGAAAATAGATATTTTTTTTCATTCGAATGTTTCGGGGTATTCTTTTAAAATTCTGACTAACGTTTAATTTAAACATTGATAATCAATCTGTTGTGAATTCAGTGTCCTTATCAGTCAGTCCAAAATTAGTGATTTGTTTTTGAATTCTTTTGGCTGCAGCAATTTTTCTTTTCTCGTCTAGAAAAAAGGTATTGTGAAGGCGGGCACCCTTGACCTTTCACTAGCATATTCCAGATGATGACGGCGAGTTCTCGGGCAAGAGCAGAAACAGCGGGTGCTCTTCCTTTTTTGTAGTTTATTCTTTTGAAAAAATCTGCCAACCAGGCTTCTTTGAGGTTTCCGATGGCATTGGCAGTATTCCTGAATACAATTTTCGGTCTCGAACTTCCTTTCGGAATGTGATTGGACAGCACTTTCCCACCATTTATTTTGTTGTTCGGAGTGGGCCTGAGTTAAGCAGTCCTTCTAAAAAAACTGCTTTGTATATCTAATTTCTAAAAACGATCACTCCGTAGAAGAACCAATATTGGAGAAAAGCCACCGGAGCTGTAGTTTACCCTGAGGCTCTCGAAGGATTCAACGGGCTTTCATTTGCCTACGGCGAACCTTCGGTTTCTTGTCTTTCAGACAAAACGAAAGCTTAGTTTATTAGCAGATGTATCTTTTACAAGCTTATTCCCAGTTCTAATTTTCCACCAAGTCCAACCTCTATAATTCTCTGCAGAGTCGAAAGCCGAACGTCACTGATGTTATTTTCAACTTTTGAAATATAACCTTTATTTGTTCCGCATTTTTTTGCGAGTTGTTCCTGCGTCATTCCCTGATCTAGTCT
This sequence comes from Chryseobacterium gotjawalense, assembly GCF_030012525.1. Taxonomy (NCBI): domain Bacteria; kingdom Pseudomonadati; phylum Bacteroidota; class Flavobacteriia; order Flavobacteriales; family Weeksellaceae; genus Chryseobacterium; species Chryseobacterium gotjawalense. Next base: position 181,185 of record NZ_CP124855.1, read on the forward strand.
GGCTTGATGGATTAAAGTACCATATTTAAAGTCTTCAAAACCTTTCTCGAATACCTTTCTTTTTTCGGTTCCTTTTTTTCCGTATTCTTTGTCGATAAGTTCGTCTAAAGAAGTCAGATTTTTATTTTTTGTCGCCATCATTTTCTTACATTTTAAATTTTAGAATTAGATTTTTCCGATTCATATTCCTTTTTAATTTTCAAAGCTTTTTCAATTTCTCTTTTCGGTGTCTTTTGCGTTTTCTTTTGAAAACCATTTGTTATAACAACCAATTTTCCTTCATCAAAAAAGCAGAAAATCCTGAAAATATTATTTCCAATTTGAACTCTAATTTCATAAAGTCCATTTGTTCCTTCCAAATGTTTAAAGTATTCAGCCGGAATTTTGTCAATAGTTTCAATAACTTTTATTGTCCAAATTATTTTATCTTTTACTTTCTGATTTTGCTTTTCAAAAAATTCAAAAAAATAATTTTTGTAAATAAAAACATTTCTTATTTTCAGTTCATTCATTTACTTACAAAAATAAGAAAAGTTATTCAATTGAACAACTTTTGTTTAAATGCGGGATTTCTGATAGGTCTGCCAACGTCAGTCTGTGAAAAAACCTCCGTTTATTACTTTCAAAAATAGTTAAATTATCTTAATAATACAGGAGTAAATTCGTATATTTAATAATGCAAAACATCACTGGAATAGTCTGCAATCAAATGGTTTTCACAAGTTTAAAAGATGTTTCTGAAGATAATCCGGTTCGTTTTACCATCAGCAACCGCCGCATCAAAGAAGTGACGAATTAGGAAGTCCGTTTTGGTTACAAAGATTACGATGAAGGCGTGCTGCAAGGAAGGAAACCTTTTGACCATCGCGCTTTCGGGCATCGCGGTCCGCCGCAGGATTTTCTTTTCGTAACCCAACTTTTGTCTGCAGAATAAACTTTTCGGGCAATGTAAATTATGTTCTGCAGCGAAGAAAACCCGCTGAAACCCGTCAATAAAGGTTACCAAACACCACAAAAAAAGCAGTCCTTCTAAAAAAACTGCTTTGTATATCTAATTTCTAAAAACGATAACTCCGTAGAAGAACCAATATTGGAGAAAAGCCACCGAAGCTGTAGTTTACCCTGAGGCTCTCGAAGGATTCAACGGGCTTTCATTTGCCTACGGCGAACCTTCGGTTTCTTGTCTTTCAGACAAAACGAAAGCTTAGTTATTAGCAAATAGTGCTTCTATTTCCAGTTGTAATTTTTTGACCACTTATAAAATTCTTCTATTTTGTCTGAATGTTTTTCTTTGTAATCTATTGCTTCTTTATTTTGATAAGAAAGGTAAATAATGTTTGCAAATGGCTCAATTAAATTCTTATTATTCATTTCAAGATAATAAGGTACTAAAAATTCCCAATAATAACCTTTTTGATTTTTTTTCACTTCCTTCATTACTTCACACATACTTTTAAATTTATCGATGAATTTTTGAATTTCGGTTTTGTCTTTATTCTTTTCGTCAAAATCAAGAGCAGCAGACATCGATAACACTAAATCAACAGAAGAAAAGTTATTTTCAGTTTTCTTATTTTTATTTGCTTTATTAAGTGTCTCTTCATCAATGGATAATGAAATTGAATTATCATCTTTTTGTGAAACACCTTTTTTCATTTGAGAAATAATTGCATCTAGGTTTCCTTTTGCTCTGGGTGATTTATTGTCTAAAGTAAGATATCTACTTGAAGCCAAAATGGAAGGAATCCGATTTGATGAATTTAAAACTGCTAATGCATTGAAAGAACTTGTATGATTAGGATTTAACTTTGTTGCAGTTTGAAATGCTTGTATTGCTTTTTCGTTTTCTTTCGCATTGAATAGGGTTATTCCTTTATTAAAATAAAGTTGATAATAATTTGGATATTTTACGAGTCCCGCATCATAAACTTTTAAAGCCAAATCCGATTTTCCTGAATGGTCTAATGCATTTCCATAAGTAATATAGACTGTTTTGTTATCTTCATTTGGATATAGCTTTAGTATATGCTTGCATATTTCTATTGCATTATCATATTTTTTTGATGATTCTAAAGACATAGCTTTTTCAGTCAGTGCAAAGGAATTATCTTTATCCAGAATCAAAGCTTCATCATATTTTGAAATTGCATGATCAAATTTTCCAGAATCGTGAAGAGAAATACCTTCATTAACTTTTTTATCAGCTTCAGTTTTGTTTTGTGAATAAATCAGCGTTGAAAATAATACGATTAAACTATAAATTTTTTTCATTTCTTTTATGTTGCAGGTTTTATAGCATTTCTGCTAACTTATATATATCCTACTTCGTCAGACAAATACCACCTGTTTTGTAGGGATTGGTCTGAAAGTCGTGAGATTGAGTTCTTTGCACTAAGATATATTTTTTTTCTTTATAAATCATCAAACGGACTTTTTATCTGCTGCAGATTTTTTGTACTGACATACGTATCGATTTAATCAAAATTCTATTTTTTTTAAAGGTTTTGATGAACCGAACATGCTCGGTTTCTGTTATTCTGCTGCTGTTATGCCCTAATAGCTCCTGGATATACCGCAGGTCTGTTCCGCTCTCCAGTAAGTGATTAGCATAACTGTGCCGCCGCCAATGCAAGGTCACGGGCTTGGTGATTTCAGCTTTAGTCAGCGCGCAAATCGCAACGATATCCGCTTTCTTTAAGAAGATATAATCTGTAAATTTGCAGCATATTTTTTAACAAATTATGACAGAATTTATTCAGCAGCCGTGGCCGTGGTATGTCGCGGGACCATTGATCGGACTTACCGTTCCGGTGCTTTTAATCCTCGGTAACAAATCATTCGGAATCTCTTCTTCGCTGCGGCATATCTGTGCATTGTGTCTGCCGGCCAATATTCCTTTTTTTAAATACAACTGGAAAAAAGAAGTATGGAATCTCGTTTTCGTCTTCGGCATCTTTCTGGGCGGCGTCATCACCATGCTGTTCTTTTCGAATCACAATCCCATAGAGGTTCATCCCGATCTGGCTAAGGAACTTGCAGGATACGGCATCACTGATTACACAAATCTGGTTCCGGTTCAACTCATGAACTGGGAGTCGCTTTTCACGGTACGCGGTTTACTGATAATGGTAGGCGGAGGCTTTATGGTCGGATTCGGTACCCGTTATGCCGGTGGTTGTACCAGCGGACATTCGATCATGGGAATTGCCAATCTGCAGCTTCCCAGTTTAATTGCTACAGTCTGCTTTATGATTGGCGGATTTCTGATGGCCAATGTGTTACTCCCGATTATTCTTTCTCTTTAAAATTAAAATAATGCAGCAAAATATAGAAACCAAGGACGATCTGGAACTACGATCATTAGACACCATGTGTGTGAACGAAAGTCATCTGCAGCACCGCTGGTATCATAACCTGAAATATCTGATTCTGGGAATTTTCTTCGGAATCGTATTTATAAAAGCCGAAGTAATCAGCTGGTTCCGCATCCAGGAAATGTTCCGGTTGCAGTCTTTCCATATGTACGGCGTCATTGGGAGCGCCATTCTGGTGGCGATGATTTCCATCTGGCTGATCAAGAAATTCAATATCAAAACCATCTATGGGGAAGAAATTATCTTCCATAAGAAGACCTTCAATAAAGGCCAGATCTATGGAGGACTGATTTTCGGTTTCGGTTGGGCACTTACCGGTGCATGTCCAGGGCCGCTGTTTGCACAGATCGGCACCGGCGCTACCGTCGTTGTCGTAACACTGCTCAGCGCGATTGCCGGAACCTGGGTGTATGGTTATATCAGAGAGAAATTGCCGCATTAAATTGTAAACTTCAGGAAAATTCACTTCAAAAAAATGAATACAGAAAGAAAAGAGCACTGGGAAAAAGTGTACGAAACGAAAAACCCGCAGGAAGTGAGCTGGACCCAGGATATTCCTAAAACTTCGCTGGAGTTAATCCACTCGTTTGGATTGGACCGTTCCGCAAAGATTATCGATATCGGTGGTGGTGACAGCAAACTGGTGGATTTTCTACTCGATGAGGGATTTGAAAACATCACCGTTCTGGATATTTCCGCTAAAGCCCTTGAAAAAGCACAGGCAAGGTTGGGAGAAAAAGCCGGAAAGGTGACATGGATCGTGAGCGACATTACCGAATTTAAGCCAGAAACGACTTACGATGTTTGGCACGACCGCGCGACTTTCCATTTCCTGACGGAAGAAACGCAGGTTAAAAAGTATTTGGAAACCGCTGAAAAGGCGATAAGCGGGTATCTGGCAATTGGGACATTCTCGGAAAACGGTCCTGAAAAATGCAGCGGCCTTCCGATCAGACAATACACAGAAGAAACACTTCCCTCTGTTTTCGGCGAAGGTTTCGAAAAACTAAGCTGCAGAACGGAAAATCATATGACTCCTTTTGGGACGGAGCAGAATTTTGTGTTCTGCAGTTTTAAACGGAGCGCAGGATAAAAACTGAAATTTTTAAATAACGCGGTGCCCGGCTTGCAAAGACTTTAAGGGGCAGCAGCCGACTTTCACAGGTTGCCTTTTACCCAAGGTGATTATTTTTGAAAACAATCCATTACTTATACTGATTTGCAACTGTTGTTATTTACTGTATCAGGATTTATTAATTCATCTGTATCGTGAGTCCAGGACGGGGGCAGCCTCGTTTTCCCCCTGGGTTGCTGTATCACTGCTTGTGCTCTGCTTCCACCTATCTGCAATATACCTCTAATATAAGTCCAATAAAACTCCAATAGATTATTGGAGACACAATGGTTTTTTAATAAATGCATACTGTATCTGTATCGAATCAGGTTAAAGGAAATCTGAACTTAAGCAACTGTTTTTTGAGTACCGTCTTACTGGTCTGGGACAAAGCATTGGTTTTATCAAAGATAATAATTTTTTAGAGCGCTCACAGGCAGGAAATCGAAGATTCAACGAAATTTGACTTTGAATCGCCATTCTCCTAATTGTCTTAAGATCACACCCAAAAGCTCATATCGTGTTTATAGATACAAAAAAAGCTGCGAAAAAACCGCAGCTTCTTTGAATAAAATAGTTGTTTAGTGTTCTTCGTTTCCGTCAACGCCGTGAGCGTGACCGTGCGCCAGCTCTTCGTCTGTTGCTGGTCTCGTTGAAGCTACTTCAATATCAAAGTGTAAGGTTTTTCCCGCCATTGGATGGTTAAGGTCTACTGTTACCGCTTCTGGAGTAACTTCTAAAACAACGCCGCTTACATGGTTTCCCTGAGCGTCCTGTAAAGGCAGCATCGCGCCGATTGGAGGCATTCCCGACTGCGCAAACATTTCTGCAGGCAATTGTGTGACTGCATTTTCTATTTTGTCGCCATAGCCTTCTTCCGGCGTGATGGTGAAAGATTTCTGATCTCCTGCAACCATTCCCTGAAGATGTTCTTCAAATTTCGGCAACATCATTCCGACCCCATATAAAAAAGTGAAAGGGTTTTCGGTCTCTGTCTTTTCAATGAAAGTTTTTTCACCGTTCTCTTCGATGGCGTTCAGCGTGTAATGTAATGCTACTACGTGATTCTTGTCTATTGTCATAAGGTTAATGTTATCAAGGAGTATAAATCCTCTTATTAAAATTGTGTGTTTTAATGGGTAACTTTTAGGGTTAATCCTATCGGGTGCAAAGGTACTGATTTCAAATAAAATATCAACGGACAGAGAAATGGAGTTCATCAATTCTTTCAAAATATAATTGTAAATTGCATAGAGGTTATTCAAAGAATATTGAACCGGCAGTCCGTAAAAATATAAGAGACCCCGTTTTATGGACCGTCTTTTTGTAACACGATATGGCATTAACCCCTAATTAAAATACAAGTTATGAATTCATTAGAAACCCTTTTCAGCCCATATCAACTGGGCAGTCTCACCTTACAGAACCGCATTGTGATGGCACCCATGACGCGAAGCAGGGCAATCGGTAATATTCCAAACGATCTCATGGCGCAGTATTATGGCAGCCGAGCCAGTGCAGGACTTATTATCACCGAAGGAACTTCTCCCTCACCAAATGGTCTGGGATATGCCAGAATACCAGGCATGTACAGCGACGAACAAATTAAAGGCTGGAAAAAAGTAACCGATGCTGTACACCAAAGTGGTGGTAAAATTTTTGTCCAGCTGATGCACACCGGCCGGATAAGTCATCCATTGAACATGCCCGAAGGAGCAGAAGTAATAGGAGCTTCTCCCATCGCGGTAGCCAATACCCCGATGTACACCGATCAGGAAGCCATGCAGCCACTGCCTGTTCCAAAAGAAGTGGCGGCCGGCGAAATCCCATCAATTATTGCTGAATTTGTGCACGCTGCAAAATCAGCGGTTGCTGCAGGATTTGACGGAGTGGAACTGCACGCGGCCAATGGATATTTGCTGGAGCAGTTTTTAAATACCGCTTCCAATAAGCGTACTGATGAGTATGGAGGTTCCATAGAAAACCGCAACCGTTTGGTGCTGGAAGTAACCGAGGCCGTAGCAAATGCCATCGGTAAGGACAAAACAGGGATCAGACTTTCTCCTTTTGGAGCTTTTGGTGAAATGTTACCTGATGAAGCCACCGAAGAACAGTATGCCCAATTGGCTGCAGGATTGAAAGCTATTGGCATCGTATATATCCATGTGGTAGATCATTCATCCATGGGAACGCCAGCGGTTCCGCAATCTGTAAAAGATGCGGTAAGAAAGGAATTTGGAGGTACTATTATTCTTTCCGGAGGATATGATGCGGTGCGTGCTGAAGCGGACCTTAAAGCCGGAAAAGGAGAGTTGGTAGCATTCGCAAGGCCTTTTATAGCCAATCCCGATTTGGTGAAGAAGTTTGCTGCAGGAGGCGAGCCAGCTTCCCCGGATCCCGATACTTTTTATACCCCGGGAGAAAAAGGATATACCGATTATCCCGTTTCCGCAAATTAAATTGAGTTTTCAGCACTATACAACAAAGCAGGTCCGAATATTTTCAGACCTGCTTTGTTATTTCAAAGATGAGTACTAAACTGCCAGATAACCGCCATCTACGGCGTAATAACTTCCGGTAACGAAAGAGGCGGAATCCGAGGCTAAAAACAGACACATCGCGGCAATTTCCTCCGGTGTTCCGAGGCGGCCGAATGCATGCTTGGATTCCAGATGGTTGATCGCTTCTTTCCCCATGGTTTCTTCATTGACCATTCCGGTATAAATAAACCCGGGACCTATTGCGTTGACGCGGATGTTTTCAGGGCCGTGTTCCCACGCAGCGGTTTTTGTTAAACCCACTACGCCGTGTTTGGCTGCCACATATCCCGCAGAGTTTGCAAATCCTGCCTGTCCTAAAATGGAAGCGATATTGATAATGCTTCCTTTGCCAGCTTTCAGCATAGCGGGGATTTGGAATTTCATCCCGAAAAAGACACCGGAAAGATTGATGGCAATTACCTTTTCCCAACCTTCCACGGACATATCTTCTACCTTATTGCTTTCGCCTCCAATTCCAGCATTGTTTACAGAAATGTGCAGTGCACCGAATTTTTCTACGGTTTCTTTCACCAGTCTTTCATTGTCTTCCGGACTTGCCGAATTTGCTTTCACGAAAATGGCTTCACCGCCATTATTCTTAATCAATTCTACCACTTCATTTCCATGAGTTTCGTTGATGTCACTTACCGTCACTTTTGCACCTTCTTTTGCAAATAATAATGCGGTTGCTTTACCAATTCCTGAGCCCGCGCCGGTAATAACGGCGATTTTGTCTTGTAACTGTCCCATATTTTTGATTTTTATTTACTCAAATTTACGGATTAAAAGACAGTGAAATTTCTGAGATTTATCACTTTAACATTGATTTATGACAATCGGAATTTCAGGGGGCAAAGGAAATATTCCTGTCGGAGAATTGTAATCCATGAATGGAATCATAAGCGGTTGAATAACTGCACCCCGCCAATATTTAAATCAGGAGCGATTATGAAGTTGCTTCGGCGGGAAAATAATTGAATGTTAGTCGGTCTGCAACGCGACGGCACCGCCTTCTGTGAGCCGCAAAACACCTTCAGTTAATCTTTCCGGATGTTCGGTAAATCCTTTTAGTTTACCCGATTTTCCTTTAACAATAATATCCTGAATCTGTTTTTCGGTGAGTTTCTTTCCGAACACTATAAACGGAATTTTGAAACCACAGCCTTTATAATTGGAACAACCGATGGCGGTTTTGCCTTTCATCAGTTTGTTTTCTTTACATTTCGGACAATCGGTTTCTTCCCAGATTATTGCAACCGTTTTTCGGGGTGTTGATTCTTTCTTTTCTTTGGGTTGAACTTCCTGTTGAAAGGAGATTACCTTTGCTTTTTCGTTGATGACGGCTCGGGTTAAATTGGTCACCATTGTAATCAGTTCCTCTTTAAACTGACTGGCTTCATATTCGCCGCGCTCAATTTTTCGGAGTTTAAATTCCCATTCTCCCGTTAATTCAGGGCTTTTTAACAATTCGTCCTGAATGGTGTCAATCAGTTCAACACCCGTGGAAGTTGCTAAAATGTTTTTCTTTTTGCGCTCGATATATTTTCTTCTGAATAAAGTTTCGATAATATTGGCTCGGGTAGAAGGTCGTCCGATGCCGTTGTTTTTCATCATTTCACGAAGTTCTTCATCATCAACCTGTTTTCCCGCAGTTTCCATTGCGCGAAGCAAAGTCGCTTCCGTATACGCTTTTGGTGGACTGGTTTTTCCCTGATGGATTAATGGTTTGTGCGGTCCTTTTTCCCCGGCTTTAAATTCGGGAATCAATTGTTCTTCGTCTTTTTCTTTTTTCTCGGTGTCGTCTTTTTCTTTACTGTAAACTTCGCGCCAGCCCAGTTCCAGGATTTGTCTTCCTGTGGTTTTAAACGGAATGGTGCCGACCTGGCCTTCCACCAAAGTATTCGAAATTTTACATTCAGGATAAAAAACAGCGATAAACCGTTTGGCAACCAGATCATAAATTAACTTTTCTTCTCTGCTCAAACTGGAAGAAGGAGGGATTTCGGTTGGAATAATTGCGTGGTGATCAGTCACTTTAGAATCATCAAAAACCGCTTTCGATTTGGGAATCGGCTGGGTTAAAAGTGGCGCGGTTAATTCACGGTAAAAATTCATGCTCTGCAGAATAGCCGGTATCTGCGGATGCAGACTTTCCGAAAGGTAAGTGGTGTCCACACGCGGGTACGTCGTATGTTTCTTTTCGTATAAACTTTGAATATATTTCAACGTATTTTCCGCAGAAAAACCAAATTTCCTGTTGGCTTCAACCTGTAAAGCCGTCAAATCAAAAAGTCTTGGATTTTTCTCTTTGCCTTCTTTAATTTCAAAAGAAACGATTTCGAAAAGGTTTTGTTTTAAATATTCCAAACCTTTTTCTGCTTTTTCTTTCGTTTTTAAACGGTCTATGGCCGCATTGAAAATAACGTCCCGGTATTTGGTTTTCAGTTCCCAGTATTCTTCGGTATTGAAGGCATCAATTTCTTTTTGTCGCTGAACGATCATGGCCAAAGTGGGCGTTTGAACGCGACCAATGGAAAGGACACTTTTGTTTCCTCCAAATTTTCGGGTGAATAATCGGGTGGCATTGATTCCCAAAAGCCAGTCGCCAATAGCGCGTGCATTTCCGGCCTGATAAAGATTATGGTAATCTTCAGAAGGTTTCAGGTTGGCAAATCCTTCTTTAATGGCCACTTCCGTCAGTGAAGAAATCCAAAGTCTTTTGATGGGTTTTTTACATTTGGCTTTGTGTAAAACCCAACGCTGTATCACTTCTCCTTCCTGCCCCGCATCCCCGCAATTGATGACTTCTTCACAGTCAGCAACTAATTTTTCAATGATTTTAAATTGCCTTTCAACACCAGCATTTTCTATTAATTTTATTCCGAAAGGATCTGGAATAATAGGAAGTGTGAATAAATTCCAGGCTTTAAGGTGCGGACTGTAATCATGCGGTTCTTTCAGCGTACAAAGATGTCCAAACGTCCATGTTACCCAATAGCCATTGCCTTCAAAATAGCCCTGTTTGGGAACATCAGCTCCTAAAACTTTAGCAATATCCCGGGCAACACTTGGCTTTTCAGCAATACATAATTTCATAACACAACTTCATTTTTTGGGCGACTGCAAATTTCAGTAAATTTTTCTAAACTATGGGTTGAAACCCGGGAAAAGAAATTCTTTCTAATTTAAAAAAAGGGTTTAGAAAACCGAAAATTTAATGGTGAACGTTAAACTGTAATTTTAACACAACCGCCAACCATGTTTTTACAAAAGATCTGTTTAAATTTGTTTTAAAAACCGCAAAGTCAAGGATAAACCCTTTTTAAATTTTCCAAGAGATAAAAAAAGTGTATTTGCATTTCCAAAGAAAATCTTAATGATATTAATTTTTAACTGGAATCTTAATGGTGAAAATTAAACGGTACTTTTTAACACCAATAACACGAATATTCTCACCAATAACATTGATAATTTGTGTTGTTTGTGAAAGTTTATTGGTGCATTTGGCGTTTAAGAAAAAGAGTAGTATCAGTAAAAACAGGTAATCAGAATCAGAAGATATTTTAAGGATTCCCACAAAAAAACGCTCCCGAAAATTCAGGAGCGTCAGTATTTTTAAATGAGTTGATTAGAGATTCAGGAACAGTTTCGGATTTACCGGCCTGTTGTTTTTGTGAACTTCGTAGTGAAGATGAGGTCCGGTGGAGCGGCCTGTATTTCCGGATTTTGCGATCACATCGTTTACCGTTACCACATCATTTGTTTTTACCAATATTTTAGAAAGGTGTCCGTAGAGGGTATCCAAACCATTTCCGTGCGAGATAATGACACAGTTTCCGTAACCGCTTTTTTCGCCGGCAAAAATTACTTTTCCTGAGGCCGCACTCCGGACATCGGATCCGTGAGCCACGGCAATGTCCAGCCCTTTATGAAATTTCATCTGGTCTTTTTCGGCGGGAGCGTTATTTTTTTCGGACAATTGTTGGTTTGGATTAGGAACGATCATTTTTTTAGTCACATTTCCTAAGCTGTCTTTTACTTCGATGTACGGTGGTTCAGCTTTTGCGGAATGTACGGATGCCAACATCACTGTTTTTTCAGGGAACGGATTTTTTCTTTTTCCAAATTGCGAGGAAATATAGCCGTCGGTAGGAATTCCCAAAGGAACCTGTTGTAATTTTTTCTGTAAATCCACTAAATACTGGCTGTAGCGATTGGTTTGTTTTGCCAGATATACCGTATTCGAAATACTGTCTTTCGCGAGCATCTCTATTTTGCCGTCAGATAAATTCTTTGCGGCCAAAAAGGAATTAAGTTCCTGGACCCTATGGTCAACTAGAGTCAGGTTGTTCTTTAACTCCAGGTAATCGATGCTGTCTTTTTCAGTTTTAACCGGTACTAAATTGACCTGGTATGATTTATCGTCTTTTTCCGAGTAAAGTTTTCCGATAAAAATCGCCTGTCCGAAAATAACCACTACCAGGAGTCCGAGGATTAAACTGATGTTTCTTTTACTGCTTATAAAATTCTTCATTATTAAACACTTGGTTGTCAAAAAATTGAGAGTGCAAATTTATAAAATATTTTTAAAAGGTTTTTTTTATGTGAGCGCGGTGTCTGATGATTTAGTTCAGTTTATTACAAAACAATTGTTTGTCCTATTTCAGAAAGCTTTAATATCTTTGTGCTGAAGATTCCTGCTTGTTCAGAAACTTCTGAACAGTACTTAAGTTTTTTTAATTATGACAAAAAAGAAAGCCCCAAAATCACAGACTCAAAATATTCCGGTTGGCGTAGTAGGAAGTGGTAGTTTTGCAACTGCAATTGTGAAAATGTTGGTTGAAAATAGCAAGCTGGTTCACTGGTGTGTGCGGAATGAGTATGTAAAAGGGGCGATTGAGCAACGCGGTCATAATCCCAATTACTTAACTTCGGTCTCTTTTGATCCGAAAAATCTGAAGGTCACTACCGATATTAATGAATTGGTTTCAGCGTGTGAAGTAGTGGTTTTGGCAACGCCGTCCATTTATCTTTCAGATGCAATGGATAAAATGACCTGCGATTACGGGAATAAAATTTTTGTTTCTGCAATTAAAGGAATTGTTCCCAAGGCAAATGATGTTGTGGCGCATTATCTTCGTGATGAATTCAAAATAGGTTTCCGCAATCAGGCCGTAATCGCCGGTCCCTGTCACGCAGAGGAAGTTGGTATGGAAAGGCTGTCTTACCTTACGATTGCAGTTGCAGAAGAGGAGGTTGCCCATAAATTATTTTCTCTGTTTTCTTCGGACTTTATTAATGTTCACTGCAGCAAAGATATTTTAGGAAATGAATACAGTGCGATTTTGAAAAACATATATGCAGTAGGTGCCGGTATTTCCAGCGGTTTAGGATATGGTGATAACTTTACGGCTGTTTTTGTTTCTAATGCAGTTCGTGAAATGGAGATTTTTCTGGAATCCGTGTACGAAGTTCCACGGGATGTGAATGAGAGCGCTTATCTCGGTGATTTACTGGTAACGGCGTACTCGCTGTTTTCCCGTAACCGGAATTTAGGAAATCTCATCGGAAAAGGGTATACCGTAAAATCGGCCATCCAGTCGATGAATATGATTGCAGAAGGATATTATGCAGCAGATTCCGTATACCATACCGCAAAGAGCAAACAACTGAAAACGCCGATTATCGATACGATTTACGGAATTTTATACAACGAGAAAAATGCCGAAACTGAATTTAAAAAATTAACCTTACTCTTAAATTAATGAAATCCGGGACAAAATATGCCGTTCATACCTATTCAGTTTTAGAAGAGCGGTTCAATATTTGGTCTCATTTTACCGGTTTGCTCCTGAGTGTCGTGGCCTTGGTTTTATTGGTGTTTCGCGCACTGGATTTAGGAAGTAAAAGGGCGCTCATCAGTTTTTCTATCTTTGGTCTGAGCATGATTATCCTTTATCTGGCTTCTACATTATATCATTCATCCAAACATCCTAAAAGAAGATACCGGCTTAATATCTTCGATCATGCCGCGATTTATGTATTAATTGCCGGAACGTACTCGCCCTTCGCCCTGGTTTCTCTTAATGGCCCGGAAGGTTATACGATTTTTGGAGTCGTTTGGGGCATTGCCTTAATTGGAATTATTTTTAAACTTTTCTTTACGGGCAGATTTAATATTCTATCCACTGTTCTTTATGTCGGAATGGGCTGGCTGATTATTTTCAGTTTTGACAGTCTGCTGTATCATCTGGATTTCCGGGGATTGGTTTGGTTGCTTGCTGGCGGTATTTCCTATACCATGGGTGCGGTTTTATACAGCATTCATAAAATAAAATTCAATCACGCCATTTTTCATCTGTTCGTTTTATTAGGAACATTCTGCCATTTTATGTCGGTGTATTTTTATGTAATTCCTTTTTCCGGGAATTAAGATTTTGTTTTCATCTGAGAGCCTGTTTAAATTTGCTTAAAAAAGAAATTTTCCCCGACCTAAAGGGTGGAAAATTTCTTAAAAATTCATCAGAATTACACCCATTAGGGATTGGGGCTATTAATTTTGAAGAATTTTAATCGGGCTCTTAAAACAAGACAGTAGCATTTCAGTGCAGATTCCACAGATTATACTGAATTTTAACTGATTAAAATGGAGAAGGGTGTCACCATACTTTTTTATAAATAGGTGTTTAAGGAATTTTTAACAGCTTTTGTTTGAGCTAAAACAAAAGTTTTACCGAAATTCGTTATCTTAAAATAGAATGATATGCCTACATCAGCCAATAATAAAGCCCTTCAATCCCATTACGACGTTGTTTTAATCGGCGGAGGAATTATGAGTGCCACACTCGGAACCTTGCTTCACGAGCTTGATCCCGACCTGAAAATTGTTATTTTCGAAAGACTCGGCCGCTTCGCCCGGGAAAGTTCAGCCGCCTGGAATAATGCAGGAACAGGACATTCTGCCTTCTGTGAACTCAATTATACGCCAGAGAACGAAGAAGGTTCTATCGATATTTCCAAAGCAGAAAGTATTGCCGAACAATTCGAAATTTCGAAACAGTTCTGGTCTTATTTACTTTCTAAAAAATATATTGACCGGCCGAAAGACTTTATTAATTCCTGTCCGCACATGAGTTTGGTTTTCGGCAAAGATGATGTTGAATATTTAAGAAAGCGTCATGAAAAAATGATTCAGTCTGAATTGTTTAAAGGAATGGAATTTACCACAGACCACGACAAACTGCGCGAATGGATTCCTTTAATTATGGCCAAAAGAAAAGATAACGAAGTCCTCGCAGCCACGAAAATGGATTTAGGAACCGATGTTAATTTCGGAACATTAACCCGGAAAATGGGACGGTTTTTAGCGGAAGATTCCCACACCGATGTTTATTTGTACCATGATGTGAAAGATATTGATCCTTTGTCCGACGGAAAATGGTTGGTGAAAGTCAAAGACCGTATGCATTATAAAGTGAGCGATATTACCGCTGATTTTGTGTTTATCGGTGCAGGTGGTTACGCGCTTCCGCTGCTCGAAAGTTCCGATATTCCCGAAAGTGAAGGCTATGGCGGATTTCCGGTTTCCGGCCAGTGGCTGGTTACCCATAACCCTGAATTAATCGCAAAGCATCAGGCAAAAGTCTACACCAAGGCCGGTGTGGAAGCTCCGCCAATGAGTGTCCCCCATTTGGATTTGCGGATTATTGATGGAGAAAAAGCACTGCTCTTTGGACCATTTGCAGGATTCTCGACCAAGTTTTTAAAGGAAGGTAGCTACCTGGATTTACCGGAAAGTGTCAATCAAAAAAATATCAAATCCCTGTTTGGCGCATGGTGGCATAATCTGCCGTTAACGAAATATCTCGTGCAACAGGTCGCGATGACCAAAGTACAGCGGATGCAGCATTTAAGAGAGTTTGTAAAAGATGCGAAATCAGAAGACTGGGAATTGAAAATTGCGGGACAAAGAGTTCAGATCATTAAAAAAAGTGAAGAAGAAGGCGGTAAATTAGAATTCGGGACAGAAGTCGTTGTGAATAAAAGCGGAACGATCGCTTCCCTGTTGGGCGCTTCTCCCGGCGCTTCTACGGCTGCATTTGCGATGGTTCAGGTCTTAGAGAAATGTTTCCCTGAAAAAGTTCAACATGAATGGAAAGAAAAATTAACAGAAATGATTCCGACCTATGGACAGAAATTGGCAGATAATCCCGAACTTATCCGAAATATTAGAAACTACACCAAAGAAATACTCCAACTCGATAATTAGCAATTACTCATTATCCATTACCCATTGCTTATTTAAAAATGACAACCATTACCAAACCCGAAATTTCACCGGAACTGCTGGCAGCGCTTCAGCCGAAGGTAGAACTGGAAAAACAGGTCATCGTACACTGCTGTTTTCCGGCGACTCCTTTTTTGGATATGCTGATCCGTATCTGGCCTTCGACATTTCTGATTGATGAGAGTTTGGGACATAAAAGCACATTGATTCACCACGAGAATATTTCACTTTTTCCTTACTGGACAGAAGTTCCACCGATGAAAGATTATTGGTTTACCCTGGTTTTTTCTGGGTTGCCAAAAGCGTGTACTAATTTTGATTTAAAAGAAGAAATTCCGGAAGAAGGTGGATTCTGGATCAAAAATATTAAAAGAAATAAAACCGATATTTATAAAGTAAAAATTAATTAGAATGAAGAAAATCTATTTCCTGTGGATGATTCCCTTTTTGCTGGGAAGTTGCAACTCTCGATACGACGTAGTTTCAGTGAATAAAATGAATAAAGAAAGAAAACAGATTGCCCAGGATTTTGTTGAAACCTATTTTAAAAAATGTGAAAATAAAGACTATTCTGCATTTGAAGGATTTAACATTTCGAAAAAGTTCCAGGCAAGGTTATCCCCGGATTCCCTAAAGAAATCCTGTAATTACCTCTATTATAAAAATGGAAAAGTAACCGTAGGAAAGTTGGTTTCTGCCCATACCACAAAGTCGCCCAAAGATTTTATGGATGTTTTAAATTTTAAATTAAAGACTGAAAAATCTGCAGAACCGGTTTATCTGCATCTCGGAATGTACCGTGATCAAAATTTTATCGAAATGCCTTTTTACGTTTCTGCAGACGAAAGTTACTACGAAACCATCAGAAAAAAATACTATAAGAAATGAAAAATTTCTTCATTGTGATGATGGGTTTTCTGCTGACCTCCTGCGTTTCAAACATTCAGGAAAAGGAGTTTTCTGATGTTAAAAAGTTTCAGAAAGATCTCAACGCAGAATATTTAAACCCAAAGGAAACTCCCTTGAGGGGAAGTAATTTTACCGGTTTCAAAGAGCATCCTTTTTTTCCTGTTGATTTAAAATACCGCGTTTCTGCAAAATTCATCAAAACTGAAAATCCAGTACCTTTTGAACTTCCCACGTCTTCGGGGAAAACCAGAACCTACCGGGAATTCGGCAAAGTGACATTTGTTTTAGATGGTCAGGAATTGACTTTAACGCTTTATCAAAACTTAGCATTAATAAAGACGAAAAAATACAAAGACTATCTTTTTCTTCCTTTCCGGGACTTGACTAACGACAAAGAAACCTATGGTGGCGGGAAATACATGGATTTGAAAATTCCGAAAAACAATGTCATTATTTTAGATTTCAACAAATCCTACCAACCCTATTGTGCCTATAATGCTTTCGATTACAACTGCCCGATTGTTCCTGCAGAGAATTTTTTACCGGTCAGAATTGAAGCAGGCGTCATGTATGAAGATGTTTATCACCATTAAAATATAAGTCAACTGTGGCGGAGCGGCGTAATTTGGCTCGATAGTTTCTATTCTTTATTTTTTAAATAATAAACTTATGCTATGGAAGTTTCTCTTAAAAATCAAGTCGCCATTATCACAGGTTCTTCCAGCGGAATCGGAGCCGGAATTGCGCAGTCGATGGCAGAATCAGGCGCTAAGGTTGTCATTAATTATCCCTCGGAAGGTTCCCTGGAAAAAGCAACTGCCGTTCTGAAAGAAATCACTGATAAAGGAGGAAAAGGAATCGTTTACCAATGCGATGTTTCCAAAGAAGACGAAGTCATCAAAATGTTTCAGGAGGTTGTAAAACAATTAGGCACCGTTGATATTTTAGTCAACAATGCCGGAATTCAAAAAGATGCGAAGTTTACCGAAATGACTTTGGATCAGTGGAATGCCGTGATTGGGATTAATTTAACCGGTCAGTTTTTATGCGCCCGGGAAGCTGTGAAAGAATTTCTTAGAAGAGGAATTGATCCCTCCCGTTCGGTCGCCTGCGGAAAAATCATTCATATTTCATCCGTTCACGAAATTATTCCTTGGGCTGGTCATGCCAATTATGCTTCCAGTAAAGGGGCAATCAGGATGTTGATGCAGACGTTGGCGCAGGAGTATGGGGCAGATAAAATCCGCGTGAACTCCATTTGTCCGGGCGCGATTCAGACTTCAATCAATAAAGATGCGTGGCAAACACCGGAGGAATTAAATTCTTTGCTGAAATTGATTCCGTATAACAGAATTGGTCAGCCTAAGGATATTGGGAATCTGGCGGTTTTTCTGGCGAGCGATCTGGCAGATTATATTACTGGAGCAAGTGTCTTTATCGATGGAGGAATGACCACCTTCGAATCTTTCTCAACGGGCGGGTAAATTTCTTCCTTTTTGTGAGGATTGTAAAAAATCAAGATTTTTCATGAGGTGATTCATCATCGGTAAAACTGCCTTTCTCATTGCATAATCATTGTTTCTTACTCTGAAGAATTTCTACATATTAATTGGCTTTTAAACTCAAAATAAGATGATAGAAGAAAATAAAAGACTCCCCGATATTGCCTGGAAAAAATGGGGTCCTTACGTCAGCAATAGGGAATGGGGAGTGGTTCGCGAGGATTACAGCGCTGATGGTGACGCGTGGGATTATACCAACCATGATTCTGCCGAAGCGAAAACTTACCGTTGGGGTGAAGAGGGAATTTGCGGCATTTGTGATGATAAACAACTGCTCGTTTTCTCCTTAGGTTTTTGGAACAAAAAAGACGATAGGATCAAAGAACGGCTGTTCGGGTTATCCAACAGTCAGGGCAATCATGGCGAAGATGTGAAGGAATATTACTATTATCTAGACAATACGCCCACGCATTCTTACATGAAGATGTTGTATAAATATCCCCAAAACGCTTTTCCTTACGAAGACTTAATCCTTAAAAATGAACAGGCCGGAAAAGAAAATCCGGAATATGAACTCATCGATACCGGGATTTTTGACCGGAATGAATATTTTGATATTTTCATTGAATACGCCAAATCCTCTCCCGAAGACATACTCATCAAAATTACGGTGACCAATAAATCGTCGCAAGACGCTCCTTTGATTCTTCTGCCCACAATCTGGTTCAGGAATACCTGGAGTTGGGGTTATGACGGTTACCGGCCTCATTTAAACGCGGTAAATTCGGATCAGATTGCGGTTAATCATCAACAATTAACCATAAAAAATATCTACGCTAAACAATCTTCTGACGTTCTTTTTTGCGACAATGAAACCAATTATCAGCGCTTATTTCAGTCGGTAAATGCCGGGAAATATTGCAAAGACGGCATCAATGATTTCATTATTAATGGAAATGAAAACTCCATTAATAATGAAAAGAATGGCACCAAGGCCTCCTTCTTTATCGATGAAACAATCCCGGCAAATGCGACGCAGGTTTTCGAATTCCGCTTATGCGACCGGGATTTTGAGCAGCCGTTTGCAGATTTTGATTCTGTTTTTTCACAACGGAAAACAGAAGCCGATGATTTTTATAAAGAGGTACAGAAAGGCGTAAAAACCGCTGATGAAAAATTAGTACAGCGGCAGGCGTTCGCCGGAATGTTGTGGAGCAAACAGTTTTACCATTACAATATTGAAAAATGGTTAGAAGGTGATCCTTCCGAAATCCCACCCCCGAAATCCCGAAGACATATCCGAAATGAAAACTGGGAAAATTTCAATTCTCTGAATATCATTTCAATGCCCGATAAATGGGAATATCCGTGGTTTGCCACTTGGGATTTGGCCTTTCATACCTTAAGTTTTTCCATTATCGATGCTGATTTTGCCAAACAGCAGTTGAAACTGTTGACCCTCGAATGGTTTATGCATCCGAACGGTCAGTTGCCGGCGTATGAATGGGATTTCAGCGATGTCAATCCGCCGGTTCATGCCTGGGCCGCTTTCAGGGTTTTTAAAATTGATGAAGTCCTCAAAGGAAAACCTGACCTGGAATTTCTGGAAGGAGTTTTTCAGAAATTATTGATGACCTTCACCTGGTGGGTCAATAAAAAAGACAATAATGGAAATAATATTTTCGAAGGAGGTTTCCTGGGTTTAGACAATATCGGAATTTTCGACCGAAATGAAACTTTGCCGTATGGGGAGAATTTAGAACAGGCCGACGGTACCAGCTGGATGGCGATGTTCTCACTGAATATGATGAGAATCGCTATGGAACTGGCTTTGTATAATAAAGTATATGAAGATATGGCCACCAAATTCTTTGAACATTTTTTAAGTATTGCCAATGCACTGGACAATATGGGAGAAAATGATTTTTCGCTGTGGGATGATCAGGACGAGTTTTTTTATGACGCGCTGCAGCTGAAAGACTGTACCAATATGTTTATGCGGATCCGTACCATCGTAGGTTTGACTCCCATGTTTGCCGTAGAGGTAATCGATGAAGAAATGCTCAATAAATTACCCGCTTTCAAAGAAAGAATGGACTGGGTCTTAAAAAACAAACCGAAGTTGGCTGCCCTCGTTTCCCACTGGGAAGTAAAAGGCAGCGATTCCAAACATTTACTTTCTTTATTGAGAGGCCACCGGCTGAAAAAACTGCTGGAAAGAATGCTGAATGAAAAAGAATTTCTGAGCGACTATGGCGTGCGGGCTTTATCAAAGGAATATGAAGAAAATCCGTTTCATATTAATTTAGACGGAACCGATTATACTGTGAAATATCTCCCGGCAGAAAGTGACAGCGATATGTTTGGCGGCAACAGCAATTGGCGGGGACCCATTTGGTTTCCCATTAATTTTTTAATTATTGAAAGTCTGCAGCGCTTCTTCTTTTATTACAGTCCCGATTTTAAAGTAGAATGCCCGACTGGCAGCGGAAATTACTTGAATTTAGATGAGATTGCAGATTTTCTGGGCAAACGGTTAGCTGCGATTTTTTTAATGGATGAAAACGGAAAACGTCCTTTTAACAGGCAATATCCGAGATTTCAGGAAGATCCTGACTTCAAGGATTACATTTTATTTTATGAATATTTTAATGGTGATAACGGCCGTGGAGTAGGAGCGTCGCACCAAACCGGCTGGACGGGCTTAATCGCAAAGATTCTGCAACCTCGGTTTTCTAAAATTCCAATGGAAAAAGCGCAGACAGAAATGCCTGATCAATCTGGTGTAAAAGTTGATGCTCAATAAGGGAATCTTTAACTTACAAATCATGGAACCAACTGATAAAAATAAACCTGCGCCTATCGTACTCATTGCAATCGCTGTGATTGTCGTGATGATTATTTTCTATTTTATTTTGCTCATGTATTTCCCGAATATGTTCGAAAGTTTAGATATGGGAAAATAATAAACCGACAAAATAAATGATGAATGTTTACATTTATTTTAAACATAATTGACCTATCAGTTTAAAATTGTTTTCTTAGAAGGAAGGATGTTACAATAAAACTGGCGTGAGCATTTATTTTTAAAACATTAAGAAATGAAGAGAAATTAAGATTTTCTTTTTCGTGGAAATCTTCATGAACTTTTTTGCAGCATAAAAACTTCAGGATAACTGTTGACTTTGTGACTACGTGGTTTAAAAAATAATTTGCAGCAACTTTTTTCCAACTTTTGAAAAACGAATTAAGATAAAACTTTGCTTCTTTTGCGGTTTAAAAAAAACTGAAAATAATCAGTGAAAATTGAACCATTAAGCTGTGATGAAGAAATTAAGAATATTAAGCTGTCCTTCGGAGTTGACCGTACACAAGTCTTCAAGAACTTTTTCACAGCTTAAAAAATTTCAACACAACTGTATCACTTTGTGACTTTGTGGTTTAAAAAATAATTTTGGACCAACTTTTTTTCCAACTTTTGAAAGACGAATTAAGATAAAACTTTTGCTTCTTTTGCAGTTTAAAAAAACTGGCGTGAGCGTTTATTTTTAAAACATTAAGGTATGAAGAGAAATTAAGATTTTCTTCGTGGGTTACTGCGCGGAAATCTTCATAAACTTTTTTGCAGCATAAAAACTTCAGGATAACTGTTGACTTTGCGACTTTGTGGTTAAAAAAATAATTTGTACCACCTTTTGCCGCCTTTTGAAAAACGAATTAAGATAAAACTTTTGCTTCTTTTGCTGTTAAAAAAAACTGAAAATAATCATTGAAAATTGAACCATTAAGCTGTGATGAAGAAATTAAGAATATTAAGCTGTCCTTCGGAGTTGACCGTACACAAATCTTCATGAACTTTTTTGCGGCATAAAAAATTTCAACACAACTGTATCGCTTTGTGACTTTGTGGTTAAAAAAAAATTTGCACCACCTTTTGCCGCCTTTTGAAAAACGTATTAAGATAAAACTTTTGCTTCTTTTGCGGTTAAAAAAAACTGGTATACCCGTTTATTTTTAAACATTAAGGTATGAAGAGAAATTAAGATTTTCTTCGTGAGTTACTGCGCGGAAATCTTCATGAACTTTTTTGCAGCATAAAAATAAATATAACGATATGACTTTGTGACTTTGTGGTTAAAAAAATAACTTGCACCGCCTTTTGCCGTCTTTTGAAAAACGTATTAAGATAAAACTTTTGCTTCTTTTGCGGTAAAAAAAAAACTGGTCTGATCGTTTATTTTTAAACATTAAGGCATGAAGAGAAATTAAGATTTTCTTCGGAAATTGGAAATGAATGTTGCGGTTTGGGGCTCTTACGGGTGCAAAATGAAAATAGCATTAAAACTTAAACAGGCTCTTAAACTTAGAGCCTGTTTAAATTTTGTTAAACTGTATTTAAATTTTTGCCAGAAATTCCTCAAAAGCCGGGAATACAGAAACTGTTCCATCGGCCAATATTTTTTTGAGCTTTAAAATTTCTATTTGATTGATAGAATTTTCATCGAACGGCTTTTGTACCCGCACATAATTTTCGGTGAAGCCAAACATGATTCCGTTTTTATTTTCGTGCTCCCAAAGGACAGGAAGTGTTTTTCCAAGCTGGGTTTCGTAGAAAGCCATTTTCTTTTTCTCTGAAAGAATTCTCAGCATTTTATTTCTTCTCTTTCTTTCAGGAATCGGAATGACACCTTGCATTTCTGCAGCTTCTGTATTTTCTCTTTCAGAGTAGGTAAAGACGTGGAGATAAGAAATCGGTAATTCATTCAGGAAATTATAAGTTTCCAGGAATTTCTCCTCTGTTTCTCCCGGGAATCCTACGATGACATCAACACCGATGCAGGAATCGGGCATCACCTGCCGGATTTTTGCCACCCGGTTAGCGTAGATATCCGTCAGGTACCGGCGTTTCATTTTCTTTAATAAATCATCGCTTCCACTCTGTAAAGGAATATGGAAATGAGGCACAAAACGCTTGCTTTTCGCCACCAGTTCTATGCTTTCGTCTTTCAATAAATTCGGTTCAATAGATGAAATTCGGATTCTTTCAATGCCTTCCACCAGGTCTAATTCTGAAATTAAATCCAGAAAAGTATGTTCATGTTTTTTATTTCCAAATTCACCTTTTCCGTAATCGCCGATATTCACACCGGTTAAAACGATTTCGCGAATTCCTTTTTGGGCGATTTCAGTGGCGTTTTTTACGACATTTTCTATGGTGTCGGAGCGGGAAATTCCTCTGGCTAAAGGGATCGTGCAATAGGTGCATTTGTAATCGCAGCCATCCTGTACTTTCAAAAAAGCGCGGGTTCGGTCCCCAATCGAATAACTTCCGATGAAGAAATCGGCTTCGTCAATTTCGCAGGAATGAATGATTCCGTGGTTTTCTGATTTCTGCAAATCATCGAGGTAACTCAAAATATTGAATTTTTCCTTGGCTCCTAAAACCAAATCAACGCCTTCAATTGCGGAAATTTCTTCCGGCTTCAACTGGGCATAACATCCTAAAATAACCACCAAACCATCGGGATTGGCTTTCATGGCGCGCTTTACATGAAACTTGCATTCGCGGTCTGCATTTTCGGTCACCGAACAGGTATTGATGATGTACACGTTAGCAGGCTCATCGAAATTTACTTTCTGATAACCGGCACCAGTAAGCTGACGGGCAATGGTTGAGGTTTCTGCAAAATTGAGTTTGCAGCCTAAAGTATGAAAAGCGGCGGTTTTTAAATGTAAGTGTTCCATAATTGAATGGTGCAAATTTAAAGAATATTTTTTGGAAGTGAACATGGAGGAAGTAAACATGTGAACAGGAGAACAAGAGAACATGAGGTAACAAGTAATCGTTGACGGTGATGTGTGAATGGAAAAATCAGACCGTATGTTTTCAAATTGGCGTTATTTGTGAGGGGTTTTTAGTCTAAATTAAAAGAGAATTCTATATTTTTTAAAACGTTTTGAGAAATTGAATACATATTTTCGTTGAGCGGAAAGACTTTATTATAAGGAGTTTAATGGATCAAAATCGCGCAAAGTAATTATTAACAATAATTTAATAAACCATCGATATAATTATGATAAATAAAAAACGTATCTTTGCACCCAATTTATAGACGATCTTTTACATGAATTTATTTACGGAGACCAATTTAAGCCCTGAAATCTTGAAGGCAATTGGCGAACTGGGCTTTATTAGCCCAACAGAAATCCAAAAACAGACTATTCCTTTTATCTCTACAGATACACGCGATCTAATCGCACTTGCGCAGACGGGAACAGGCAAAACAGCAGCGTTTACGCTTCCGATTTTGGATATGATTGACGACGGGAGTCGCAAAATCCAATTATTGGTGCTTTGTCCAACCAGAGAACTTTGTTTGCAGATTACCAAAGACATTATTAATTATTCGAAATACATGCGGAACATCAAAACTACAGCAGTTTATGGTGGAAGCAGTATCAGTGATCAAATCAGATCGCTACGGGACAAACCACAGATTATTGTGGGGACGCCAGGTAGGGTGATTGACCTGATCAACAGAAAAGCCCTTGATTTCTCTGAAATCCAGTGGTTGGTGCTTGATGAAGCTGATGAAATGTTATCAATGGGTTTCAAAGATGATTTGGCAACTATTTTAAACGAAACACCGGAAACCAAACAAACTTTCTTATTTTCGGCAACGATGAATAGAGAAGTGGAAAGAATTTCTAAAAACTATTTGACGAATCCTCACCGAATTGTTGTGGGTTCTTTAAATGAGGTGAAGAAAAATATCAAACACGAATATTACGTGGTGGGTTACAGAAACAAAAAAGAAGCTTTGAAAAGACTGATCGATGCAAATCCAAATCAGTATTCAATTCTTTTCTGTAGAACCCGTATGGAAACTCAGGAAGTCGCTGACTTTTTGATGCAGAACGGTTACGCGGCAGATGCACTTCACGGTGATTTATCTCAGGCGCAACGGGATACAGTGATGAAGAAATTCCGTTTGAAAAACATCGATATCCTTGTGGCAACCGATGTTGCGGCGAGAGGATTAGATGTAGATTCATTAACCCACGTGATTCACTTCTCTTTACCGGATGATCCTGAAGTATTTGTTCACCGTAGTGGTAGAACAGGCCGTGCTGGAAAAGACGGTATTTCAATTGCATTAATTAAACCGGAGGAATCCAGAAAGTTAAAGCAGATTAAACAGTCTACCAAGATTGAAATCGTTGAGAAAAAAATCCCAACGGGTAAAAAGATTATCGAAGCACAGGTTGCCGGCGTATTCGAAAAGTTATTTACAGAGCATGAAAATCTTGTTGAATTCGACAATGAGTTGATTCCGGATTTATCAGCTTTTACCAAAGAAGAATTGGTTCACCAGTTATTGCAGTTGCAGTTGAGAGACATGGCGCTTTACTATAAAGATAAAGACGATTTGGTTGATCAGAAATTCAACAGCGATGATCGGGGCGGAGACCGTGGCAGAGACCGCGACGGAAGAGGCAGAGACCGCGACAGAGGTGACAGAAGAGATAGCGGAAACCGTTTCAGTAATAACCGTGATGGTGGAAGCAGAGATGGTGGAAGAGACCGCGATGGTGGAAACCGTGATTCCAGAGAACGAGATGGTGGAAACAGAGGCGAATCCAGAGACAGAAAACCTAGAAGAAATGATGGAGATATGGTACGGTTTTTCTTTAACTTAGGAAAACGGGACAACTTGAAAAAAATTGACATGCTTGAAATCATCAACAAGTCTACTGAAAAATCAAGAAAAAGACCAGATATTGGGAATATCGAAATTTTAGAGAAATTCTCATTCTTTGAAGTAGAAAAATCATTTAAAGACGAAGTCCTTAAAGGATTACAAACTCAGAAGTTTAAAGGAAAAGACATGAGAGCAGAAGAATCTAACTAATTTTTCTTTCTTATTCAATACAAAACAGTTCCATTATCAGTAATGGGACTGTTTTTTTTTTTTGGTTGATGTTTTATGAATCCGGGCAGGGATTTTTGATGAAACACGGTTTTGTAATAATGGTTTACTCCTGCAGATAAGCATGCGGTACAATTTACTGAGCAAGACAATCGTGCCTTTACTTGTATTCTATAAATAAATTTAAACAGCATCTCAATTTTTTTTAATGATCTCCTCATGAACGATCCATAGATCATCTATGAAACATCAATTGGTGTGGTAGCGGCAATTCTGCTGTCAAAGAGTTTAATTATTATTAAGGCTGTTTTTCTTTTGTTAGGAAGTATTTTCGGTATGTTAATAAAACTTAATATAAAAATGAGAAACCTATCAGTCTTTTTCGGAAATTTGCACCACTAATTAAAAGAATTATAATGGGAATCGGAAATATTTTTAAAATGTTCCAGCCGAAAGACAAAGTGTTTTTTGTACTGTTTGAAAAAGTTGCTGAAGAACTGGTAGCGATGTCAAAAGAATTTCACGAAAGTCTACTCGATTTTGATATCAATGATGATACGATGTTGCAGCACATGAGTGATTACGAACACCGAATGGATGATCTTACTCATGAGATTTTCGTACAGCTGGGAGAGAATTTTATCACTCCGTTTGACAGAGAAGACATCAGTCATTTGGCCAGTGGGTTAGATGATATTGCTGACTTTATGTACGCTTCTGCTAAATATATTTATTTGTATAAAGCGCCTCTGGATCCTGCTTACACAGAATTTACGCTGTTGATTTACAAATCATGTCTCGAAGTTCAGCTTGCCCTTAAAAACCTGAACAATTTCAAAGATCCGAAAGCCGTTAAAGAATCCTGTATTAAAATTAACTCTTTCGAGAATATCGCTGATGACGTTTTGAGCCAGGCGATCGTGAAATTGTTTGAGACCAATGATGCATTATTGATTATTAAGGTAAAATCAGTTTTGGAATATCTGGAAACAGTGACTGACAAAGCCGAAGATGTAGCCAACACGATTGACAGTATTTTGATTAAATACGCCTAATCTATTCCCTAATTCAGTATAAACAAAAGAATGGATTTACCGATTCTACTCATCATCATCATTGTACTAGCCCTGATTTTTGACTATATCAATGGATTTCATGATGCCGCTAACTCTATTGCGACCATCGTTTCAACAAAAGTTTTAACCCCTTTCCAGGCAGTTCTTTGGGCCGCCGTATGGAATTTTGCAGCCTTTTTTCTGGCTGCCTATGTAATCGGCGAGTTTAAGATTGGGAATACCATCGCCAAATCAGTGAATACCGATTTCATTAATCTGGAAGTTATCTTTGCGGGCTTAGTGGCCGCCATCGCCTGGAATTTGTTAACATGGTGGTTTGGGATTCCTTCTTCATCATCGCACACCCTGATCGGTGGATTTTTAGGAGCAGCTTTAATGCATGCTTTGGTGACTGATTATCATCTTATCTCTTTGGCTCAGCCGAATCTGGATGTCTTTGAGAAGCTGATTCTGTCCTTTAAGCAACTCTTTACGCAGGATGTGGTCAGGTATGATAAAGTGATTCCTATCTTTTTATTTATTTTCTTAGCACCATTGATTGGTTCTGCGATTTCCATTTTGATCACTTTGTTTATCGTCAATGTGTCGAAAAGATCCAGTCCCCGTAAAGCGGATAATGTCTTCAAGAAACTACAGTTGGTTTCTTCGGCCTTATTCAGTTTAGGACATGGTACGAACGATGCACAGAAAGTAATGGGAATTATCGGAGCAGCCGTTATTTTTCATCACACCCATACCTTACAGGATCCTGTTTACCTCGCTTTAGACAGCACCCACCAGTTCAACTATTTTGTAGAACATTATTTTTGGGTTCCCTTTACCTCATTTTTAATGATTGCTTTAGGAACCATGAGTGGTGGCTGGAAGATTGTAAAAACCATGGGTACCCGAATTACAAAAGTAACCCCTCTGGAAGGAGTTGCCGCTGAAACCGCCGGAGCGATCACCCTTTTCATTTCAGAACATTTCGGAATTCCGGTTTCTACTACCCACACCATTACCGGTGCTATTATTGGAGTAGGAGTTACCAAAAGGGTTTCTGCAGTTCGCTGGGGAATCACGGTAAGTTTGCTTTGGGCCTGGATTTTAACCATTCCAATTTCAGCCTTCGTGGCAGGACTTACGTACCTGATGGTTGTCTTTTTAAAATAATCAAGACTTTTTATAAAATTAGAGCCATTTCGAAAGAGATGGCTTTTTTTGTGGAACAGGTTGCGACAAGCGTCCTTCAATTGAGCGCGGAATGATTGGGTAGTTAGTAATGGCTGGTTGTGAACAGATATAAAAGAGATATCAATGGGCAATGATGCATGAATGCGCATCATACTTTAAAGATGTGCGATCTGTGAAAAGTTATAAACGGGTTGTTAAAGAAGAGTTATGTGATCATATTATGAGGGATGAATGGGTGTTCAGGCGAATGGATAAGGAGTTGCAGGCAATAGCTATAATGTCCCGAAAAATAGGAATAATTCCGTAATTTTGCAGCATGAATCAAGATACGATCTGTGCGATAGCGACTGCAAACGGAGTGGGCGCTTTGGGAATTATCCGACTTTCCGGCGTGGATGCTGTGAAAATTGCGCAAAGAACTTTTAAAGGAAAAAATCTGGAAGAAGTACCGTCGCATACGGTGCATTACGGCTATATTGTGGACGGGAATAGCCGAGAGGCAAGAGGAAAGAAAAAAGAGGAAAGAACAAAGATAATAGATGATAGACCGGAGACGGAAGATGTTGAGCAGTTCATCATTCAGAATGAATCGTCCGTCACCCATCATCAAACATCCAACACCCAACATCCAACACCCAACAATACCGAAGAGGTTATTGATGAAGTGATGGTCTCTGTTTTTCTCGCGCCGAAAACCTTTACGACAGAAGATGTGGTGGAAATCTCTTTTCACGGTTCGCCGCATATTGCCAAGAAAATTCTGGAAGTTTTGGTGAAGAACGGCGCACGGTTGGCGAAAGCCGGTGAATTTACCATGCGTGCTTTTATGAATGGCAGAATCGATTTGGCGCAGGCGGAATCCATCGCTGATCTGATCGCCTCAGAAAATGAAGCCTCGCGCAAAGTGGCTTTGAATCAGTTGAAAGGCGGAATCACAAATGAGATTTCGATCTTGAGAAATGATTTACTGAATTTCACTTCGCTCATTGAACTGGAACTGGATTTCGGGGAAGAAGATGTGGAATTTGCAGACCGCACCGCCATGAATAAACTGCTGCTGAATCTTCGGCATAAACTGAGCGCTCTGATCGAGAGTTTCCAGTACGGGAATGCCCTTAAAAATGGAGTAGAAGTCGCCATCATCGGGAAACCGAACGCCGGAAAATCAACGCTTTTGAATGCTTTGCTGAAAGAAGAACGCGCCATTGTATCGGAAATTGCAGGAACGACCCGTGATACCATTGAGGAAGTGATTCATCTGAAAGGTACAGCATTCCGTTTTGTGGATACAGCCGGACTGCGGGAAACCACTGATATTATTGAGAAAATTGGGGTAACGAAAGCGAAGGAGAAAATTGCCTCCGCGAAAGTGCTTTTGTATCTCTACGATGAGCAGGATTCTACGACCGCAGAAGTGATTGCTTTTGTGAAGGAATTCCACCGCGACGATCTGAAAATTGTGTTGGTGCACAATAAAGTGGATCTGACGAACGACGAAGTTCCAAACGAATTTGACTCGACCTTAAATCTCGAATTGTTTCCGGATTATTGTGATGAATTGTTAAGGATTTCCGCACGAGATCAAACGGGAATTGAGGCCGTAAAAACAGTCCTGATCGATTATGTAGAAAATTTAAAAGATCAGGAAAGCAATGTGATCATCACCAATCAAAGACATTACGACGCACTGCGGAAGTCGCTGCAATCAGTGCTTCAGGTGGAGGAGGCGGTGAGTTCCGGCATTCACACCGAACTGTTAGCGTATGAATTGAGAAATGCGTTGGAACAGTTGGGTGAAATATCCGGTGAGTTTACGAATGATGAAGTATTGGGGAATATTTTTTCGAAGTTTTGTATCGGAAAGTAACACCCACAAAACAAACAATAACAAAACCGATATAAACAATTATAAAGCCTTATTAATGGGGCTTTTTTTATTTGTGTAAACTTACTAATTGTTTTGTGATATTTTGCTATATTATGTTTAAATTTGTACCTTTACTGTACCTTGATAGATGAGGTACAAAAATTAGAAGCTAAAAGGTGAGATTATGGCACTTAATTACACTTAATTACACTTAAAGATATTTAAAGATACTAATGGCAAGTAAAATTGAGATACAAAAGCGATGCGAGTACTGTAATGAGATATTTACGGCCAAAACAACCGTAACAAAGTATTGCAGTCATAAATGCAACCAAAGAGGCTATAAAGCCAAAAAGAGAGATGAGAAAATACAGATTGCTAAAATTGATATTATCAAAAAAGAGGCTGAGCCAATTGAAATGATAAAGGCAAAAGAGTTTTTAACGGCAAAAGAAGCTGCAATACTTTTAGGATTTTCGGTTCGCACGGTTTACAGATTAATTGATAACGGGAAATTAAAAAGCGTAAACCTCGCAGAGAGATTAACAAGGATTAAAAAGTCTGAGCTGAATAAATTAATTGATTAAAAATAAGTTTGTTTTTAAAACTACATTATCTACACTAACTACACAAAAGCATAAAACACAATGGCAACAAAAGTAGCACTCAGACAAAAGACAATTTCAAAAGGCCGTAAAAGTTTGTATTTGGATTTTTACCCACCAATAATTAATGCAGAAACAGGTGAGCCAACACGGAGGGAGTTTTTAGGGCTTTACTTATTTATTGATAAGGCAGAACTTAAAAAAGAAATGCAGAGTAAAGGAAAAAGTAAGGAAGTTATAGAGCAGTTACAAAAAGATTTGAAACCATTGACCTCAACAGAAAAAAAGCATAATGAGGAAACGTTAAAGATTGCTGAGAGCATTAGACAGAAAAGAAATAACTTTATCAATAAACCTGAAATTTACAGCCATTACGAAAAAGAACAGTTGAGGTTGAAAGCAGCAGGTGAGCAAAATTTTGTTGAGTATTTCAAAAAGTTAGCAGATAAGCGTAAAGCCTCAAACCACGATAATTGGATTTCTGCTTATAATTACCTCAAACAATTTACTAAAGGAGTTTTGCCGTTCAGTAAACTTAATGAGCAGTTTTTAGAGGATTTTAAGGAATATCTGCTAACAACAAAAAGTATTAAAAGCAAACAAATGATTAAGGTTACACTTTCTCAAAATTCTGCTGTTTCGTATTTCAATAAAGTTAAAGCCTCGATGAAACAGGCTTATAAAGATGGAATATTGCAGAACGATTTAAACGCTAAAATAAGCCCAATTAAGGCCAAAGAAACAAGGAGAGAGTATTTAACTATTGAGGAACTGAACAACCTTGTAAAAACACCTTGCAATAATGAATTATTAAAGCGTGCTGCTTTATTTTCTGCCTTAACAGGGTTGAGGTATTCAGATATTAAAAAATTAACTTGGTCTGAAATTGAATTTGTAAAGGGGCAAGGTTATTTCTTAAAGTTTGAGCAGGAAAAAACAGAGGGTATTGAGTATCTGCCAATATCTGAGCAGGCTGTTAGTCTTTGTGGTGAGGTTAGAGAGCCAAAGAGTATTGTATTTGATGGTTTAAGATATACTGCTTATCATTCCAAACATTTAGGGCAATGGTTAGGTGCAGCAGGCATTACTAAAGATATTACTTTTCATAATTTCAGACATACGTTTGCAACCTTGCAATTATTTAACGGTACAGATATTTACACGGTTTCAAAGATGTTAGGCCACAAAGATTTAAAAACCACTCAGGTTTATGCAAAGGTTGTAGATGAGGCCAAAAGAAAAGCAACAGGAAATATTAAGTTAGATTTTTAATAAAAAGCATAAAATACAAATGATAACAAAAGCAGTACAAAACTTATTTGATTTTATAGATTATCTATACAGTCAAACAGATTACTTTTTAAGCCAACAGCATTTAATTGATGAGGTAAACGAAATTAGAGCAGAGCAAAATAAGTTAAGGCCAACAAAGCATTTTAAGGACAAAGCGAAATTTGACAGTTTGCATAAGGATTTTTTAGAAAAATTGCCTGTTGTAGAAGCAAGTATTATTGTACCAATAAGGGAGAAAATAGAATTTTATGACATTGCAGACATTAGCACGCCAATAGTTAACCTTAATGCCTTAGGTGATTTATTAGAGTTGCAGCGGAACTTTGATGAGCAGGATTTATTAAAAATAAAAAAGGCCAAAAACCAATATATTATTTACAGGATTAAAACACGTTGGCAGGGTTACTTTTCCTTTGGTTTATTTTTTAGCGATTTAGACCGTGAGTTGTACGAATACTTTAAATTTTTTGAAGAGGATGATGAGGTTGATTATATTTCCAATAAACCGGTAAAGGTTGAAAGTTTTGAAGAGGCTGTACAATTGTTAACCGGCAAAGCTGTATATCAAAACATTAATTTTTCCTCCTTTACTAATTTCTTAGAACACTATAAAAAAGAGGTTGAGGATTTTGAATTTGATAACCGGCACAGTGAAGTAAAACGGATTATTGAACAGCAAAAAATGAAGTTAGAAGCAGCTACCTTTCAGAGCGAAATTGAGGAGGTTTTACAATTTGCTGAGAAAAGTGTAAAGGAATTAAAAAACAATCTTTTAAACGTATTCAATAACGAGAATTATAAAACAAAGGTTATTGATTCTGCACCAACTTTTTACAATAGGGTTAAAGCTTTATTAGAGTACGAAAAATTGTATAAGTCTGCATTGCCTGTACAACAGGATAAAACGGAGGCAATGAGTGAAAGTCTGGCAGAACCTCAGCTAAAAGATACAAAAGCAAAAAAACTTAATTCCTCATTAGTGGAGTACGGTTTTAATAATTTGGAAAAAGTTGAGAAATTAAGCGACAAAAGCAAGGGAAGAATTATTGAAGAAATTTCAGAAAAAGGTTTGCCTTATGCGGTTGCAATGTTAGATTATTTAGGATTCTTTAACCACCTTTTACTTAAATATTGCCATACTAAAGAAAGTATGTATAAATTGGTCTCAGGTATTATTTGCGACAAAGACAGCAGTCGTGCTATAAAGGGAAATTTAAATACTTTAAACATTAATTCTAAAGAGAGTAGAGAGCGCTATACTGCTCATCAATTCACTGAAACAGTAGAAAACTATTACCAACAATTAGAATAGGCGTAAAATTGGGAGTATTACCCAAAAATGCCCTGAAAAGACCCTAATATCATTGCAAAGTATAACAATCAAAAATACTTTGTAATGAATTTATCATTTGAACAATTACCCGAAGCGGTAACCAATCTAACCAAAGAGGTTAGCGCACTTAGACAGTTGCTTATTTCTAAAGAGCAGCACACTGAACAGCCGGAACAGTTTTTAACTATTCAGCAGGCAGCAGCATTTCTTAACCTTTCAGTACCTACAATGTACAGCAAGGTTTCTAAGCGTGAACTGCCTGTAATGAAGCGGAGCAAACGCCTGTATTTTTCCTTAACAGAATTAACGGAATACCTGAGAAATGGTAAGAAAAAGACCTCTGCAGAAATTGAAGCAGAGGCAGATTTGTATTTGTCTAAAAACAAAAAAAGTGCTGAACTATGAGAGATAGTATAACAGCACCACAGAAAAGGCAAGTGCAAGATAAGCAATTTAAGGCACAAATGAAAAGGGTTTTTAAGTCCTTTTCTGAGAAGCCTAAAACAATGCTAATGGTTTCAATTGAAACAAAGGTTTTGAGGGCTAATATTTGCCGTTATGTAGCACAATGGCAAAGAGAGAACAGTATTGCAATAGTTAGAATGGGTTTTTGCCCTATTTCAAAGCACAGAGCAGGATTTTATAGTGTAGATCCTGAGTTAATTAATTCTAAAAGCAATACAAAATGATACAGCCACAATTTAACGACCTTAATAAACCTGAGACGGTTATAAACCATATTGCTGAATTTCAGAATGAACTTGAATTACAAAAAGAGAATAAAGGTATTTTTAAAGTAAAGACT
The DNA here is from genome assembly GCF_030012525.1 of Chryseobacterium gotjawalense. Lineage (NCBI taxonomy): Bacteria > Pseudomonadati > Bacteroidota > Flavobacteriia > Flavobacteriales > Weeksellaceae > Chryseobacterium > Chryseobacterium gotjawalense. The sequence continues at coordinate 214,994 of NZ_CP124855.1, forward strand.
GCTAACCAATGGATAGAGGAAGCAAAGAGCAGCCCTATACCTTTGATGTTATTTGGTGAGTTATGGCACGATAGCGAACTATGTATTTTGTTTGCTGATACTAATTTAGGAAAGTCAATTTTAGCCGTACAGATTGCGGATAGTATAAGTAAAGGCAAAAGTATTTCAGGGTTTAAAATGGAAGCGGAAAAGCAACCAGTCTTATATTTTGATTTTGAACTTTCAGCAAAGCAGTTTGAGATTAGATATGCCGTAAAGAATGAAGCTGAAAAAACATTTGAACAGCATTATACTTTTGATTTTAATTTTAAAAGAGTAGAAATAAATCCTGATGCTGAAATACCTGAGGGCAGTGATTTTGAAAGTTATCTAAATAAATCATTAGAGCAAAGTATTACTGAAACAGGTTCGAAAATTCTCATTATTGACAATCTTACATATCTTAAAAATGAAACCGAAAAGGCAAGAGATGCTTTGCCATTAATGAAGCATTTGAAAGCCTTAAAAAGCAAATACGGCCTCTCTATTTTAGCCCTCGCACACACCCCGAAAAGAGATTTGTCAAAACCAATAACACGCAATGACTTGCAAGGCAGTAAAATGCTTATCAATTTTGTAGATAGTTGCTTCACAATTGGAGAGAGTTATACTGATAAACATTTAAGATATGTGAAGCAGATTAAAGCCCGTAACACGGAGATAATTTACGATACCGAAAATGTAGTTGTATATCAAATTCAAAAGCCTTTCAATTTTCTTGAGTTTGAATTTGTGAGTTTTGGAACTGAAAGAGAACACCTAAAAGAACTCTCAGAAAAAGACCGTGAAAGTACTATTGAGAAAGCAAAAGAATTGAGTCAAAAAGGATTCTCACAAAGAAGCATTGCAGCAGAGTTACATATTTCATTAGGTGCAGTTAATAAATATCTAAAATTATAAGTGTTCACACTGTTCACACCGTTCACACTATGAACACTGTGAACACCGTGAACGCAAAAAGAGAAAAATTATGATTTATAGATATACTTTAGATAAGAGTAGTAAGAAAAACCATTGCCCACAATGCGGCAAAAAAAGATTTGTACTTTATATTGATGAGGTTTCAAAACAGTTTGCACCTGAGCAATACGGCAGATGTGACAGAAAAGGTAGTTGCGGTTTTCATTCAGCCCCACCAATTGAAATGTTAACTTATTTTGTCGCAATTGACAGTATTAAGGAAATAACAGATAAGGCCTTTGTAGTTAAACAGAATTCAAAGGAAATGATTTTGCCAAAAAGCGTTGTATTAGAGCAGATGTTGAAAGGAATTTATATTGCAGCCTATTTTGTAGATGAGGCCAAATACAATTGTATTTTACAATGCAATAACCTTGACCAAAAATACTTTTCTGAAACAAGTAGCACCAGAGTTTTAGAGCCTATTAAATTTAAGCCCAAAGATGCTGAGCCTGTATATTTTGATTTTGAAACATTCAGAGCAACTTTAAAAGGTTATGAGCAAAATACATTTATACAGAACCTTTTGCACAGGGTGCAATTTCCTTTCAGTACAGATGAGGTTACTAAAGTTATTGAGCAATACCGTTTAGGCACTATTACTAAAGGATATAGAGCAGGTGCAATTACCTTTCCATACATTGACAAGGCAGATAATGTTAGAGCCGTTCAGGTTAAGCAATTTAATGAGTATAACAACACCTCAGCAACAGACAAATTAGATAAAGTTATTTTGAACGGTTTAAGCAAGGATAGCAAAATTATTCCTAATTGGCTGAGCAGTTACATAGATTACGGAACAGATAACGGTTATTTTAATTGTCTATTTGGTGAGCATTTATTAAATAGATTTCCACTTAATCCAATTGCATTGGTAGAAGCCCCAAAAACGGCCATTTACGGTACTTTGTATTTTGGCAATCCTGAGATACCAAAGAACCTTATTTGGTTAGCAGTTTACAATGAGAGCAGTTTTAATTTTGATAAGTTGAAAGTATTAGAGGGCAGAGATGTTTTTGTATTTCCTGATTTGTCAAAAGATGGCAGCACCTTTAAAAGATGGCAGGATAAAGCAAAAGAATATGAAACACGATTGCCAGCAACACGGTTTATATTTTCAGATTTATTAGAGCAATTAGCAGATAACCAGCAAAGGCAGCAAGGTGCAGATTTGGCAGATATTCTTATAAACCTTAACTCTAAAGATTTCAGGAAAGGTAAAAGTAAATCTTATGAGCATTACACTTATGAGGAAAGGATAAAAACAGGGCTGAGGTTGTTCCCTGTTCAGGAACTTGCAGAAATGACAGCACAGATGTTTTTAGGCCTTGAAAAGATGAGTTATAGACAAATAATAGAGAGTTTTGAGGCAGATGGTTTAAAGGGCAATAATGCAACAGATTTATTAGATGTTTTAGTTATTCAAAAAGTAATTGAAGCAACAGAATTTCCAAATTATAAATTAATAAAATTGAACTAATGAATAAAGAGAGATATTTAGAAAATTCAAAAGAGGCAAAGAAAAGAACTTTACAAAAGTTTACAGATTCAGAGTTTTTAGATAGGTTGTTGAAACAATCCAAAATAGGTTGTGAGGACTTAAATAAATTAACTTCAAAGCAATTAATATTGTTTAATGATTTCTTTGCAAAGAATTATAATGAGGCCAAAGATGAAGCAAAAGACCAGCTGTTAAATAAGGTAATTGATTCTTTACCCGAAAAAAAACGCACTCAAATTTGGGAAATTAATCACAGTAATATAATGAATGCAATTACTGATTATGTTCAAACGTGTGGAGGAATGCCAACAAAGAGTAGAATAGCAGAATACACAGGATTGAGCAGGCAAACAGTAGATAAGCATTTTAAAGAATTTCAGACCAGCCCTTTGTACAAAGGAATAGATGAGCAGTTTAAATTTATGATTCCAAAAGTTATGGCTGAGGTTTTGAGACATTCAATAAATGGAGATATGAGAGCAGCACGTTTGTTTTTAGATGTAGCAACAGGAACTAAAGGAAAGGCAAGGATTAACAACCAAAATAACTTCATTCAGATTAATGGAATAGAACTAACTGAGGAAAAGATAAGTAAATTAAGGCCTGAACAGTTGCAGACAATTGAGGCTGTTTTACAATCATTGGATTAGAAATATCATCCAAACTTTAAAGCAGTCTAAATTTAGGCTGTTTTTTTTCCTCTAAATATTGTAGATTTGATAAATAAATTAACACACTATGAAAAAACTATTTTTACTACTTATTTTTATTTCGTCTTTAGCTTTTGGACAATTTACAATCAAAGACAGTTCCGATAATTGGGAAAAAGTAGGCAATGCCTATGCACACACAATACTTTATCAAAGGAATGATAAAACTAAAGCAAAGATAGAATATCGAGACTTTCAATCATTTAATTTATTACAGGTAAATAATTTAGATTTATCTTACTACACTTTTGAGTTTTCCACAAATGCAGATACATTAGAGAATATTTATCAAATATTCAAAGAGCATTTTGAAACTAAAAAAGAAGAAACAATTACTTTAGAATTTCCTGAGGGCAATATGATATTAGAATTTGATAAAGCAATAGGAGGCTTTTACGGAAATTTCAAATTTGACAAAGTCAATAATCTTATTGATAAAGGTGACCGTTCAATTCGGACTGCTGGAGCATTAAATATGAAGCAGTTAAATAAATTATTCGGAAAAAAATAATCAATGTAGATAATGTAGTAAATGTAGGTTGAAAAAAACTTTTATTTTTTATTGATGAGATGTTAGAGAATATCTACTCTAAATGTTGGCCAGCACCTCATCACTATTTTACCGTTTTTGGAGCAATTAAGGTTTTGTTTGTACCTTATTTGTACCTCATTAATATAAAGTATTGATTTACAGTACTTATTACTTTATGTATCGGGAAATAAATTGCTTTTCCTCTAGTTTCTTTTGTGTTCTTTTGTTTGATTTACAGTGGTTTATGTGAATTTTATTTTCTCTTGGTAGCGTTTATTTTATATATTTGTACATCTTTTGTACTACTTCGAAATAATTTTTGATTAAAAGTAGTACAAAGTAGTACAAAATAATAAATTATGAAGATTTCTTTAAGTGAACGCAAATTAAAAGATGGTAGAATTAGCCTGTCAATCGAATACTACAGAGGATCTGAAATAACTGCAGAAGGAAAAAGACGTCATCTACGAAATTTTGAAAACTTAGATATTTATCTCTTTTCTGTTCCAAAAAATAATGTTGAAAAGAAGAAAAATAAAGAGAATTTAGAATTAGCTGAAAATGTTTTAGCAATCAGAAAGGCAGAGTTTATCCAAGGAAGATATGAGCTAAAAGATAAAGTAAAATCAAAAAGGCTATTTCTTAAATTTTTTGAGGAGTTAACAGAAGAAAAGCAAAAACAAGATTCTTCTAATAATTATGGTAATTGGTTTTCCACTTTGCAACATCTGAAAAAGGTTGTTTCAAAAAATATGACCTTTGACGAAATAGATGAAAATTTCATCAAAAAAGTTCGAAAATATTTTGAAAACGATGCTCTCACTAAAAGTGATTTACCACTCTCTCAAAATTCCAAATACTCTTATTTTAATAAATTTAAAGCGGCATTAAGAAATGCTTTTGATGAAGGTTATCTTACAGTCAATTATGCTGCAAAAATAAAATCATTTGAACAAGCTGAAAGCCAGAGAGAATACCTAACATTCGAGGAATTACAATCTTTAGCAAAAGCGGAATGTAAATATCCAGTACTAAAGAAAGCGTTTTTGTTTTCTTGTTTATCGGGATTACGCTGGTCAGATATTAATACTTTGACTTGGTCAGAAGTTCGTGATGAAGGTGAGTTTTCTAAAGTCAATTTTAGGCAAGAGAAAACCGATGGAGTAGAGTATCTTTATATTTCAGCACAAGCCAGAGAAATTCTTGGAGAAAGGCAGGATCCACAGGATCGAGTTTTCAGAGGATTGAAATATGGGATGACTTACAATACTGAAATTATCCGTTGGTGTAATCGCGCAGCAGTTCCTAAACATATTACTTTTCACTCAGCAAGGCATACAAATGCAGTTTTGTTATTGGAAAACGGAGCAGATATTTACACTGTTTCTAAAAGGCTTGGACATCGAGAATTGAGAACAACGCAAATTTATGCAAAGATCGTGGATTCAAAAATGAAAGAGGCAGCTGAGATTATTCCTGAATTATATATTGAAATGTAGATGATAGTTTTTTTGTGTTGCAACTCGATTAAATTCAAATCCTAATTTTTGGTTCTTAACCTTTCCATTAAAGTAGATTTGAATTCGAAGCAGTAGTTTTTAATCTTATTTGATTGTATTTAGACTGTAAGTTATTGATTGTATTGTGTATATGGTTTTTGATGTTGACTTTTGTTTCATTAAATCAATTAAACGAAACAAATGGAAAAGAACGAAATTATTCTGCACAAACTTAACCGGATTGAAAAACATATTTTCGGATTAAAAACTATTTTTAATGTTGAAGAACTTTCAGATTATACTGGATTTAAAAAATCCTATATCTATAAACTCGTACATGAGAATTTGATTCCGTTTTCGAAACCTAATGGAAAAATTCTTTTTTTTGATAGGAAGAAAATAGATGAGTTTCTGCTTCAAAATGCAAATAAATCGAAAGAAGAAATTAACAGAGAAGCCATAGAGTTTTCTCTGAAAAATAAAATTTAACCTACGGAGAATCATTTACCTTAATTTTGTGCAGAGAACTTATTTCTAGGCAATCCAATTTAGTGCTCTTGGGGATAAGGTTTTCTATGGGGTCATACTTACGTCTTCATGTAGGTTTCTTGTGGTTTCTAAAGATTTTTCTTTGTCCATCGAATATCTGGGATCGGGTATAAAAGGCATTTTTGCCATTTTATGAATGGTAATGGTCGGAAAATGAAAATCTACTTCTACCGTACCCAATAACAAATAACATCCTCCGCCTTGAAAAGATACTGCTCCAGACCCTTTGGAAAATGAGCGATGTCAAAATATTCACTTTCGGCATCAATCCATGTTCCGAAAAACATGTTTCCTCTTTTTGTGGGAACATGTTTTCTGGAAATCACATAAGCAAGTATTTTCACTTGTCGCTTAATAGTGACATTTAGCGCATTGTAATAATAGCAATAATAAATATTTTAATATAAGTAATAGTAAAGTGATTTAAAACGCACTTTTGTTTATTGCGTATTTAGATCGTGAATTGAATGTGTTATTTCTACTTTTGAGGAAAGTTAAGGTTTAAAAGCTTTAAAAGAAGAATCTGTTTATGACATGATTACATTCCGCTTATGGACTCATTTTTGTTCGAGATCCATAGTTTGTATTTTCATTGTAAAAATTTATTCTGAAATACGTATCTTAGAAGTAAAAAAAATATGAAAGTACATTTATGTTATCAACACGGAAACGTAAAAATCAAATGGAATCTTCCATTTTTTCCGCGTACAGGAGAATATATTTCAACCTCAGAACTTTTAACGGAGAAAGAATTAGAGAAGCTGGGCGCCGAAAGTGATTATCTGCAGATTATTAATATCTCATGGTTTTTGTATAAAGATCGTAAACGCTCTTCTGTAGAAATTCTACTGGGGTAGTTTATGAGCCTATAAGTTATTAATGATGATAAACTAAGCTAGCACGCCAGGCTTTGGAAACTATGTAAATATGAATCGGAATAGTATAATAACTCGAATAATGTAAAAAAATTTGCATATAATCGGAAAAATTCCGATTATTGTATTAAATATTTACAAATGTTAGCATTGTCCCATCTTATCAAAAATTTTTCAGAGGAACCTCTGACAAGACAGGTCATGCTTTCCTTGCTGTCAGATTACAAACGTCCGAACGACAAGATCTCGGAGATGGTAAAAGCTGGATATCTTAGAACAGTAAAGAAAGGACTATATGTGCCAGGATCAAAACTTGATATCGTATCCCCTGAATTATTTCTGGTGGCCAATCACCTTAGAGGACCAAGCTATGTTTCATTGGAAGCCGCACTTTCACATTGGGCATTTATTCCGGAACGCGTATATGAGGTTACTTCCGCAACGACCAAAACGACCAAATCCTACAATACCGAGATAGCCCGTTTTAGCTACCATCGTCTGCCTCTTCCTTATTATTCTATGGGCATTGAACGTGTGAATCTCACAAAGAAACAAGCTGTTCTTATGGCGTCTCCGGAAAAGGCCATCTGTGATAAGATCGTGACTACCTCGGGAATATTATTGCGCAGTATTAACCAGGTCATCACATTTCTGACCGAGGACATGCGCATCGATGAAAATATGCTCATCAAGCTCAATATAGATGCGATTGACTCCTGGATCCAGGATGCACCAAAAAAAACAAGTTTAGAGATGTTAACAAAAACACTTAGTACCTTATGATCAAAGAGTGGTTACAAGAATACAATCCCAAAACCAAGCAAGATGTCTATGATGCACTTCGGGAAATTATGCAGGAAATTGCATTGGCGGGTCTTCAACGTGCTGGTTTTTTTGAAAAAGCAGCTTTTTATGGCGGCACTGCACTCCGCATTTTCTACAATTTGGATCGATTTTCCGAAGATCTTGATTTTTCACTGTTGGAGCCGGACGAAAAGTTTTCCCTCGAACCTTACTTTGAAGCGGTCGTCAAAGAATTTGAAGCTTTGGGAATCAGTGTCAGCATCCAGGAGAAAAAGAAATCTACCGCATCCAATGTAGAGTCTGCATTTTTAAAATCAGGCACGGTGTGGAAAGAGCTTGTTTTGGAAGACGTTGTACCACAGATGGGTGTAGGGATTCTTCCCAATGTAAAGATTAAGATCGAAGTAGACCGCAAGCCGCCTTTAGGTTTTGAAACTGAAGAGAAATTGTTGTTGCGACCCTTTTCATTTTATGTTAAATGTTTTAAAATGCCCAGTCTGTTTGCTGGTAAGATGCACGCCTTATTATTTCGGAAATGGATCAAAAGGGTGAAGGGGAGGGACTGGTATGACCTTGAGTGGTATATCAAAAAAGGAACTCCGTTGGATCTCGACCACTTTTTGCTCCGTGCTCAGGATACTGATGACTGGCAGGGTGAGACCATCAATGAAGCGCAGGTCATTCAGCTTTTAGAAGAGAAGATCAAATCGGTGAATTTTGCCAGCGTCAAGGAAGATGTGATTCGGTTCATTCCTGACTCCTCCGTACTTGATCTATGGGGAGAGCAATACTTTTTGGACCTCATCAAGAAACTAAAATTTCACCAACGCTAATAATCAATATATAATTCTACTAAGATCGATCGCAGTTCGTTATGTTCCTGAAAAAGAAGGTCTAGATATTGACAAATATAAAGTGGATATGCAAATAAAATTTCCAGTTAAAGTTAAGCTACATTTTGATAAATTTTGTTTTGATTATTAAACTCTTCTATTGTTTTAAAATTTAGTGTACCGTGACGTCTTTTTTTGTTGTACCAAATTTCAATGTATTCAAAGATTTCTAACTCCATTTTTTCTTTTGAGATAAGTTTGTTGCCATAAATCAGCTCGGTTTTCAATGACTTAAAAAAGCTCTCCGCCACCGCATTGTCCCAACAATTTCCTTTCCTGCTCATACTTCTTATTACGCCATAGAACTCAATTGTATTAGCGAATTTCTTGCTTGCATACTGAACACCTCTATCTGAATGAAAAATTAATCCTTTTTGAACCGTTCTGTTTTTTATTGCCATTTTCCATGCTGCAAGACTTGTTTCTTCGGTACTCATTCCATCGCTTAAGCTCCAGCCAATTATTTTTCGGTCGTACAAGTCTATAACAGTCGTGAGGTATAAAAAACCTTCCTTGGTTTGAATATAAGTGATGTCAGATACCCAAGTTTGGGATGCATTGGTAGGCCTAAAATTCCTATTCAACACATTTTGCACCACCAAATAATTGTGTTTTGAGTTGGTTGTAACTTTAAACTTCTTACTTAATTTGCTTCTCAAACCCAGTTCTTTCATGTATTTAGCAACTGTTATTCTTGATATTTTGTAACCCAATGCGTTCAATTCAAAAGTAATCCGTGGGCTTCCATAACGCTGTTTTGAGGCAAAATAAATTAAACTTATGTGGTGATTTATTTTTTCTTTCAAAAGCAATCTAGCGGAGATTGGCTTACTTTTCCATTTGAAGTAACCGCTGGAACCAACTTCCAAAACCACGCACATTTTTTCAATCGGAAATAGGAATTCATGATTTTTAATGAACTCATATTTCATCGACCGCTCTTGGAAAAAATGCCGATTGCTTTTTTTAATATATCCCGTTCCAGCTCTGCATCCTTGAGCTTTTTCTCCAGTTCATGGATTCTTTCCTGCTCCGGTGTTAGTTTTAAATTTCCTTTCCCAGGAAAGCTTCCTTCTCCAAATTCTTCATATTCTTTGCGCCATTTATAAAGCAATGTGACTTGGATTCCAAGTTCTCGTGCGAGTTCCGAGACATTACTCCTCTCGTTACTTAGTTGCACTGCTTTTGTTTTAAAAGCTGGATCGTAGATTTTTCTCTCTCGTTTCATATGTTAAAATTAAGGTTTTATGCTTAACTTTTACTGGACGCTAAATTAGTATATCCAAACGTCCGCCTCCGAATACTGAACCGGTACCACCACTTACTGTGAACAAAGCAAATCCATTACTCGAACAACACTGAATTTGCCTTGGATTCTAATTTGGTCAATTAACTATTTTAAAGTTTTTTGAATAATATTTTCTATTCAATTTATTATTTGAATCACCGTAACTAACTTTGAGTCGATATAGTTTAAAATTTAAAAAATTTTTTAAATAAAAAATCTTTTTGACGGGTATATTCACCTTTATTTTTTCTTTCGGATCGATTTCACTAATAAGAGACATGTTTAATTTTGGATTATTAATGTCATTAATCAATTCTGACCAAATTTTATTTTCGCAATATTCCACACTTATGTAATAATATTTTTTTGAAGAATCAAAATTTGTTATTTCAAACCTAATATTTTGATTTTGATAATATTCATTGAGTAATCCGTCGATTTTAATATTACTACTTCCCGTATAAAGGGACAATAGTGCATAAAGAAATAAATTTTTCATAATATATTAGTAAAATGTTCTTCCTAAAGTTGAGGTATTTTGATATTGATATTTCACAATAATATTTATTGAAGAATGACTTTTCGAATATTGAATTAACTTAGGGAAAAACCCTCTCCCTATTTCGATACACCCATGTGAATAGCCTTTATGTGAGTCATGTAGGTAAAAATTATTTCTTCCGTAAGTATTTGTTCCCGTTGACGGATTTAATTTAGCTCTTATCGTGCCCCACCCGGGATAACTATATGTTTTACCTGAACTTGTTGTGAATGTACTAGGTATTGTTTCAATACCATTTCCAGGGGTAGTTTCACCTGTTCTTGAGTTAATATTTACAGTTCTATTTGGATCTAGAGTTAAATTAACATTATACTTTCCTTGTGGTACAGGTCCTGCATCAGCAACGTTTTGATAATTTGCATTTTGATAGCCGGGTAGCCCGGATGTTGCTGGAAATCTTTCCAGCACGACTCCTTGGCTGTTGTACCAAATTATTTCATCTCCATCATATAAAAGATAATCTTCTGATTTTTGATTGTGAGAAGTTGCACCTGATCTATGCGCCAAATAATTAAAAGCCGTCACTACAACTCCCTGTGCAGCACCCATCCAGAAATTACCGCCGCCTAAAACCGAACCGGTACCGCCACTTACTGCACCTGTAAGCAATGCAAAGCCTTTGCTTCTAACCACGCTGAATTCACCAGAATTTCCAATTCCTAAATCTAACAAATCTCCTGCGACACTTGCGAATACACCAGATAAAAAACCGCTTTCGAAATTCCCGCCCTGTACAGATGATACAATGCTTTGGGTTACCCCATGTGCGCCGGCTTTGGCAACAGCGTTGAGAATTTTTGGAACCAATTTGGCATCTTTGGCGATCGCAAATGCGGTTCCTAATCCATCTGACATGCCGGCTGACATTACTGCCATCACTACTGATTGAAACATGTTGCCAATATCCACAGGCCTGTTCATGTAATAGTCGGTCGCAATTGAAGTAAAGATAGCAACTCCTATCGCAATTCCCATACTTATGGGGTCGATAAATTCTCCGCTTGGGTCATTATAGAGCAACGGGTTATTCAGCACATATCCATACTTATTGTAATTCTGGGTATTTTGGGGATCTTGTATATTTTCATCTGCGTTCAGGAATCTTCTCAACAAAGGATCATAAAGGCGACCGTTCATATGAATGATGCCAACTTCTGAATAGTGTTCATGAGAGGTGTACCCTCGGTCCACCAAAGACTTTTCATTGAATATTTTAACGTCCTGATCTACACCGGCAATCTTGAAAAATGTAAGGTTACCCCAAGCATCAAAATGCCGTTGCTCCAATATATTTCCTGCTTCATCTGTAATGGCAAGAATGCTTCCTAAATAATCTTTATGCAGAAATTTGTAAGAGCCTGCAGATTCTTCAAAATTTTTAACAAAAATAATATTGCTGGAGTAAGGATCTCCTCCAATATACAAAATATGCCTCTCTTTTCCAGTGATATGATCTACGGTGATCTCGTAACTTCCTTCTTCGCTGTAATATTTAGTATACTTGCCGGTATTTCCTTCTCCGAAATTTCCACCATACGTTGCACGCTGTCTCATGGATGTTAAACCATACGAAAAAGAAACATCTCCTTTTTCACCATCAATAAAAACAGGATCATTGTTCTCATTGTAAGAGATCTTCTGAATCAAATTTCCTGTATAGTTCTGCTCTCCAGCTGTATTAAGGGTAGCACCTGTAGGCTGATAGATTTTAGAGGGGTGCTCAAACTTAATTGTTCCGATCTGGTCATTTCCTCTAATACGACCCTGATCATCATATTCGTTAGTAAAAAAATATCCGGGAATTTTTGGATCAGACCATTTTTTTAATCTGTTATTTTCATCATATTCAAATGATTCTAAGATATTAAGACTACCTCCGGTATTTCGGCTATTCAGTTCATTTTTAATTGCATTGAATGAATAGTTGATATACAATACCGTGTTTCCGTTTATTATATTTTTATGATTAATATAAGAAAGGAAACTGTTGCCGTCATAAGTATTTTCGATATCAGTTCCTCCTAATTTGGCCTTCAGAACCTGTTCTTTGTCATTGGTCTCGGTTAGTTCCCATAGTATCCTGTCTGATGTTTGATCTTTCACCTGATACAATTCTCCGTTCCATACACTGTATATATTTTCTACAGTTGCTTTAGTAATGTTGCCTGAGGAAGACAACCCTTTTTCATAGGAGACTATCCGCCCTTTATCATCATATTTAATATTTTTCCTATAGTAACTTTTTCCGTTACTGCTTTCGACCGAGGAAACCACCCGTCCATGAGCATCGTAATTTATATGTGAATCATAGTATTCTCCTTTGTTGGTACCGGTTTTTTTAATAAGCCTTCCTTTAATATCATATTGAAAGATGATGTTCTTATTGGTAGAGGTGTTGTCGTTGGCAACCTCCGTTTGTCTGAATTGCTGTCCCCAAGTATTATATTGGTAATATTTGTGTCCTTTCGGACTTATTGCGTGTATAAGTTGCCCATAACCGTTATATTCATATCGGTAAGCATGGTTTTCATCCACGGAGTTGGCAGGATCATAAAAAAAGTTCTTTCTACCCCAATAGTCATAGCCTGTTTTAACAGTATTAGTGCCATATTTAGCTTCCGTATTTTCTCCTGCAGCATTATATTTATAAGTAATTGTACCTCCCAGATCGGTAACCGAATAGAGTTTGCCTGCTGCATCAAAAACCTGCGTTTTAGAACGGTTATTATTGTTAGTTTCTATGGTCTTTACAGTTCTGCCCTGATAGGTTGTTTCAACTGTTTTTCCGGTAAACGAAGTAAAATTTATAGGTCTTGAATACTCATCATACGCGGTTATATTCCATTTGGTGGCTGCTGACCCTTCAAAATACGGTTCACTTTCTTTAATTTTTCTTCCTAAAACGTCATATTTTATTTCGGAGCTTATATAAGCACCCTGTGCAAATCCTTTTACAGATGATTTATAACTTTGGCCCAGAATATTGACGTAGGTGACTTTTTGATCGCCATCGGGTGAATATTCTGTAACCTTCGCATCTCCGTTGGTTAATTTTTCATAAGTAAAAGTGGTTGTTCCGCTAAGATTGGTATTGGAAGTCAGTAGTTTTCCCCAGGCATCATAAGAATTGGTAAGTTTATTATTCAGCGGGTCAGTCTGTGTCAAAATCTGTCCCCAGTTATTATAAGTAAATAATGTTGTGAGATCCAGATGATCCGTTTTTTTGATGACGAACCGACCCTTATCATCATATTGGGATTTTATCGTTGCCGCCTGTACCTGATCATTATTGTAAGGGTTTCTTACTGTTTTTTGTATGATATTACCGAAGCCGTCGTACCCATAAAATTCTTCAATATATTGCGTATTATCCCTATTATATGTTTTCTTTTTGACCAATAAACTGCCGTTGTATTCATACTCTTCCTTTCCGTTTTTAATATCTCCATAAACCTGAACCGTTTCTGTCTTCCACAGTGGTTTTCCTATACTGTAGTTTGCTCCTGCAGTTATCGGAGCATTGTAAGCTACTTCTGTAGTTGTAGTGGCAAATCCTTCATTAATATCAGTTGTTGATTTTGTCGGAAGATAAAGATCATCATAGCTTAAAACAATATGTACAGTCTTAATATCCTTTTGGAAATCTTTAGAGGTGGTAATGTGCGGATTTACAGCAGTGACAATTTTGGGTTTATCGGCCTCTGAATAACTGGTTACAATATTTCCGTTTAGGCGTTTTTCGATTTTGTATTCATATCCTTTAAATGATAGAAGCTCACTATTGTATTGAGAAATGTCCGCTGGAAATACAGCATCTTCAGATGTTGTTTTAATGCTCCATTCCTTTGCGGGTAATACTTCATCCACCAGATTCATTGCAGATCCACTCCATACTTTGGTGCTTTCGAGACCGCCTGCATAAAATGTTGAACGTGCAGACTGCCGAAAACCCAACATCCCTTTGCCGTGGAGATGACCTACCATATCTTTATAGCGGAAATCCTGCTTTCTGTCTCCCTGTATTAGGGTGGAAACAATATCGTAATTTATATTTTCGATAATATTCACATAAGGATATAGTAAAGAAGCAGTATCATTAGCTTTGTAAATATTGCCGGCCGAAGTAAGTGAAGCATATCCTGCTTCAGTTTTTATGCCTCCTTGAGTAATGGTTTTTATTTTGGAAATCTTGTTGATTTTATTTCCGAGATCCCAAGTAATGAGTTTAGTTTTGTGAATGATAGCAAAATCAGTATTTAACTGTGTAATTCGGAAGTTACCAAATAGCGGAATGTAATGTTCCCCATACATAGAATAATTAATATCTTCACCATCCCAATTCAGTTCTTTTGGATCAATATGATAAACATTGGCAAATATGGGCCTGCCATTGGGGTCAACCCCTTCATTTCTTAAATAATTGAATCCATAGCTTGAATCAGGGTTATTCCAGTCAAGGACACCGTCCCGAAACCAAACCTGCGATTCAAAAATTAGGAAATCACTTTTGCCGTCTTTGTTGAGATCAGGAGTAGCATATGTTCTCTGCGTATTTCTGTTTTTTCGTGGCGATCCTTGATTAATGGGTTTATAAAGGTACAAATTGGTATAAAGTTCTTTCCTGAAAGCATTTCCTGTTGATATATACATTATCCAGTTTGAGGAATCGTTTGCTATCGGTGCTAAAATATCAGTTTTACCATCCCCATTGAAGTCTCCGAAATACATAATTTCGTCAAGAGACTCTTTGGTCGTTGAAAATATGTTGTTAAATTGCCCCTGCGTAGTCATTTCATACACTTGGATACTGTTGTCCTCAATTTTAAGTAAATCAGATTTTCCATCGCCATTGAAATCGGCAACTTTTGTATTGTCTGGGAAATTAGAATCTACTAATTGAGGGTTGGCATAATACCAAAAAAGATTTTTATTTTTTAGCCTAATAACACTGTCAATAGGGAAGAACCCTCCTATGCTATCATCCCAAACATAATGATGTTTAATCTGTTGCTGAGAAACAGAGAGTAAGATATCCGATATACCATCGCCATTAAAATCTGCATCTTGAGCTTTAGCAACATATTTATAGTAATATGTAATCGGATGACATATCCAATCTCCAGTTTCCCCATCATAATATCCAGGACATTTTCCACCGTCTTCATAAACAGGCGGGGGTGGGGTAGTTTCATCAGAAAGTGTGGGATATTGGCTTAAATCGGACACGTAAGATTTTATCAAGTGAGCTTCACCATCTGCGAACTCATATATATTCAATATTAATTTCTTATTTGGGTAATCGGATTCATAGGTAAGTAAGACCTGCTTATTGAGTAGTACGTCATTTTTTACATAAGTGATAGCTGAAAGAACAGTCCCCTGTATATTAAGACTGTAAACCTGATTATTACCATCCAAACGGGCGAGCATAATATTGTTGTCTTTCACAAAATCCAATTTTCCGTCGCCATCAAAATCACCGGAAATAATATTCTCTCCGTAAATATCATCAAATCGTGAATTCTGCGCAAAAGTGGTAGGGGGAACAAAATTATCAGATTGGTTTGTGAATACAACAGGATTGGCTTCCTGATCTGCAGAGTTCCTTTCTGTTATATAATTAATAAACTGATAATTTGTGCCTGATTTTTTGTAGTTTACCTCATATTTTTTAAAGAGGTTGCCGTTCGTGTTAACAATTATATTGCTCAACAATTTAGACTGAATAAATTGCAAACCATTAACGTAGGTTGCCTCTTTTAAATCTCTCGCTATGTAATTAAAAAGAATCTCATTGAAACTGTTTTTTCCTAATGCCTCATTCTCTCCCCATGAAATTGCAGATATAATAGCAGTATTATTGTACTGTTCATAATAATAATTAATAATATTTCCTTGGGGATCTCTCCATTTTACAATATTATATTCTATTGGAGTTCTTGCGTTATTGGCAGCAGAACCTATTGCGCCGTACCAGGCTTGGGAACCATCCTCGAAGGTGATCTCCCAATATTCGGGCCCTTCCCATTTCTGCCCGATAATGGTTCCAACTGATTTTATTTTAATATTAGAGTACTTCTCTGTCACATACTCTGAACCATTCTTCCCATACGTTCCTGATTTTAAAATTAATCTTTGCCCACTAAGGCTAAAATAGTCAGAATAATCCAACCTGATTCCCTGAACTTCACCATCGTTCATAATGGTTTTTCCAACTCTTGATATAGAGCTGAACCCCGATATATTCCAGCCATAACCGGCAATTCCATTTCCAGAACCACTGGTATAAACCAGATTAATCTGCGGTGCCACACTTTTCACTCCTGGCGGTAAGGCAATAGGCAAAGTAAACTGCAATTGCCCGCCGCCGTTTACTTCAATATTACCTTGCGTATCATGAAAAAAATTACTGCCAATAGTACCCGAAGAATTGCTGGCACCTGCATCAGAATTTGCAGGACTATCTGAAGCAGAAATTTTAGCGACAAATAAATTAATATTTGCAGAATTAGCACTAAACCCCGGAAGCATTTTAATCTCTTGAGGATCTTCTATAATTCTTGAGGAGGTTTCGGACTGATTTAAAATGGTTTGTGAAAAACTTAATGCCACGCTAAATAAAGCAAACAGAGAATAGAATTTTTTCATAGTGTCTTATTTTGATTGTATGAAAAGGAGGATAATTATCTATTGTTTTATGATATTTTTAGTATATGTCCTACCGTTTTTTAAGGTAAAGGCCAGCACATATATTCCCCGATAATAGCCTGCCATGCTAATTTGAATCTGGCGGTTTAGATGTGGAAGGTTTTTTTGCTGAAAATTCCAGTTAAGAATCCCATATTGATACATTGATACCGTATCAATCAATACATCAGCATCAGTTGTCCATTGTAACGTAAGTATGTCCTTAACAGGAACCGGGTACACAACAATTTGTGCCCAAAAATTTTCTTCTTCATTTTGTTGGGATGATACGGCAGTCGTTTGTTGCGTTGTAGCGTCTGATTGTCTACCACTACTACTATCACCTCTGTATCTTTGGTTTCCTGCATCATCGTAGTTGAAGTAAATTTGTGTCTGAGAAAAAACAAATATACATGGCATCAACAGTACTAAAGCAAAAATTTTTATTCTCATCATTATTATTTTTGATCTTTCTGTATATTCTGTAGAGATTTTTCCAGTTTTTCAATCTGTTCACTCTGTTTCTTAATTTTCTTATTTTGTTCAATAGAATAAAGGGTCAGCTCTTCAATCTTTGTTAAAAGTTTTACATTCATTTCTCCTAAATTTATTCCCGAAATTTTTACTTCTTTGGCAGAAGGAATATCTGGTAAATGCCCCTTTTCAATGATGTGTTTTTCAACTTCTTCCAGTGATATTAACTGATAATTATTTTTAAAAACATAGTCGGGCCAGTTCGAATTAAGTTTTACAGTTGCTGACGTAAATAAAGCACCGCCATTTACTGCCAGAGAATAATCGCTCAGGATGTTAACAGCACCGTCGCCGATATCTCCCACTAATAACTTACCGCTGGTACGTATATTTCCGTTAATATCTAATTTTTGGGTAGGTATTTTATCTAAACCTACATTACCTCCTGAAGCCGTAAATGGACTGTTTCCTGTTCCAACTCCATTTTGTAGCGTTACCGCTCCAGATAATGTCACATGATTAAGCCTTAAGGTGCCGGTACCTGCAGATGCCTGCCAGCCATAAATTCGAAAACGAACGGTAAGACCTGATGATACTGTGAAATCATCGAAATCCCAGTTTATATTTTGGGACGATTCGCTGGGTGCAATGTCAAAAGACTGGGAAAATAAACCACTTCCTTTGTCTATAGCGATTTTTCCATATGTAGGGCCTGATGCGCTTCGCTGCATATCAAAAGAAAAAGAGGATATGCTAAGCTGGTATCCTGCAGAGGCTGAAACCGTAACCTCTATATAATTATTTTCATTTTGTGTCGCCCCTGTTGGCCATGCATTACTATTGAAAGAAGACGCTGTTGCACTACAATTTACATTCTGTCTTAGTAATGGGGTAACGGTTGTATGTAGGTTCTGAATAATAGGGGTATTATCCGGCGTGGGACAAGTTGAAGAACCCGCGAATGTGAATTTGAAAATTTGCCCAAAACCTATAAAGGAAAAAAATAAATACACAAAGAATAAAAATTTTTTCATAGTAATATTATTTAAATTATTCACTAATCAGTTATTCTTACAAAAAGAATTAGATTATTTCAGTTTTTGATGATATAAATTTATAACTGTAAGGATATTTATTGCTATGATTTGAGATGATTTGTATCACACCAACTATTAGTTTATTATGATATTGTTTTCCTAATTTTATTGGTTTTTATGGCATGTTGCTTTAAATAAAATAGTAGGTTTGTTTTAAATGATTATACCTAATAATGTGTAGATCTCTACAAGTGAGGACGTTTTTGCGAAGCGGGGGAAATACTACAGAACTAGAAATTGAAATTCAGAAGAGGAAAGTGGTTGATTGAAATCTTGTCTTATATAAATAGCTCAGAAGGTAGAATACTTCAAAGGGTTGACAGAGTTTTTCAAGATTCTGAAACCGGAGATAGTACGTACCAAGAAATAACGGTAACAATTAAGGTATAGTTGGGGAGAAAATTCATATCTACTTTATTAGAATAATTGCTTCAAAGTTCAGTAACTTATGAGAGCAGGACAAAAATTGGATTTTTATGATGAATAAAAATGAAATAGAAAAGCTATTAAAAGCAGATGAGGAACTTTTAAAAACAGGAAGTCGCGAAAGACTTGTCTATGAATCTATCGAAAAGGAATTTTTGCATTTTGCAAAGTATGATAAAGAAATTGAAATTTGACTCAATACGATGTATCATTTTGGAGGGTGGGGAGAGTTTTATGAAATGGTTGACAATTTTAATAAAAGGTTATTTAACTGAATATTTAATACAAAAATTGTTTTATGAAACTTCACACATTTTTAGAGTACAAAAACGGCGAATATTCAGTAATTAAAAAGTTTCTGCATTTAGACGGTTTTGAGAAACCGATAAAAGAAAGTGATAAAGATTTAGAAGATTTGTTTTACAATGTAAATTATTTTTATTTTTTGTGCGAAGACCAAAACAAAACCATAAAAGAAGTTGCGTACAATTATGCAAACGAAAATAATTTGTTTATGATTGAAAGTTATTGTTGTGAACAAATGAATTTTTCAAATATAGAAGAAATTTTAGCTGTTGCAGATATGAGTAAAGCGCAGGGATTTCTTGCTAATTTTATGAGAGCATTTATTTATCCTGACAAATACCGAAATTATAAAATTTTCAAATTAGATGTAATGGTTTCCGCAAAGCAGAAATATTATAATTTAATTGATTATTCTATTGATGAAAATAGAAATGAAATAATTTATAGTTTTAATGAGAATATCAAAAAACAGATAATTAATAATTGAAAAATTAAAGCATAAAAGACAGATGATAGACAGAAAAATAACTTTCCTTGGAACGAAACTAAAAGCTGTTCCGTATTTTAATACTCAATTAATTGAGCTAACAAGTACAGGAACTTATGAAATACCATTTGAAACTCAACCGACAATAGGAGAAAAGCATGATTATAAAATATGCAAGACGTGTATTAAGAATCATAAAAAAATACATTCTGACTTAACCAAATTGTATGAGGGTAAAATGAACAGAAAAGCATTTCCTAATTGTTGCCCAGAACACTCAATGCTTATTCATTTGCCAATTTTCAAAAAAACTGATTATGACAAAGTGCCTAAAATGGTTGCAGATAAAGTTATTTTCACCCTTAATCATATTAAAAATAATATTGATAGTGATGATTATTACTATTGTAATCTTCCCTTGTTTAGGCACACTCAAAAGTAGAGTTTTTTGTTAATATTTTATTGTTGTCGTTGTTGAAATTTTGTTGGAATGTGGGAAACTCATTTGCGCTATTTTGATTGAGTTTTCCATATTTCAATAAAAAATCCCGTGGTGTAAGGTATTGTAACGCACTATGCGGTCTCTCATTATTGTACATCCACATCCATATTTCTGCATAATTTCTCATTTGTTTGATGTTCTCAAAGTGGTAAACACTTAAAAACTCTGTCCGGAATGTTCTGTTAAATCTCTCAATCAATGAGTTTTGTGTAGGTTTCCCTGGTTGAATAAAGCTTAGTTCGATATTCTCTTTGTTGCAATAATCTTTCATTTTTTCTGCAATAAATTCCGGTCCGTTGTCCACTCTTATTTTTTCAGGTTTTCCCCGCCATTCAATTAATTGTTCCAATTGCGAGATTACTTTTGCAGAGGGCAAGCTGCTGTCAATAGTGATGTTTAAAATCTCTCTGTTAAAATCGTCAATGATATTAAGGGTTCTCACGCTTTTGCCATTTTCCAAACTGTCGTGCATAAAATCCATGCTCCAAGTAACGTTCGGATAGATGGGGCGAACCAGTGGTTGTTTTATCCGTGCTGGAAGCCGCTTTTTCCTTTTACTTCGCAAATTTAATCTCATCGACTTATAAATCCGATAAACCCTTTTGTGATTCCATCCAAAGCCTAAGTTTTTCAACCGATTGTGCATCATCCAAAAGCCCCACGTTTGATTAGAATCTGCAAGTAAAATAAGTTCTGCACGGATCTCATCATCTGAACTTTTAAATACCTGACGATAATAATAAACTGAACTTCTTAAACTGAACACTTTGCACGCCTTGCGCAAACTCATGTTATGGATTTCTTTCGAATAATCCACCAACTCACGCTTCTCACAAGGCGTTAGAGCTTTTTTTCGATCACATCTTTTAAGACGACAATCTCCAAAGTTTGCTCAGCTACGATCTTTTTATATTGCGAAAGTTGCTTTTCCATCTCTTTCATTTTTGAAAGTTGCTGAACATCCAATCCACCATATTTGCTCTTCCACTTGTAAAAGGTTGGCTGGCTAATTCCATGCTCCCGGCAAATCTCATTTACCGTTTTTCCCTGATTTTGTTCAGATAATATCTTGATGATCTGAACTTCTGAAAATTTACTGTTTTTCATAGTCTTTCAAATTTAAAAACTATATTTTTAAATGATCCTATTTTTGGGGAAGATTACACTATGAAATTACAGACTACATAGAATACACCGTTGAAAGTTTTGGTAAAGTACCGGCAATTAAAGAACCATTATTTTTAAGTGAGTTTATTAGACAAATTATTCATCATTTAGAGTTAAATATTTCCGATAAAAATTCTGCATTAATATTAGATTTCGTTAAACAAAATTATTCTGAATCAAAAGAAAAAGAAGTAAGAGAGCAAAAAGATGACTTGGAAAATCTGTTAAAAATTTATGAAAATTGGTTTAAATTATTTCCTTTTGAAATTTCATTTTTTTCAAACCTAAAAGAGCATTTTCAAAAGCAAATACCTTTTCTAAATGGTGAAGGTCATTACAATAAGTACATAGGTATTTCGGTACATGGCTTCTTTTTTTGGACAGATTAAAATTAGAGTATTAATTTTAACGTCAAGAAAAAACAATGAAAAAATCAAGATTTACGGAGGCCCAGATTTTAAAGGTGCTCCAGACCCAGCAAGAAGGTAAAAAAGTGGCAGAGATCTGCCGGGAGTTTGGGATTTCCGAGCAGACGTTTTATAACTGGAAGAGCAAATACGGCGGCATGACCCTCTCGGAACTCCAGCGTGTTAAGGAGCTGGAATCGGAAAATGCCCGCCTTAAGCGTATTGTTGCAGACCAGCAACTGTCCATCGATATTTTGAAGGAGATCAACGCAAAAAAGTGGTGACACCTTATCAAAAAGAGCGCTGTATTGCTTACCTGCAGGAGATAAAACCGGATGTAAGTTATGCTAAGGTGTGCCGCGTAATGGGACGCTCACGAACTTCAAAATATTATGAAAAGCGAATGCCGCCGAAGGATGAAAAGCTGAAAGGAGCCATCACATCAATATTGGGAACCAGCAGATTGGGACGCAAGAAAGTCATTGTGAAAGTGAAGAGGAAATTTCCTGAGTTCGGTGCTTCTCAAATCCGACGCGTGTATCAGAAGTATGGTTTTTCGCTTTACAGAAGAATGAAGAGAAAACGCTTCGACAATCCTGCCAATCCCATTTCTGTCCCGTTGGAGCAGAATGAGGAATGGGCAATGGACTTTATGAGTGATGCACTGGCAAGAGGTTCACGGTTCCGGACCCTGAATATTATTGATCAGTATAACAGAAAATGCCTGGGCATTGATATTCGCACCTCGATGCCCTCCAGAGCGGTAATAACGTTTTTGGAGCGTGTTATCGAGAAGCATGGCAAACCCAAGGGTATCCGCACCGATAACGGTTCGGAGTTCACCTCGGGTCTGTTCCAGACGTGGCTGCATGAGAATAATATCGAATGGATCAAAATCCAGAAAGGAAAACCACAGCAGAACGCCATCATCGAGCGGTTCAACAAAACCTACCGGGAAGACATTCTGGATGCGCATTTATTTTTCTCACAGCAGCAGGTGAAGCAGCTTACTGCGGTGTGGATTGAGGATTATAACAATGAAAGACCGCATGAGGCACTGAACTTTAAAACCCCGGCGGAATATGAAGCAGCGTAAGGTTTTATTAAGGCATGAGCTTCTGAAATATTGTTCAGAAAAAAGCACCGCAAAAAGCAGTGCTCCTGAAAATTATATTTCGTCGGCCAACTTATCCCTGTCAGGTTGCTCCTCAGCAGCGCCTGATTCCGTTTCGGTTGGCAAGTGCAAATTTCAAATGAAAAAACTATATTTACAAACTGTCGAAAAAGTAGACCACTTACCTTTCGAGCAGTAAAATGCATACCAAAAGTAGTTTAATTGATTCTTTATTACGATTGACAAATAACCTACTTGTAGAGTTAAATAGTTCTGTATTTCATAAGAAAGGGCAATTTTCCAACCCAGAAAAGATCAAACTTGAAATTGTATTAAGTGAAAGGGAATTAAAATTGAAAAATGGTTATTTGCCTAATGGAGATAATGACAATAAAAAATTTGCAGATATTTTAAATGAATGGTTTGCAGATGAAAAGATATTCATCGATGAGGTTATACCTTTGTTAAAAGCCTTAACACCTCAACACGAAACCAAAACAAAAGCAAATAACTTGGCGGAAATAATTACGCACCCAAATAGTACATATATTGTTGAAAGCGTTAAAATTCAATACAAAAATATTCAAGGAAAGCGTCTAAAACTTTTACTTACTGCAATACAGGAACTTAATTTGCTACCAAAGGAAAGAATAGCGAAAAAATTTCACGATTACTGCAAAACCGAATTTAATTGGAATATTGCAAGCTGTACCGCAATGAATGATTATGTTTTCAATGATGTTACTGATAAAGATGAAGTTGCAGAAATGAAAGTTTTTATTTCAAATCTTACTAATACACAATAAATAAGTTGTACAAACTTGTATCTACTTGTTTCCAAGTTTATTCAACTGAATATAGGTAGGTTAAATAAACTATTCAATATACATTTGTCCTATATAACAAAATAAATATTGAATAATGGAAGCATTAACATTTGAACAATTACCAACAGCAATAACATTGCTAACTCAATAAGTTAGCGAACTAAACGCGTTTACAACTTATCAACATTGTAAAAAGCTGATTTTTAATATGTTAAGCAAGCAATTGCTTTTTAGGCATAACTCCAACTTTTTTATTCCAAAATCAAATTTTATATTTGTCAAAGCGGATATAAAACTCCTCTAAGTTATTGGCAGCTTGGATGCCAAAGGTCTTTTTAAAGACTAGTATGAAGCAGAAATTCCCGAGCTCGAACTCAGGAATTTCAGTGATAAGTTTAACCATTATTCTAAATTACTCCGTATGAGTTACACTAGAATTATAAATGGAAAAACCCAAAGATTGATATTTCGGAAATCTCGCCGACTTAAGACAGGAAAAGTTATTTACGCTCCTGCCGGTAAAGTTTTCCCTATCTGGGTTGACATTTAATTAAGCAAATCTCTCTGTTCCAAGCAGGGGGATTTTGTTTTATAATGCACAAATGTGTGTATTTTTGTTCAGCAAATATATATCTTATTATAATAAAGTGGAAATTATTTCCATTAAATGTTTATTTTTAAATCATAATTAAGCTTTATTTCGGAGAGCGGGTTAGTCTTTTGTAAAGAATTCCGCCATTAGTTCTGCTTGTTTTAAAACTGTCTCAATTGCTTTGGCTTGTTTGTCTGGCGGATAACCCCACTTTGTCAATGTCCGCTTTACAATTACCATAAGTCTTGCTCTTGCACTTTCTCTGATTGTCCAGTCAATAGTTGCGTTGGCTCTTACTTTGTCTGTAATTTCTCTTGCAATTTCTTTGAGTTGGTCGTCGCCCAAAACCATAACTGCACTGTCGTTTACTTCTAAAGCATTGTAAAAAGCAACTTCATCTTTTGTCAGTCCAAGTCGTTCACCTTCTTTGTCGGCTTCTTTAATTTCCTTTGCAATGTTGATGAGTTCTTGAATAATTTCTGCTGTTGTCAACAAGTTGTTTTGGTAGCGTTTTATTGCACCCTCCAACATTTCCAAAAGTTTTTTACTCTTTACTAAATTGGTTTTGGAACGTGTTTTTATTTCGTCATTCAGTAATTTCTTTAAAAGTTCTAACGCCAAATTTTGGTGCTTCATTCCTTTTACTTCTAAAAGAAATTCGTCCGATAAAATTGAAATGTCTGGTTTTGCCATACCAGCTGCTTCAAAAATATCCATCACTTTGTCGCTACTTAACGCTTCATCAACTATTTGTTTAATGGCAGTTTCAATTTCAATATCTGATTTGCCTGTTCCAATTCCTTCAAATTTTACAAGTCGTGCTTTTACTGCTTGAAAAAATGCAATGTCGTCTTTGATTTCCATTGCTCTTTCGTGTGGAATGGACAAAGCAAATGCTTGACTTAACAAAGTTACTTCTCTAATGAAACGTGTTTTACCGTCTTGCAATCCTAAAATGTGTTCTTCCGATTGCAAAATGATTGATATTTTTTCTTTTGCCTCAACATTGAAAAAACGTTTGTAATTAAACTTGAAACTATTTGCATAATAGGCTTCGGGTTCTTCGGCAACTATATCATTTTGCGTTTTTGCTTCTTCATTAAAAAATTGCTGAACTACTTCAAATTTTTCATTCATCAACGCAATTGCTTTGTCTAAATCTAAAGTCGGTTCGCCTTTTCCACCTGCATCAGAATAAAAAGACAATGCTTTTTTCAAATCTGTTGCTATTCCCAAATAGTCCACAATTAAACCACCAGGCTTATCTTTGAAAACTCGGTTTACCCTTGCAATGGCTTGCATTAGGTTGTGTCCTCTCATTGGTTTGTCAATGTATAGAGTATGCAAACAAGGCGCATCAAAACCAGTCAGCCACATATCACGAACAATAACCAAACGCAAAGGGTCGGCTGGGTCTTTCATTCGTTCTGCTAAATTTTTACGCTGTTGTTTTGTGGTGTTGTGACGTTGCATTTCCGGACCGTCCGCACTTGTAGAAGTCATTACCACTTTAATTGCTCCTTTACTTAAATCATCATCGTGCCATTCGGGTCTTAATGCAATAATTTCTTTGTATAAATCGGCTGCAATTCTTCGGCTCATTGCTACAATCATTCCTTTACCATCAAATACTTTTTGGCGTTGTTCTGAATGCGTTACAATGTCTTTGGCTAAGTTTTTAATGCGTTCTTCATTACCAACAATTGCCTCCAACTTGGTGTATTTGGCTTTCGCTTTTTGTTGGTCAGTTATTTCTTCGTCTTGTTCCAGCTCCGCATCAAATTCTTCAATTAGGCGTTTGCCTTCTTCGTCTAAATTTACTTTTGCTAAACGGCTTTCATAATAAATACGAACTGTTGCACCATCGGCAACCGCTTGAGAAATATCATATACATCCACATACTGTCCGAAAACTTGCGGAGTGTTTACATCTGTTCCTTCAATTGGAGTTCCTGTAAAACCTATGTAAGTAGCATTGGGCAAGGCATCCCGCATATATTTGGCGAAGCCATACGCAATGCGTTCTCCAATTTTCTCTTTGGTTTCTTTGTCTTTTACTTCTTTGATTGATGCTTCAAAACCGTATTGTGTTCTGTGGGCTTCGTCTGCTATAACTACAATATTTTTACGTTCCGAAAGTTGCTCGTAAATCGATTTTTGGTCTTCGGGTAAAAACTTTTGAATGGTAGCAAAAACAATTCCTCCACTTGCCACTTTTAGCAATTCTTTTAAATGCGCTCTGTCTTTTGCTTGAATGGGTTCTTGTCTTAGTAATTGTTTGGAGTTGGCAAATGTGTCAAATAATTGGTCGTCCAAATCATTACGGTCGGTAATAACTAAAATGGTTGGGTTTTGCATTTCGGGTGCTGTAATCAATTTGCCCGAATAAAAAACCATACTCAAACTTTTGCCCGAACCTTGTGTATGCCAAACTACACCACCTTTTTTATCTCCGTTTGCACCCGATGCAATAATGGAAGATTGCACCGCTTTGTTTACTGCGTAATACTGATGATAAGCCGCTAATTTCTTAACGGTTTCAATTTGCGTAATGCCTGTTTTTGCATCTTCTTTTTTACTCTTTTCAAATACAATGAAATTGCGAACCAAATCTAAAAGGGTAGAAGGGTTCAACATTCCTTTAAGTAATATTTCTAACTGTGGAATAAATCGAGATGCTTCTTTTTTGCCGTCTGCTGTTTTCCAAGTCATAAAACGGCTGTAACCTGCAGAAACGCTTCCTGCCTTACATTCCATTCCGTCTGTTATGACACAGATGGCATTATAGGTAAATAAACTCGGAATGGTTGATTTGTATGTTTGCAATTGGTCAAACGCTTTTCGCATTGTGGCGTTTTCGTCTGCAGCATTTTTTAGTTCAATGACAACTAATGGCAAACCATTTACAAACAGTAATACATCGGGGCGTTTGTTTTGATTTTTTTTTACAATGGTGTATTGATTAACACATAAAAACTCGTTGTTCAACGGATTTTCAAAATCAATTAAAGCCACTTCATAACTGCGTTCAAAGCCATCTTGCTGATAAGGTATTTTTACTTTTTCTACTAATAGCTGGTGAAAGATTTCGTTGTTGTGCAATAATTCAGGTGAATAAATCCGCAATACTTTTTGAATAGCTTGTTCCTGTGCATCCTGAGGAATAGTTGGATTTAAAACCGAAACCGATTTGCGTAAACGGTCAACCAAAACAATTTGCTCAAAGTTTTCTCTTTCTGCTTGCTCTGCACCTGGAGCCAATAACAAGCCGTGAGCATACTCCCAACCTATGGATTGGAGTATTTCAAGTGAGAATTTCTCTATTTTATCTTCAGTGATTGGTTTCATTTAATCAATTTCTTCGGTTGATAATTGCTCTTTCTCATCTGTTTCATATAACAAATCAGTCAACTCGGATTTCAGATAACTATCACTTAATAATTTCAAAAAAAGCTCTTTAGATGTTTTTGAATGAAACTTAATCCTGTCTTGTGTGTCATTAAACTTTAATCGTCTTTTCAACTTGGGATGACCCAAAATGAAAGTTCTTAACCTGTCAAATGGCAATGCTAAAACAGGTGTGTCAGCTTTGATTTTTATAATTTTTTTAGCATATTTCTTTTCTTGAATTAATTCTTCTAATTCTTCCACATTTTCAATCAATTCTGCATCCTGAATTAAATCAAATTTAGTTTTAGCAGCTCTCATTAATATTCCAGTATACCCAAAACTGCTTTCTAAGCTTTTAATGCTAAAAACAACCACTTGATTATCTACTTGTAAAAACTCAAAAGTTTCATTTACTTTAAGTATATCACTTTCTAATTTTACCAAACCAGTAGCTGACTTCCTTAATCCTACAAATGAACTATCTCTTTTTATTAGGCTTAAAGAGTAATGTTTTTTATATAAAGCGATTTTTTTTGTTTCATTACCAATTAAAAAAATGAACCCTTCAATATTACTAAAATCATCATCTATGAAAGAGAATTCTTGTTGCTCTTCTTGTGTAGTTACCACATTTAAGGCTTGAAGTCCTGGTAATGGTTCTGGTAAATCATAATAACAAACGGTATTTTTTCTATCGGTATAATCAGTGAGGTTGCAATAGTTCAACTCCGTATCATTGTTTATTCGACCATTTAAATAAGCGAGAAATTTGTTTTTCAACTCATTTCTTACTGTTTCTTCCAAATTTGCGAAACGTATATCTCCATCTTTGAGAATGAGGTACATTGATAAACTTATGTGTTCGTTAGCATCATTTAAAAATGAAAGCCTACTTCTAAGTTGGTCTATTGTCATAACACTGATTTTTTTGCATAGTGAATATTGTCGTTTATTGTTCTTGGTAATATAGCATCTCCAATTTTTAAAGATTGTTTGGTAATTACTATTATATCTTTCGTCAATTCTGTATCGAGTTGATATACCTTAAATCCCATAATTGCTAATGTTGGGTTTGTATAAAAAAGATTTGTTCTCACATATATCCAACCTATAAGAATTAACAATAGAACCAACATAGGTAAACTCCTCGATCTATCCATATCGAGACAAGCAAGTGGAATAATATATGTCGCTAAAAATGATAACGTTTCAGAATTAAGGTTCTTAATTGAAGTTATTTTTTTTGATAACAATGTTGCACCTTTAGTTATACTGCTATTGAAACCAAAATAAAAAAACGCTCCTAAAATCATAAATACTAATGCAAACAATGGTATTCCATTTGTTAAGATGAGGGCTTTAAAACCAATAAACTCACACTTTCCATCAAAACAAATAGGGATGTTTACTTTTACCACAAAGAGTAGTAAAAATAAAAACCAAAGTGAAACGATATATAATTTTATCTTTTGAAACATTTTATTCATTTATTTCTTTATAAAAGGTAAAATAGCTTTTAATATTTTTTCCAATCCATTTATTGAAACATCATCATTGCTGTCTTTTGTATCAGAATGAATATTTGTTTGTTGACCAAAATATTTTTTCACCAACTCTTCTTTAATTGTTTCCTTTTTAGCTTCGGGCAATAATTCAATGAAAGGACCAATTGAAGCCAATTCTAATTCTAAATTCCTGTTTTGGGTTTCCAGATTTCTATGCTTAGTAGATTCTCTTGAAGCATAAATAGCAGGGTAGGTAAGTACCGATGCGGCTAATATTCTAACTAACGATTTGTAAAGATTGAAATCAGCACTACTTAATTCAATGATAGAATAAATAAGCAATCCTGACATTATAACCATAAACCCCAAAGCTACCCATCTAAAGAAATTAGCAGAATTTTTGTGTTGTTCGGCTATTTTTTGATAATTACCTGTAACGCCTACATTTCCAACTATATTAACTATCTTTTTAGCCTCTTCAAGTTTGGATTGTAAGCCCTTGATTGTTTCTGCCGTTTGAGATTCTAAATCTGATTTTTGCTTTTCGTATTCTTTTTTGTAGGCTTCCTTGTCCGTGTCAATGAGTTCTATAAAAGTCTTTCTATCTGCTTCTATATTGTCATTAAATTTTTTCTTTTCCGCTTCAAACGTGCTGCTGTTATTGGTTTTTATTGTTTCAAATTCCGTATTGTAGTTGTTCAATACATTTTGAATTTCTACTTCTTTATTTGCCAATTGTTGTTGCAGAGTTGAAATTTGAGTATTCTTCTCTTCTAAATCCTCTTGAATTGTTTTTAAATCCTCTTGCAGTTTTTTGTTGTCTGCTTCAATTGTTTTATAAGCTTCTTCTACTGTTTTTTGAAAATTTGCAATCACCTTAGAAAAATCAAAATCCCCCTTGGATAAAGGCATAGGAAAACTTCTTATTCTGTTTAATGCAGAATTGAAATTGTTGATTGCGTTTGCAATATGACCTGCATTATTATTCCCCAAGTAAGTGTTAACTTGAACTGTTCCTGCTTCAATTTCAGAAGCCAAAGAGGCTAATTCAGTCTCCTGAACTAATATGGGTATCGTTAATTTAAGCCTATCGTTTATAAAAAGATATGCCGTTTCAAAAAACGAAAAATTCTCAATGCCAATTTTCTCTTTGGCATTTTCTGATAAAAGAGATTGTTTAAGTTGCTCTAATTTCTCAAAAACAGTATGATTCGTAAAACTTTCAGATTGCATATCTTATGATTTAGTTTTTATTCTACATTGTTACTTTCGTCTTTTGGTATCATTATAAAGGCGTTCAACTCATTTTCATAAGCTTTTGGGTCGTTACTAAACAAAATTTCGCTTGCAAAAAATGAGTAATCACTCATTGTAAATTCTCCATATTGTTCATCCCAAAAATCATTGAAGGTTTCGTTCTCCTCATAATCTATTTCATCTTCAATTGGTTTTATTGGTTTGTCCGTTTCAAATGCTTCTATCAAAAAGCAACAAACAATTGAAGTTGCTTCAATTAAAAAATTGCCAGTTAAATCGTGAATCGAATTTTGCCTTTTCTGTAATTCCTCTACAGTTTTACCGTGTGCTGTTGTGCCAATTTCATTTCTAAAATTACCCATTTGTTGCCCTACGTTGGCAATGGCAGTTCCAATTTGTAAAATAGTTGAACTAGAAGGATAGCCCAATGCTTTGAAAGCAGTTTTTAAACAACCACTCATTGAAGATGCTTTTTCTAATGCAATTCCTTTTTTAGCACAAACCTCTTTTGAAACTCCTTCTAATAATGCTTTTGAATTTTCAATGCACAAAGTAAAATCAGTAGTTGCATAGCCTTCTATCCTTACAATATATTCATTGTATGGCTCCCAGTTACTGTGTTTGGTTAAAATGGATTTTAGTCTTTGCATTAAATCAATGAAAATAATTTATTGGCATCAGCCGCATTAATAATTGGTTCTTGTGCTGGTGTCGCAGCATAGGTTTTTTGTTCAAAGTGCGAAGTGTAGCCAGTAAAATTATAGATTGCTGTATGTGTTCCACCTGAAGTTCTGCAAGCGCAAACGCAAACGTCACATTTTGCATTTATCAAGTCTGTCAATCTATCGTGGACTAAATCATAAGTATCACCAGAACTGGTTACGCCCACTCTTTGTTTGCCATTTTCAAAAACATCTAAAAAATCACTTCCGTGATTTTGATACATTCCCGCAACACGGCTGTAGCCGTTTGCCAATAGTATGTTTGGTAATAAATTTATTGTGGTTGTTTTACCTGAATTTCCTCTTCCTTTAAGTGCTATTATCCTGCTCATATATTATTTTAAATTTCAATTGTTGCTTCTTTATTCATAAGTTTTGGGAGCAATGTGTTTGACATTTTTTCCAAATCAATTATTTGTTTAGTGTTATTAGTTCTCTTTAGTTCCCAGTCTTTTACAATTCGAGTAAACCCATTAATCAATTCAGTATTTGGTAATAAAATTTCAGCATCATTAAGAACTTCAATTGTTATTTGCGGTTGTGCAGAACCAGTTGCGTAAACTTTGTAATCAGTATGAAGCGAAAAATATTTCAAATACTCAAAAGAAATATTCTTATTTTTCGACAACTTTAAAACCAAAGAATTATTCGTTACAAATGATTTACTGTGTGTAATGTTTACGGTGCCTGATGCTTCTCCACGACAAGACACTAATACTTGTGGTTCTTCATATAGGTATTCATTAAAAAAGCCTATTTGACCATTACCGCCAAAAACAGGATAGCCTTGACTAAGTAAATTTTTTGTAGGCAAATTTTTGCCATAAACAATATTTACATTATCGCCTAATTTTCCTGTTTCCCAATCTTCTTTAGCATCTACAACAAACCATTTTCTGAAAAGGGTAATTCCTAAATTTTCGAGAGTTTCGTTTTGTCGTTTTAATAATTCAACCTTTTTCAGTAAAGAAAATAAAGCATCAGCTATCGCACTTTGTTCTTCAATTTCAGGAACTGATATTGTTAGTTGAGCCAACATTCCGTTATTCAAACTTGCTCTTGTTGTAATAGATGACATACCCGAAACAGTTGCTCTAAATTTTGGAGAACGGAAATAAAAACCTGCGTATTCGGGCAGTATTTCTACGTTTCCTTTAGGGCGTAATCGTTTTGTAAATCCATTGAAAGTTGCATTGGGATAATCTTTTAGAGCAACGCAACTCATTCCTAAATCCTCGTCTGTTTCGCTTGTTCTTGTTAAAAAAACATCACCTCTTTTTATGGAGCAAGATTGCTGCTCTTTCTCGGTTGAATTAACCAAACTGGTTAATTCATTAGGCACAAAGAAGTTTTTGAATATGTCTGTAAAGCCAAGAAAACCGTGTCCAAAACCAAATTCGGAAGCTCCTTTTGAAAGCCCTGAGGTAAAGTCATAAACTTCGTTTAAATTATATTCTTTCCACTTGCTCATCCTTTATCTTTTTTCTTGGCTTTTAACTCTTTGGGTTGTTGTGTCTTTTCTATCTTTTTAATACTGTCTTCTACGGGTAGGTTTTCGGGCATTTCACCGCCAATTTCTTCAATGGTTTTGCGTACTTTTTTGCCTACATCGTAATGGGCTTGGTTGGCTTTTTGTTTGCCTTTTATCTGTTCCCGTTTTAGCTTTTCTTCAGTTTGTGTAGCTCGGAAAAGGTTAGCAGCCAATTCTGTACTTCCCATATGGTCAAGTATTTGTTGGCTCTTCTTTAATCCTTTCTTTTTGTGTATGGCTTTAGCATCCAGTCCGCCATATAAACCCATATAGCCGTGGTTTTGAAATATGGCATAATCCAATGGCGCTATCACCCCAGCATCTTTGGCAGCGGCAGCCAGTTGGGTATTGTGTTTTGCCATTTCGTTACGGAGAAACAAACGCTTTTCATTTTCGGTGCTTAGGCGATTGTAATCATCCATTTGACGGATTTCCTGCAAGCGGGTTTGTACAGCAAAATAGGTCTGCCCCAATGCTACCACCTCTTTACTTGGGTCGGCATTTTGCACTACAAGGTAACAGGCGTATCGAGACAATTTAACACTTTCTGTTTTTCTTTGTGCGCCCGAACCAATGACAACCATTTCGAGGATGTCCTCGAAATGGTCATCGAGACTTTGCCCACTGTTTGTACAAGCTTCTTTAGCTCGTTCTATTACAGGTGTAAAGTGCCTATATTCAGAATATTCCAACACTTTGGATAAGTCTCTTGCACTCCAAAATTCGTTGCTATTTTCGTCTATTTGCTTGATTTGTTCAAATAAGCTAAGATTTTGATGAGTAAGTTCTTTTGCCATCGTCTAATATTTTATCTTGGCAAGGTTAGCCGTTATTGCTTTGTTCAATGCTTCCTCTTCCGCAATTTGCTTTTCTAACTCTGCTTTCAACGAAGTAAATCGTTCTGCAAAATTGAAGTCGTCTTCCTCTTCTGCTAACCCTACATATCTTCCTGGGGTAAGCGTGTAATTTAATTTTCTTACTTCTTCAATCGTTGCTACTTTGCAAAATCCCGCCACATCTTGATACGTTCCATCAGGGTTTCGCCAATTATGATAAGTTCCTGCAACTAATTCAATATCTTCTTCAGTTAAATCTCTGTTTCGTTTGTTAACTAAAAAACCTAAATTTCTTGCATCAATAAATAGTATTTCATTTTCACGTTTTCTAAAATCACCATTGGTTTTGTTTCGTGATAGAAACCATAAACAGGCTGGTATCTGAGTATTTAAAAATAGCTTGGTAGGTAGGTTTACGATACAATCCACCAATCCTTTTTCTACTAATGCCTTTCTAATGTCTCCTTCGCCTGTTGTATTGCTTGTCAAAGCACCTTTACTCAAAACAAAACCTGCTTGTCCTGTTGGTGCTAAGTGATATAAGAAATGTTGTATCCAAGCATAGTTTGCGTTTCCTGTTGGAGGTGTAAGATTTTCGCCTAATACTTTCCATCTTGCATCATCACGTAACAATTCACCACTCCAATCACTGTCATTAAACGGTGGATTGGCAATAATATAATCGGCTTTCAAATCTTTGTGTGCATCATTTAAAAATGAACCTTCGTTGTTCCATTTTACATTACTACTGTCAATGCCCCGAATGGATAAATTCATTTTTGCCAGCCGCCAAGTAGTTTGGTTACTCTCTTGTCCGTAAATAGAAATACGGTCGGTAGGATTTAAACTTAAACCTACTTTCCCTTTTTTCTTGTAGTTGTCTTGATGCGATTTAATAAATTTTTCGCTTTGCACAAACATACCACCACTTCCACAACAAGGGTCAAATACTCGACCTTCATAAGGTTCAAGCATTTCCACCAACAATTTTACAACGCTTTGTGGTGT
The DNA here is from genome assembly GCF_030012525.1 of Chryseobacterium gotjawalense. NCBI lineage: Bacteria > Pseudomonadati > Bacteroidota > Flavobacteriia > Flavobacteriales > Weeksellaceae > Chryseobacterium > Chryseobacterium gotjawalense. The sequence continues at coordinate 249,541 of NZ_CP124855.1, forward strand.
GTAAAATTGTCCTCCTTTTTTGCCTTCTGCTAATGCAAATTCACCCAAGAAAAATTCAAATACTTGTCCTAATAAATCTTTACTTTGTGCTTCTTTAGTTCCTAAAGTTGCCGAACCAACAAGATTTACAAGTCCGCCCAAACTGGCTTTGTCCAGTTTTTCTTGTGCAAATACTTTTGGTAAAACACCACGCAAAGAAGGGTTGTCTTTTTCAATAGCATCCATTGCATCGTCAATGTCTTTACCAATGGTCGGCTGTGTTGCTCTGCCTTGTATGTATGACCAGCGAGCCATAACTGGAACAAAAAATATTTTGTCTGCCAAGTATTCGTTTTTGTCTTCGGGGTCTGCACCTTCACTTTTAAGTGCAATCAATTTTTGATATTGTTCTTCAAAAGCATCTGATATATATTTCAGGAAGATTAAACCCAAAGCAACATGTTTGTATTCGGCAGCGTCCATATTTTTACGGAGCTTGTCGGCTGCTTTCCAGAGTTTTTTCTCTAGTGGTTCTTCTTGTTCTGTCTTTGCTGTTTTAGCCATTGTTGTCTTAAATTTTATTCTGAGGCTGTAAAGTTACTTTTTATAATCATGTTATTATTAACTTCCTTCAAACTGTCACTTGTCTACTTGGTTGGTGGGCTTGGGTTTGGTTGGGGTGCATTTTTTTTATTTTGCTGAAGCGTTGGCATTTCTTTTTTCAGTTCGTTTATTGTCGGTCGTGTCATTTTTTAGGGTAGGGCATAACGTCCGTCGGCTTTGCGAAGTGCGAAGCATTTTGCAAAACTGACAGTTATGTGATATTATATAAAAATGCAAAGTCTTTCTTTCTCCAAATATATTACCGCTTTGTATAACAACCTTACGGTTTCCCGTAAAGCTCTTCAAAGATCTCACCTCCTTTAAGTTTTAATGACATTTCAATTAAGATTATTTCTTCTGTAGTAAATGAAATATCAGTATAATACAGATTTTTTAGTCTAGTAAGTGGTATCCCAGTTTTAGCTGAAACTTTTTCAATATTATTCTTCTGCGTCTCATATTTCATAATAATATGTCCCAATTCACTTCGCTTTTTTGGCACATATTTGTTCAATGAAAATTCATAACCTTCATAAACAAAGGTGAAGATATTGGAGAAGTTATCCTTAACCCCTGTATATATTAAATAGAATGTTTTGGGAGAAATACTTTTTCTTTCCATAGTTATTAATTTACTAATTTCTCCGTTTGAAATATTACATTCTTTGGCTAGTCTTTCATTTGACAAGCCCAGTTCTTTCTTTTTAGAGACTATGTATCTTGAGAAATTTTCAAGAACTTTTTTGTTGATACTATCAGACATATATTAATGAATATTTCAATTCCATTTTGTTAAAAATTTGTTTATTGGAATTATTTTGTTATATTTGCTTTAACGATTTGAATATTAAGGCTAAATAAGCCCATAATAGACGATGTTTCTCGAGTCAAAACGACCAATTTCCATCGAGAACACCGTGAAATCGCTCCGTGCTTAAAAAAGTTTCTTACTTTTGTACCTGCATGGGAGCGGTTTTCACGTAAACTTTAGATGGTAACTTCTTTCGGGAAGGAGGGTTTGGTCGCCCATGACTCTAAAGTGTGAAACCGCTCCTTGCTTTTTTCAAGGATATTCTTCGCATCCAAGAACATCGTTTCATAACAACAAATAACAATGTATTATGAGAACGACATTTTTACCACCTTAAAAACCCAAGAGAGCTAAAAGTCTCTCACCGCTTCATCAAGATTTTATAAAAGAACGCCAACGCTATACCCACCGCTGCCAGAGGGTAAGATCCTGTGCAGGCCAATGCCTCATAAAATCTGTAAAATAATTTGCCCTTAAGCACACCAAAGCCACCGGAAAAGGAGGATTGTGGGATTCAGAACTATTTAAAAACACGCACGTTAAAAATAGGTTCTTTCTTCCAATTAAACAAGTGCCAATGCAGGAGAAGTTGATGCAATTAGAAATTGATGGTTTTGGCAGGGTAGTGTTGGTTGTTTCTGGCTGGATGTGGGATGCTGGGTGCTGGATGTTTTGCTCGAGATCCTTCGACAGGCTCATGATGACAGATTGCTCGCGATGCTAGGGGAGAGTCTTCCCTGTTAGGAATGATACTTACAATGGGGACACCCATTGCGGCAGTACGCTTACTCGGGAAATGGTCTTGTTTTAAAGACTACGTTATATCAAAAACTTTAATAGAATTCATCATGAAGATTTATTTTTATTATTTCAACGATACTTAGAGCAACACTCACATTCATATCAAAGCTCTTTTAAAGGATTGGTCTTTAGCGGGAAAGTGACCCCACTGTAAAAGTGTTTCTACACGCTTTCCCCTAAGCCATTCCGAAGGATGATGTGTTGATGTGTTGATTTGGCAATGTGCTGATGCGATAATTCAGTGCTTCGGTGAGAATGGAGATTTGTAACAAAAACCGTGGATTAATATCTGCACAATCATCCAGCATCCATAATCCAACAACAAAAGGATTTGTCTTTAGCGGGGAAGTATTTCTTTTCTTCATCATTTGTGTTTTGCTTTCCCCTAAAGCAATCTGAAGAGCCAAGTAAAAAGTAAAAAGAGCCAAGTGAAGGTATAGAGAGCCAAGTAAAAAGAGCCAAGTAAAAAGTAGTTCTTGATTGAAATAGGGATGCTCCGTAGATGCTTCATAGATACTTCATGGATACTTCATGGATAGTTCATGAGGAGTTCATGAAAAACATTTGAGTATTTCAAGAGTCAGGAACCAGAAATTAGAATGAAGAAAAAGGATGAATTAAACCTTTTGAATGCGCCATCCGCTTTTTAAACGATGCAGCACCTGGTCTATCATCTTTTCTCTTTTCTCTTGATAAAAAATAAGAGTCAGGAACCGGAAATCAGAAGTAAGAAAAAGAATGAATTAAACCTTTTGAATGCGCCATTCGCTTTTTAAACGGTGCAGCGTATGGTCTATCATCTTTTTTCTTTTTTCTCTTTTCTCTATCATCTAACAGAAAAAAAACGCCCTTTCCCTAAAGTTTGCAGACCCCACAGGAAAGAGCAATAACAATTATCAGTACAAAAATGAACTAACAATTAAAAAACAAAACTATGAAAAAAATCCTATCAACCATAGGACTTGTTTCCGGTTGTCTGGTGTTTTCTGCGATTCATTCGCAGGTGCAGGCACAAACCCGTACTGCTACGGGCACGGTCAACAACGGTGAAAAACCCATTAGCGGCGTGACCGTCACGCAGGAAGGAACCAATCAAGTGACTACCACATCCTCCTCCGGAACGTTCAGCCTCCAGATTACCGGTGAAAATCCTGTACTTATTTTCCGACATCCGGAATATGGTGAAAGAAGAATCAGTACCGATGGGAAATCTACTTTTACTATATCTCTTTCAGAAAAAGTAAAGTCTATTGAAGAGGTAGTACTCAATGCGGGATATTACAATGTGAAAGCCAAGGAAAGTACGGGCAGCATTGCGAAAATCACCGCAAAAGACATTCAGAATCAACCGGTAAACAATGTCCTTTCAGCAGTACAGGGGAGAATGGCTGGGGTAAACATTACCCAGAACAGCGGCAACGCAGGTGGTGGCTATGACGTACAGATTCGGGGCAGAAATAGTTTACGCAATCCACTGAACAGTGCTACCGATGGAAATCAGCCACTTTACGTTGTTGATGGCGTACCGTTTTCCGGTGAACTTTCTTCTACCTATTCTGTAGGAGTGCTGCCTTTAAAAAATATCAGCCCGCTCAACAGCATCAATCCCAATGACATTGAAAGTATAGAAGTTCTAAAGGATGCAGATGCAACAGCCATTTATGGTTCCAGAGGGGGTAATGGGGTAATTTTAATTACCACGAAAAAGGGAAAATCATCACCTGTTCGATTGAACCTGAACACGGGTACAAGCTTCAGCAAAGTCGCCTCTACACTCAAAATGATGAATACTGCTGAATATATTGCCATGCGCAAAAAGGCTTTTGCCAATGTAGGCATAACAACCTTCCCCGCCAATGCATACGACATCAATGGTGCATGGGATCAAACTCGATATACAGATTGGCAGAAAGAGCTCATTGGCAGAACCGCCGGGAATACTACCGTGCAACTTTCCCTATCTGGTGGTTCCGAAAAAAACAGCTTTTTAGTAAGCGCTTCCCATAGTGATCAAACTTCAGTATTTCCCGGTGATCATCATTTTAAGACCAATACCGTTTCTACCCATTTTAACCATCAATCTGCAGACCGTAAGTTTTCACTGGGATTAGCGAATGCTTTTTCGGAAACAAGCAATAACAATATGGATACCGATTATACCAACAAAGCATTAAGTCTGTCTCCAGATGCACCATCCCTTTATGATGTCTTGGGAAATTTAAACTGGCAGAAAAACACCTTTAACAATCCACTTTCTCAACTGAATGCAAGTTATTCAAACAAAACCAAATACCTGAATCAAAATCTCAATGTAACCTACCAGCCTTGGATTGATTTTGCCTTTAAAATGAATACAGGGATAACTTTTCAGGATATAGAAGAATTTTCTCTTACTCCCAACACCGTTTTTAATCCAGCCTCTCCTTCTGGGGCAAATGCCTCTAGCTCCTCTGCTTCCCGCGGTACGGGATCTGTTTTTTCCTATATCGCAGAACCTCAAATCTCGTGGACCAAAAAATACAGCCGCCATCAATGGAATATACTGCTTGGATCTACTTTCCAGGAAAGCCAGTCCAAGATTTCTGCCATTCGGGGTACCGGCTTTTCAAGCAATGCATTAATCTATAATATTGCTGCAGCAAATACCATTTCGTTCTCCGATTTCAGAACCATACAATACCGATATGCCGCAGTTTTTTCGCGATTAAATTACCAGTTTGCAAATCGTTATATACTTAATTTAACTGCAAGAAGAGATGGCTCAAGCCGCTTTGGTGCTAATAATCGTTTCGCAAATTTTGGTGCGGTGGGTGCTGCCTGGATACTTTCTGAAGAGCAGTTTTTGAAAAACAGTTCCTGGTTATCTTTTGCAAAACTAAGGGCAAGCTTTGGTCAGTCAGGTAGTGATGCAATCGGAGATTACCAGTTTACTGATACCTACACCTTATCCTCCTCTTCTTATAATAATATTCCGGGGCTCTATCCTTCCCGTTTATACAATCCTGATTTTTCTTGGGAAAAAACGAACAAACTGGAAACCGCACTGGAAATTGCTTTCTTAAAAAATCGCATCTCTTTAACAGCCGCTTGGTACAGAAACAGATCTTCTAATCAATTGGTCGGGATTCCTTTACCTGCTACCACTGGCTTTAGCACTATCCTTTCTAATCTCAATGCAACGGTAGAAAACAGTGGATTTGAAGCAGAGACCTCCATCATTCCTTTGAAATCAGAAAACTTCCAATGGAATGCTTCTTTTAACATCAGTGTTCCCAAAAATAAACTGCTTTCTTTCCCCGGATTGGAAGGTTCTACGTATGCCAATTCTTATACAGTCGGTGAATCGATCTATGCGGTAAAATTGTTTGACTACCAGGGCATCGACCCTGCAACTGGCAAATATGTTTTTACAGATTATAATGGGGATGGTAAAATTACGGCTCCAGATGACGCCCGGGCAATTAAAAATTTAGGACCAAAATATTTTGGTGGATTCCAAAATGAAATCTCCTATAAAAAGGTAAAGCTCTCATTTCTGTTTCAGTTCGTAAAACAGGAGGCCTATAATTATATCAGAACCATGAGCACTCCCGGAGTGATTGTAAACCAACCGGTCGAATTTCTAAATGTCTGGTCTGCAGCCAATCCTTCTGGAATTATAATGCCCTATACTCCAGGGACTGATGCAGCAACGAATGCGCTCACAACAAATTTTAAAAACAGTACAGGGGCGGTTGGGGATGCTTCTTACATCAGATTAAAAAACCTTCAGCTGAATTACGGTATTCCACTTCAAAGCACATTTGTTCGCGAAGCGACTTTGTATATGCAAGGTCAAAATCTTTTGACCTGGACCAATTATTTCGGTCTGGATCCTGAAATGGTGACCTCTGGATATCTCCCTCCCCTTAAAACGTTGTCCTTAGGATTTCAATTAACTTTTTAAAACAAAATCAACATGATTACCAAAAAAATAATCACCAGAAATACAGTGGTACTTGCCCTTTTTCTTTGCATGATACACTCTTGTGAAGAAGCACTGGAAGTGAACCCGCCAATCAACCAGATCAATGCAAATCAGGTGTTTGAATCGACGAGTACCGCAGATGCTGCATTAAGCAGCCTTTATGCAGAACTACAGGCTTATTCACTATTGAGTGGCTCATCGTCGGGCGCAGGAGCACTTCTCGGCTCGTATACCGATGAATTAGTGAACTACAGCACAGCCTCCAATGCTGATTTTGATATCTTCAGCAATAGCATGGTTTCAACGAACACCAAAATAAAATCGGTCTGGGCAAATGCGTACAAAGAAATCTATATGGCAAATGCCATCATTGAAGGGGTTAATAAAAGCACAGCGATTGCAGATCTGGATAAAAAACGGATAAAAGGAGAAGCGCTCTTTGTTCGCGCACTTATTTATTATTATATCAGCCAGATTTTTGGAGCCATTCCTTATGTAACAACCACCGATTACACCGTAAATCAATCGCTCGCAAAAACCAATGAAACAGAACTTTTAGTTAAAATTCAGAATGACCTGTCCGAATCTTCATCGCTTTTAAACGACATTTATAGAAATCCTGACAGAATATATCCCAACAAAAAAACCGCAGACTTACTCCTTGCTTCCGTTTTGATGACCCAAAATCACTGGCAGGATGCTGAAATCTTGTTGAAAGGAATTATTCAAAATGCCCTTTATACCTGGCAACCCGATTTGTCTAAAACTTTTAAAATGAATGGGAAACATATTTTGTGGCAATTAAAGCCTTTGCAGGCAAATAATGCAACCAGTGAAGCACTCCTGTACTATTTCACAACGGCTTTACCAAATACATACACCCTTTCTGATAACTTGTTTGCTTCTTTTGACACCAACGACCTCCGAAAGCAGCAATGGATAAAAACGCTGACCATTAACCAGAAAAATTACTATCGCACAGATAAGTATCGCAATATCTCAGCGAATACGGATGAATATTCGATTGTATTTCGTTTGGAAGAAACCTATTTACTTTTAGCAGAATCCTTGGCACAACAGGATAAAAAAACAGAAGCCTTAACTTATCTCAATGCAGTAAAAGCAAAAGCAGGCATTACTGCAACTCCTGTTTCGGCGACCAAAGAGCAAATATTGTCCGAAATAATCAATGAAAACAGGAAAGAATTTTTTACAGAAAAGGGGATTCGTTTCCTATCTCTAAAAAGAGCAGGAAAACTGAATGGATTGTTGAGCACCAAACCAAACTGGAAAACGTATCATCAAAACTGGCCGCTACCCAATTCTGAACTGTTATTAAATCCCCATTTAAATCCGCAAAATGATGGTTATTAAAAAGAAAACAATTTTTCTGATGGTTATTTATCTGATGGTTGCAAATTTCAGTTTTGCTCAAATGAAAGATTTTAAAGCAAATGAGTTTGCAGGTCACACGTATAACCTCTCCTGGCTTACGTGGTCTCCGGATAAAAAATATGTTTCTTTTCAGAAAAGCTACGAATATTCCAGTGATACGCTGTCTTTAATAAATGTAAAACATCCTGAAAAAATCATATTTCAGTCGGCAGGAATATATCCTAATTTCCTGCATTACTCCAAAAAAGGTCATCTTTTTATGCGCGGAGCCAAGACGGCTCAACTACTGAAATTACCCTCCGTAAAACCCATAATATGGGAAAATATCACCGATGCCTTTTATCTGGAAAAAGAGGAGAAAATTGCAATATTGCAAAAAGACATCCTACGGATTTATAATGAAGATGCGGAGTTAATTGATGAAATTCATGGAGTGAATGCTATCAAAAAGAATAAGGATATTTTGTTTTTCACAGGTCGAAACAAAAATCTGTACGAGCTGATAAAATGGACTGCCAATCTAAAAACTACACTCAACTCTTCCACACATAAGAGAATGAATATTGTTGGTAATGAGAATCCCATTTTTTTCATCGCAGAACGAGATTCAGCAACCACAAAAAATAGGGTTAAGTATATTAACATCACCACCCGCAAAGAAATAATTTTTCAGCCACCTTCTTCTCACCTTTTAAAAAATGTGGTTCAAGTGTCAAAAATTGGTACAAGCAAATTTCTTATGACCTACACAACCACCCTCCCAAAAAATGAAAAATCTACTGTTGACATATGGTATGTCAATGACCGTAATTTGGCGAAGAAATTCCAGAACAACGTCGGACTGGAGAATGTAATTTGGAATCCGGAAAAATCGGAATATGTACTATTGAATAATGATCGTTTTCCGAAACATATTCCTATCGGACACGGTGGTTACGTGCTTGCATTAGACCCCACTGCAAATCAGGATTACACCCATGATAAAATTGAATCTGAGCTTTATCGATATGACGTAAATACTAATAGATACGAGTTTTTAGGAAAAGTAGGTGTAAACTGCTATATGGATGATAAAGGGAAATACCTTCTCTCTTACCTCAATCAAAATTGGATATTATACACGATTTCTACCATGGAAAATAAAGCTCTGACCCTTGAAGCTGACCTCATCCCTTATTTTAGCTTAAGTGGCGAAAAGATTATTTTTGGAGGACATCAAAAAATAGCAGAATACAATATTTCTGCTTCAGAATTAAAAGCGACCAGAATACCCCAAGGATTTAATGCAGAAATAATAAGTGGATCCAGTGAACCACTGGGCATTGACAGCCGGTTTACAAAAAACTCCTATGATGATAGCAAAACAACCCTTATTAAAATATTAAATCCCGAAACTTCTGACCAGACTTTGGGAACCTACCGTAATCAATCATTTCAAGCACTATACCACTCTTCTGATGATTTGGTATCAATTCCTTTAATGAAGGACGCCAATAGCATCTTATACCTTAAAAGCAATTACAACAAACCACCCGTTTTAATCAGAAACACAAACAGCAGAGAAGCAGCTATTTTTCATTCAAATAAAGAAGACGATGCAGTTTTTAACTATAAAAAAACTCGGACCTATTATCGCAATTCGATGGGCATTCCATTAACTGGATTGCTGTATTATCCTGCGCATTATAAAAAGGGCAAAAAATATCCTATGGTAGTAGGGATCTATGAATTAATGAGAAATCAAAGCAATAAATATTTAAGAGATGGATTTATTGGGAGTGTCGAAGGATTTAATATGAGAAACTTTTTGGATCGTGGTTATTTTATCTATTTACCAGATATAACCTATGACGGCAGAGGTCCCGGTAAATCTGCCGTAGATGCGGTAGAGTCTTCGTTGGACGCCTTAGCAAATATTGGAGAGATTGATTTTTCAAAAGTGGGATTAATAGGGCATTCTCATGGTGGGTACGAAACCAATTTTATTGCCACACAGAGCAAACGTTTTGCTGCCTATGTGAGTGGTGCAGGTAATAGCGATTTAGTACGCTCTTTCCATTCATTCAACTACAATTTTTTAAGTCCTTTTTATTGGCAGTTTGAAGAACAGCAATACCGAATATATAAACCGTTTGCAGCGGATAAAAATTTATATCTAGAAAACAGTCCCATATATCATGCAGAACAAGTAAGCCAGCCTATTTTGCTTTGGGCTGGAAAAGAAGATCGAAATATTGCATGGGATCAAAGTATGGAATTTTATCTTGGCTTAAGAAGAAATGATAAGAAAGTCATTGCTCTGTTTTACGAGAAAGAGGGACACAGTTTTTCAGAGCGGCGCAACAGAGAAGATCTTTTTGTGAGAATAAAAGAGTGGTTTGACTTTCATTTAAAAGGAATTAAAACCCCTTGGATTTCTGAAATGTATCAATAAAAAAAGGGATGCCAATTGGCATCCCCATTTCAGCTTATTGTTGTACTCTTTCAAATAGTTTATCCGGACAGCTGGTTCCGTTCAGTTGATAAAGAGGTTCACCACCCATACCTACATCTGCTGTACAGATTATAGTTCCAGTGGTATCACATGTTTTACCAACGTTAATACATTCTTCCTCTTCGCCAAAATGATAAGCATAACCTGGTTGTACCGATTTTGCATCATCTTTTGTAACATGAGACGCATATGCGCTTCCTGCTCCTGCCAATACCATTACAGCTGGCAATAAGAGCGCCTTTAAATTTTTCATAATAAAAAATATTTAAAATGGTGCCTACTCTTGTAAGGGTTTTCGGCTACTCCCTCTGAATGAAACTGCTGGTCAGCGTCTGCGCACAACGGTACCGTACAATTTCATTTCCAGAAATAATGTAAAAATAATGATCAGTCATAAGCATTTGAGACATTTTATTCTTTTTACGATGCTGAACATAAAAACTTCCCCAATAGCCTCCAGACGATGTCATATATACATCGATGACACTATTTTTTTTCCATAAATCTTTAGATTCATACTTTCCTATCAAATTCGCATGATTGAAAAGTAACCCTTTATAAGCCATCATATTTCTATTGATTAAAAGCGAGGGTTGATTCATCTTCGACCGCCCGTCTTTTAATTTTTTAACTTTCAGTGCTGGCTTATCATAAGGATCAATGGTCTTCATCTTCCGAACAATTTTCGCGCTTGCATTCAGTTTAAGGATCGTGTTTTTATAGTAGAACATATAATAGATATCGCCTAAGGCAGTATCATATAAAAGCTTACCGTCTCCCTCAAATCCACCGTCGGCTTTATTGCTCAGAAGGGTCTGATTAATGGCAACCTGTGGTTTTTCAAGTAGTGACAGTGACGCAATTCCCAATCTCTTCGAAGCATAATCTTCCACACGCAACAGATATTGCGAAGGGGAAACAGCGACCAGTTGATCAAAGTAAACTTGATTACTACTCCTTACAACAAGTGGCATAGAAAGAGAATCGAGTGACTGGCTGTAAATAACTGGAACTGTTCCGTCAAAACCATAGAGATTCCCTTGTACAATGCAATACCTTAAATTTTTGAACCTAAAATTAGAGCCTGGATTAAGATTAATCGTATCCATTTTTTGCATAAGAGAATCTAACTTAAAAATTCTGAACGGATTGCTTGGATTTCCCAGATAAAGATCACCCTTATGGTTTCCCGCAAAATAAAACGAGTTTACACCCAGATCGAAAGACTGCTCTTCCAAAATGGGATGATGCGGAAATCTCCTCGTAAAATTATTCTCCTTTTTCATGATATACTCAGAAGAAAGAAACAGGGCGACCATGCTGCCCGCTGAGAACACTGCGATGAGTGCTGCTGCAGCGATACGGCTCCAGCCGTGCGCCCGTTCTTTCCCCATGAAAACACTTGTTGTTAATGCCAAAACAACGCACACTCCATTGAAAATCAAATGTTCATCCCAACTCATCTTCTCCAGAATTCCACCACAGGAGCATGGTATAAAATCACTATAATTCAGAATTAAATAAATATAAACTGTAAAGGCGACCATCAATCCAAATGAAGCGTACAATCCTATCCGTCTTACTTTTGGATCAGCGAGTACTCCTGCAATCATCACTTCGATAATGATGACCGCATAGGAAATAAATCCTGCATATGCACTCAGCAGAGGCGACTGCGCCAACTGAACCTGGAAATTTTCAAAATCCAACATTTTACTTCCCGCTGCATACGTAAAAAGTAAAATAAAAGCGTACGATGCGTATATAGCCAATTTGTTAATTAAGGTTTTCATGTCTGCATTTTTGATAGAGTAAAATTGCGACATCCCTTTTTTAAATACATGCACATTAGAGGCAGAAGTATGTATAATAAAAACATTCTTATGTACAATAATGACGTTCTTATGTATAATAAAGTCGTTTATATGTATAATAGGGTCAACAGAATAATAAAGTCGGTACGGTAAAGTCACTGTTGTAGCGCGATCCGGAGAATGCGGTGGAATGGAAAATGGTAGGTTCTGTGGAATAGAATATAGAGTTGATAGTAATTTGCAAAGCCGTTTTCATAGGCAATTTCCTTATAGCTCAAAGTACTCAACAGGAGGTCTTCGAGTACAGGAATCATTTTGATTTTAAGATAATGATGGTAAAAGGAACTTTCAAAAAACGAAGAGCTGTCTTTTCTAAACTGGCGGTAAGACAGACCTTTGCTGTTCACAAAAGCCTTTAAGGTCCCATGCTCATCAGGCTCATACGTTTCCAGCAGTTTCAGCAGGTACCGGTACCTGCTATTTCCTATCGATGCGGGAGGCCTGGGGTAAACCGTTTGATGGGTCACAACAGAAATGGTGTAGTGGTACTGCTCTTTGGTGACCACCCCTATAAAAATCTGAATTTCCTCTGAACTGATCTGTTGCACATGAATGGGCAGAAAAAAACGGTCTTTGGAAACCGAGCCGGCCATGCGTTGATAAGCTTCAGTGAGCAGTTTCACAATCTCAGCGTACTCCCCATTGGAGGTAAGTTCTTCTTCTGCCTCCTGATAGGTAAAGACAAATCCCTTATGATAATATTCGGTGTGCTGATCCAGAAAATGAATAGCCTGAAACAGCCTGATATACTGCCTGATAATTTCTTTAGTTTGCGAAAAAACAGTCTCACTCGACAAATACTGGCGTTCCGGTGATGAATCACAAAGCACACAATAACGTTCTAATGCTTTTTTCAAATGCTTTTGTAAAAGATCAAGATGATAAGTATTCATGGCTGTAGGTTCATATTAGGAAACTATTGCCAAAATATCCCCAATTCATTACGCAGCAGATCCCTGTTTCTGTTCAGAAAACTTTGATAGCCCGCCCACGGCAACTGGATCGGTATCGTCTCTGATCCCAGATAGTGAATGGGAGTACCGATCGCTTCAGCCTCTATTCCTAAAAGCCGGATCGTTCGCAATAATTTCACGTCGCATTCTGCAAAGACAATTCCTCCTTGACCTTGTTGAGCAACTTGCAGTGCAAGTGCCATCAGCGTTTTAAAAATATGGAAACCTCTCTTATCTGCTCCTTTGGATACAGCGAATCTGCCAATATGGTAAATAGGTGTACCCGCATCGGCAAAATCTTCAATATTAATATTAAAAATTTTTTCTATTGGTAAAATTTGGGTAGCTGTTTTTTGGAATATTCTGATGCTCCCACAAATGACATCATTGGACATTGAAATGAAAATATGGGAGTTTAAATATTGCTTTTCTTCAGCACATAATATTTGTCTTACAGAATTTATATCTTCAGCTTTTAAAACTTCCCGATGATGAAGATGATTTTCATTAATTACAAAATAAATTAATTCATCAATCTTTTCATGGCACATGGTGTAATATTCTATATCGTATATCATATTTATATTATTTGACTAAAAGTATTATGATGTTTTCATATAATTTCTACACTTTTGTGTAGATTTGATAAATAAACATAAAAACTACACGGTAGTGTAGCTAAGTTCAACAATATTCCCTCTTAATTATGGATGAAATACACAAGTTCTTTTCAGGAAAGAATACGGTAGATTATTTATCGGAAGAGGAGTACGCTCAAAGTGGTAACTATCTCGAAACCCTGCGGGCCGTCTCCAGGCTATCATATATGAGCATGTATGTAATCGATTATCAGAGAAGGGAGTTCGAATATGTGTCGGACAATCCACTTTTTCTATGTAATCATACTCCGTCGGAAGTCATGGCGATGGGATATGCTTTTTACTTTAAATATGTATCTAAGCAAGACTTGGAAATGCTGATCAGAATAAACGAGATAGGTTTTGAATTTTTTAACAGAACACCACTGCAAGACCGGAAAAATTATAGTATTTCCTATGATTTTAATTTGCAGACTGGAAAAGACAAAATTTTGATCAATCACAAATTAACCCCCATATTTATTACTTCCGAAGGTAAAATATGGAAAGCACTATGTGTCGTTTCTCTTTCTTCTAACGCTGATTCAGGAAATATTTTACTTTCAAAGACAGGTGAAGATTCATTTTGGGAACTCGACTTAGCCGGCGGAGTATGGAATAAAATGGATAAAAGTAGATTAACGGAACGGGAGTTGCAGACTGTTCGCCTGCACGCACAAGGATTAACAATAGGCCAAATAGCAGATCGAATGTGTATCGCCGTCGATACCGTTAAGTTTCATCGAAGAAAGCTTTTCGACAAATTGCACGTTAAAAATATGGGAGAAGCATTAGCTTATGTCAAAAACAACAAGCTACTTTAATATAGCATCTTTTCCATGATCTTCTTCCTGAAATAAAGAACTCAAATAGAAATCCGGAAATTTTTTATAAAACCTCCCTGTAGCTATTTTCACCAAAAGATGGGTACACATAGCGGCGACATACCACGATCCGATAGCCAGCTGGGGTGGTGGTAGCGTAAGTTCTTCATGTTTGTATTGATTAATTACCTCTTCAAGCCATATCTGTGGTTTCTGCCAATAGCGTTGGTAACTTGCAGCATATTCTACTACGTCCACTTCATTAAAATTGCTGGATTTTTCAATTGATTCAAGAGGTGGTCCGTCCGGTGAAAGAACAGTAACTAATCCTCCCCAACCGACATTATATGGATGTAAGACAGGAATGCCACTGTTAAAACATGATTTATCAAATAGTTGAGGTGCTTTATCGGTATAATCCAATGCATTGATTCCGGCATTGTATCTCCCTGTTTCTGGCATATTGTCGATGCTTATAAACTCATTTATAAAGCTGATTTCCGCATTCGCATTGATGCTTTTTAGTCTTTCGTAAAGTGCGGTAGCTTTTGAAGTTCCAATCTGATCTTCAGTGTAATTTTGTCTGTTGAGATTAGAGTCTTCGATGAGGTCACCATCAATCACGCATATTTTTTCAAATCCAGTACGCAGTGCACATTCCGCAATATTGCTTCCGATTCCACTCCCGGCAATAACGATCGAGAAATTTTTTAATTTTTGTTGCTCGCAGTTGCTGAGGTAAATGCGGTTTCTTAAATAACGGTCCATGGTAAAAAGTTTTGTCAAATCTACTTTATTTGGATGTTTACCTACCTACACTTTGGTGTAGTTCTTTGGGTATTCTGCATTTCTTAATCTACAGTGTAGCAAATTAATTAATGATGGGCAATACATTTGAATATAAATGAAATATCTATGGTTAAGTTCATTGCAAATCTCGAAAGTGAATTGGAAAGCAGACTACTGTTTCTAAGTCTAGAATCTGATAAGCCTCTACAAAGAGCAGAAGAATCAATGTTGGAAATTAATAACGCATTAAAAAAACTAAAATCTTTTGTTTTACGTACTAAGTTCCCCTCAGATAGTGAAGAAATAGATTTTTTCAAAAACCGCAAACCCTTGATATTGTCAAAGTTAATATATCATAATGAAGTCTATAGAATCGAAACCCGTAAGCCAAGTGGAGGTGAAAAGATGATTCGAAAATACTATCAGACAGAACTCATTAAACTGAAAGAGTTCTTTGAAGAAAATGTCGATTTTTATGGATATTACAGAACCCACAGTACATACCTTGATCATAAATATTTTGTTCGTAGAAAACTCGACGTTAAGTTGAGTTTAGACTCTTTTGTTTTTGAATCTGATGCAAGATTTAGTACTTCTCATGATTATAAAGTCGCAAAAATAATGGCAAATGATCTTCTCGAAGTTTACCTCAATGATGAATTGCTGAAATTAAATAGGCAAGGGGAGGAGCAGTACCGAATATCCACGCCCAAAACAAAACTGGCCTGGACAGATAATAAAACTTCACTGATTGAATTAATTTATGCCTTGCAGTGCAAAGGATCATTCAATAATGGTAATGCCGATATCAAGGAAATCAGCGCTTATTTTGAGGCGGTTTTCAATATAGAACTCGGTGATGTTTATCGGACATACCTGGAAATAAAAAACAGAACATCCCGTACAAAATTCCTAAATAATCTCCAAAATTTGTTGAACAACAAAATGGATTCGCAGGATGAATAAGAAATTTTTCTGACTTTAACACCCACCTTGTATCAATTCAATAAACTCAATATTTTTGGAAAGTTTTTTATTGATTTTTGTTGGAGCTTTCTGAAGTCTAAAGAGAAAATTCGGTGATAATTCCTTTAACTCAGCTTTCTTTAAAATATCAATACCCAACTTGGGTACACCTTGTGGGTTTAATCCATCAATAATACCAAAATTTGTCATAACAAAATAAAAGTAATAAGGGTCACTGTCATTCTGAGCACAGCTAAGGCCCTCAAACTTAACTCAAAAATTATGACATTAGAAGTATTAACCAAAGAAGATCTCCAGCAGTTTAAAATTGAACTGCTCGAAAGTATTGAAAACTTACTTCAAGGAAAGAAGACAGAAGAAAAGTTATGGCTTAGAACCTCTGAGGTCAGAAAACTCTTAAATATATCTTCCGGAACCTTACAAAACCTGAGAATCAACGGAACTTTATCTTACAGCAAAATAGGAGGGACGCTGTATTACAATTATAAAGACATCCAAACTCTGCTGATGGATTGTAAACATTAATTGTAAGTCAGTAATTATGAAACAGACTAAAAATATTATCAGCTTTTTTGAACGGGTCATTGAGGATGATCGATTGTATCCCTCTCATATCAGCATGTACGTTTCACTTTTGCAATTTTGGAGTTTGAATCGGTTTCAAAATCCTTTTCGTATTTGCCGGAAAGAGGTGATGAATTTAAGTAAAATCAAATCTCTGTCTACTTACCATAAATGTATCAGAGAACTGCATTGCGCCGGATTTATAATTTATTCGCCTAATTACAATTCGTACATAGGAAGTTTAATTGAAATTATTGATTTTGAAAGTGAAGTAAAAGACAAAAATAAATTATTTCAAAATCAGAATCTATTGCCAAAAGAAGAGACCTGTTTTTATGTACCGATGATTGATGAAGTTGAACGATATTTTACTGAACGGGATTTTTCACCCGGCGAAGCCAATCAATTTTATTCTTTTTATCAATCGATCGATTGGAAATTGTGTAATAAAAAACCAATGAAATGTTGGCAATCCGCCGCAAGAAATTGGATTTCTAGAGTGAAAAATGTCAATCAATAACACACCTAATAATCAAACGAATGAGTAATTCAATAAAAAATAAACAAATGAAAAATATAGATCCCAAAACGCCGATTTGGCAACTGACAGTTGAGGAATTTGTAGAAGTTTCGAAAAATCTAAATTCTGAAAAGAAGTATGAATATGGTTTGAAAGGTTTGGCAAAGATTCTGGGATGTTCTGTTTCGAAAGCTTCAGAAGTAAAATCCTCAGGAATATTGAATAAAGCAATTATTCAAAACGGTAATATTATCATCATTGATAAAGAAAAAGCATTAGAACTTTTTGGAAAATAATAAGATGTATTATCTTGAATTGACAGATCGATTTTGGGTTTTTAACCAAAAAATATCGATTGGTTCAACTGGAATTTCAATGTATTTATACTTTTTGAAAATTGCTTTTGACAATGAGCGATATGATTTTCAAATTTCTGATGTTGCAGTAAGCAAAGAATTGGGATTAACCAGAAAAACGATAAAGTCAACGAAAGAAAAGCTTAAAAGCTTAGGATTAATTCAATTCCAAACAAAAAACGGACTTCCGTGTAATTACAGGTTATTATTAGATTATCCATTGTCGGTTTCTGAACCAAAAAATGTAATAAAGGAAGAAATTAAGAAGGAAGAATTTATTCAAAAAGAGGAAAAATTAGTATTTCCTTCGCCAACAGTTCCACCGATTCAAAACTTTTTTGAAAATACAGTTCAAAAAGTTGAAGCGCAATCATCAAGAGAAAAATCAAACAATAAAAACACTCCAAGTTGGGAAGAATTTATTGAATTCGCCCAAACATTAGAAATCTACGAATCACAGTTAGATTTTGAAATACAAACAAAATATGAGAGTTGGAAAAATAATGAATGGAAAAACCATGTGGACCGACCCATTACCAATTGGAAATCTGCGCTAAAAAGTGCTTTGCCTTTTATGAAGAAAACAACCGAAGGTAGTATGCTGTCATTAAAATCAATTCCAAATATAAATCGACCAAAATCATTAAGCAAAAAATAAAAACCCTAAATAAACATGAAGTGAAATATGGCTATTCAAGAGAAGGATTTGAGGTTAATCCGAAAGGAATTTGAAAATAAAACCGAAAAAATTCCGGAGAGAATTCGTATTGGGAATCAATTCGTGGATGATTTTATTTTCGAAGATCATGAAGCTGCAGATATTCCCATCAATGCGCTTCGGGTAATTTTTAATATTATTTCGATTATCAGCAACGAGCAATTTCGTCCGGAAGACCGCCCGAAGCAACTTTCTTTATTTGATGAAGAATTTGAAACGGAGAACAATGTATTTGCCTCAATAAAAATTAAAAATAACAAAATTTCTCCAAGTGGTTCCACAAAACAAGTCATCGCTGCTTATGAGTTTTTGGCTAAATTTAAAATGACTTGGTATAAATCGATGAATTCAAAAGGAAAAGAAATTAAAACTTTTGGAGGATTGATTTCTACACCAAGTTATGACAAACGAGGTTATACTACATTTTTAGTCAGTAGTTATTGGTTGAAAAAGCTATTGGTTATTCCAGAATACAATTATGTTTTGTATAATTTGGTGTATAACATCAGAAATAACAAGCATATTATTTTCGCTATTTGGCTATCGAAAATTCCTGAAAATGGAACGGTTTTAAAACTTTCAACACTCAATAAAAAGTTCGGATTAAACTATAAATCCGCCAATGATTTTTGTTTTAAATTTCTAAAACAGGTAAGAATCAGCCTGAACAAGTACAATACTCTTTCGTTTAATTATAAATACAGAAAGGATTCAATATTTATCATTCCTTATAATACAAAAGCTGTTTCGGATCACAACTTATCCGTAAACACAAGAGATCAATTAAAATCACGCGAAGCGTATCTTAACCAAAGGGAAAAAATAACGCGAAGACTTGTCTATTTCAGAAAGAGATATGGTTTACAAAAACATGAAATGATTCAATTCACACATCAATACAAAAATATTCCTCAAACCAGAGAATTGATAGAAAAAGTTTTCAAAGAATTCATCAAAATAAATAGATTAAAAGGAATAAAATCAACAGAATTTCAAGGAAAACTATTTCTAAATGAAATCCAGAAACTCATCATAGATATTTATCGGAATACGAAAATGGGAGAATTATTGCCGAATGGTTATCCGATGATTATTTGAATTCGGATTCAACTCACTTTCGGAATTGCACTCATTTAGAATTCGGAATTCCGCTCACTGAAGTTAAAGAAATGTTAATACAGAAAAATTTTTGATTGTTTTTTCGGAATTGCGCTCATTTTAAAATTTACAAAGCAATGAAAGCGTTAATAAACACCGGAAATTGTGGATAAGCTTAAAGATAATTGAAAAAGAGAAAATTTAATTCGGAATTGCGCTCATTCCAAAATTGATGGTTTTTCGGAATTGTGCTCATTCCAATTTCGGATTTCGACTCCTTTCTAATTCGGAATTGCGCTCATTCCAAATTGATGTTAAATACTTTGTGAGTATGCGATTTGGCGGATTACTAAAAGTATTTACAAAGTAATAAAAAGTCTTTTTTTTATTAAAAAGGAAAAGGTGAATAAAAAATTTGCTTTAAAAAAGAAAAAAATGAATTGCGAAAAAATAAAAGAAAGGGTTAGCATAAGAGCGGTTTTGGAATCCTTCAACTTTTTTCCGGTGAAAGAAAATCAGAAAACTGCGTTTTATTTTGCGTTGGACAGAGAGGAAAAAACTCCAAGTTTTTCGGTAGATTTTGTGAAGAATAAAGCGTTTGATTTCGGAACAGGGAAAAGTTATGATGTGATCTCAATTGTTCAGCAAATGAATCAATGTTCTGCTTTTGATGCGCTGAAATATTTGGAGAAGTTTGATTTTTCTATTCAAAAAAATGACAGAATTGAAGAAAGCGACCGAAGCAAAAATTATTCTATAATTAAATTGAGTGAAATTCAGCATCCTGCATTAATCCAATATTTAAAATCCAGAAAAGTGTATGAACAAAAAGATTTAGTGCAAGAAATTGAGTATATATTGAATGGTAAGAAATATTTCGGAATCGGTTTTTTTAATAATTCTGAAGGAGTGGAAATCCGAAATAAAAATTCTAAAATTTGCTTAGGAAAAAAGGATGTTACTTTAATTGAAAATGAAAGAAATAAAAACAGAGAAATTGTCGTTTTTGAAGGTTTTTTCGATTATCTGACTTACCGCAATATTGAGAAAATAGAAAATTTTAATTCAGATTATCTGATTCTAAATTCTACAGCAATGCTTTTTAAAGTTGATGAAATTTTGAAAAAGTATGATAAAATTTCACTTTTTTTGGACAATGATGCAAATGGAAAAACGACCAAGGAAATTATTCAAAAAAAGTATAAAAATGTTGAGGATTGCTCTTTATTGTACTTGGGTTTTAAGGATTTGAATGAGTGGTTTTGCACAAAAAAATAAGAGACCAAATTGAAAAACAAGTTTATAGCTCTTTATATTTCAAAATGGCTTCTTCAAAATCATCTTTTATAAATTCCCAATGTTTTCCATGGAGACAAATAGGATTGAAATCATCATCTGCAAGAATGAAATTGGTGAAATTTTCTAAAATTAATTCTTTGTCGTGGCTGTATGGATAACGTTGCAGATGGAGTTCCAGCATTTTATTAATACTGTAATCAGGAAGAACTTCATGCAGATCCCAAAAATCTTTTTTTCGTCCACCTCTTTGTACCACGTCAATTTTCATTGCAATGATTTCCTCTATCGTTGCAAAACGGATTTCATCTTCTATTTTTGCAGGTTGTATATAAGAATCGGTATAATACAAATCCAGTTTAACCGTATTTTCTTTGTCAGTTCCGATGAAATAAGATTTCCCCATTGCAGGTTCCAATTCAGAAAAAGTATCGATGTAAGCAAAATTACTTTTGAGAAAGAGATCAATTTTTTCAAAATCAATGCTTCCATATTGCAAATCGCTGAATAAATCAATATCCACCGAAATCCGGTGTCCCAATTGCAAACTTAAAGCTGTTCCGCCTACCAATCTGAAATTTTCAAAAACATCAGATTCCATAAGGATTTGAAGACTGTTTTTCAGTACATTATTTACTGTGTTATAATATAACATAGTACAGAATTAAGAAATTGGATGAAGTTGCATTGGCTTCGTCTTTTTAGAATGAAGAGCGGTATTGATTTTCTGTTGACCATAAAAACGTGAAATTTCCGTCTTTTCTTCTTCGTTTCCACGTTCAAAAATACGATGGATAACCGCCTGATATTGTTTGTCCCAATCTATTTGATTAATGTCTGTATCCCAAAATAAGGATTTTCGGAGAATAGAAAGGTTAGGACTGTGGTTTTGTATTTTTTCTTTTTCTTTCCATATTTCGTAATAACTCTGAAGAATGACAATTGTTCCTTCTTCCAGCTGCAATTCTTTTTCTATTTTTAAAGCTAAAGAAACAGGGATATTTCTTCTTCCTTTTGTTATCTCATTAAATGTTTGAGGATATTCGCCCACAGCTATGGCAAAAGGTCTCTTTTTGAGCGAACGTTTTTGTAGTTCTCGCTCAAGAATAATTCCCGGATGGATGCCTTTGTATTTTATAAGTTGTGAATTCATACTACAAATATAAACAAATTTGTTTACATTTTATAAAAACAGATTTGATTTAATTATTCATGGAAAAACATTTCTTATCCTGTTTTTTTTGAAAATATTGCAGATCAATATTACCTGTTAAATCAGCTTCTAACTCAGGTCTGGCTTTTTACTATTGCAAATGTAGGAAAGCATCATTCACTCAAAAAAATCTTTTTGGGTTTCTATAAAAATTCTTTCCGCAAGCTTCAATAATTTTTACAGACACTCCTAAATCCTTCGGACAAAAAAATTTCAAGCCCGATTCAAAACTTGTATTCAATTACGGGAACTGAATCGGGTTTTGTGTGCCTGATACTTTCCTATAATCACTAGCAAAGAAAAAGCCGGAACCTCAGTTATGAGAATCAATTCAATCATAGTTGCTCTTTTACATCAATGAAAATAATCAAATCAAACAACGATAAATATTGCTTTTCCAATTTGGAAAAAAAGTATAAAAAAGAAAAAAGCCGAGTGTCCTCGAAACCAAATCAATTCAATCGAAAAATTTAACTATCAAAAATTAAATATTAACTATCAAAAATTAACATTATGAACATCATTGGAAGAATTACCAAAAACGCAGAAATCAACACGTTGAAAAACGACAAACAAGTTGTGAATTTCTCAGTAGCCATCAACAACAGCTACAAAAACAAACAAGGTGAGCGCGTAGAGCAAACGACTTATTACAATTGCTCCTATTGGATAAGTCCGAATGTCGCAAAAATCCTTAACAAAGGAGCTTTGGTCGAGTTAACTGGCAGAGCAAGTTCGAGTGCATGGATTGGAAAAGACGGCGAAATAAAATCGGGATTGAATTTCCACACTTCAAACATCAAATTGCATGGTGGCGGGACTAAATCCATTACGGAAGATAAACCTTCTTCAAAACCAAAGAAAACCGCCTTTTCACAAGAAGAAACAGACGATGATTTACCTTTTTAGTTTTCATCAATTGAAGAGAAACAATCATCTAAAATTCAAAATTTATAATCTAAAATTATCACATTATGCAAACCAATTTTTTCAGACAAATAGCCAATATCAACCTTGCAGGTGATTTACAAATCACATTTACCAAAACCATAGAAAACAATTATGTCGTTTCCGTATTGCTCAAAAACGAGCAATGCGGGGATGAAGCGAGGAAAACCATTCCGCCCTTGAATTTACGAGGAACTTCGGAAGAATTGGACAATGGTTTTTTTGAAAATATAACTACACCGCTACAAACTGCGTCGGGATTAATGGTTGATATGGAAAGTTTTATGAAGCAACTCGAACAAACCAAAAAGAACTCGGCGATGGAAAAGGAAAAATCCGACAAAGAGAAAAAAGACAAGGAAGCAAAAGAGAAAAAGTTTAAAGATGCTTTGCAAAAAGCCGAAGAACTTGAAAAAGAAGAAAAGTACAAAGAAGCTTGGTCTGCACTTCCCAAAGTTTCGGAGTTTCCCGATTACGCTGAAATTATCCGTAAAAAGCAGGATGAATGTGAAAGACATTTTGCCCCAAGTCTTTTTACTGAAAACCAGTCCTAAAATTTAATTTAAAAATCAAAAAGTTATGTTATTAGCAACCCAATTAGAAAGAGTTTTTATTATCAAAGACAACGGACAGGAAATCCGATTGACCGATCCCGAACCGAAATGGAGCGTAGAATCGGTGATGAATTTTTATGCCAACACTTACCCAATTCTAACCACCGCCAAAGTTTCTGAACCGAAAATCAAAGATGATATGATTCAGTACAAATTTGAAAGCGTGATGGGAACAAAAGGCTAAAATACTTCTTGCGATTGGCTTATAGCAATTTGCTTTAAAGCCAATCGTAATTTTCTAACAAAAATCAACAGACAACCAAAAATAAAAAATGAATGCAGCCAAAAACAATATCGGGTACAATAAAACCGCCCGAAGAAAAAAAACAGAAGCAACTTCACCGACAATTGGGAGAATTTGCAGATTGGATGAAACAGGAAAAAGACACTTCAGAAATCCAAAAAGACCAAAGGAAATCAGTTCCGATAGCGCAACTTCCAATGGTTTTCTGAAAGTTATTTTTCTGCCAAAACTGAAAGAAGATGAAACTGCAACAACTCAACAAAATGGCAAAAAAATTACCAAAACGGAAAGGGATTTTCACCAATCTCTTTCCCGATTGGCAAATCACTATGGAATAAACCCAATGCCGACAAAAGAGTTTGAATATCCTTGTAATATTGCGCTTTCACTGTTTGATACTGAAAAACAATTGAAAAGCAAAATCAAAAATTGGGATAATATTCGATTAATTCAGAAAGAGAACAAAACCTATTTCATCAGTGAAGAAAGATGCAGTACAGCCTCAACCCTTTTTTACATTCCTGTCATTCCGCTTTATAATATGCTAAAAGATAAAAAAAGAAAAAAATCAGCTCAATTACTTTTGTCTGTTTGTTCTTATTTATACCGAAATGCTGATGTTCCTTACTACCGACAAGAAAATTCTTATCTGTATTGGAATTATGAAATGCTGACTGATTGGCTTGACCAGGACGAAGAAATAGACCAAAATCATCTCTACAAGAAAGAACTTCAGCAAGCAGAAATTTTGGGTGATTTCATGGAACAGAAAATTTCGCACCGAAAAAATTTAAAAATATTTGGGAAACGGCTTGAAAAATTTAAACCTAAAGACGATTTTGATGAAAAATGCTTTCAACTTTCAAAAAAGGTATTTCAGCTTTATAACGATTACCCCGAAGAACGTTATTTCAGAAATGCTCATTTTAATAATGTTCCGAAACCGGAAAATAGGGAAGGAGAGGAAGATTATGATGAAGAAACGGTTATTTCAATGGATAAATATATTTCTTTTTTTGCTGATGATAAAGGATGGGTTTATCAAAATCTTATCGACTGTGTAAATAATGAGTTCAACGAATATTCAGAATTGCAAGAACCAATGATTTTTAAAGCTTTTAACGGAAGTGATATTAGTGAAAATAATCTTGATTTTGAAAACCGTCTGTTTGAAATTTTAATTCAACTTTCAACATTATTAGGAAGTTAATTTAAAAAAAAAATGAATGTATGTCATTAAATAAAATCAAAAAAATAAAAATTAACGATATGAAAAATGATAAAACTGAAAATGAAATCATTGATATTACTAACAATTTTGGGACACTCTATCACCCAAAATCGGCATTGGTTTTTTATCAAACTGAAAGTCCCAATTCTGAAACTTATGTGGAATATTTTGACATGGATAAATGCGGAAGCCCAGTCAACGCGCATCCTTTGACTGTGAGAGAAGCACAAAGACTTTCTAAAACTCTCAATATTCAGAATAAAAAGGATAAAGATTTTCTAAAACCGAAAGGCATTATTTCATCTAACATTTTGTTTATAGATTCTTTTGAAAATGGAAAAGTAATTTGGTTTACCAAAGAACAGGAAAGAGATCTGTTTTTTGTAAAAAACCTGAATATTCCCAACGGAAAAGCAAATGTTCCACCGTTGCTTTGGATTGCCAATAAGCAGAATTTAAAAATTTTCGCTTTGGAATGTGATGAACGTCCCGATGAAAATACGCCACTTTTCCACGCTCCATTTTTCAATGTGTATGAAAACGGAAATGTATGCATGGGAACAGTGAATGTGAAAATTAAAAACTCCGCTTCTTTAGAAGAATTTACCGAGAGTTGGGAGCATTATTTTTTCAATTCGTATTTCAGTCATTTATTACACCAAAATCCAATAAAAGGAAATTGTGTCAATCGTTGGAAAAAACAGATTGAAACAAAAGACCTTTTCCCGAAAGAAATTTTAGTAAAAAATAACAGAACATTAAAAGAATTATTGCAATGATACATTTAGAAAAACCGAAAGTTCATTTTACGAATAATGATTTGCTTAATCCTACCAATCCCGTAACGATAAATCTCATCGGAGCAGGTGGAACAGGTTCGCAGGTTCTGACAGCATTGGCAAGAATGAACCATGCTTTAACAGAACTGAATCACGCAGGATTATCCGTGAGATTATGGGATGATGATTTGATAACCGAACCCAATTTGGGAAGACAATTATTTGCAGAAAGTGAGTTGGGATTGCATAAATCCGTTGTGCTAATTAATAGAATTAATCGTTTTTTCGGAACAAATTGGAAAGCGGAAACCCGAAAATTTGAAAAAGATGATTTGGGAAGAATACAGAATAATATGCAGTCTGCAATTTATATTTCGTGTGTGGATATTGTAAAATCTCGTTTTGAAATTGCAGAAATTCTTAATGAATTAAAAGAGGGTAGGAGATTGTACAGAAATCAATGTAAATACTGGATGGATTTTGGGAATAGTCGATATTCGGGGCAGGTTCTGCTTTCAACAATCGGGAATATCAATCAACCCAATTCAGAGAAATATGAAACGGTTGCCAATCTTCCATTTGTAACCGAAGAATTTGGTGAACTTTTAAAACAATCCGAATTAGAGGACGATACGCCAAGTTGTAGTTTGGCAGAAGCATTGGAAAAACAGGATTTGTATATCAACTCAACATTGGCGCAAATGGGAAGTTCTTTACTATGGAATTTATTCCGCAACGGAATGACCGAAAACAGAGGCTTTTTCCTTAATCTGAAAAATTTTCAATCCAAACCGATTAAACTTTAAAAATCCGCCTGATGAAAATCGGGGGGCAAAAATGCAATTTCTCCCTTTGGCCGAAAACGCATTTTTGCAGAAATTGGAGCAACCACATTTCTAAAACATTCTAGGCTTTGGCTGATGATATTTTTGAAAAGAGGTTGCGAGTTTATATTTTAAAACCTTGAATTTTAGTATTCAATGTATTATTAATTCCAAAGAACTTTTATATCACGTAATTCAATATTTGATCTAATTCCTTCGATAGGACTTTTCTCAGATATCGAATTTGTTTCGAATCTGAAGAGTTTAATAAATAAAGGCTCGTCTTGTACATCTTTAAATGAGAACGTTAATTTAATTGGAACATTTAACGCTAACTCTGGATATGGTCTGCTGGATTTATATAAATCGATTTGATATTCATTTCCTTCAATATCTATTATAGAAGCGTCACCAATCGTCATTTTCTTGTTGCTTCAACAAGGAATGTAATCGCAATGCTTTTTTCGACTTTATTCCCAACAACCTTTGTTATTCTGAATGAAGAGTTTTCCTTTTCAGTATCAAGAATTGACTTATTAATATCAAGTGCTTTTCTAAGGTATTCATTTTCAGATGATAAAGTTTTGTTTGTCGATTGCAACGTTTCGTTTTCTTTCTTGAGAGATTCACAATTGGTTTGGCTGAATACAAACGATGCAAATGATATTGCCGATAAAAATAATAATTTTCTCATATTGTTCTTTTAGAATTTATTGCGTTTAATTTATTGATAGTGGGTTCGAATATACCTTAGAAAATGCTTTTGAAGATAGACAAAATATTTTTTGAATTGTAAAAGTACAATTTTTGCGGTTGCACATGAAAAATACAATCAAAAAGCTAATATATCCAATCGGGCTGCAAAAATGCAATTTCTCCCGTTGGTCGAAAACGCATTTTTACAGAAATTGATGCAACCACATTTCTAAAACATTTCTATGCTATGGCTTTGATGTTTTTGAAAAGAGGTTGCAATTTTTTATGATTTTTGTTAATTAGATGTGATGTACTTATTTAAACTTGATACCCCAACAATTTTCTAATCTGATAAAAAAACCTTTCGATCAAACGCAAATCCTGAGTTACAATTTCGGCATTACCTTTGAGTTCTTTGTCGAACGGTAATTGCTTGTTGTACGACGTTTTCAACCCTTTCGGAAGAACGACATCTACATAATAATTTCCTTTTTCATCGGGAGTTAATGAAATATTTTGAACCTTTCCTTCTACGATGCCAAATTCTTGATAACGGAAATTGTCTAATTTTATTAAAACCTTTTGTCCTTGAGCAATTTTCCCAGAATTTGCTGATGGAACCAACATTCTTCCCACAACCGCTACTTTATCTTTGGGCAAAATAGATAAAACGGCATCGCCGGATTTTATAAACTGATTTTCTCCCCAAAATTGCTGAAAGCTGGCAATCCCGTCTGTAGAAGAAATGAGTAAATAATTTTGCTCCCAATCTTTCAGTGATTTTCTCAACTGCTCAAATAATTGCAAAGTTTGCGAAGAATAAGTGATTTTGTCTTTTTCTGTATTGATGGAAGCTCCACTTTTGGTTTTATTAAGGTTAGAAATTCCTTCTTCCATTTGGGATAAAGAAATATTAATATTTTCTAAATTCTGTTGTGCCTGAAGAAATTTTATCTTTTCATTTTCCAATTCCATCGCAGCAATGACTCCTTGATTAAACAATTCCTGCGAACGCTGATAATTTTTTTTACTCAATTCATATTTTGCAAGCTCTAGATTTTTTTGTTGTCTTAACGTAGAAATTCTTCCTCTATATTCAGAAATTCCTTGATTAGCGGCTAAATTTTCTGGCGCATAAGGTTGAAGTCGTGTAAATAATTTTTCGTCCCGAAAAGCTTTTGCAAAAGTATTGTAATCACTTTGTAATTCTCCTAATTTGAATCTTGAAGTTTCATTAATAGGAAATGAGAAAATTTGATTGGGAGAAATAGAATCTACCAACTTTTTGAGTTTTAAAACATCCTGATAATTTGAAGTGGATTGCAAAACCATCAAAATCTCATTCTTTTTTACTTCTTGTTGATTTTTAATAAATATTTTTTCGATTTTAGAATTAATTCTTGCTTCTAATTTTTCTGGTGGATTCTGAGAGGTAACAATAATTGAAGCAGGAATAAATTCGGGGTATTTGATGAAATAACTCATTAAAATGATCATTCCCAAAATCACCAAAATAAGTGAATTTCCCCATCGAATCATCCAATGTGGTGGTTGCGTGAGAATATCCTGAACGTTTTCTGAGCGGAGTTCTAAATTATCTAATAGGTCTTTTTTAGTTTCCAAGTTCCAATTGATTTTTAACAAGCCGGTAATATTCTCCTTTTTTTGCCACTAACTCTGAGTGATTGCCTTCTTCCACAACTTTTCCTCTATCCAACACTACTATTTTATCGGCATGTTTTACGGTTGATAATCGGTGTGCAATTACAATAGCCGTTTTTCCTTTGAAAAATTGCTCTAAATTTTCCATAATTACCTTTTCATTATTGGCATCTAAAGCACTCGTCGCTTCATCGAAAAATATATATTCCGGAGATTTGTAAACTGCTCTTGCAATGAATAATCTTTGTCTTTGTCCACCGCTTACTCCAACTCCTTCATTGCCAATTTTTGTATTGTAACTTAATGGCAAACCTTCTACAAAATCTTTAATGTTGGCAATTTCAACCGCTTTTCGCAATTTACTTTTATCGATATAGTCTTCGCCAACGGCAATGTTTTGTGCAATCGTATCATTAAAAACATAACCTTCTTGCATAACCACTCCGCAATGATCTCGCCAAGTTCTAGGAGAAATATTTTTGAGTTTGGTATTTCCTAATTTTATTTCACCTTCGTTTGGTTCGTAAAATTTCATTAATAATTTTAGTAAGGTTGTTTTTCCGCTTCCGCTTGCTCCGACAATGGCTGTAGTTTTTTGATAAGGAATACTCAGATTCAGATTTTCAAAAACAAAAGCATCTGAACCAACGTATCGAAAGGAGAGATTTTGTACTTCAATATCTTGTTGCGGAATTTCGGAAGTATATTGTTCATCAGCATTTTCTTCATCTTCTTTATCATGTATTTCACCTAATCTTTCCAAAGAAATTTTGGCATCCTGTGTTTGCTTAATAAAATCAATCAGCTGCATTAAAGGACTGTTCAACTGCCCAATAATGTATTGTACGGAAAGCATCATTCCCAAAGTAAGATTTCCTTCCAAAACCAATTTTGCGGAAAGAAAACTCACCAAAATATCTTTAATTTGGTTGATGAAATTTCCACCAACAGATTGCCATTGCTCTAATGAAAGGGATTTTATTTGAATTTTAAATAATTTAACCTGCAAAAACTCCCAACCCCAACGTTTCTGTTTTTCGGCATTGTGCATTTTTATTTCCTGCATTCCATTAATCAATTCAATGACTTTACTTTGTTCTTGGGAAACTTGGGAAAACCTTTTGTAGTCGAGTTCTTTTCTTTTTTTGAGAAAAAAAGTAATCCAAACAACATATAAAACCGCACCGATTAAGTAAACTAAAAATAATCTGTAATCATAAAACAGCAATACAATACTGAAAATAATCAAATTGACTAGCGAAAATAAAGTATTGAGTGAAGAATTGGTTAAGAGTTGTTCAATCCTGTGATGGTCGTTAATACGCTGCATAATATCTCCCGTCATTCTGGTATCGAAGAAACTGATGGGAAGTTTCATCAGCTTGATAAAGAAATCGGAGATAATGGAGATATTGATTCTTGTAGAGAGATGGAGCAAAATCCAGCTTCGGATGACTTCGATGCCCATTCTTCCGAGAAAAAGCATTACTTGTGCGAGCAAAACCAAATAAATAAAATTCAAATCTTGGTTTTGAATTCCCACATCTACAATACTTTGAGTAAGGAACGGAAGTATCAGCGACATTAAACTTCCTGCCAATAAACCGATTGCCAACTGAAAAACAAGAGATTTATATTTAAAAAGATATCTGGAAAGAAAAGAAAAACTGGCTTTGCTTTCCTGCTCATCAAATTCATTTTTGAAAAAAGAAGGAGTTGTTTCTAATAAAAGTGCAATTCCTTCTTCAGTATTTTCTGTTGCATTTTCGCCAATCCAAGATTTAATGAATTCTTCTTTTTCGTAGGTGATTAAGCCATAGCTTGGATCGGAAATATAAACTTTTTCTGTTTTATCAATTTTATATACTACAACAAAATGTTGCTTGTTCCAATGGACAATACAAGGAAGTGGAACCTCTTCTACCAAAGTGTTGAAATCTACCTGAACACCCAAACTTCGGAAACCCAAATTTTCTGCGGCATCGCTTAAACCAAGTAAAGAACTTCCTTCTCTTGTGGTTTCTGAAAGGTTGCGGATTTGTTGTAATGGGATGGTTTTACCGTAAAATTTGCTTACTATTCGTAAACAAGTGGGACCACAGTCTTTGGCATCGGGCTGTTTGTAGAAAGGAAAATTTTTCTTCATTTATTTTTCACTAAATCCTCCATCTCATAAAAATTGATGGCTTTTTCTTTTAAAGGATTTTTACTCCATTCTTCCCATTTACCTGTATATGGATCGTAGCCGCATTTTAAAGGTTTGGAAACATCTAATCCTTCTTCGTTTGTGTGTGTTCTTTCTGTGTAAGCACGACAATCTGTACAGATATAACGAAACTCACAATCTTTACAAACTTCTATTTCATCTTTTGTAACGTTCCAATATTTTTTAAAATCTTTTTGATTGAGAGCTTCTTTTAAAGTGGTGTTTTTTATGTTGCCAAAACTTTGCGACATTGAGGGACAGTTTTTTATGTTGCCATCAATATCTATTGCTATTTTTTTGTGAAGACAGGAGTTGTGGAAATTAGATTCAGTAAAGCACCTAATATCTGTTGAAAAATTAAATTCAGAAATATGACCACAATTTTCTTTTGACAAATAATTGGAACTAAGCGAAATAACAGGGAAAGATTGACAGTTTATATTATTTAAATCATCTAAACCACATATATAAACATCCCTTATTCTTTTATATTTCACCGCTAAAATTGAAAAAAAATCATCAGAAAAATTGAAATTATTTAAAATTAGTCTTAAAGATCTTATTCCTGTGTTATTAAATAAAGAAAGAATATCATCAAATCTTTTTTCAAAAGAATCATTATGAAATCTCAATTCTACTGATTCACATCTTAGATTATCCAATTCATCAATTTTTTCAATCAAATGTCTTATTACGGTGACATTATTAACTTCTATAACCGAATTTGTAATTACACTTGGTGTATCAAAACTAATATCTAATAAAGGAAAACGTTTATGCAATGAATCATCCATAAAAATAAACTCGTGTTCTACCAAAAAATCTATATATGAGTTAAAAATTTCGATTTCTGACTCGTCCGTATAATTTCCTTTTAGTTTTGTTAGATTACGTTCTTTGTCTAGATTAATTAATATGTCAAAAAGACTATTGGGAATAGGTTCCCAGTTTCGACGTTGTATATCACATATGATACTTTGCTTTACACCTTTAATGGGGATGCAGCATGAATATAAATATAGAAAATTATTGATTCTCATTTGTAATTTCAAATTTACTTATAGGTTTGTAAAAAATCAGACTAAAAGTTTCTGCTGTTTTATGACGGTCTGACTTTATTATAAATGCTTTTCCTCCACTAATAGGTTTAAGATTTTCAAGCATTATACTTTTTTTTGCTTTTTGTTTCTTCATTATCAAGAGTTATTAATTTTTTTGCAATTTCTTTTTCAATATAATAGTTACATGGCAATGATACCATCCCAAATTGACCAAGAGGGTTAACTTCTAAAAAATACAATTCATTCTTTTCAGATACTATAAAATCTAATGAGCCTGTTTCTAAATCGCATCTTTTCATAAAATCCCGGATCATATATTCTTCCTCTTTTGTCAATGAATAAGAAACATTTCTATTAGGCAAAATATTATCATATTGTCTAAAGTCAACCTCTGTTTTTTTATTGTTAGTAGAAAAAATAGCCATTGGATAACAATTTCCTTTGTCGAAAAAAATTCTTAGTTCATATTTTTTTATAATTTCTTCTTGAAATAAAGAAGGAAAGAATATATTTGGTAAAGACTCTAAATATTTTTCATCAATTCTACTCGTAAAAGGAGCAACTAGTTTACTTTCCTTCTTATCAAAGAAAGAATCAATATCACTAATTGGTTTAGTGATGATAGATTTATTTCGTTGAAAAAAGATTAATAATTCTAATTTGTTACTAGTAATTAATGTATTAGGTATATTAAATCCCGACTCCTTGGCTTTAATTAGTTGTTGAGATTTGCATATATAATCATGAAAATAACTATGTTTATTGTACCAATTTTTATCATCTAAATATGAAAAAAAATATTGAGACATAGCATAAAATTCATTTACTAAAAATTTGTGCTTGCTTGTATCGTTATGAAACATATTTTTTGAATGATACCATCTTCTGAACCAAATAATATTTATATCTTCAAATTTTAAAGATGGTAGCTCAACTGAAAAATCATCATTTGATAAATGAATATCGGCTTTCTCATCTAATAAATCCAATCCGTTCAATCTCTGAACATTTCCTCCTAGGTGATTAATCCAATCGTGTATTAGATCTGTAGTAAATTCCCACTCACTCTGACTTATCAACAATATCATACTACTTAACTTTACTCATTTTACATATATCTCCGTTTAATAAATGATATTCTGCATAAATCAACACTTTCTTTTTGAAATAGAAAATAGCATTTGTATTTATGATGTCAGAATTCGTTTTTGCTGTTACTTCAGTACAGCGATAAGTGATATTATTAATTGTTATTTTCACTTTATAATTTGTTATTTCATATGTATTATTTAAAGTAATGTCCCCAATCCAATTTTTCCACTTACTATCAGACCATGAATCACTTATTTCCAAACTCCATTTCCATTTATTTTTGTTAAACATTAGATAAGGATAAGGAGCGAGTTCTAACAATCGAAGGTATTCACCATCACGAGGAGGATGCATCCAAAATTCTTTTTGAGAATTTACAAAGCCGGTTTGTTCAAATATTTTTGCATCCTTACATTTAGATAAATCATTACAGATATAATATCGCAAAGGATCTTGTCCGGGTATAATATACTCTAAATTGTGTAGAAAGTCAGCTCTTATATATTTTGGTATATCATTAAACTCTGCATGAATCTTGCGATTGGTGGAATCTATACTAATTTCATATGTAACGCTCTGACATTTATAAGTAAGAAAAAAAAGAAAAAAAAGAAAATTTATAACTGTTTTCATGATAGTATTTAAAAAAATAAAGTCATCTTATTGCTAGGTAAATGTAAATTTCGAACTTTGGCAATTTTGGATTTTTTTTTGAAAATCCGTCTCAATAAAGAGACGGATTGGTTTTTTACGATTAAATATTTATTTATCTTTGTCAGAATGACTATCGCTGCAGTCAGCAATATTTGGAGAGCCTGTATCAGTACATCCAGTTTGGTACACAGTAAAATCGGGAGCCATTAATGCTCCTATGATTGTATTTAAGTTTTTCTTTTTAAGCTCTTTAGGTCTTAGATTTTCTAATTTTTTCATAATAGTCTATTAAAAATTGATTAAATAGTTGTTTAAATTATATCATTTGTCTTTTTTACAATCATCACAGTCTATTGATTGCCCACCACTACTAGTACTGCATTGCGTATTGTATACTGTGTAATCAGGAGCCATTAATGCTCCTAATACTTTCGCCAAACTTTTTTTGTTTATCGTTTTTGACTTTAGTTTTTCTAATTTTTTCATAATAAAAATGTTTGAAATTATTTTGTGTCATTATTGACATTTCAAACTTAAAATTAATACTTGAAGAAAAGATAAAAAGTATATCGAAATTGATAAATCTTGGGATATAAATTATTTACATATCTGATATTTAATGTTTTGTAAAATCCGGTGTTAAAAGATTTATAAATTGAAATAGTGAAAACCAAGCTCAGAAAATTTATTAATTTTCTTGCATTTAAGTTTTAAATTCTTGTATTGTAATCAAATTTCTAAATCCTAAATTTTATGCAGTGTCGTTTAAACCTAAAAAGGATGTTTCCTTTTCTTGTTGTTTCAGATAGATTTCGTATTTCTTGAAGCGAGTTTGTTTTACCATAAAATTTGCTTATTATGCGTAAGCAAGTGGGATCGAAATCTTTGGCATCTGGTTGTTTGTAGAAAGGGAAGGTTTTAATTTTCATTTATTTTTTTACCAAATTTTGCATACCGTAGAAATTGATTGCTTTTTCTTTTAATGGATTGGTGCTCCATTCTTCCCATTCTCCTGTGTAAGGATCATAACCACATTTTAATGGCTTTGAAGTATCTAAACCTTCTTTGTTTTCATGTGTTCTTTCGGTATAAGCTCTGCAATCTGTACAGATATATCGAAACTCGCAATCTTTACAGACTTCAATGTTGTCTTTGGTGAGGTTCCAGTATTTTTTGAAGTCTTTGTGTTTTAGGGCTTCTTCCAATGTGGTGTCTTTTATGTTGCCAAAACTTTGTGGCATTGCAGGGCAGTTTTTAATGTTACCTTCAATATCAATCCCAATTTTTTTGTGTAGGCAGGAGTTATGATTGATAGCTTCCAAAACTTTCGGAAGGTTGGTGTTAAAATATTTTAAATCCACTTTACCGCAAGAGGTTATTTTTATATTTTCTTGTACAAAATTTATAACAAACCGAAATTCATCCTTTACTTTAAAAGGGTGTTTGGTACAATTGTGAAAAACAAGATTATAAATCCTCTGTGTGTTAAGATTTAAGTTTTGTATAAATTCTTTATTTATTTGCGAATGGAACGGTGAAAAAATTTCTATACCTGCTAAAACAGAAGTAGTAAAATATTCATCAATTTTTACAAAATCTTCGATAAAAAAATGTTTTGTACTAAAAATAACCAAATGTTTTATTCCTAAGTTTTCTATTGAAGATATCAGTCTTTCCAACACAGAAATTTCATTTAGTTCTATGAAAATATTTGATATTTTAGTGTAGTCTTGATAATCTATAGAGAGAGGAGGGAAATTTTTATCCCAATCATTTTCTGTAATAAAGCCGTACTCTTTTTCTAATAGAAAATCCAAATATTCCTGCATTATTATCTTGGAATCCGCATCATAAAACTTGAAAACCGCTTCAATGGTATTGGTTTTCAATTCTTCAATCAAATACGAAAATTCCAAAGGCATTATTTCTGAGACATTTCTTTGTAAATCAGAAATTAAAACTCTGCTTATGCCTTTTACAATCTGAATATTACTGAAAAGATTGAAATAAGTCATAGTAATCTTATAAGCGATTTATTTGGTGCTTCTCTAACATAAAAATCAGTTTGATATTTGTTACATTTAATATAATATAAAACATCATTTTGTAAATTACCTGTATCACGTGGTTTAAGTATTTCCAGATATTTTAATGAGAGTGGTATTTTATTCTTTTCTTTTACTTTGATTTTCATAAATAATTAGCAATAATATTTTCTAGATTATAATTACAAATAGCTGAATGCCCTGTAAATTGACCAATTGGATTAATCTCTAAGAAATAAAAATCTTCTCCTTTTTTCAAAAAATCTATAGATCCGCAATTTAAATCAAGTATTTCCATTAAAACCTTTATTTTTTTCTCCACTTCATTTGGAAGATTATATGGAACATTTCTGTTTGGTTTTAAGTGGTTATAATGTCTATGATCTATTCTAGTTTTTTTATCATTTTGTGAAATAATGGCAGTTGACCAACATTTTCCATTCAAATAAAATGTACGAATTTCAAAATCTTTATCTATATATTCTTGAAAAAAGGTAATGAAGAAAGGCTCTTTTTCTTTGATACGTACTACACTAGTATATATAGCAGCATCTGTTTCTTTTTCAAATTTTTGTAGTATTGCATTACCAGCTATAGATTTTATTATAGTTTTATTTAAAACCACATCATCAGTATTGTCACTTAAGTAATAATTGGGAACTTGCAAACCAACTTTTTTTGCGGTTTCTAAAACAACTAATTTATTAACTGCACTAGAACTTATCTTATTGACATGTTTTTTCGTCTCTAGTGTTTTAATTACATAATCTACAATCCAATGTTGTGTTTCCATCATATTGTAATCTTCCCTTGTTTAGGCACACTCAAAAGTAGAGTTTTTTGTTAATATTTTATTGTTGTCGTTGTTGAAATTTTGTTGGAATGTGGGAAACTCATTTGCGCTATTTTGATTGAGTTTTCCATATTTCAATAAAAAATCCCGTGGTGTAAGGTATTGTAACGCACTATGCGGTCTCTCATTATTGTACATCCACATCCATATTTCTGCATAATTTCTCATTTGTTTGATGTTCTCAAAGTGGTAAACACTTAAAAACTCTGTCCGGAATGTTCTGTTAAATCTCTCAATCAATGAGTTTTGTGTAGGTTTCCCTGGTTGAATAAAGCTTAGTTCGATATTCTCTTTGTTGCAATAATCTTTCATTTTTTCTGCAATAAATTCCGGTCCGTTGTCCACTCTTATTTTTTCAGGTTTTCCCCGCCATTCAATTAATTGTTCCAATTGCGAGATTACTTTTGCAGAGGGCAAGCTGCTGTCAATAGTGATGTTTAAAATCTCTCTGTTAAAATCGTCAATGATATTAAGGGTTCTCACGCTTTTGCCATTTTCCAAACTGTCGTGCATAAAATCCATGCTCCAAGTAACGTTCGGATAGATGGGGCGAACCAGTGGTTGTTTTATCCGTGCTGGAAGCCGCTTTTTCCTTTTACTTCGCAAATTTAATCTCATCGACTTATAAATCCGATAAACCCTTTTGTGATTCCATCCAAAGCCTAAGTTTTTCAACCGATTGTGCATCATCCAAAAGCCCCACGTTTGATTAGAATCTGCAAGTAAAATAAGTTCTGCACGGATCTCATCATCTGAACTTTTAAATACCTGACGATAATAATAAACTGAACTTCTTAAACTGAACACTTTGCACGCCTTGCGCAAACTCATGTTATGGATTTCTTTCGAATAATCCACCAACTCACGCTTCTCACAAGGCGTTAGAGCTTTTTTTCGATCACATCTTTTAAGACGACAATCTCCAAAGTTTGCTCAGCTACGATCTTTTTATATTGCGAAAGTTGCTTTTCCATCTCTTTCATTTTTGAAAGTTGCTGAACATCCAATCCACCATATTTGCTCTTCCACTTGTAAAAGGTTGGCTGGCTAATTCCATGCTCCCGGCAAATCTCATTTACCGTTTTTCCCTGATTTTGTTCAGATAATATCTTGATGATCTGAACTTCTGAAAATTTACTGTTTTTCATAGTCTTTCAAATTTAAAAACTATATTTTTAAATGATCCTATTTTTGGGGAAGATTACAATATGAGTATTAATTGAAGCATTTTTATATTCTAATCTTAAAAATTTCAGTCCTCCTCTTCTATACCAAACGCTATCAATTTCATCGATGAAAAATTCATTTCTATCACTTTTAAGCAGTATTCTTCTTTTATGTATTCTTACATCAAATATCTCATCTTCGTGAACTCTCAAATAAGGTTTTTCATATAAAATAAGCCATTTTATAATTTCATTAGTCGTATAATCATCATTTTTAGAAAAAATCAATATCATAATAAAAAATAAATAATTTTTACTTATTATAATCTATCTTGTAATTTAATTCAATAGGGTTATTCTTCTCAAGTATCCTATTTCGAATTTCACCTATCTTTTTTTTAAAATCTATTCTAATAACTTGTCCATTCTCGTCATATTGGATTATATCAGATTTATTGACGTTTGAAAAAGGATCTGAATAAAAATCTTTTTGGAGTTTTTGAAATTTTTCCCACGTAATCAAACTTTGAGATTTAGCGATATATAGATTCTTCCATTCAAATTTTTTAATTTGTCCCAATTGAAAAAAATAATCTTTGGTAATATCATGAATTTCAACAATTAATCCTGGCAAACCATGAAATATATAAGGACCATCTTGTATTGGAATTTCGTTGGTAAACCACGCTTCCCATACTCTTCCACCATATTCTGTAGTTGCTTTTTGACAATTATAAATTTGAATAACCTTTCTTTCTTCAGATACTTTCCAACTCAATTTTTCAATTATTGGAATAGTATAAACTCCATTGATTATAATTGGAACAAACACATATTTAAGAACTTTATTTTCTCCAATATTTTTATAAACATAGAGTTGCTTGTTATTATATTGCAGATCAACTCCTCCTAGAAGTCCTTTTACTGCTAATGAATCAGAAGACCTTAATTGCTCCGATCGAAAGACAGATTCACCATGCATAACATCAAGATAAAAGACAATATTTTCAACTTTATCGTTGTTTGTTTTGTAGTTTAGTTGATAAATGAATGAAGTAGACTGCCCATGAAAACTTTGAATTTGAGCGATAGTAAAAAAAATGATAAAAAAAATATGGTATATCATTATTTGTAGGATGATTACAGTCAATTTAATATTAATATGATTTTAATTTAGTATCACAAACTGCACAAATTTGAGCAGTTTGTGATTAAATTAGAAACTAACCTGTAGTTAGATAAAATGAAAACAAAAAATTCCCATCATCATCAAAAACTCTAGCTTCCGAAGTGTTAGCACCCATTTCACCTGAGGAAACATTGAATCTAGAACCTGCTACCATTCCTCCTTTTACTGAATTCAAATCCTCCAGTTTCTTGTTCTCTAATGAAGAAAATTTCTTCATACCAGTTAATTTTTTCATACTAAAAATGTTTTAAAATATTTTGCCATTATTGACATTTCAAACTTAAAATTAATATTTGAAGAAAAGATAAAAAGGATATCGAAATTGATAAATCTTGGGATATAAATTATTTATATATCTGATATTTAATGTTTTGTAAAATAGGGTGTTGAAAGATTTATAAATTGAAATAGTGAAAAGCAAGCTCAGGAAATTTATTAATTTTCTTGTATTTAAGTTTTAAATTCTTGTACTGTAATCAAATTTCTAAATCCTAAATTTTTTACAGTGTCGTTTAAACCTAAAAAGGATGCTTCCTTTTCTTGTTGTTTCGGATCGATTTCGTATTTCTTTATTAGCGAGTCAGATTCTCTGCGTGTTTCCGTTCGGAAAATTGATTTCCCATGTAAAATATCGAGCTTGTATTGCTGCTTTTTTATTTTGTCTTTTTGAACCGGATTGGGTTTGTAAATAAGTTCATAGGAAATGCTAGAACTTTGCGCAGTCTCATTAACACTGTAGCAAAAAAACATCAACCATAATATTAAATGGAAGTAATTTCGTTTCCGTTTCATTTTTTAAATATAAAAAAAGCTCCCCATATTTAATAGTGTTATGGAAAATATGTTTTCAATAATGTACAGTTTATAAAAAAATCATTTTAATAAATCAATTTCTAAAATATTATTATTGGATATACTAATTTAGCGTCCAGTAAAAGTTAAGCATAAAACCTTAATTTTAACATATGAAACGAGAGAGAAAAATCTACGATCCAGCTTTTAAAACAAAAGCAGTGCAACTAAGTAACGAGAGGAGTAATGTCTCGGAACTCGCACGAGAACTTGGAATCCAAGTCACATTGCTTTATAAATGGCGCAAAGAATATGAAGAATTTGGAGAAGGAAGCTTTCCTGGGAAAGGAAATTTAAAACTAACACCGGAGCAGGAAAGAATCCATGAACTGGAGAAAAAGCTCAAGGATGCAGAGCTGGAACGGGATATATTAAAAAAAGCAATCGGCATTTTTTCCAAGAGCGGTCGATGAAATATGAGTTCATTAAAAATCATGAATTCCTATTTCCGATTGAAAAAATGTGCGTGGTTTTGGAAGTTGGTTCCAGCGGTTACTTCAAATGGAAAAGTAAGCCAATCTCCGCTAGATTGCTTTTGAAAGAAAAAATAAATCACCACATAAGTTTAATTTATTTTGCCTCAAAACAGCGTTATGGAAGCCCACGGATTACTTTTGAATTGAACGCATTGGGTTACAAAATATCAAGAATAACAGTTGCTAAATACATGAAAGAACTGGGTTTGAGAAGCAAATTAAGTAAGAAGTTTAAAGTTACAACCAACTCAAAACACAATTATTTGGTGGTGCAAAATGTGTTGAATAGGAATTTTAGGCCTACCAATGCATCCCAAACTTGGGTATCTGACATCACTTATATTCAAACCAAGGAAGGTTTTTTATACCTCACGACTGTTATAGACTTGTACGACCGAAAAATAATTGGCTGGAGCTTAAGCGATGGAATGAGTACCGAAGAAACAAGTCTTGCAGCATGGAAAATGGCAATAAAAAACAGAACGGTTCAAAAAGGATTAATTTTTCATTCAGATAGAGGTGTTCAGTATGCAAGCAAGAAATTCGCTAATACAATTGAGTTCTATGGCGTAATAAGAAGTATGAGCAGGAAAGGAAATTGTTGGGACAATGCGGTGGCGGAGAGCTTTTTTAAGTCATTGAAAACCGAGCTGATTTATGGCAACAAACTTATCTCAAAAGAAAAAATGGAGTTAGAAATCTTTGAATACATTGAAATTTGGTACAACAAAAAAAGACGTCACGGTACACTAAATTTTAAAACAATAGAAGAGTTTAATAATCAAAACAAAATTTATCAAAATGTAGCTTAACTTTAACTGGAAATTTTATTTGCATATCCATATCTTTTTTTAATTTATCTTTTTCTTTCTTAGAAATTTCTAACCAAAGTTCAGTTCCTGTTTTCATATTCCCATTACGATCAACTTGATCTGGAATGCTTCCCAACAAATCTGCTGCTGGATTATCGCGGTATTCTTTAAACTTCCTTTTAAACATTTTATAGTCTATCGTCGGTAAGTCTTTTAAACTCACTGAGGTTGGATAGACAAAGTTTTCAGTTGAATTTTTCACTCCTATTAATTCAAATTCATGTTGGTAGTTTTCATCTTCAACTTTTACAATAAGTCCAGGTAATCCACGAAACTTGTAGGGTCCATCGGTAAAAGGAATATCTCTTGTAAAATAAGCGATCCATTTCCTACCTCCAAAAGTGGTTGTTGCCTTCTGAACTTTATACCCTAGTATTTCAGCAAATTCTGATTCTAATTTCCATTTAATTTCTCTATCATCTTTTAATACATATGGCGATACTCCTAAAGTAAGCTTATGATCAATTGTTTTATCATTTCGATATTTAAGAATTCTGTACGTCGTAATATATTCACTTTGAGTATATCGGGGATCATTGTCTCCCTTAATTCTTCTATCTAAAAGTGTGGAATCAATTTTCATTTTTTCTAAACTATAAAACTCCGATCGATTTTTATTAATGTTTAAAATCATTAGTTGAGAAACCTTATTTTCTGTTGATGTAGAATCTGGTATAAATTGGTATTGGTAAGTGAAAATTTGACTTTGACCAAAAGCTTGATTAAATAAAAAAATAGAAATAAAAATTACAATTATTTTCATGAGTCTAATTAATAATTAGTTTAAAAAAAAAAATTAAAGACTGAACACTAGTTGTGTATAGTCTTTTGATGTTAATAGTAACATGGAAGATTTCATTAATCACAAGTACCATTTTGTCCGCAGTAGTAGAGTCCACCGCCACTATGATAACAACATCTTCTCCCTTCTGCACACCAAGTTGGACCGCACTTCTCTAATTCACCACCATCAAAGGACTCTTCTAAATTATGTCCTGCCTTTAAGCTTTGCAATTCCTTTCTTGTAAGTTTTTTTAAATTTTTCATAATAAAATTTTCTTAATTATTTGCCATTATTGACAGTTCAAACATAAAAATAATACTTGAAGAAAGATGAAAATGCATATCGAAATTGATAAATATTGGGATATAAATCATTTATATATCTGATATTTAGTATTTTGTAAAACACGATTTTAAAAGATTTATAAATTGAAATAGTGAAAATCCGAATCAAAAACATAATAAATTTTCTGGTGTATTGTAAAGAGCTGCCTTCTCCTGTGGGTACATATTGAACGGTTCCGAATTTGATGCAAGGGAACGTGTTTCATTTCAAAATATCTTCGTCTTCCAACAATTCATCAATAAAATAGAATATATCTTCCCGCTCGTATTTATCGGGAAAATGATAACCATTTATTAAAAACATCGGGGTAAAATTCAACCCGTGGATAAAATTCTCTTTTCCAATCTTTTCAAGCTCCTCCAGATTAGTATAATTCGAAGAAGAGTCTTTTTCATTGAATTGTTTCTCATCTTTATTTTCAAACCAAAAACGCAGTGATTTTAAAAATTCAAAATTTCCTTTTATTTCATAAATATTTTTTAAAGAACCAATAAGTTGCGTTAATTTTTCATCTTCTTTCTCTGAAGAAAAATTAAACCTAATTTGTAAAGAGATTTGATTTGGGTAATTTTTCAAGAGTTTTTCTGAAATTTCATGGGCATTTTTACAAAAGCCACAATACGGATTGGATACCAAAGAAATATGTAATTTAGCATCTGGATTTCCTAAGAAAAAACCATTGTTATTATTTTCAAAATTTATATTATCCTTAGATATAAGCTCTCTTTTGAAAACCTCATAATTTCTTTTGAATTTCAAATTTTTAATGTCCGATTTTCTGTATTTTTCTTTTTGCTTGGTTAAAAACTACAAAGGTAAA
Organism: Chryseobacterium gotjawalense; assembly: GCF_030012525.1. Taxonomy (NCBI): domain Bacteria; kingdom Pseudomonadati; phylum Bacteroidota; class Flavobacteriia; order Flavobacteriales; family Weeksellaceae; genus Chryseobacterium; species Chryseobacterium gotjawalense. Next base: position 292,834 of record NZ_CP124855.1, read on the forward strand.
TAGCGGTATAAAAAATAATTTTGTTGAAATTTCGTTACCGAAAAATAATGATGAAACTAAAATTTGCCCTGCTAAAAGAGAAATAATCAACAGACATACTTTGCATAAAGTTTTCTCTATGAAAATCTGTATAAAAAATGAATAACAAATGACCAAAACCGATGTATAAGACAATAATTTTAATATTCCTTCGGTTACAGGTAAAAACAAACCAATTACAAGAACGGAAATAAAATATACCAAACTGAAATCCGCAAGTTTTAGTCCTATAATATTGATTTTATCATTTTCTATAATGGAGTTGCAATCTGCTTTTTGCTGATTTGATGTAATACCTCCGCAAATCCCTGCAATTATAGAAGATTCTTTCCCGAATTTTTTATTGAATAGTTCTAAAGAAATATAAATCCCTATGATGGAAAACACATTGAAAAGTGCAGATTGCCAATTCATAAAAAGTACCGAGTACAGAAAAATTATACTGAATATTGGATATATAAAATACGAAAATTTCAAATTGTTTTTTGCCTCACTTTCTTGTATTTCTTCAAAAAGCAGTACAAAATCTGTGGTGTTTTTGTACAAATCTTCTTTTGAAATATTTTTTACGTCATCTGAAAATAATTTAAAATTTTGTTTTTCTTTTTTAATTAATGAAAAATCGTTATTATATATTGTGATAAACTCTTTTGGCAATTCTTCCCAATATTTTTTCTCTAACTCATAAGCGTCATTTTTAATACCTAAAAAGTTAAGGGTATCACTAAAAGCCAAAGCCGATGGATAATTAGGGTGAGATTTAAATTGGAAAGAGAATTCAGGTTTATCAAGTTTAAAATGGTTCAATAGTTTATCAAAATTCATTTCTATATTATTTTATGATTCACTTCAAAAGAGCTGTATTGTCTATTGTTTTTAAACAAACATTAAATATATCACTAAAAAAATGTACATGAAGAGTTTGGATGGAATCGGAATTCTTAGTTATTGAAGTGTAAATTATTATAAGATTTTGGAGTATCATTTATAAAGTGTTAAATCTATAAAATTATTATTTTGTTGCAATTGTTTCTCTGCATATTTTTGTTCTTCTCTTTTCTGTTGCCTCATATCTACTTCATTACCATTTTCATCGAGTCGCTTTCCACTTAAAAGATTGGGGTTCATTAACATAAATTGTTCAGTTCCCCCAATTGGATTTTTTCTAAATTCGTTCCATTTTTTGATGAATTGTAATTCTTGTATTTCTAGTGGTATGAAATAAGGTCTATTAACCAAGTTTGTTGTTGTATTGGCGGTTTTATAATTCTCAACCAATAAAAATGAATGATGATTTTTTAAATCATACATCTGTATTATTAGACCCGGAAGATTACCAAAAATATATGGTCCATCTTGGATAGGAATTTCCGCAGTAAACCAAGCTTCCCATTTACGATTTCCGAAATATGTAATGGCCTTTTGACAATTATAACCTTGGATTTTTTTTGTTTCATTTAATAATTTCCAAGAAATATTTATTTTTCTCACTACTTTAAAAGGTTGAATGCCTATATTTTCAATTGTATAGGTAAGTTTTTTACTTTTATAAGCTTTATTTTTAAACTTTCCATCGGGGAGATTAATAGATGATTGACTTTGATTATTTTCAATTGCGGAAACAATAGCAGAATCTCTTCTTGCAACAATATCGCTTAAAAACTCTGAATGATCTTTAAAAACTTCGAGTCTTGTATTCTCAGTAATAATACTATCTACTTTGGTTGAATCGGGCACAAATTGATATGAATAAATAAACCTATGGGTCTGTGCCAACAATGAAAATGGCAACAGAATGAAAAATATGAAAAATAATTTTTGCATTTTAATTAAATTCTATTTTAGAATTGTTATATAATTATTAATATTATGGTCTTACTTTAATTTAGACCATAATATTGAAAGAAATGAAAGTTAAAACCCTTGGCGAGGGCAAGAACAGCAATCCCAATGTGGAGTACCTGGCGTGAAATTATTATAGATTGCTCCACATGCACATCCGTGACCAGATTCACACCCACCCGATTCTGGTGCCAATTTTCCTCCAGAAATACTTTTCAATTCCCCTCTCGAAAGTTTTTTTAGATTTTTCATAATAAAAATATTTAGTTATTCGTCATTATTGACATTTCAAACTTAAAATTATTACCTGAAGAAAAAATAAAAAGTATGTCGAAATTGATAAATCTTGGGAAATATGTTATCTATTTGTTTAACTTACATTGTTTTGTAAAATGAGAGCGATATTAATTATAAAGCTTTTAATAGTTATCTATTGATAAGATTGTTATTTCTGTTAAATCTTTTCCATATTTTCTTCTAATTTGCACATTATTATTACACCCGTAAATTGAGAGTATCGCTAAATGCTAGAGCGGTAGGGTAATTTGGATGAGATTGGAATTGCAAATGGAATTCGGCTTTGTCTAAATTTAGAAAATTAATAAGATAGTCAATCTTCATAGAAAAATTTTATAAGAATTTATTTATATTTAATAGCATTCGATAATTCAATCGGATTATTATATCTTTTTATATTATTTTGTTGCAATTTCCTAACTTCATCTAATTCTTTTACGGTTTTTATTTGTCGTCCAAAAATGCCTAAGGTCCAATCTCCAGTTTTGCCTCTGTACTCTGCGAAAGGATTATAATACGCATTTTTTAAAAGTTTTATATACTTTTCAAATGATATTTGAATTGGCTTTTTTCCGAAATTAGTTTCTACAATACGTTCTGTATCATATTCTATTGGAATTTTAAAATTTTTAATAATCTTAAATTTATAATTTCCTTTGATATCATAAATTTCGAATATTAGTCCCGGCAAATTGCCGAATTTATAGGGTCCATAATTTAGAGGTATATCAGATGAAAACCACGCAATCCAATGCCTGCCTTTATAATACGTTTGCGCTTTTTGTAATTTAAAATCTCCTTCGGTTTTAAAATCTCGATCAATTGTCCAATTTATTTTTTCAGTGGAAGGGTAAACAAAGTAGTCTGTACCGATAAAAATATAATTTTCAAAAAAATCTGATCTTTTCTTTTTAGTTACAATCAAATCAAAAGGGCTTGTAGATGACATTTTGTTGTTTTTCGATTTTAAATTCATTGAATCAAGATCAATAAAATTATATGGATAAAATTTTATACTTTCTTGATTGATATCAAGAACGGCATTAATTTTAAATTTATTTTCGCTAGTTGAATCTCTTTTATATTCAATTTTATAAACAAAACGGTGCGTTTGGCTTTCAACAAAATGAAAAATAAAAAAAATAAATAATATATAATATTTCATCTTAAAAATTTAAATAAGGTTTTTGCCAAAGGCAGAAACCTTTAGAAAGGTGTGAATTAACCACACATTACAGTTGAGTTATCGGGTCCGTCACATCCTACCCAAGCGCCATTAGACACACTACACCCTGCTGTGCATCCAATTGAAATTGTGCTTCCGTTTGGACAAATGGTTGCACATCCACTTTCTGGAGCCAATTTTCCTCCAGAAATACTTTTCAAATCTTCTCTCGAAAGTTTTTTGAGATTTTTCATAATAAAAATGTTTTATTTATTTGTCATTATTGACATTTCAAACTTAAAATTAATATTTGAAGAAAAGATAAAGAGTATATCGAAATTGATAAATTATGGGATATGCATTACTTATATATCTGATATTTAGCATTTTGTAAAACGCAGTTTTTTAAAAAATTGTATACTGAAATAGTGAAACCCTTGCTCAGAAAACTAATAAATTTATTATTTTTTAAAGTTTATAACGCTGTCGTGAAATTAATGTAATCTTCTACAACCTAAATTTTCTTCAGAGTTGCTTCATCTAAATAATCAACTTCCTTCTCTTGTGGTTTGGGGGTGTTGTAACGGAATGGTTTTTTAATAAAATTTGCATACAATTCTAAATCAAGTGGAACCTCAATCTTTGACGTCAGGTTGTTTATAAATGGTAATTGTTTTAAACTATGTATGTGTAAATAACAAATTTAACAAAAAAGGCTGTCTTCAAAATTTTTGAAAACTGCCTTTATTTTATAAGAACATTTTGTTTAAAATTTTTAATAATAGTTTTAATTTTTTTTTTTTGATTATCTACATCTATAACTACTATAATCGCTTAATCCCGGAGGAGCTTGACAAACAGTATTGCCAGGGCAATAACCTGTATCCCAGACACAGTTAATACCTCCATTTACAATTTGCATCGGTTGTCTTGTAAGTTTCTTCAAATTTTTCATAATAAAATTTTATTTTAATTTTCCTACTCTTTAGATTTTCGGATTACTCTATATTTTTAAAGTTATAAACTACTATTCAAATAACCAAATGAATTATTAATTTAACTTCATATTCAAATAAATCATCTTTGAAATAGATACCTATTTTCTTTTAAAAATGGTCAATGATATCTTATACCGATTTTATGAAATTGAAATAGTAAAAATCCAGCTTGAAAAATAAATTAATTTTCCTATTTTAAAAATTTATATCATTGTGTTGGAATCAATATATACTTTTAATCGTAAATTTATTACTACATCACTTAAGGCAAGCAAAGAACTGCCTTCACGGGTTTGTCTTAGAGAAAATTTCTAATGTATTGTTGCTGAATGGTTTTATAATAAAATAATTTTTTACAATTCGTGTGCAAATGGAACCATAAGCAATGGAGCAGGGTTGGTGATAAAAGGGGGATTCTTTAATTTCTTAAATGAAAGAAACTTTTTTCGGTAGAAAAAAGTTTCTAAAAAAAGGTATTAAGGGCAAGCAACTGGATAACCGTAATCATAACCCATAGAACACTTTCCATTTCGGCAACAACCATTACCACACTCATTATGATCAGAACAAGCCATTGGTGGTGCATTACCTCCACAAAGTTTTTTCAAATTTTCTCTTGAAATTTTTTTTAAATTTTTCATAATAAAAATTGTTTAATTATTAGTCATTATTGACATTTTCAAATTTAAAAACAATACTTGAGGAAAAGATAAAAAGTATATCGAAATTGATAAATATCGATAATTTACCTGATCTCTCCACTGTACTTTTTGTTGTTAATAAGGGCTTTGTAATACCTATTTATATAATCATAAATAATCATCTCAAACAATCGTTGATTAGAAATAAAAGTTCTATTAATATGCATATGAAAGATGCTTTGAAAAAAATCAGATAAAAATGGAATTGAAACTATATTTTCGATCGAGACTCCACTTTTTTCAATATTTAAAATAATTAGATTTCTTATTTCTGCATTTTCATCAGATTTAACAAAATCTATATAATCCGGTTTAAATTTTCTAAATTTTATATCTAATTGAGTGTTCAGATTTTTATCCGCATTAAATTCTTTCTTATATGAATTATTGAATTTGCTTATCCATGCGCATTTTTCAGCGTCTGAGAGTTTTAGTTTAGAAAGTATTTTATCAATATAGAACATTGAGACAATAATTTTTTCCTCATCATTATACTCCAAAAAATTAATAACCAATTCGCTGCTTTTACAAAATAATACTTCAGCAAATTCAATTGTATTTTCTCCGTATCTTTCTAGTTCTCGTTTATAAGAATCTATCATGATATTTGTGATTTCTCCTGAATCTATAAAATCTTTTAATTGATGATTTACTTTTTCCAAAATACTTTCATAGTTGCTATTGTCTACAAGTTGAAAACGGATTCTCAAATGAGGTTTAGGGTCGTTATAGCGAATGAAAAACCATTTGATAATAAGTTGTTCTTCTTTCAATAGAAAATTTACTAAAGGAATTATTGCTTCTTGCAAAATAATATCCGAGGTTTTTACCCCTGCATAGATTTTAAAATACAGCCATTCACTTCCGGGAAGAAATTTTCTAATTGCCATTAATTGAGCTGTTTTTTATGAATCGGAAATATAAACTGATGAGTAAAATTGTCTTTTTCATTGTATAAAAACTCTTCTATGACAATTATTTTCTCATTTTTAACAGAAGATAAGAACATAAATAATAAATCTTCATTTTCCAGATTTATTACCAAAGTATTATCGGACTTTACCCATTGGATCCATTGCGGGATTTGTTTTTTATTTCTCCAGCTTTTTATTTCATTTCTTAGTTGATCTGTATTGTTTAATAATGATAAGAGTAAGTTAATTTCCTCTAAACTTATCTTCCATTTCGCTTTTGAGAGAATAATGTTTCCATATTCTATACGTGGTAAAAAATTATAAATATGAGTCAATCCGCCCCAATCGAAACGCAATCCAAATCTCATGTTTTGGGAATTTAGATCACTCAAAAAATGATAAACGGGTAAACTATTGGCAGAGTAATTGTGCGCATTTGTGAGAGACGGTATTATTTCCATATTCAATCTTTTAGAACGCAATACGATTCTGTCATTTTTCATTGAAATATATAAATCATCCACTGTAATCTGATTTTCGAATGGTAGAAGGGATTTCGCTAAATAAGGGATTTCATAATTTCTTATTTTCGGACGCCTAAGAATATTTCCAATTCTGGATTCTGGAAGATGTATAATTTCTGCTAAAATTTTATTAGAATTAAGCTCTTCCTCTTTTTGGGTAATATCTTGTACTAATTCTTTAATATTTGATTTTTCAGAGCAAAACCTTGCTAACAATCGTCCTGCGTTGCCACTTCCACTATTCAAATACAATTTTTCATGGTTATTTTCTGAAATGATCTCTGTCATAAAAGACATTGTATCAGGCAAATCATTCCAATTTTCTTCGAAAGTTTTGAAGTCTTCATCAGAAAGATTTATTATAGATTCTCTTTCGATGTAAGCTTTTTGTAATTTTTGATTGAGAATAACTTGAAAAGGATGTAGCTTTATATTTAATTCCTGTTTTTCTTTAGAAACAGGTAAGATTATATCATCAATATAAGGATGAATGCCTTTTGTTTGGATATCTTGTCGATAACCAATACCAACTTCTGTATCTAAAACAAATGACAAGGGAACTTCCTCGTTTTCAAATCTTTCATAAAATGCTTTTTTGAATTTTTCAAAATGAGTCTCTTTATTATTAAGATGAGTAATTTTATTTAGAAAAGAAATTCCTTTTTTTAATTCGTTCTTCCAGTGATAAGATAATGTTATTTCATTTTCAAAGTAAAGATCGGTCTGAAAAAGATATTTTTGCTCGTAATCAATTTTTAATGAGTTAATGATTTCTTCAATTTCAGCATAAATAGAAATAGGATTTCCCAACTGATAATCCAATTCTCCGATTTTTTCTTTCACGGAAAACAAAATATCTTTTTCTTTTTTTGCTCCGATTCTGTCTAAAACAGAAATAATTAATTGCAAAAAATCAATTCCGGCAACATTGGGTTCCAATTCACTTACGAGCACCTGATTTTCTATGAGCTCTTCTATATATTCGAACGCTTCTTGATGGGGTATTTCTTCATTAATAAGCATAGAAGCAAGCTGGTTAATGGTTTTTCCGTTTTTAGAAAAACTCAATATTTTTTCCAATTCTTCTGAAAGTGGAGCAGAGGAAATGATGTAATCTCTCTTTCCATCATTATTTTCGTATTCCATATATCGTATTTTCGTCCCCACCTTGTAAATGCTATTATTGGGACAAAACAAAATTCGATTTTTTATAAACGAAATAGAAATCAGATGATTGGATAATGAAAGTAAGAAATGCATATCGGGTTTAGTATCTCGTACTTTTTTCCAATTATCATATGTTTCAAACAAGGTATCTTGATTATTAAATTTTCCTAAAGCAACACCGGAAAATAAACCGAAAGGAGTACATCGTGTATTTATTCGATTATGATATTTAAGAATTGTGTTTTTGAGTTTATGATGTTGCTTTAAAGAAAATGAAAATCTATCATTTATTGATTTTTCGAGCTGCTGGTGCAGGTAAGGAGAAGCCAGATAAATGGCTTCTTTAAAAATTTCATTGTCCCAAATTTTTTGGAATTCTTCATCACTTATATCTGTATTTGAAAACAAGTTTTGAAACTCTTTATATGGAAAAATAGGTGTTCTGACAATAAAATTGTCAAAAAAATGATAAGGAAACTGGGACATTTATTTTTTAGAATTTTCTTTTATCTGATAATCCGGATGCCCTAATTGCCAAAATGCAAAGGCGAAAATATCCGCCAAATTAGAATATCTTTGGGCTAAGGGAATACTTCCTCCGTGTCCACCTTCATAGTCAATCTTCAACAGAATGGGATTTTTAGAAGTATTGTTTGCAAGTAATTTTGCTGCAAATTTGGAAGGCATCCAAGGCGAAACTCTTGGATCATTTATTCCGCTCATAATATATGTTGCAGGATAATTTACATCTTTTTTTATATGTTGGAACGCATCCATTTCAAGTAATCCTCTGAATCCAGCTTCATTATTTATGCTACCAAATTCTTTAACACTATTTAATCCGTTTGGCATAGATTCAATTCTTAAAGGATTAAGAATACCGGATTCAATAATTACTGCTTTGAAGAGATCTGGTCTTTCTGTCATTGCTCTTCCTACTGTTATTCCTCCTGCACTCGCTCCCCAAATTGCTATTTTATCTGGAAACGTATAATTTTCTTTAATCATAAATTCAGCACAAGAAATTAAATCCTTCCAGGAGTTAGGTTTTGTTTCTTTAAAACCTGCTTCATGCCATTGTTCTCCTTTTTCTCCTCCTCCTCTTACGTGTGCGACAGCAGCAATTCCGCCATTTAAAACCCACAGTAAATAAGTTTTAGCAAAATATGGGCTTATGCTGGTTCCGTAAGCACCATAAGCATCTATAAGTAATGGATTATTTGAATTCTTTTGAATACCACTTTTATAAATTAATGTAAAAGGAATGTCTAAGCCATCATAAGATTTTACGGTAATCTCTTTAACAATTACATCATTAAATTCTGGGTATTGAATTACCGGAGAAAAATTCTCGCTCAAGAATTTTTTTTCCGAATAATTATATTTGAATCTTTCTGCTTCGTTCTTCCATCCGCTGCAAACAATCCAAAAATCATTAGAAAGTTCATTTTTAGTAGTTACAGAAATATCTCCTGCTGGAAAAGGAAGGATTAAAGTTTCAATTTTTCCCTTCTCATAAAGATAAAGTTTCGCTTCTATTCCGTTTTTTGAACCGCTGAAAACAAAACCATCTTTTATGCTATATAATTCGATTATCGTTTCATCAGGAATTGGAGGAATAAGAAGTGTTGGGCTTTGAAAATCTGGTTTTTCTAAAGAAGTTTCATAAATTGCATTTACTCCATTCTTTTCAGAAAGAAATATTATTTTATCCTTTTTAATAATGAAATCGCTTATTTTTTCATCTTTACCAAATAAAAATTTCCATCTGACTTTATTATTAATATCCTTAGCCGGTATATAATAGGTGTCTTTAAAACTTGTAGCTCCAGATATTTCTCCAAACAGATATTCACTATCCTTTATTGGCAAACTTACACGTGGGAAATCTTCGGAATTTATTTTTAAATCTGGGTTGTTACTTTTAGAGAATATGGGTTTTAATTTTTGAGGATCTTCTCCTATTGTATAGATCACAGATTGCATATTTTTCAAAAACAAATCCGATTTAGGATCAACAACGGGGTAATGTAAGTAAATAAAACTGTTATTATCCGGAAGCCAAGAAATACCACCACTGTCAGAAGGCCAACAATGGGTAATGTTATAAGGGAGTAATTTGTTTTGTTTTACACTATAAATTATCATTTCTGAAATTTCTTTACCCTGTTCCGTTAAAGCAATAACCACTTGGGAACCATCATAATTGGGTTGGATATAGCTAATTATGAAATTAGACTGTAATTCAATTTTGAAATTTTCCGGATTGAAAAGTTCTGTTTCCTTTCCGCCAAATCCTTTTCTATAAAATAGTTTAGCAGATTTGTCATTTGGCTTTTTAAGCAAGTAGAAATAAAAATCATTTTCTGTAACATTAATATTATCTACAGAAAATGATTTGCGATTGTCAAACTCCAATCTTTTATTGATGTAATATTCCCTATTTGGAATTTTTTCGAGAATAGATTTAGAATGTTGTGTTTGTTCTTCCAGCCAATTATTGGTTGTAAAGTCATTTAAATCTTCAATATTTCTGTAATTATCAACTATTTCAATGCCATAATAAATATCAGTTTTTGGAATTGAGGGTGCTTTCGGCTGCATTACCTGAGCTTTTGCCATTATTCCAAATAATAAATAAATTAATAGAACACTTACTTTGTTAATAATCATAAGTTTTATTTTGTTTCTGTGGGATCTGTTTTTGTATCGCCTGTATAACCGGTATTACCTTCCTGATACCCTCCTTTTATTGTTCTAGGATTATTCACTTTTGCTATTTGCAATTTGTTTAAAGACAACTTTTTGTGTGTTTGTTGTTTCTTTTTCATAATATTTATTTAATTTTAATGTTACAAAAGACGTGAATAATATGAATGTTTGTATAACTAAATTCCCAAGATTGATCAATTTCGGGAATTCTACAATATAATTTGCTGAAAATTAATACTTTGTAAAACCTCACACTTTAAGTTTTTAAGGCTTTGATGTAATATGAGGGTAACGTCCCGGTAATTTTTTTAAATGAATTTGTAAAAGATTCTGAATTATTGAACGCCGCTTCTTCAGCTATTCCAGCTATAGTGAGGTTTTGAAGTTTTGGATTCATTTTTAATTCTTCAACAATATATTTAATCCTTAGTTCATTAATGTACTGCGAAAAATTTTTACCTTTTAATTCATTAACTGCTTTAGAAAGGTAATCTCTATTGGTATTAAATTCTTTTGACAAGCTATCCAAAGTTAGATTTCTATTTAAAAAATCTTTGCTTTCTTCAAATTGTTTAAATTTTAAATTTAGACTTTCTAATATTTCTTCTGAAAGGGTTATTTTTGATATTTCTTTTTTAATTTTTTCAGGTGCTTTATTATCAACTATAGAAGATTTTTTTTCTATAATAATCGGTTCTGGATTTTTTGTCAAAAGAATTGCCTGCTGCTGATAGTATTTAATTTTCTTATTGTTTTTATAATAAAGGAATAAGAAAACAATTAAAATCAGTCCAATTATTCCAGTAATCCAAAATAGTATAGAGTTTTTAGAATCTAACTCAGAAATCAATTTTTCTTTTTCTTTTAACAAGATTGGAGTGTCATATTTTTTATTTAGTTCTGTATAAAGAATATGGTTGCTTTTATTTAAAATACTGTCAACATCTAATAAATGTTCAATATATAATAGTTGATTTTCTTTATCATTAGTTTTTTTATAATGTTCAATTAATATAGGATATAGATCTCTTAATTCAGAAGTGACATCATTTGTATTGATAATTATGGAGTCCACAACTTTAAATTTATCTAAAAAGTGGGTGTTATGACTCCCGTACAAGCTCATTCCAATATAAAATTCACTAAGGGCTAAATTTTGAGCATTGTAAGAGTGATCCTTAATGAGTTTAGAAACATTTTTTAATTTTTTTATTGCTTGATCATACTGTTTCCTTTTATAAGAATTTATACCAGAAACCAATAATAGATTTGAATAATTTTTTTTATTATTTTTTAGTGAATTTTTTTCCAATCCAAGCTTGACAAAAGAATCCGATAAATCAAGTTGATCCATTTTACTATAGGTATATGCAATAGCATATAAGCAACTTATGTAGTCCTTCCGAACGGTTAGATTATTATATTCAAGATATTTTTTATAATCTAAAAATAATTTTAGTGACTCTTGATAACTGTCTAACTCTAGTTTCAGCAGTCCAATATTAAAATTGATGATATGGGAGATGTCTTTATTATTTTTAGAAAAATCCCTTGCGAATAAATAATTTTCTAAAGATTTTGAATAATCTGATTTGAAGTAGTAATAATTTCCTTTCTGTAAATAACCTCGTGATATGTTATCAAAATTTTGAACTTTTTTTGAGATCATTATCATACTATCCAAATACAAAGGATCGGATGTAGTTTTATATAAAAGCAGATAACCTTCTGCAACTTTGTTTTCATTACCTCCTTTTTTTCCTTTTAATAAAACAGAATTAGCATATATTTCCGCTTTTTTAGAATTAATTTTTAATGTTTTATCAAATGTATTTTCTAAATATTCGAAACTTTTTCCTTTCAAAGAATCTGAAAGTCGGAAGCCTTTTATACTCTGCGAAAAACATACGTTTAAAGATAGACTGAGTAAAAGGAGTAAAATATTTTTTTTCATTGTGAATTTTGCTTTCCAAATTTAGCAAAATTGTTGTGATCCTGCCATTATTTTACTCTTCAAATTTAATTTTTCTCAGCAATACAATACAAATCTTTACCTAAACCTGAATAATTCAGTACAAGGTCATTCTCCAAACTATGGAAAAAGAGGCAAAGGTCAAAATAACGATAAAAGCTGTGTCAAATAAAGCATGGTCACATTCTTAAAACCTACGTAAAATAAGCATAGGTTCGTGAGTAGAATAAGTACAGCTACCTGTGTAAAATGAATACAGCAAGCTGCGTAAAAAGCACACAGGTTAAAATTATTACTATTTGATTTACAGTACGATATGTTAATTTTCACTTTGTAAGCAATAATTTTTTCTCTATCTGAATTTTAAACCTCATTTTGCTACTTTTCTATTGAAATCGGTAATATAGTAAAACTTACTGATTCTCAATACCATAAACCACTTTTCAGAACTCCAAAAAATCTGCGTTCTTTTGATAGCAAGATGTGTCTTTGTACCCACAAACTTTTCAAGTTTTGGGAACTAAGACGATCTTGCTTTTTTTGCAAAAAGGGAAAAAAACTGCGGAACTTGTTTTTTTATTTTCAGTAAAATTGGTTTAGATTTCCATACTCGTCCAGATTATTCTTTTTTAATTTTTTCAAAATACAGAGTATTCCAAACTCGTACTATGTAGCCCACTGCCGATGAACACTATTGTTTTGTTAAGATTTCTACTTCAATTTTGCAGTAGAAATTTTAAACAAAAATAATGAAAAGAATAATTTATTTTTTAATGCTGGTTGTTAATCTCCAGCTTCAAGCTCAGGTCGGAATCAACACCACGTCGCCCAAAACTACATTGGAAGTAGTTGGCAAGCCAGATGCAATCAATCATTTCGATGGTATTATTCCACCCAAAATTACAGGCGACCAACTTGCCAAAAAAAATTATGCAATATCTCAAAAAGGAGCTATCGTCTACGTCATCCAACCTGCAACAAATTTTTTGGGACAAGTCATTCACGTTGTGGAGGAAGGTTATTATTTTTTCAACGGAACGTATTGGGTTCAGGTTCTAAATGAACCTCGCTATTATGATGCGCTTATCGTTTTGGACGAAACACTTCCTGCAAATACCCTTTCCGAACAAACCTTTTGGAATCACCAGCTTCCATACCCAACAAATCCCCGCCAATATACTCATTCATACAAATTATACAGATTAGGAACAGCAGGTCTTGGAATTTCTGGACAGATTGATGCAAGACGAATCGGAACAGTGGGTTATTTGGATGTCAGCATTAATTGCACAGCAACCATCAATTCAAATTATGTCGCACTTAACCTCAGTAAGCCTTTGCAGGATTTAGGTTTTATGTCAAGTGGAAGCACGGGTTCAATAGTAAATATTTTGGTAAGTGGAAGCTCAACCAACAATGTTTTAGGAATCGAGCAAGGCATTATTTCATTAACTAATGTCGATTTTAATCTTCTTCTTTGGAAAAATCAAATTGAAAAATTTAATGGAACCATCAAAGGTATGACCACTTTCCCGATTAGTTATCTGAATGTAGTTGAGTGATAGAAGATGTGAACTCGGAAAAGAACGATTATATCAAAATCAGAATTTCCACCAACAGAAAGGAAAACTGGAAAAAAATCTGTTCGAAAAAAAACATCTCCTTGACGAATTTAATTATCAATTCGGTTGAGAACAGGATTCTGGATGACGAGAGGAGAAAAGTATTAGCGTTCATTGAAAAACAGGATAACATTTTTATAAAAATAGAAACTAACATCAATCAGTTGGCGAAAATTGTAAACAGTCAAAAATTTATTTCTAAAACTGAATTTGATGAGTTCAGAAACGAGCTGAAAATCATCTCTAAACTGAAAGAAAAGCAGAATGAAATGTTTGAAAAAATCTATGCAATGCTTTCGAAATGATCATCAAAATAATGGCTGCGGCAGGTTCAAGTTTTCCGGGAGTGAATTACAACGACAAGAAAATAGACAAGGGAAGCGGAGAATTAATGCTGATGAAAAATTTCCCATCATTCATTAATAAGTCCAGTAAAAAAGAGCAAGTCCGAGATTATTTGAGAGCGATTTCAGTTGGGAATAAAAAAGTACTAAAACCTCAGTTTCATGCGATGATCTCGACCAAATTTCAGGAACATTCGAAAGAGGAGTTGACGGAGATTGCAGAGAATTTCATGGATGAAATGGGTTACGGAAAACAGCCATTTACAGTAGTTTTTCATAATGATACCGATAATAACCATGTGCATCTGGTTACTACAAGAGTAGACAAAACAACCGGGAAGAAGATTAATGATAGCTATGAAAAACTAAAATCACAAAAAGCGCTGGCTCAAGTGATGGAGAAAATATACGGAATAAATGAGAATGAAAAATTAAACAAATTGTTGAATTATAAAATCGGTTCTCTTAGCCAATTGGAAACTTTACTCGAAAGAAGCGGTTACAAAATGGTGAAAAATAAGGGAGATGAAAACACTCTTGATATTTTAAAAAACGGAGTGAAACAGAAAACTATAAATGGTAACCAAATCATTTTCGACAACCAAAAAAATGACAACAGGAAAAATCAAATCAAAGCCATTTTGATAAAATATAAAGAAATCTATTCGAATAAGGTTTTTAAAGTGGAAGATAACAGACGGCAAGAATCAATGCTACCAGATGAAAAATTTGCTCATCGAGAAAATTATTCAAAAATGAAAACTGAATTTGAAAGTGAACTTCAAAAAAAGTTGAAAGACGTTTTTGGGATTGATGTTATTTTTCATCAAAAAGATGATTTGAAACCTTTTGGATACACCTTGATAGACCACAAATCAGGAAAGGTATATAAGGGAAGTGAAGTGTTAAAAATGAATGAATTGATTGAATTTACTTCCTATAAAATTGATAAAAAGCTTTTTGAAATCTTAAAAGATTATAACATTCCAAATCTGGAATCGAAAAAAATATTGCTCGAATTTTTAAACAAAAAATATCCAGAAGCAGAAATCAAGGAATTTATGCTTTTTGAAAATAGAGGAAAAAAAGATTTGGAAACCTATCGGAAAGTTCAGTTTGAAGTAAAAGATTTTATCAGGAATTACAAAAACACAAATGATGAGAAAAAAGATATTTCAATACTAAAAAGTGAAGACGGAAATAGGTACGCAATTCATACGAGGTTCCATTATATCGAAGAACTTCGATTACTATTGGGAGAAAATGAATACCAAAGATATTTCAATGCAGAAGGTGTTTTTAATATGGAAATCGAAAACCGAAATCAAAATAATAAAAAAACTGAAATTATAAAAGCGGTAGATGAAATATTATTTGAATTGGGGAAGAGTACGACAACAGCAAAAGACCCTGCTGAAAATGAACTTAAAAAGAAACGAAAACGTAGAAAATAAAAACAGAAAAATGATTATCACTTTTGCAACTCAGAAAGGAGGAACTGGTAAAACTACGCTTGCTATAGCTTTTGCCAATTACATTTCGACAATTTCAAAAAGAAAAATCAATGTCTTTGATTTTGATTTTCAAAAATCATTTTACCACAAATGGAAGGAAGATGAAGCTCTGAATCTTCCAAAGCTTTACGAAGTAGAAATTATAGAGGAGGAAGTGGAGCAGCCGTTTTCCGATTTTGAAACCATTATTGGACTTAAAGAAAGTGATGACATCAACTTATTTGATTTGGCAGGAACGCTTGATGAAAAATATACCGATTTATTGATTTATAGCGATTTCATCATTATCCCTTTTGAGTATTCTGATGTCTCTGCAAAATCAACTTTAGTTTTTGTGAATGTATTGGGTCAGTTAGAAAGTCAGGCAGAACGCATTTTTATCCGTTCAAAATATGATAAAGGCTATAAATACCTTAATCAAGAAGGAATGGATTCAGAAATAATAAAATATGGTATTCTACTAAAGAATCCTGTGTTTAAAAGGAATTGTCTACAAACAATCTGTACAAGAGAACTAACGAATCATCAAAAATATGCAGTTAAAAATTCATTGGATGAACTCATTAATCAGATCAACGAATCTTTAGAAATTTCGCTTTAATAAACAAATGTTACCGGAAAATACTTAAAAAAAATGACAAAATTTATCATTATTCTACTCGCTCTTTATATTCTTTACTACATCGGGAATATCGTATATGACCTCTTTCTTAAAAAGGAGTCTGCCGTAAATTCTGAAGAGAATGAAGACTTTTATTTACTTGATTTTGAAGAGTTAAACGAAGTCAATGTCAAAACCATAGGAATTGAGGATGTCGAAAATCTAAATACCCCAAAATCATTTACTAAACGTGAATTACCAGTTGAAACAATGCTGTCAGAAGAAAGGCAAAATATGGATCATTGGAGAGAGCGGTTTGAATCTGAACAAAACATTGATGCGTTTGACGATGAAAAAGTTATAGTACCAACCAAAGAAAAAAAAATTGAAATACCCAAACTAAAGTTCGAAGAGAAACTTGATCCCCTAATAAACGACGATGAACGAATCCAGAACCAACAAAGTGAAGCGGTGAATTTAGCAATCAAAAAATTAAATAGTGACCGGTGGAAGAAGATGTTAAATCTAGCTGAAACCAATGTTCAATTAATTAAGAACATCGATGGATTCAAGGTTTATCAATCAACCGCAATGTAAATCAATAATATTTTTTTAACCCTTAATTTTTTAAAATGATGAATCAAGAACTCAAAAAACACAAAATGATGAAAAGAGCAATAACTGTTTTTGCGATTGTTCTGTCCTTAACTCCTGCATTTGCACAATCTGGTGGTAGTGCTGCTTTAGGTGCAGCAGCCTCAACTATTTCCGGTTATATCACCGATTTGGGATTGCTGATTTACGCCATTGGTGCCATCGTAGGAACGGTCGGAGGAATTAGGATTTACAACAAATGGACGAATGGAGACCAAGACATCAACAAAGAAATTGTTGGTTGGGGAGGTGCCTGTATTTTCCTTTTGTTGGTACCAACATTTATTGCGGCAATATTCTAATGGGATATTTCCTTTATAAGGGGTTGAAAAAGCCCCTTATATTTTTCGGACTAAAAGACAAGTATATCTACTTCGCGATGGGTTCAGCCGTTGGTGGACTTATTACAGTTGCGATACTTTCTTCTTAGCAAAGGACTTTATAACAAAACAAAGAACGAAGAAGAATTGCACATTATTCCGACAAAATTCAGAAATGTAAAACTTTTACCAAAAAAAGTAAATCATGAACTTAAAGAAAAAAACTTTTGATATTCCTTTTATCGGGTATGATTACGGGAAAGACAATAACTGGAATTTTGATGTGCTCATCGGTCAGTTCGGCAATCCTGTGATCGGAATACAAATCAAAAATAATGTAGAACAATATTCTGCTGACCCTGAAGCTTATCTACAATTTCATACGGTTTTGAATCAAGTTGTTGCGATCATTGGGGAAAATCATATTGTTCAGAAGGTTGACATTTTCAGTAAACAAAAATATACTGCTGAAAAATCAAATGAATTTTTACAACAAAAATATTCCGACCATTTTGAAGGCAGGATGTTCAAAACCATCGATACCCTTTTATTGTTTTCGGATATATTAGATCAAAATACAAAGAAAACCAAATACAATTTTTCTGAAAAAGCGTACAAAATATTAAGAGATAAATGCCTTAAAATCTTTATGCTTCTGACTCAAAATGACTGCGATCCCCAGTTTTTAAAGGAAAAGGATTTCGAACATTATATCAGTGGAATTTTAACAATGAATTTTGCTCAAACACCCTCTTTTGATAACATTAAAGCCACGCATGAACATCTTAACATCGGTAATAAATTTGTTAAAACGATCAGTTTCGTAGACATAGAAAAAATCGAATTACCTTCAGAAATTGAAACCTATTCTTATTTAGGTGGCAACGGTTCTGCTTCAGAAACAGCAGTTGACAATTTTTCTTTTATCAATGAATTAGACGATTACAAAACCATCGTTTACAATCAAATTATTTCGATTCCTCATCAAGCTTCAAAACAGCGTGAGTTAGAAAAAAAGAAAAAAAAGCATGAAGGTGTCGCAAATAATTCACCGTCCAATGTCATCGTTGCAGAAGAAATTGATGAACTGCTTCATAATATAGCGATGGATGGTCAACTCATCGTCGATGCCCATTTTTCCATTTCTTATTCTACAGATTCTCTTGAAAAAATGGAAGAAACACAATCCTTAATTGAAAATAAGCTTTTCATGAAAGGAATTATCGTTTCCCAAAATTCTTACAATCAACTTGAGCTTTTTAGATGTTGCATTCCCGGAAATGCAGTGGAACTGAAATCATACGATTTATTTACAACTACAAGCGAAGCTGCGCTTTGTTTTTTTTTTAAAGAAAGTTATCCCGTAAACGAAGAATCAAACTTTTATTTGCGCTTCACAGATCGACAAGGCGTTCCCTTAAAAATTGACCCATCAGATTTACCAATGAAAACCGGCAGAATAAATAACAGAAATAAGTTTGTACTTGGTCCGTCCGGTTCTGGTAAATCTTTTTTGATGAACAATATCGTGGAACAATATCTTACTTATAATTATGACGTAATTATTGTAGATACCGGCGATTCCTATTCTGGTCTTTGTGCGTACAAGGGTGGAAGATATATTCAATATACAGAGGAAAAGCCAATTACAATGAATCCTTTTTTGATGGATAAAGAGGAGTTTAACATCGAAAAAATTGAATTTTTAACCAATCTTATTTTTTTGATTTGGCAAGGTGCAGACGAGTCAATGAGTTCCACTCAAAAATCTATTTTAGACAATGTATTAATGTCCTATTACCATCAGTTTTTTAATGGTGGAAATAATTGGTGCGAAGAGAAAAGTGCTGAAGAATTATTTCAATACTTACGAAAATACAACATTCACGAAGAGGATATTCATGCTGATTTTGAAAACGAAATTAAAGAACGTCAAACCTATTACGACATTCTGGAAATTCCTTTTGATGCTTCTACAGCTGATGTTAGAGAACAAGGAAGGAAAATGATTCAGATTTATCATCCTGATAAAAATTTAAATAATCCGAATTACGATTCTTCGAAATTTTTTCAAATTTTTGAAGCTTATGAAACTTTAAATGATGAAGAAAGAAGAAAGGTTTATGACGAAACGCAACTCATTTTGACCATGGCTAACTCTGTAATAAAAAGACCGAAGAATAATGAAGAATGGAACGATGCACTACGAAAAACGCTCATCAAAAGAATTGTTGAGTTAGAAAATAAACTTGCGTTTGCAGAATTATCATTTAACAGTTTCTACGACTATTGTGATCAGTTCTTACCGATTTATCTCAATAATAAAAAGCACAAAATTGATGAAAGTGAATTCAAACTAAGAACCTTCTTATTTGTATTAAAAGACTTTTATAAAGGTGGAAGATATGGTGCCACACTTAATAATAGAGCAGACGAAAGTCTGTTTGATGAGCCCTTTATTGTTTTTGAGATTGATAATATAAAAGACAATCCGAAACTCTTTCCGATCGTAACGTTGATTATTATGGACACGTTTATTCAGAAAATGCGATTGAGAAAAGACCGACGAAAAGCACTCATCATTGAAGAAGCTTGGAAAGCAATTGCTTCCAAATTAATGGGAGGTTACATTCTTTATCTGTACAAAACAGTAAGGAAATTCTGGGGTGAAGCGGTCGTGGTAACTCAGGAACTTGATGATATTATTGGCAATACCGTTGTGAAAGATTCTATCATTAATAACTCCGACACTTTTATCCTATTAGACCAGACTAAATTCAAAGATAATTTTGATAAAATCGCCTCTTTGCTATCACTAAACAAAGTAGAACAAAACAAAATTTTCACCATTAATAATCTGAATAATAAGTTCGGAAGAAGTCGGTTCAAGGAATTTTATTTGAAACGAGGATCGAAAGGAGAAGTCTATGGAAATGAAGTTTCCCTGGAGCAATATTTAACCTATACGACAGAGAAATCCGAGAAAATTGCCATTGAATATTATGTTCATCAATTGGATAATTATGATGAAGCGCTCCAACTTTTCATCAAAGACTTTAATGAACTGGAGGACAAAATGGAAAATATGGTTGGATTGGTTAATCTCTACCAGCAACCTCTTGATGAAAATATTTTGGTCTATTACCAGAAAATAAGAAAGGCAAATAAAGACCCAAATGTTTTAAAAATAATTGGGCAGGAACTGCGAGATCGAGGATTGAATTTAAAAGAACTCATTAATTCTAAAAAGCACGGTTATGAAAAAGTTTAGCCTTACACTTTTGTTGATCTTAGGAAACTTCGTCTCAGCACAAAATACCTACATCGATGTGACGACGACACTTGCGTTAAAATTATATTCGGACAATTTTGAAAATCAACAGGAAAAAACAATTACGGAGCAAACAAAACTACAACAAGCTCAAGCTTGGGTCGGAACACAGATGGTGGTGGCAAATAATGTTCAAAACCAAGTTCTAAAAGGTTTGAATGAGGTATCTGGAACATTGAAAAATGGAGTACAGGTGGTAGGGATTTATAACGAACTGGACCGCTGTTTACAGTATTCAAGTGATATTTTAATTCTAACAAAAGACAAACCGCAATATGCTGTTTTTGGAGTTAAGGCCTCTCAAAAAGCGTACGAACAGGTAATAAAATTGACCACAGATGTGACAGACTTATTAAAGCCGGGAGAATTAAATCTTGCCACTGCAGGAGATCGTTATAAACTACTTTTTTCGGTTTCTCAAAATGTAATAATGCTTAAAATATGGTTGCTTTCTACCAAACTGAATATTGAAAGAGCTATAAGGTTAGGATGGTTTCAGTCCATTAATCCTTTTCAAGGTTACATCAATACTGATATGAGCATTGTACAAAATATCATGTGGACTTATAAAAGCAGATTTTAATATTAAAAAAAGCACCATGAAAAAAAGACTATTTCTTTCAATAATGCTTCCAACAGTTTATCTGTTAATTACTTCGTCCGGAGGAAATTCGATTCCTCCGTGGGAAAAAGAGAATGTTTCATTTCCGATGATGAACCAAGAGATTCGGCACACGATGCAGGAAAATGAAAGACAAAAAGAAATGAAAAATTGGCAAGACACCAATTTAGCAACCGAAGCAATCAATAAAAAACAATGGGAAAAGTTTAAGGAAACCACGACTAAAATTCAAGACCGATTGAGAACTGTTGATTTTGCAATGCAGGCCATTCCCACCGGTTATGTCATTTTTATAGAAAGTCAGAAAATACAAGATATTCAATCGAAGATAATTACTGAAATCCAAACCGCTCCTTATTCACTCATTGTTGTTTTGCCTGCAGAAATAAAATTTGTTGATGATATGCAAATGATTGTGCGATTACTAACGGGTATTGTTCTTTCCTATGGCGCAATTAATCAAATGGAAAAATCCGAACGAAAAATTTTGTTAGAATATGCTTTGGAGGAAGTTACAAGACTTCGAAGAGATTCCTTTTTTATGTTGATGACGATACGAGACATCAAGCGGAAAGTGGAGTGGACAAAGTTTGTTGTCCTCAATTATATCAATAAGGACAAACAGATTGTAGAACAAATTATCAATCACTTTTAATAGTAAGAACATGAAAAAAATAATACTAGCTCTATTTACTGTTATAGCAGGATTAACTTTTATAGAAGGACAAACTATTGTTATAAACGACCAACTGTTAGCGCAATTGACCAAAAATCAAGTGGTTCGATTGGCGAGCAATGAGTCCTTTCTAAACTCTTATGAAAAGCAGAAAAAGTTATACAACGATATCAATCAAAAAATTGCCCAAGTAGTTGCCATTCAGGAATTCATCTATGATAAATTGACCAATATAAATTCAGCAATTAAGCAAGGAAAGCAACTTTATTATTTATCTAAAACTTTTGTACAAATCGGTCAAAATGCAAATGACGTTCTCATTCTTACTGCTCAACATCCTGAATATGCTATTCTAATGAACAGATTTTACATAGCAGCTGTACAGGAACTCCTTAAAATGCAAACAGAATTGACGCAGGATATACTTCATGAAGAAAACGATTTTCTAATGGATCCTTACGATCGCCAAGTACTCATTCAAAATCTTTCTTCCAAAGCTCAAATGATAAATGGCTATCTGATCTGTATTAAAATAAGGCTGAAAAACGCTAAGAAAATTCCATATATCTATCAAATTCCGACCATTAATACTTATGTAAATCTTGATAAAGCTATTGTTAAAAAAATCATGATCTATTACCAAAACATTTTTAATTAATACGATGAAGAAAAGTTATACAAAAAGAATTTTACTTTTTCTTACAATTTTTGTTGGAAGCTCATTAGGCTATGGGCAAGTCAAAAGATTGAATGATCCTTCAATTGTCGCGCACAATAAGAGAATGGTATTTGAATCATGGGGAGATTTTCGTCCCTATCCAAAATACTTTTTAGGAATACAAACCAATTTCGCTTATGCCACCGTTTGGGGTTGGCTCGCTCCAGCTAGAAATAGGGAATACAAGGATGGTGCAGACATTCGACCATTGAAACCAACCGGATTAGAAGTTCAAAGATTCGCTGAGTTAGAATTTCAAAGAAAAGAAGCTGAGAAAATTAAACTTCAAATCGATACTTTATATACTAGAAACGTACAAGATTTTGCTCACTGGACTTCTGTAACTGTTGAAGCCGATCCTCTTTGGTTGCTTTATTATAAAAGAATGCTCAGACCGTTGAAAGAGTTTCCAGAGAATCCTCAAAATTATATCCAGTGGCAAATGAAGGACGATAAAACGTATCAAAATATGTTGGCTAATGGAGGAATTGCACATCTCGAAAAAGAACTTGCGCTACTAAAAGATAAGTATAGTAACTCCAGAACTTTAGATATGCCACGTGGAAAACGCTTCCTAATGTACCACGAAACCTTATTTGGGTGGAGAAAATTTGAAAATCAGTTAAGAGCTTTCGAGCAAAAAAATAATTTATTTCTCGACTATAAAAAACTTCTGACGAAATCAAGAACAAAACTAGAATCTGATTGGAAATCCAATGACTTGGCGATTGCTCAAAAAATGATGATTGAATATAAAAATAAATTTTAAAGCATGAAAAAATATTTAACACTAACACTCTGTCTTTTAATATTCCTTTTGCCAACGGTAATTTTTGGTGAAAATACCGATCCCATTTTAAGTCAAACTGGCGATACTGAAAGTTACAACAAACTGCTACAATTTCTAAAAGGAGATGGTGCTTTTGAGAAATGGTTTATGGAGGCATTCACAAGATTAGATACAACAATGGCAGCGCAGTCGGCAGGTGCGGTAATGCTCGGACAGGCAGTTGGTGGTTTCGGAGCATTATGCTATATGGGTTATTTGGGCTGGCAAATGCAGGAAGGTGCAAGACCTTGGGAAGTAACACCGATGATCCGTCCTACAATCATTGCTTTTATTTTAATGTATTGGGGTGCTTTTACCAATATGATTCAATATCCACTACAATCTTTGGCAGAACCAGGAATCGTTCTTTTTCAAGACATCGAAAAAGATGCTAATGATTTGAGAGTTGAAAGATTCAAAAAACAAAATCAAATCTTAGAAATTCTTATTAAAACGCAGGCAGAAGAGGAAGCCAAGCAAGAAACTTTGGATAAGTTAGAAAAAAAAGCAGACGACAGTTGGTTCGATATCGATATGGACAAATTACTGGCACCAGCCAAAGAATGGTATATGAAAATGGAATTTAAAATTCAAAAAACATTATCAGAAATTATTGAAGCAGTTTCTCTTACCATTCTTCGGGTCTGTACCTATCTGATTTTTTTTATTCAGAAAATATGGAGTTACATATTAATTGTTTTGGGTCCTTTTGCCGTAGGAATGTCCCTCATATCAGGATTTGAGAACTCCTTTAATAACTGGGTTACCAAATTCATCAATATTAATCTTTACAGCTTCATCACGTACACGATTATCAATATTGGTCAGCAATTGATTATGTCGGGATATCAAATGGAGCTCGATCGATATGCACTCATGATTGATTCAGGAGGTGTTGCAGATATGAACACACTTCGGATTTACGTACAAAATAGCGGTATGATGTACACGGCTCTGTTTCCTGCTGTTGCCTATATCATAACCGGAATCGGAATTTTGATGGTTCCTTCAATTTCCGATTCAATTGTCTCCGCAGGCGGTGCTGGAATTATGAGCAAAGGAAAAGCAGCAGGAGGAACGGTAGCAAGCGCAGGGAAAGCAATTGGGAGAACAGCAACAGCAGCAGCTACAGGAGGAGTTGCAGGAGCCGTAGTTGCGGCTAAAGAAATTGCAAAAGCGGTCGGTAAAATGAATAAAAAATAATGATAATCTAATATCTGAAGTCTAATATTTACAACTTTTAAATCATGCTAGTTAAAAACATAGAACAGAAAATAAAAATAAATAAAGCGGTGTCAATAGCATCGATACTCTTTGCGGTTTTCGTTGTTATTGCAGGATTTGTGATGGCTTACAAAATGGTGCAAGATTCACGAAAATCATTATATGTGATTGACAACGGTGTTCCCATTTTGGTCAAGCAAACGGACGAATTATTAAACCGACCAGTGGAGTATCAATCTCAGATCGAATTATTTCACCGCTTATTTTTTACCCTCGCACCAGATGACAGATACATCAAGGAAAACGTCGAAAAATCTCTATACCTCATTGACGATAGTGGAAAAAAAGAATATACAAATCTGCGAGAGAAGGGATTTTATAATCAGATTATCTCTGGAAATTCTTTGGTTACAGTAAGGAACGATTCTATAAAAATAGACTTACCAAATAGAAAATTCATCTATTACGGTACGCAGATGATCAACCGTAAAAAGTCCCTAATCATTCGAAAATTAATTACTGAGGGAAATTTTGAGGATATGATAAGAAGTCCAAATAATCCTCATGGTGTTCTTCTGAGAAACTGGAGAATTTTAGATAATAGCGAACTGTCTAACAAAACAAAATCCAACTACTAATGATCATTGAAAAATACAACCTCGTTAAAGAACAATTTCTTCAGTTTAAGGACTGGATTATGAAACATCCAAAGCAAGTTTACGGTTACGTAATGATTGTCTTGCTCATTTCTTTTGGTTTGATCTTCGTTCAATATTTTTATTTCACGCCGAAATTTTCCTTCAAAAATAACATTCCAAACCTTTATTCAAAAAGCGATCAGATAAAATCAGATATGGATAAAACTGAACAGAAAATGAGTGGCGTGGTGAAGGAACTTCAGCAACTAAAAAACAAAAGAGAAAATGGTCCTTTAACTAAAAGTGACAGTCTCAGAATCGAATATTTGTTCAATCAATATCAAACTTTGAAAAATGGACATTAAGAAACTCAATTTTAAACAGCCAAAATATATTTTCCCATTGATTCTTCTGCCAGTTATCCTTTTTCTTGGCTATCAGACGACAAATTATTTAGGGAAAGAAAAACAGCCACAGAAAGTAACCCAAGATTTATCCCTTAATCTGGGAGAAACGCAGGATTCTATATTATCGAAAAATGCAGCCTATGATGATTTTTTCAAAAAAGGAGATGGAAGATCAATGCTTGATGGAATTGACAAAGAAGAAGATAGTCTGCAAAATTATTCTGATAATCTTGACGATCACCAAAGAAGATATATCGATTCGCTTAAAACAGTTCGATCACTTAATAATGGAAGTTCAACTGATTTGGGAAAGGGTAGTTACTACAAGCAACAGTCAAAAATAAATTCTGATGAAAAAGATTTTCAGCGTTCCGCAGAAATGATACGAATGCTGAATAATGAAAGCAATGGACAAGGAAGAAACGCAAACAATTATTCCGATTCTCCATCAGGTTTAAATGCTGCAAAACAGGAAAAAGAGAATGATCCGGTGAAGATGTTAAGAAAACAAATGTTGATGATGGATTCTTTGGAAAAAGCAAAAGATCCGGAATATCAGTCTGCATTGGCTTCTGAAAAGAAGTTGAAAAAGAATAAAGAAAAGATGGCTGCTTTTTTAAACTCAACACTTCGCGTAAATAAGTCATCATTGAATCCAAGTTTCAATTCAATCTCGAAGAAAAAGGATAACAATTTTATAAAAGCAGTGATTGATGAAAATCTAAAAGGGTATCTCGGAAGCAGAATCGGTTTTCGACTTTTAGAAGACATCAATGTTGGAAAACATAAAATTACCAAAGGGTCTATTTTATATGGCCAAATATCAGGATTTTCTCTACAGAGAGTGAATTTGAATGTGATTTCAATTTTAAATAACGGTGAAATTCTGCCCATAAATCTCTCTGTTTTTGACATGGACGGAATGCAGGGATTGTATGTTCCACAAAGTGACTTTAGAGAAATGCTCCGAGAAATGGGTGCCAATTCTGTACAGGGAACTCAAATGGATAGCAGTGGAGAAAGCTTTTTTACCAGTCTTTTTAGCAGTTTATTCAGTTCGACTTCTACAACCATTTCTAACATGATCCGTCAGAACAAAGCAAAACTGAAATACAACTCTTACATCTTCCTTATTAATGACAAAGAACTTAAACAAAATGAAAATGATTAAAAATACATCGAAAATATTACTTCTTGCATTATCAATTTTTGCAGTAATATCAGTTTCCGCTCAAACAGAAATGCCCGAAAAACGAGTAACAGATTTAGCAAAATTAGATATTTCAAATGGAGTAAGTCTCCATATTATTTCGCCAGAACCTATCCAGTTTGTGGATTTATCAACAAATAATCTCACTGGTGATTTGCCAGCTGAAAATATCGCGCGAATAAAAATAACCGATGCGAATGGGACGGATTCAACTTCAATTCGTAAAAATATTGATGTACAAAATTTAGGAGTTATTACCATCGTTTGCCAATCTTTTATGGCTCAGTACAAAGTCAATTATTTAGATTTTAAAAGCAACGCTGTAACCAATATCCAAATTCAACCAGTAGATATGCAGCCGCTTGAATATCCTAAAATGGCATTCTCTAATTCGGAACTGCATCGATTCTCTTTAGATATTCTGCGTAAAAACAAATTAAATAAACCTATTCGAGAAGTAAAAGGTCTCAAACTCACGATGCAGATTAATAATGTTTATGTGGTAAATGATTACATCTTTCTGGACATGACTTTTCTAAATTCTTCCAATTTAGGTTATGATATCGATGCGATTAAATTTTCTGTAGAGGATAAAAAAATCTATAAGGCAACCAATAATCAGAGTATCGCCATTGATCCGCTTTTTAAATTATACGATCAAAAACAATTTAAGAAAAGTTACCACAATATTTACGTCTTCAAAAAATTTACTTATCCCAATAGTAAAGTGATGAAAATTCGACTTTTGGAAGAACAACTCTCTGGGAGAGCCATCGAAATGACCGTGAAATATTCAGACATTTTAAATGCTGATACTTTTTAATCTCTTCAATCTCCAGTCTTATAATCTCTAATCTTTCACTCATGCAAGAGCAACAAAATCAAATTAAGATCTACAGCTTTTTCCAAAAGATGGTTTATTTTATCGTCTTATTGGATTGTGCTTCTTTGTTTTTTCTTTCTGCAAATATTCCATTTGTAACTGATCTTCTGACAAAGTTCGCGAAGATGGGTCTTTTTTACCCACCTGTAAATGCTAAAATCTGTACAATCATTCTTATTACATTGGTTGCAATAGGAACAAGGGCAAAGAAAAAGATAGATTTAAATATCGGTAAACAAATTCTGTTACCAATTATCATCGGATTATCATTGATGTTTTCTTCCCTTGTTTTTATTTCTGAAGCTGGAAACAATACTCTTCCGAAAGTAATTCCGCCATTAAATCTTTATCAAATTATTTACACACTTTTATCTTTTCTGGGGGCATTGGTAGCGCAAGTTGGTGCAGATAATATTTCAAAATTGATGCAACAGAAAATGGGTAAAGACCGCTGGAATATTGAAGAAGAAAGTTTTGCTCAAAATCAAGAACTGGTGAAAACTGACACATCGATTAATATTCCTTACCTCTTTCGATTTAATAAAAAAACCAACAAAGGTTGGATTAACATTAATCCGTTTCGAGGAACGATGGTTATTGGAACGCCTGGATCCGGAAAATCATTTGGAGTTATAAATCCGGCAATCCGACAAATGATTGATAAGGTTTTTTGTCTTTGTATTTATGATTTCAAGTTTCCTGATTTGGCCAAAATCGCCTACTATCATTATCTCATAAAGAAGAGAAAGGATTCTAATTATCAACATCAATTTCATGTCATCAATCTGAATGACGTTGAGAAATCCAAAAGAGTTAATCCATTTAAAAAAGAATACATCCGAACTTTAGCGGAAGCACAAGAAATGGCAGAATCTATGGTTTCATCTTTACAAAAAGGAGGCTCAAGTTCTGGTGGTGGTTCGGAAGCATTTTTCACTCAATCTGCGATTAACTTTCTTTCTTCTTGCATCTACTTTTTTGCGACTTTCGAAAATGGGAAGTACTCTGATTTGCCTCATATTCTATCTTTTATGAATAGAAGTTATAAAGATATTTTCGATACTCTTTTTACCAACGAAGAAATTTATTCCTTGCTTTCACCTTTCAAAACAGCTTATGATAATAAAGCATTTGATCAGTTAGAAGGACAAGTTGGGACTTTGAAAATTTTCCTTTCCCGTTTGGCTACAAAAGAAAGTTTTTGGGTGTTTTCAGGCGATGAAGTAGAACTGAAAATCACGGATAAAGAAAATCCGTCCATCCTAATTTTGGCTTCCGATCCAGGAACACAGGATATTAATTCTGCATTGTATTCATCGGTTTTAAATAGAACATTGCGACTTATCAATTCCAAAGATAATTTGCCGGGAGGAATTATCGCAGACGAATTTCCGACCATTTACATTCATAAAATAGACAATATTGTGGCTACTGCAAGAAGCAATAAGATTGCCGTCTTACTAGGACTTCAAGAGATTCCGCAGCTTCGTCAGTTCTACAAAAAAGAAGTTGCTGATACGATTTCCGCTATTGTTGGAAATATTCTTTCAGGTTCAGCAAGAGATAAAAACACATTGGATTGGATGGAGAAAATGTTTGGGAAAATCAAACAGAAAAGTTTTTCACAATCTATTTCACAACAAGGAACGACTACCAGTATTAATGAAAAAATGGATTTTATGATTCCTGCAGGTAAAATCGCTGCGCTCAAAACAGGGGAAATGGTCGGGATGATTGCGCAAGGCGAAGAAAATAACACTGAAGAATATAAAACATCGGCAATCAATGGGAAAATTAATCTTGATATGAAGGCAATTAAAAACGAGGAAAATAATTATGTCCCGCTGCCAAATTACTATTCATTTATCGACAAAAAAGGAAATGACCGAAAGAAAGAAGTTCTAATGACCAATTTTCGAAAAATAAATAAAGAGGTAGAACTCATTGTTAATGAAACGATCACAGCCTAAAATTATGAAACAACAGTTTAAATATAAGGTGACTTTTCTAGTCTTGTTTTGCGGTTCGCTGGCATTTGCACAGTTCAACACGCTTACCAGAAATTCAATGAAGAAGGATGAAATTTTCCCTAAAAAAGAAGAGATGCAGCAAGTGGGAAAGGACAAAGATGAAAAAGTCAAAGATGAAAAAGAGAAAAAGAAAAACATTCGAATAAAATTCTTTAATACTACTTCAAAAGCCAAATTGAAAAGAGAATTGGATTCTTTAAAAACGCTTATGCTCAAATATAGTCTGTCTAAGAATACAAATGAAAAACTCAATTTCAAAAAGATTGAAGATTCCTTAATACAAATGATGAAAAAAAATATTGAAAATTCAACCGAAATTAATTCAAGAACATCTATTAAACAATATGATTTTGTTAATGATGATCAACCAAATGCAGTTTCAAAAATATTTATGCCATTGAAAAACGGAATTATGGTGACCTCACCTTTTGGAACTCGTATTCATCCCATATTTGGAAAAATGAAAATGCATAATGGTGCTGATTTAAAAGCGAATTATGAAAATGTTCATTCTGTAATGGATGGAATCATAACGGAAGCAGGATGGGATTCTGGCGGTGGTGGAAATTATATTAAAATCAGACATTCCAATTCCTATGTAACCTCCTATCTCCATTTATCGCAAATTTATTACAAAGTGGGAGAATATGTAAAAGCCGGATTTATCATCGCGAAAAGTGGAAATTCTGGAAATTCTACTGGAGCACATTTACACTTTTCAGTTACTGAAAATGGAAATTATATAAATCCTATTCGGTTCCTAAATGATCTTATTAAAGCAAACAATTTAATCGCAACCTATTATGCAAACTAACAATTTACCAATTGACGACTTAAAAAAATACGGAATCATCGATGCAGATAACTCTTTTTCAAAAAAACTTTCTGCCAACGATATTCAAAAGTTTTTGCAGGGATATACCATCGTCGCAGATAACGACAAAAGCAGAGCAACTTTTCAACTTGTTGAAAATAACAGCAGACTGAATGTGATTTTTCTTGAGAGAGATAAGAGTATTTCTGAAATCCTCACCAACAGTAAAGATAAAATTGAATATTCCAATATTCAAGATTTTTCAAAATCAAATAATGAATTGAATTTTGAGAAAAAAGCATTTGTAATTGATAAAGAAACCAACAAAGTGGTGGAGTTTGATTTAATCAAAAACGCAAGAGGTGAAACAAACCGCTACAAAATTGAACTTTTAAAACTGAAAGGTTTTCTTCAGGATAAAATTGATCAATTCCCTGAGATGGCAAAAGAAATAACCAACGATTTAAATATTTTGTCAAAAGAAATCAACACCGTAAATGGTGGTTCTCAAAATGAGAGTAATTCTCAAAAACAAGAACAATCAGAAGTTCAACTCAATGTGAATGATCCTGATTTGTATCAAGATGCTAATCGGATAAGAGAAGAAAAATTCAACCTAGAAGAAAATCAGGAGAAATCAAGAGGTTTCAGAAGATAAATAGTTAAAAATCTCACCATTCTAAAAAATGAAATATGAGTATAACATTAGAAATAGGCAAGTACAGCGAACAAATTAAATCTGTGGGTTTTCAAAAAATGGAATTTTCCGACATCGATGAGGCTATAGCTAATCTCGAATTTATGAAAATGGGATTCAATTATTTTAAAACTGGAGAATCTTTGATCGTGAGATTAGAAGAAGGGAAAAAGCCACATCTCATCGATTACGACGCAATTGTTCCGATCCAAGAAATTAGAAAAGAACTCGAAGATAAATACCACCCCAATTTAACTCAAAATGAAAAAGAAGTTCAATCGATTGCAACAGAAGAAAAAACGAAAATATCGGCAAACTCAAATTTTATTTTTGAGGAAGATGAAACAACAAGGTATGCAAAAACCTCGTCGGGTGAAAAATTACCTTTTAAATTGTTTAATCCCCATGAAACTGGTGCCGGATCCAATTTACTACGGGAACCGGAAAATTCTTTGCAATCCAACGATTTTGCATTAGTAGAACGGCGTTTTGCTGAGAATAAATCACTTCAACTCTTTGGAAATGAAAAAATCGGAAGTATTGATGATGTTGCATGGCTATTTAAAGCACTGGAAGATGAAGCCGTAGAACATGCTTTTTTAGTCTATGATTTTGAGGATAAAGGATATTTTGTTCAGCATATTTCTACCGGAACTTTTGATGCAGCATTTGTAGATAATCGGCTTTTGATTGGAAATGTTTTGGAAGTCAAGCCGAAAGCAATAACTCTAGTTCATAACCATCCGAGCGGAAATTTGAAAGTTTCAAAAGCTGATAAGGATTGTATCATCAAATTAAAAAAAGCATTAGAAGATTCAAATATAAAGGTCAATAACGGGGTCATTATCAATTTACGAAGTGGAAAGTATGTCGTATTTGATGAGAATGAAACTGAAAATATTGATATGAAATCAAACCCACAATCTTTTAAAGAAATACAACCGTATTCTTTCAGTAAACAGGTTTTGGTCGAAAATTATCAACCAGTTAAAATAACCAGTTCAACAGATATTGCAAAATTTATTACGTCACAAAAATTTGGCATATCTGATAAGACAGAATTGCTCGTGCTCAATAATCAGTTGAATATCGTTGGAAAATTTATTATGCCACCAGATAATCAACTTGATTTTATCATTGGAAAAGTAGCAAAGTTTGGCGGATCAAAATGCATTTTATATGGAAACAATATCACTCCGGAGCAAGTTAACACCTACAATAAAAAACTTCATTTTTCAGGAATTGAAATTTTAGATGCTATTCTATTCAACAGTGAAAATGGAAGAAAATTGTATGAATCATTTGCTGACAGTGGAGTACTTAGAAATCAAAAAGAAATGAATGGTGAAGTACGTGAAGATTCGAGCCTTAATCATTATAAACAAAATCAAAAATCAAAAATTATGGAAACACAAAAAGAATTTAACCAAGTAGATTATTTAAGAAATCAATTAAAATACCTTGGTTTTGGTGAGGGAGAAAAACTTCACAAGGATTTAGAATCGGGAATGAATTCTGCTGAAAAACAGTTTGAAATTAAAACGAATTCAGACAAAGCATTACCCGGAAATAATGTTGATTTTACCTTAAAATTCAATAAGACTGAAAATGATGGGGTTTTTCTAAACTCTTACCACGCAGTTTTAAATAATGAAAAAGGAGAAGGCATTTCTCAAAATTTTACGGTAAATCGGGAAAATACTTTCACAGCTAAGGAAGCAGTCAACCTTTTAGAAGGTCGTTCCGTGAAAATAGAATTCATTAATCCGAAAACGGAACAACTGGAACCAGCTTTCGTTAAACTAAACTTCGTAGAACCTAAATCGGAAAAAGGAAATTATAACTTCCAGAATTTTTATAAAAATTATGGGGTAGATACCGCACAGATTGTAGAAAAATCAAACCTGATTTTTGAAAGACCTGAGCATAAAGAGACCACCATAAAATCCTTGGAAAAAGGAAATGTTGTTAAGGTCAAATTTGAACTGGATGATCATAAAGTCGAAGGAAAAGCAGTTTTGAATCCTCAATATAAAAATTTATGCCTGTACGATCAGGATATGAACAGGATCAATACGAACAAGCCATTAGAGGGTTTGGAGAATGACCATGTGCACGAAAAGAAGAACATGAAGGAACAAAGTATTAAGCGATAAATCTCACTTACTCATTGCCCTCACGAGCGGTAAGTTTTAATCGTAAAGCTTGCCGTTATATTTTTTAACAACATTACTTATGAAATCAAATACTCAGGACTACAAAACAGGAAAAAATAAAAAAATGTATAAAGCTGTCATTATTTTACCCACCATGGTTTTTCTTTTTATAGTAAACGCTTGCCATAAAGAAATCAAATCTGAAAAAGGAGGTATCGATCTTATTTCAAATGTTTATTTTGAAGCTTCGAAAGGTTTAGACAAAGTACAGAATTTTCATCTTTCGCGGATTAATTATTCGGGAGATACCATCATTGAATTAATTCCTGATCTCACTTTCCCAGAAATAACCAATGAAATTTATTATATACAAGATTCTTTATATTATTCATTGGGTAAGGAAAACAGCAGCAGTCTACTGTCTGAAATTTCCAAAAAACAAAAGCCGGTTTTTATTGAAAAAAAGAATGCAGGCGCTCTTTTTTCAAGAGAATGGATTCCGAACTATCTCCATCGAAAGAATCTAAGTGATACTGTTTTATTTAGTAAAAAGTACAAAAGATTTGAGGTGATTTCAGCCAAAAGCTTTGCGCGTTA
Organism: Chryseobacterium gotjawalense; assembly: GCF_030012525.1. Lineage (NCBI taxonomy): Bacteria > Pseudomonadati > Bacteroidota > Flavobacteriia > Flavobacteriales > Weeksellaceae > Chryseobacterium > Chryseobacterium gotjawalense. The sequence continues at coordinate 327,052 of NZ_CP124855.1, forward strand.
TTACATTTATCCTACAGATACGATTTTACCGTATTCTATTTATCAACATGCCGAAACTGATTACGGTGGAAGATTAGAAAGGATTGATTCTTACAATAAAGAAAAAGACATTTTCGTAACACTGCAATTGTTGCCTCGAAAAAAGTGGGATAATGAGGCTAAAGATATTTTTGAGTTTAATGAGTTTGCAAAAAATAAGAAATAATGAATACAAATTCGGCCTATTATTCAGGAGCAAAAATTGAGAAAATTTCCAGCCGAATTTCTGTCATTGATTATTTTCTTCATCTTGAAAGAAAAGGTAAAGTCAACTTCGAAAGGAAATCAGGACATAATTACTATTTTAGAATGACTGATCATAAATTTTCAGTTTCTGAAAATGGCTTTTATGATTTTAAAAGTGCTGAAGGAGGACAAATAATTAAGCGGTAATGGAAATTGGAGAAATTAGAGTGGAAAGAGGCTATCAATTTTTTGAAAGATTTTAATGAAACCTTTGTTGAAAAAGTCAGTTCGGCAGAAAGAAAATTATTTACTTTTGAAAATAGAGATGCATCATTTTCTGAAGTGGTCATTACCAAATCATTTGTTCCAAAGAAATGGATGAAATCCCTTACGAAAAAGATGCATATTATATTTTTGACACAGCTTACGTGGATTTTTCCAGACTTTATAAAATTCATTCATTGGGTGCGTTTTTCGTGGTAAGAGCAAAAAATAATTTAAAATTCAAGAGAATTTACTCCTTGAAGTCAGAACGAAAAAACGGCTTAATCTGCGACCATAAAGGAAAACTTGAAGGATTTTATTCTAAAAAAGATTATCCCGAAAAAGTGCGGAGAGTAAAATGTTTTGACACAGAAACCGGAAAAATGTTTTGTCTTCCTAACCAACAATTTTGAAATCACAGGGCTGCAAGTAGCGATGCTGTACAAAAATCGTTGGAAGATTGAACTTTTTTTCAAGTGGATGAAGCAACATTTGAAGATTAAAACTTTTTGGGAAACTTCCGAAAATGCAGTTCGCATCCAGATACACACCACAATAATCACTTATTGTTTGGTTGCAATTGTAGGAAAAGACCTCAAAATTTAACATTCAACTTACGAAATATTACAGATTTTAGGAATCTTCTTATTCGATAAAATCCCTGTAAGAGCTACTTACAAATATCCAAAGAACTAAATCCTAACTTACTGATGGGCAGATTGTTTTAAGTGGACACTAGTGATATAAAAATAGGATTTTTATCGTGTTTATTTTTCTCGTTATGATCTCGTGTACAGGAATGAACATAATTGAAAAATTCTTAAGATTTTTCTTTTCTTTCGTACAAACGTTCATTTCTGCAAAATTAGCTTACTGCAGAAATAATATTTTTTATGACTTATCTTTTCATTTATGTTAATTGTGGTTATATGGCGATTTATTTGATAAATTAAAATGCATCAATTAAACAATGGTTTTTATTAATACTGAATCATAATTTCACAATTTTTTTCTACGACATTTCATATTTATAACTTTCAGAGAATTTAGAAAGGGAATTTTCTCGAAATTAACATCTTAATAAAAGTTATTGATTCAAATTTATTAGTGTGTTTTCATTAACAAATAACCGTATTGTTAATTCTTTTAAAAATAAAACATTGCTATTCAGATTTTTATGTTAATTTAGATGAAAGAAATTTTTATGAAAAAAACTCTATCCCTTTCCTTTTTACTGTTGCTTTTTTCTTCTTGTGTATACTCACAATTCGCAAAAATTCTATCTCAAGGTGACCCCTCTATAGTCTTATTTGGTTACGATGAGTCAGGTAATCAAATTTTTCGAGGTCCTAGTGGCAATGTATGTAACACTTGTCGTCCAGGAGAAGAAATAAATACAACATTAGCGAATCAAGTTGCAAATAAAATTCAAGCCGTTCCTGTTCCAGTAAAAACTGATCTCACGGTTTTATGGGATTTAAGTATTCGAGATTTTATTGTTAGTATTGATTTGCTTCCTTACAATGCTTTTAATATTACCGAAAGTATAAACATCAGATCATTAGCTACCAATTCCTACATTTTCAGAATGAGCCACCTACCTTATGGGGTTTATTATCTTAAATTCAATTTATCAGATGGTAGTGTTTACACAAGAACTGTAACTAAAAACTAAACTTATGAAGAAGTTCTATCTTTTAATTACAATACTTGTTTTCAATTTTGTTTTTTCACAAAACACCTCCTTTCATGATACTCAAGGAAACATAGAGGTCAACGGAGGGGGACAACTTCAATATACTTTACCTATAGCATTACCTCCAGGAATAAAGAGTGTTGGTCCGCAAGTCAATTTAATTTATACGAGTGGTGGCGGAAACGGTATCGCAGGTTATGGTTGGAATCTTTCTGGAATAACAAGTATTACCCGAATGGGAAAAACTATCGAAAAAGATGGTGAAGTTGCAGGGATAAAATTAGATTATAGCGATTACTATAGTTTCAATGGTCAAAGACTTATTTATAAAAGTGGAGGAAACGGTCCTGGTCAAGATGGAGCGAATGGTTCTTTTTACACTACAGAGAAATATTCTAATATAAAGGTTAAAGCAATAGGAAGTATTACAGGGCAAGAATGGAAAGGACCAGAATATTGGGAGGTAACTTTTGAAGATGGCTCTCAGGCATGGTATGGTAATACAACCACAGGATCAAATAATGCGACCACCCCAGTTGAATATAATATTGTGAAATGGAAAGATGCTCAAGGAAATTATATCTCTTACAATTATAATAAAATTAATAACGTCGCAACAATTAGTGATATTCAGTGGGGTGGGAATGAGGCGATATCAGGGAAAACACATTTTAATAAAATTCAGTTTAATTATTCAAGTCGTAATTTATTAGAAGTTTCTTATGTAAAAGGTGTACAATTTACACAAGATAGGCTTTTACAAAATATCGTTGTTTCTACCAATGGAAGCCAGTTTAAAAAGTATCATATTGAATATGATAGTACGGTAAATGTTGATGATGATCCAAATAAAATAATTGGTTATCAGTTTGTAAAAAGCATCAAGGAATTTAATTCAAACAATGAGGAAGCAAATCCTGTTTCTTTTTCTACAAAACCACTTACAACAAATATTCAAGAAAAACCATTTGGGGATTTTCAAAATGTAATTACGTCGGGTGATTATAATGGAGATGGTTTGGTTGACTTCATCGTGAAACAAGCAGCACAAAATGGTAAACCCGAAGGATATTATATTTATTTTGATGCTGTAAATAATGTGAGTCCTTCCTATGTTTATCTAGGGGTCAGTTCTAATTTTCAGTACTACAGATTATTGACATTTAATATAAAGTCTGCCGATAATTATGTAAAAACAAAACAAGGTTTAATACTAATTAAATCTTTAGACACAGATTATCATACAACACCAAATATTGAATTAATCTATTACTCCGTAAATAGTGATTCTTCAGTACTAAATACTACTAATAATCCATTAGTTGTAGAGTATACAAAAACTATAGTTGATAGCAAGTATAAATTTGTAGATTCTTATTATCCTCCATATTCTACACCTGCTAACTATGGCATCTCCAATTATTCTAGTTTGGAATTAGCAAAAGAAGCTGACATCAATTCTGATGGTATTTCTGAACTCATTTTTGCAATAAAAGATTCAAGATGTTTCAAAAGTCAAATAGCACCTAATAACTGGTCTTGCAATGATTTAGGATTTCGATATGCAATAGTTGATAACGATACATTGCAGGATGATACATTAGCCCTATTAAACAATCCTACAACTAAAAATATTTTAAGCAAAGGGTCTATCATGGATTTTGATAATGATGGCGGTCAAGATATCATGTTCATTGAGCGGGATCCTTATAACACCAATACTAATGTTAGTTTTGCTACTAAAAATAGATATACAGGAAATATAGTTAATCAAACTGTTTCAACACCATTAAATAGAATTTATCAGTACTCCCTAAGAAGAATTTATAAAGGATTTTATTCCCTCTATCTTAAGGATACATATTTTGTAAAGGGATTAACGGGAGCAATTCAGTTTGCGGACTTAAACGGTGATAGAAATATTGAAATACTTGCGCCATTAACTAAAATTACATCTTTTTCAGGCGCTGATGCTGATAATGTTACAGGATGGTCTATTTATCTAAATAATGGTTCTGGTTTGTCAGAGTTTTGTCAAGGATTTCAAGAATATTACGAAAATGAAAATCCAACAAATTCTTACCAACAATATTCTTATCCAGGAGTTACTGATATTGATAATGATGGCAAATCAGAATTTTTTAATTTCTATGCAGGGTATAATATGCAAGGAAATGGGTTTAGTAACACTTCTCTGTGGAAATTGAGTGAATTTAGATATAACTCCAATAATTCGCAATTCAAATGGACTTATAAAAGCGAAAATGTATTTTCTAATGGAAAAGGTGGCACTTCTATGAGTCCTATTTATGGTGATTTTAGGATAAATGGCAGTAATTCAAAAATACTATTTATTTCGAAATCATTGACGGATGCGAACGATAGAAAAATAATAAGTTATCACAGTTATAATCTTGGTGTTAATAAAAATATTTCCACTATTACCCAAGGCGGGATAACAACCAATATCGAATACAAAGAACTCGATCCCGAAGTAAATCCAAATCTCTATGCACCTTTAAAAAAGGAGCAATATCCGTATATGGAAATGGATAAAGTTTCTCAATCTTACGCAGTTTCTCGGCTGACTCAAGAAGGCAGAACACAAGATTTTCGATACAGGGGATTAATAACCCATCTGCAAGGTCGAGGAATGATCGGCTTCCGCCAAACAGCCCGTTCCACTTGGTACGCCGATGGGATGGAAAATACAAAAATATGGAGCGGTGCAGAAATAGATCCACTCAATGAGGGATTGCCTATAAAAGAGTGGAGTATCAAACCGATAAGTGTAACACCCGAACTACAGGAACTTGAGATTTTCCCTGAGAATATTTCTGTTGATACTCCTAACCTCCTGAATTATAAACAAACTACTTACCAAACAGATATCATAACAGGACTGGCTTATAAAGCCATAAAAGTTATTGTACCAATACAAAACACTACCAAAGATTTTCTCAAAGACATTGCCACCACCAACACTATCACTTACGATAATTACTATTTGCCGAAACAAACAATCTCCAAGGTTAACAATGATTTTGCAATATCCACAACTAATCTAGAATATCTTAATAACTCTACTGGTACCGGAAAAGACTATTTTATCGGTCGACCACTTTCCAAAACAGTGAGTATGACGGTGTATGGAGATACTAAAGGATCAAAAGAAGAATATAGTTATAATTCTAATAATCTTTTAGAATATCTTACTAAATACGATCAAAACTATGCACAAAACACCGCGGGTTGGATCAAAGAAAAATACACTTATGACGAAGGAAATACCGCAGGTTTCGGAAATATCACTAAAAAGGAAATCACCAATAGTGTAGATCTAAACGCAATTATAGTTACTACTAAAGCAGAGTATGAAGCCAAAGGCAGATTTGTCACTAAAACAACAGATAATCTCGGATTAGAAGAGAATATTACTTATAACGATTGGGGGCAGGTTCTAACAAAGACAGATCCTCTAAATAATAACATTACCAATACTTATGACAGTTGGGGTAAATTACAGACTTCATCTACTAACATTGGTGGTACAGCAAGTTATCAATATGAAAGTTTTACTCTTGCAGGAAAAGTAGGAAAGAAAGTAACCGAAATAAGTCCCGACGGAAACCTTAAAGTAAGTTTCACCAATAACCTTGGGCAAAATTATAAAGTTCTTACCAAAGCTTTTGAACAAAATAAATATGTAGCTAAAGAAACAAGGTACGATGGTCTGGGTAGAAAAACTTACGAAAGCGAACCCTATTTTTCAACAATTTCTCCAAACTATGGTGGATTATCAGGTAATACCATTTCTTATGATGATACCGTATTCCCTACCAAAGTTACGGTGCAGACGGCAAATAGTGGTAAAAAAATAGAAACTTCCATCAGCGGAAGAACCACAACAATTGTCGAAAAAAACGGCTACGGAAGAACCTACATAAAAGCTACCGATGCCATCGGGAATCTCATTTTATCCACCGATCCTGGTGGAACTATTACCTACACTTATAATGCAGCAGGGCAACAAACCAAAGCGCAGTATGCCGAAAATGCTGTAACAACTTCCTATGATGAATGGGGTAGAAAATCTGAATTCTATGATCCTGCAAATGGCAAATATGAATATAAGTACACCAATTTTGGCGAGATAAAAGAAGAAACAAGCAGAAAAGGATATAAGCAGTATCTTTATAAACCAAATGGATTATTGGATCAAATAATCGAAAAATCCAAAGATGGAACAAGCACTGATAAAAGTTATAACTTTTCATATGATCCTAATACAAAACAACTCACTTTAAAGTCTGGAACTGCCAACGGAAAAACATATGTCACCTCCTATTCATACAGACCTGATGGAAGATTGGGTTGGACTACCGAATATATAGCCGGAAAAGAATTCTTCAAGCAAAATATTGTATATGACCAATATGGTCGTGTTTCGAGATATGATCAGGGTTTAGTTTCTAGTGGGGTAACAACAACTGTTGCAATCCAAAACATATACAACACTTGGGATGGTTCTCTTTATCAATTAAAACAAGAAAGCACCAATAAAATTCTTTGGGAACTGCAAACCACCAATGCAAAAGGACAAGCTCTTACTGCCAAATTGGGAGCTGCACAAATCACCAATACATATTCTCCTAGTGGATTTATTTCTACAGCAAAACATACCTCTCCGCTGTCCTCCATTGTCGATAATTATTATATGTTCGATGCAGTGAAGAATGAGTTAGTAGTCAGGTACAGCTATATTTTCGGGATTAATGAAACATTTACTTACGATAATAATAACCGGCTTATTAATTGGACAAATCCCAAAACTGGTCAACAATCATCGAATACCTACGATGATAAGGGAAGAATTACGGTAAACGACCAACTTGGAAATATTGGATATACCATTGGCGGAAATATCTACCGTGCTTCAAACATAAATCTTAATGCCAATGGTCTTGCCAACTACGGAATTGACGGAACAAACATTTTGCTTCAAAACATCACCTATAATGAAAACAATGATCCCATAAAAATTAGAGGTCGCCAAAATGATTATGCCTTTGAATACGGTTTAAGCGAAAGTCGCCAGATCATGAGCTACGGAGGCAAATTTGAAGATTCTCAAAATGCGAAATTCACTAAATACTATAGTGAAGATGGCAGTATGGAAATCATTAAGAACAACCAAACTCAAGAAGAAAAACATATACTCTATATTGGCGGTTCTCCTTATGAATCGAATATTGTTTATTTTAGATACAGACACCAAGATACCGGATCTTTTTATTTCTTACACAAAGATTATCTAGGTAGCATTTTAGCAGTTGCAGATAAATCAGGTTATGTAATAGAACAGCGTCACTATGATGCTTGGGGAAATTTCACTAACCTAAAAATCGTAGGTTCAAACCAAAACCCAGATACTTATTCAGATAAACTTTTAGTTAGTCGCGGCTATACTTCTCACGAGCATCTTGCAGGAGTTGGCTTAATCCACATGAATGGTCGTTTGTATGACCCTCTTTTGAGAAGATTCTTAAATGCTGATGAAAACATACAAGACCCAACAAATACGCAGAACTACAACAAGTATGGATATGTGATGAATAACCCGTTGATGTATAATGATCCAAGTGGGGAGTTTTTTGTAGCTGGTTTTTTCCTTACTTATATTGCTCCTATTATTTGGGGTGCAATTGTGGGAGCAGGAATTGGAGCCGCAATGTATGTAGTTCAAGGTCTTTTCACTAATAATTGGAGTTTAGGTGGTTTTGCAAAATCTGTTTTGTTGGGTGCAATTACGGGGGGAGTTTCGGGTGGTATAGCCAATATATTTCAAGCCGCAGGATTTTGGGGCACAGTTGGTGTCGGTTCATTATCTGGTGGTGCTACTGGAGGTATAACTTCTATAATGAGTGGGCAAAACTTTTTTGAAGGTTTATTGAAAGGTGCTGTGATTGGAGGTGCTGTTGGTGCTGTGAGCTATGGGTTAGGGAAACTTTTTTCAAACCCAAATGGAAATCAAGCAATCAGTGAGATTAAGCGAGATGATTTAATTAGTTCAAATTCAGTTGCCAGCGGAGATTCACAAAAATATTCATATGGCACGATAAAAGAGTTTGAAAAGGGTTTTGGGAGCTTAGGAAATAGTGGGGTAGAAAAATATTATTTGCAAGCACCTTCAGGATATAGTGTAGCTCAAGATAGTTCGTTCTATAAAATGACATGGCTTCAGAAAAATTTTGGATATGGAGGTATTCCTGAACACTCTAACGTTTTAGGGGTTACTGTTGGCAAAAATATTTATCTCTCCAAAGCCGCATTCGCAACAAAATCTTTACTTACGGAAACAATTACTCATGAGGTAGGTCACGTAATATTAAATAATTCCACTGAGTTTATATTAGCAAATACTGCAAGTAATATTACGGGTAAATTCTCACAATCACTGGATACATGGGGGCATGTTGCAATTAGAAAGATGACCTCTTCTTTGTCAAACCTAAATCCATGGTTTACTCGGATGAACATACCAACATATTTTTTCTTGAATTCAAAGTCACAATTAGACAAATTACTATTACCTCTTATTAAATCTTTTAATTATTAATATGATAAATAAAAAATCGATAATATTATTACTATTATCTATAATTTCGTGTAATAAGAAGGATTTAACAATTACTTCTATTGTAAATAATAAAGATTCTACTCTAATTTTAGAAGTTCAAAATTCTACTAACAAAAATTTCTTAGTTGAATTCCCAACAATAAATAATTTTTTATATGAAGATGAATTTAATAATATTGGGCCAGAAAATTTCACACCAATTACAATAATAAGTGAAGAAGTTGATAGCATTGATTTTAAAAAATTCATTGCTTTAAAATGTAACAATATTATAATTGATAGTTTGTCCTTAGATAAAACTGCAAAATTAGTTGAGCGCGAAAGTAAAAAAACATATTATTATAAATTAAAAGGCTATAAAAAAGGGCGTATATTATTACTACAAGATTCAGGTGTTAGTGAATTTGTTGATAAAAAAAATTTAAAAAAATTAATAAATCGCAGTTGTGGTGGTTATGAATATTTCACAGGTTCTTTTGAATTTATACCAAAAAAAATTATTTTGCCATAGAATAAGATAATTCCCTGTTCCGGTACTGGGTAATGTGCCAAAGTTAATAATGGCTATGATTTCAAATATTAACCCCCGATTGCCGCACTATTTCTATCGTGTGGTCATAAAAATTTGAGAATATGCTTAAAAAAAAGTGTTATCTTTATTTTAAGTTTTTAAAAAAGTAGTGATTTTACAAAAAGAGAAGAAGTTCATACAAGTTTTTACACAAAGACATTTTAGCCGTTACCAGCGAAGGCGGATACGCAGTAGAACGACGACATTACGATGCATGGGGAAATTTCACGAACTTAATTGTTGCTGGATCGGTCGTTAATCCAGATACTTATTCAGATCAACTTTTATTAATCGTGGCTACACATCTCACGAGCATCTTGCCGGTGTTGGTTTAATCCATATGAATGGTAGATTGTATGACCCTCTATAACGAAGATTCTTAAATGCAGATGAAAACATACAGGATCCTACTAATACCCAGAGTTGTAATAAATATGGATACGTATGGAATAATCCATTACTATATAGTGATTCTAACGGAGAGTGGTTTGGTATTGACGATTTAATTGTGGCAGCGGTAAGTTTTGTGGTAGGATATGTCACTCATGGTATCATGACTGGACAATGGGGATGGAGTGCTGTAAAGGCAGGATTTCAGTTTGCAATAATGGGTTGGCTTAGTTATAACACTGCAGGATTGGCTGGAACTGGAAATCAGGCAATGTGGAATTTTATAGGAAATTCTGCCATCAATTCTGCTATTTCTTGTATTATTCCGCCAATGAATTTATCCATTGGAGATTTTGATTTTAGCATATCCCCAAGTATTGCAATTGGTAAGGGTTGGGGATTTGGTGCAAATGTAAGTGCGACATTTCATGCAGGTGATTTCGCTATATCGGGAGGGTTTGGCTTAATGCATTACGGAGGACATGCAGGAAGTGGAAAAGCAGGTTGGGAATATAGAAAATCTGTCCAATTTAATTATAGCAGTAAAGCTTTCAGTATCAGTATAGGTACTAATAAATGGACTGGTTTACATGAACAACAAACTGGAATTCTCGGTTTGGGTAGTGGTGATTTTTCTCTTACTTACGAAAATGATGGAAGTCCTTTCGATAAAGTAGGAGGGTATTTGGGAGATGGTAATGACCGATATAGAACTGCTGCAATGACGATAAACGTAGGCGATTTTCATGCTGGATTTAATTTATTTACAGGAGAACGAACAAAGGATAGTTATGCTGAATTCGGAGGATCTGATGCTCAAAGAATGAAAGAAGGGGCTTGTTATAGCAACGGAGCTTGTTTACCTCATAGTTATGTAGAGGAAAAAGGACTAAGATATAGATTGGGTGCTGCATACATAGGTTGGGGAAATTACAGACTAGGTGTTGATTCTGATAGACATGTAAGACATCCTATACAAAATATTATGGCACATAGCTGGGTGTCTCCTCAGCCTGGCTTTGAAGTGCTATCAACAAATATAAAGCCTTATTTTCAATATCAAACCCGAAATATATTTACATCATGGTGAAAATTATTTTTTCAATATTAAGTTTAGGACTTCTTAATGCTTGTGTAGGAAGCAATTTTGTTTTATCTGATGGTTTTACAAAAGTTCCTATTTCCTCATATAGATTTTCAAATAAATATAAATTTAGTTCTGATACTTTAAAAGATATAGATATTAATTATTTCTATGAATTAGAATATAGTTACGATTCTGACCCTAATTTTTATAAAAAAGGTGAAAAAATAGCTGCTACATGGGGAAAAACACTCCAGTTTTATCCTAATGGACAAGTTAGAGAATTTGCTAAAAAATTTTCAAACAAGAACCGGAACATTACAGGGAATAGAGGAATTCTTTATCAGGATAAATATTTGTTTATTGATATGTATGGTGCTATCTCTGATGGTGCTATGAGAATAATTACATATAAAATAAAAATAGAAAATGATAAAATTTTTCTTTTAGAAAAAACATTTTTAGGAGGAGATAATCTATGTCGTGTTTTTGCTAAAAAAAACAAAATTCCAGAAGATTGGAAACAATATGAAGCTAATTGGTAATATAAAATGTTAGATTCGTTATATTTTAGCTCACGGTAAATTATCTCCACAACCTGGATTCTTAGTGCTATCAAGTAATATAAGTCCTTATTTCCAATTTCAAACCCGTAACAAATTCACATCATGGTAAGAAGAACATTATTTATACTGGGATTATCTTTATTGAATTCTTGTGGTGGACAAATCACGAGTATGAAGGTTTAATAAGAGATATCCCGAAAGCTTTTCTTAAACATAAACCACAATACAAATATTCCAATATGAATTTGGTTAACAGGTTGCTTTTAAATTGTCAGCGAGAGGATGGAACTTTTAAGAATTACAGAAAAGCTATTAATCTGGCTCAGATCGCAGATGATCCATGTAAGAAAATTTTATATGTTGCATTCACAGATTTTCTGAACAAGGAGTTTGATGACGAATTTTATAAATTATTGCTGCATGTAGGAGAGATTAAATTTAATGAAGGAGATTACTTTGAGAAGTATGTTTTGTATATCAATAATTGGAAGAACAACAGAACTTTTAAATTAGGGAACTTCGAATCAATCAATTTGTCTTTTCTAAATTTTATTCTTCTCATCTCCAAACTTAAAATTGACGTTGAGTGGGAGTATTTTGATAAGTTAACAGGCTTAAATACTTTTGAAAAGTGGCTCTTGAATCCTAAGAAATTTGATTATCAACTTTTTGATTGCAATTGGCTGATATCGGTTGCTGAATATCCGAATTTTTCACATAGGTTGGCAAGTATTCCTGATATTGCCATTGCTGTGGATGAAATGCTACAAAAAGATTTTAGTCCATCTTTAGCAGAAATTAAGTGCCTGTTTCTCAGTGGCAAGAATTAAACTGCTATGAAAAATCTCAAATGATTTTACTCAATTACATCAGCGATATTTTTTAAGGACGCTGTATTTTATTTTTATTTTCTTTCGAAAATCTGTTTATTATTTCTTAAATTATCCCTATGTTAGGAGATGTATAACAGCCATAAAAACTAACTCGTTAAAAAATTAAACATATGGAAGGATCGGCTTCACAGGCAGGGTTTTATTACCAAAATAATGTCGCAGCACTGCAAATTATCGATTGTCTTTTTTATCAGAGTGACATAAGAGAAGTGATGCTCGAGAATTATAAAAAAGGGAATCACATTGATGATATTATCGTTTTCAAAAATGGTCACACAGATTATTTTCAGGTAAAGTGGTCGGAAGATGAAGAAAAATCTTATACGCTAAGCAGTATGTTAAAATCTGAGACCGGAAAAGATACCAAAAAATCATTATTTAAGCAACTTGCAGAGGGGTATGTAACTGCGAAACGACACAGTGGAACTTTTTCAATCAATTTATATACAACAAAAAAAGTAGGGAGACAGAAGAGGCCAAGTGAAGGATTAAGCCATAGCCTGTCAGAGGTGATAGGCATTTTCTTTGAACCCCTGAAGTCTTTTGAAAAAAGGTATGACGAAATGGTCAATTTTGATGAATACCAACCTACAATCGAAAAAATACGGGCTGAATGCGCGCTGGATGAGAATTCATTTGACGAATTTATCAAATCTCTGGAATTTAGGTTCGAACAAGCTCCAATAGAGGAGGTGCAGCATGCATTGAAGTTTAAAATGGAAACTTTGGGTATTGAGAAGATATTGATGGAAAAGCTGTTGAATGCTGTGGTCAAATGGAGTATTTCAGGTCATGCCATTACCAAACAAATAGTTCTGAGGGAACTGGGAATTTTGGAAAGGTTCGAAGATAAACTTTCGCATTATTTTAAGGTGATAGCAGATGAGCATTATGTAGCGAACGAGACTTTTTTCAGTCAATTGGAAAAGGCCTTATCGGAGCTACCAGGCGGCTATATTTTTATCGAGGGACTTCCAGGAATTGGTAAATCAACATCGCTGACAAAATTCAAGATGAGTCACAAGGATGTTACCTTGGCTTACTACTGTTTTATCCCGGATTTAAAAAATAATTTTGGTGAACTTCGTCATCAGTCTGAATATTTTTTGAAATCACTCTGTATTGCTATAGAAAAAAGTTTCCCCCATGTCGAATTGCCTAATCTGTATTCGGAACGCTATCAGGAAAAACTTTCCCAGTATATTGATAAACTTAGTACCTTGGGGGAGAAAATAATATTTATTATCGACGGTCTGGACCACGTACATAGGGATACTGCGGTCGGGGAGGATTCATTGCTGAATTCCATTAAGGGACATCTTCCTGAAAATATCTTTTTTATTCTGAGCTCACAGTACAGCGCCGTGCTTTCACCTTCTGTTTTGGCGCAGATTGATTCTGAGCCGCAAAGATATATTAAGGTAATTCCATTTAACCAAAGCGAAATAAAAGAGTATCTCCATAACAAGGGAGTCGACTCAGCTGAAATTTTAAATTCGGTCGAACAGATCTCCGGGGGTATACCGCTATACCTTCATTATATTTCTGAGCATTTAGTAAAAAGCCGTAAAGAAGACTTTGGGGAGATTTTATCTGATTTCCCCCAGTTAGCCGGCGGTACAATTGATCTGTACCATGAGTATCTGTTTCAGGGAATAAAAAATGATAGTTTGGCGAAGTGGGTTTTAGCTGTTCTGGCTTATCGTAAGGAAAACACCGAACTTATAGAAGTCAAAAATATACTGAGTCTTGCAGGTGAGGAAAGGAATCTTACGGACATAGAAAATGTGATCAATCGATTTTCACATTTGCTGAAGCAGATGGATGGCAGATCCTATGCTATATTTCATAATAGTTTCAGGGAATTTATTATTTCAAAAACACCAAACTTAAAGGAAACCTTTAATACAGCACTAAGCCAGTATTATAAGCAAAATCCTTTCACAGATGATGCTTATCGGAACTATTTCAAGCACCTGTTTGAATTACGGAAATTTGGCGAAATTATTTCAATGACCACATTGGAATGGGCAAAGGAAGCATGGCGGAATTATCGGTCCATTGAGGAAATTAATATCAATATTGATCTGGCTGTGAGGGCAAGTATCGAGATCACATCACTACCTGAATTTATAAGGCTCGCTTTTTTAAAGGATCAGTTTGGACAAATTGGAGAAAAAATGGACAATTCAGAAATAGATTTGCCCATCTTGCTTTTGCGCGCCGGTGAATTGGCCAATAGTCTGAGATATATATGGGATGGAGATTTTGTTCTCACCAGTAAAGAAGGTTTATGTTTTTATCTCAAAGAATATTTTGCGACAACGGGCAATCTTCTACCTGCGAATGTGATCACCCAGGGATTTTCAAAACCGCTGACTACTAATACCTATCAAAACATTGTTGAGGTTTACAAGGCTGAGGCATTATTTTTAGAAGATATATTGCCTGTATTTTCAAAGATAGATCAGATGCGTTGGTCCCCTACTAACGAAGATCACACCGACCATATGGTTGAGGAACATACGCCTGATGAAAATGAAGAATATAACAACTCTATCAAGTTACAGGTCATCGAATATCTCGGTGACTGTAAACAATATCGGAAATTGTTGATGCTTGAAAGAGAGTTAGGAGACGAACTACTCAAGCAAAAAGTTCGGATTACACTGATAAAATTGTTGTTACTCAGTAAAGAAAAGGCTACAGCAATAAGTAAATTAAAGGAAATAAATTTTGGTCTGGTAGAGGATGAGGGTTTCATAGAACTGGTAGAATTTTGTACGGATTATCTTACTGATGAGGAAATTAGAAGCTACTTTCCATCAAGAGTCATCCCAAAACCTGTTCTGCCAAATGAAATTATTGACAAAGATTCTTTGAACTCAGCCTTAAGTGAGGAAGTAAGCGGTCTTTTTAAAATTCTGAAAGTTCTGTGGATTTTTCAGGAGGAGACTATCGATACGCTAATTCGTGAATTAAACTATGTTTCGGATTCTGCAGAGCAGATCTATGAATCAATTTTTCTATTGTCCCGCTTATGGCATGAGGAGAGAAACGGTCAACTTGAAGAAGATGAAATCCAGGATAACTTTGAAGAATGCATTGAAAATCTCTATGGGGATGAAATAAATCTGTCCGAAACGAGGTCAAGAGGTCTTTTCGATATGGATTCAGAAAGTCCTGCAATTGCCAGAAACATAAAAGTACTGTTTGCTGATGTTTTTGCGGTAGCATTTGGCATTTTATCAGATGAACAGATGAAATTGCTGGTGAATTACTGGATGGAGAATGATGATATTAATAATGCCTTCACGCATTATACGGTTGGGTTAACAATTGCGGAAAAGCTCCATAAAAGCAGATATAGCAGTGAAAGAGAACTGATCTTTGCACTAATCCAGCATGCTGAAAATAGGGCTTTGTCAGAAAACGAGGCCACCACATTGACAGGCTACCTTGGCGAGATAGCTGGCGTATATGGAATCTGCGGATTTAAGGAAGATTTTAAACGGATATATAATCAGATGTTGAATGTCTCCTTCGGGCTTGGATCTCGGAAAGACTATCAGACGTCCAATATAATTGGGCCGTTGGAGATGATCCATCAGATAGATCCCGACAATACATTAAAAAGGCTTTCGGAAGTATTCCATATTCAGGATAAATTAAAAAATGCGGGAAATGGCAGAATGCATCATATCGTTCTTAGCAATCTCATCAGATTTGTTGGCAAAAGGTTTCCTGATCTGGCTTTTAAGTTGATGGAATTTGAAGAAGAAAATATTGATAGGGAAGAAACATTGGATATCATACTGAAACCGATGATCCGGAATTGTACAGCTGATGATATCAGATTGTATCTGGCTATTGTGAAAACGATGGCCAGATGGAGCAATGGTTCCAGTAGTGAGGGGCATTTTAGAAACGTTAGCTTGTTGCTGCTTGAACGTGCAATTTTCTATGATGATAGGGAAATGATTCAGCAGATCGTAGACCTGATGAAATTCAATGCCCTGACAGAACTTGACAAGCCGGAGATCATTAAGGAAATCATAAAAATATTTGATGAAAATAGTATTCCGACAAAGGAATATGCCTTGGATCTGCCTGTTGAAGAAGCTGATCTCAATGTAGTGGCAAGAGATAAAGATACTATTCCCAAGAACAAAAAGAAATTTGTTTACGCTGATGTAAAATTGCCTCCTGAAAAAGTACATCAGCTCTTTAAAGAGGATTATCCAGGATTTATAGCTTATATTGAAAGAGCTCTTGAAAACCTCCGCAAAAATCAGTGTAACCAAATATTACGGAGGCTATATAATTCATACAAGAAGACTTTTGTAAAATTATTAAAAGGGATTACGTCTCCCGAAAACTTAGATAATGGTAGAGCTACAAAACTGACGAAGGAGTATGTTTCGTTTAAAGAAAAGATTGTAAATCTGATCATTTCTGAACCCAACAATATCAGGGAAATTAAAAGCTTTTTTAATGAATTGGTGATCAATATTGCGGATATTTTACAAAGTACCGAGTTTCAAGACCATGTAGAAAAAAACTTAAATGTAAATAAATGGCTTGATAACCTACTTTCTGAACTCCATCTCCAAAGGAACCATGATCTGCAGTATATTTTACCGGATTCCGAAGTTATCATTTTGGTGGACGAATGTCCACTGGATCATCTTGATGATTTTGTTGAATTTATAGATAGACATACTAATGGTAAAACCCGAACGCTAAGCTTACTTAAGATCTGTAACCGTTTTTTATTTCTTGACCTTAAGAAAGCGAAAGAGATTCTGTCAATGCTTTCACGCTACGAATATGACAGTGTTTTATTTCCAAGGGAAACAGATCCCGATAAGCCTGCGTTCGATATCCTGACATCGATCCTTAGAGAAGACGTCGATTTTGGAAAAAGATTTCTACTTCATAGTTACTATATTCAGAAAAGTAAATATAATCGTGAATTGACACTGGCGATTGACAAGCTGTTAAAGTACAAAGAATATTTTGAAGGTAATTCGATAAAAGCATATTATGAAGCAAATTTACTCTATAATAAAGAGCTAAGTGAAGGAATCTCACCAAAAGAAGACAGGTATGAGTTTATCCTTGAACATGTCGAGACACCAAGTTTTAAAGAAATAACAGTTCAACATCTGATCTGGCTTTTTAACTATCCTGTTGTTAAAATTAGGGAATTGACACTGCGTTCTGCCTTTGATATGTTTTGGCATGATGCTGAGGCTCTTGACGTGTTTGTAAAATGTTGTATCGTAAACGGTAACGACAATGAAATAGAGCATGGTATTGTTGTACTTCAGGCAATTGCGCTGAAGCATACCGAGATCCTTGCCAAACATAAGGATGAATTATTCGCGTTGCTTGATAAGGAACATTTTAATATTGTCCAAACGGGGAAAGAATTATTAAATCTGATCAATACTTATTTACCTGGATTCCTTTCTGAAGAAGAAACGGCAGATGTAAATAGTCCTTTGGTTCAATTTCAGTCGGAAAACCTGGAAAGTGTTTTTTATAAAAAGAATAGTATGAGATCTTATATATTATCCAGGTTTCAAATTGAACTACTGAAAAAGATTGATGATCACTTTAAAAGTGCTGAATCAATATTTGGTTTGGTTTATGATGAAATTAAAACCAACGGAAGAAGCGAAAATCCCAGATTTGAGGATGCAGCTGTACAAAGGAAATATAATATCAACACAAATTTTGACAATATTGAAATTCAGTCCCATTATTATGATGAGGTGAAAAGCAGTATTAATCGTGTGTTTTATAGTAATATCAGTACAATTTTTTTTGATCAGCAATTTATCAGCGGGATCGGTAATGATTTTAGATTGTATGATCCGAGCACTTTATTATATCAGGTACAACGGAAAGCCGATGATGTTAACTGGTTCACTCCGGGGATTTCTGAAGAGGATTTTATAATGTTTAATGATTTTGAGTCTATAATTCAAAACTTTGTCCACAGATTAGCGGAATTTGTTCCATTGGTTGAAATAGGCAGCCAACGGCAGAATAAATACAAGGAGCTGAGCGGAACATGCTATTTTGATGCGAAAGCTTTTTTGAAATCCCGCGATTTTACTATTTCTGATCTGAATCCTTTACCATTTCAGCTTCGGCATAATATGTATGCATATGATATACCATTGGTTATGGCAGATTTACCGCCATATCCAGTCGAAGAGATCAAACCGATTGTTCAGGTTACATCAAATAATTTCCGTGGTGTGGTTGATGTAACTTACGCAAATCTTACTTCTGATGCTTTTTCAGCTATGGGATTGCAGGAAAAGAATTTACTGCAGATTATTTTGGGTGATGAAGAAAGTCCCTTGAAAGCTAGCGAATGGATCGGCTCATACGCAAGTGGTCCTGGATGGAGGAGATTTAAGCCAGGTTCCCATGGATTAACTTTAGAAATCAAGAAAAAGAATCTTTTGGAGTATCTTGAAAATAATAATTTGGTTCTATGTTATAAAATTGAAATGAGAAGATCTACAGATACTGACAGAACGGAAAATATAATGAATTGGCATAAGTTGAGTAGAGTTGTGGAGATAGATTTATTGATCAAGACTTGAATGTGGTGAACCAAAAAACTAAAACGTTATTTTGCTTTATAATACCGTTTTTTTCTAAAAACATTATTTTTTTTTCTGTAGAAATACCAATTAGTATGTTCAAGTATATTTTCAACACAACAAATAACTTACTGTCACAGGATGGAAAATGGTATTTTAATCAAATACTTATCAGAATAAAATTTTGATTCTTTTATACTGATGAGTGCAATGGAAAAAAAATATACAAAATAAACATATTACATGTATTCTTGATTAATTTAACTCATCATCTATAACACAATAAAGGTATAAACTTTTAAAAAATAATTTATAATAATGCCAAACTTAGAGGGATTAGGGCTACAGAATTTTAGGACTTTCCGAAAAAAAGAAAATCTTGAATTTGCACCCATAACATTAATAACGGGTACAAATAATGCAGGAAAAAGTTCTGTTTTCAAAGCAATACAATTCTTGGTTGATAATTTTAAAGATGGAATTGTTACAGAAACCTTAGATTTCAAGGCTATGAAACATGAACTTGGAAATCTTGAACGTATCTATAATCGAGTTACAATGGAGGATTTTAAAAAATCAGAGATTCCAGACAGCCAAAGTATGTATTCTAAACTTTCGGATTTTCATAAAAAAAATAACGACTATCCAAGTGAACTGCCGATTTTTAAAGAAGATGAAGATTTAGTTTTTGCTTTTCCGATAAAGCTGGGAAATAGTAGAGAAATATCTGCGAATTTGGAGATTAGGTATGAATTGAAACGATTTATACCTAAGAATGGAACTAAAGAAGATCTAATAATTTCCCACGACATTAAAGATATTGCCATTGTGAAGAATGAAGAATATCTACATTGGTCGAATATTATCGGGTTCAGAGAATATCACGATGAACCTGGTGATTGGGAGATGTCAACAAGCATTGATTTAAAAAAAATCATTCAACTTATCATAGATACACCTTTTGTAGAAATAAAGGAAGGAATTGAACCTAATAAAAAAACTGAAAACTATTTTACAATTGATTTATTTAGCAGGATTAAAGAATATAAGGGCGTCTTTTTTGACTTTCCTTTCCTTAAAAAGAAAAAAGATGGTTATGAAGATTTTACGGAAAAACTTGAAAAAGGAAAAAGTTTATTCTCTGATTATTCTGAAATAACAGAAGATGAAAAGTCAAAATTATCAGCAATAGAAGAAAAAATTACGACAGACCTTCTTCTAGGGCGTAATAATAGCCAATACAAAATTTTAGAATGTTTCAAAACAAATAATATTATTGGTTTTATGGGTGATGGGATGGAAAGAGATATAGTAAGTGCTGAGCTAAAAGAAAAGGAACCTGACGAAAAACAGGAAACCAGTGAAAAACAGAATTTGCGAAGTCTTTTTAAAAACCCCTTTCAAACAACACCAAATAGTCAACTTTTTACAAACCTATTGGGAGCAATAGAGAAAGATTTTTCAGATATTATACAGAAAAAAATTGATAGTTTAAATAAAGTTTATTTTTTACCAACTACAAGAGGTAGAAATAGAGAATGGTTTATTGATGAGCAAAATAGTGAAGATATTCAGATTGCAAGAGATTTCTCTGCTATATATTTAAAAAATCATCCACAAATCGAAAATTTTGTAAACTTCTGGATTGGTAATGGAGAGATTAATGATTTGGATGAAAGTGAAAATGAAAAACAGGAACAAAAAGGATTGAAAATAGGAAAGAAACTTTCTGTCTTTAGAGATGAAGCAATAGGTTTAACCAAGATTTTTTTAGTCAATTTTGATGGAACGAGAACTCCTTTAGTCGATTTAGGATATGGCATATCTCAGTTACTTCCAATTATTATGAAAATAGCGATCATCGCTTATAAACATCAATTACCCCATGAATATGATTTTGATAATCGAGATGATTCTCATAGACAAACAATCTATTTTAGCCCTTCAACATTATTAATCGAAGAACCTGAAGCCAATTTACACCCTTCTTTACAGTCAAAAATGGCTGAAGTATTTATAGATGCTGCTTCTAGGTTCAATATCCAGTTCTTAATAGAAACTCATAGCGAGTATCTAATTTATAAATTTCAAGAATATATAGGTCGAAAAATAGTTTCTCCAAACGATGTTAAGATGTATTACTTCAATCATCCTAATGATGTTAGACAAGGAGTGAAAGATGAGTACATTAGTCATGTACAGATAGATAAAGATGGTAGTATTGATTATAACAAGTATTTTGGAAAAGGATTTTTTGACGAACAGACTAATTTGAAATTAAGTTTATTGAATATTCAAAGAAATCTTTTTGTTGAAGAGTATGAAACAATAAAAGAGGAACTTAAAAAGTCTAATGATACGCTTAAAGACTATGATTCTAAAATTGAGGAACTTAATCAAGAATTGTCAACTACAACTTCGGGGAAAAGTGAATTAGAGGAACAGCTAAATTTAATTAAAAGAGAGAAGGAGGAAAAAGAGTTAGAATTCCAAGAACTCCTGGAAAGGCAAGCAGAAAAAATTGATGAATATACAGCCAAGACAGACTATTCAAGATATTTAACTGAAATTGAAAGGATTATAGATAAAACTAAGATTAACAATTCAAAAACATTAAAATATTTGTCGACAGGTAAATATTTACTAGAAACATTAGATGATGCTGCCGATTTTGCACCTGTTATTATACAATATGGTCGAGCAGTTGAATTTGAGATGATAAAATGGATGAATAATTTTAAAAATTCCGTTATTCCTTCAAATAAAACTCTTTGGAGCTTAGATGCCAATTATAAAAATAAATTAAATACTATTTTTATCAGTTTAGGGTACAGCATGCCAAATCCTCAAATAATTGGTTTTGAAATGGGAACAATTAATGAAAAGAAAATTTGTTTTTATCATTTAAGGACTTTCACCAACAATAGCTCTACAGATTATAAATTTGGAGAATTAACTCAAATCTTTGAATTATTATACTATATCAGGTCAGAAAACGATCCTGTTCATAATTACTGTTCGGTTCCCTTAGTGCTGGAATTTTCAAATTATCTGAAGAACATTTTCACAAATTATAATCAAGCGGAAAGACTATTTATAAAGTATAGAAACATATTAAATCTGAGAAACTGTGCCGGGCATACTTACAGTGACAATGTATGTTCCAGCGATATTATTGATAAGAATACAGCAGAGCGTTACGTTGCTAAAGTTGAAGCTATTTTTAGTTGTTTATAGTAAAATACTGTAGTACTACCAATGGAATATATCGCTTCTTATTCATGTTTTTTAAAAGTATAAATCAAGTAAATACATTAGTTATAAGAATTTTACAGTAAAAAGAGAAGTAGATAAGATAATCTCTCAGCAATGATGAGAGTTTTTGAATAACCTTTTAATCCTCTCGATAAAATATTGTTTGTTTTGGGATTTTTGTTTTGCCGGGAATAACATTTCGAAAATGATTTATAGATTGGATTATTGCATACGGCTTAAATTTACGATACAGTATTTTGTTTCTAGTGAGTATTAAAATCAAAAAAACTTAAAAAAATCTTTATTGATATTAAAAGTTATCAAATCTAAAGGATACTTAAAGATGATCATGTTAACATCTATCATTTTTCAACATTCTATTTTTTAGTTAAATAGCTGATTTATTGAAGTTTACGTTTGTGAAGGTATACAATATAAATCTTGAAAAATGTTGTATTTTTACAAAACGCAGTATGGAAGGTGCTTATAGGTGAAGAAAACCCGGTCAAAATCTAAAAAAAAAAATGTTGCAGCATGTTGGAACTGTACCACTTTTGTACACTTTAAGCTCCGTAAACTACCATTAATAAACGTTTTTTTAGATTCTGTATCGGAAAGTAACCAGTGGTAAAAAAAAATTAACGGGGCCATCTGCCTACCTAAAAAAGAGGTCCGCTAAAAATAGCCAACCTCTTTTTTTGCAATGATACCGCTGCTTTTTACCAAGGAATCCCACCCGTTTCCGGATTGGTTTCCTCACTGAAAAATTCACCGCTGGGACCTTCCTTATCAATCAAAGCATATTTAATGATTCTGTTCGCAGCAACGCCGACTTCGCCACCATTAAAGAAAGAGAAGTCGGTTTTTGTAAGTCCCGGGCAAACCGCATTTACTTTAAAATCCGTCTCCCGTAATTCATACGCCAACTGTACCGTGTACATATTCAAAGCCGCCTTTGATACGGCATATACACCATATTTGGCATAGCTGTAGGCCGGCCATTCCGGGTTAGTCTGTAATGCAAGGGAGCCAACGCTGGTACTCACGTTAACTATTCTGGGGGCCGGAGATTTTCGCAACAGGTCTATAAACATTTTTGTCACCTCCGCTACGCCTATTATATTGGTTTTCAGTGTATTAATATATTCCTCATTGGTGGCTTCAAGAACGGTATAGGGAGCATTACCTCCGTTGATGCCTGCATTGTTGATGAGGACATCCAATACCTCTGTCTTTCTGCCGATTTCTTCACGGGCAGTTTGTACGGATTTTGGATCGGTAACATCGAGTTGTATTGCCTCCATGTGCTTGAATCCTTCTGTTTTTAATCGGTTTACGGCTTCCCGGCCACCTTCTAAACTGCGGCTTCCCAGGAATACGAAAAAACCTTTTTCTAATAGCGTGCGGGCAGTTTCAAAGCCAATCCCTTTGTTCGCTCCTGTAATTAATACGGTTTTCATGTTTTTGTACTGTTTAAATTTCTACTACAAAATTGGGGTATTAAAGAGGAGTGTGGTTTACCAAATGGTAAAAAATAAATTATCGGATATTTTTCCGTATTCTGCTGAGCGATTGTTGCGTTACTCCCAGATAGGAGGCGATATTTGACAAAGGAATTCGATTGACGAGCAAGGGGTAATTTTCCATAAATTCTAAATACCGTGTGGTAGCATCTTGCGAAATTACCGGGCCTTTCCGCGATTTTTGGTGCATACAGAGTTGTACCATTTTATTTTTAATGGGATCCCATCCCGCAATGATAAGGGAGAGTTCTTCCCACTCCTTCCTGGAAAATACAACAAGGCGGCAATCCGTGATGGTTTGAATATACTCGGAAGAGACCGTGTTTGCTTCAAAGTTGACGTAATCACACACCAAACTGTTTTCATTGATAAAACACCGTGTAATTTCTTCCCCCTTATTATTGTAATAACAACCACGAATCACCCCTTCAATTACAAATCCCACCTGCCTTGGAATTTTTCCGGCTTCCGAAAAGTAATCCTCCTTTTTTAATTCCAGTATTTGACCTTTACTGACGATAAGCTCAATTTGCTGCTTCGTGAGAGTTCCAAATTTCAGAAAATATGCAATCATTTCTTCCATTAGGCCAAGTTATAAATAAATCATGAATGAAAATACTATTTGTTTAAGAGCAGGATTCATCGCCTGATTTTTAGAATAAAGTCTTGGGCACTTAAGGGGCTACAAGATTCACTGCAGTAAAGTCTCCTTCATGAGACAGCGGAATTGGAAATAGGAGGAAAACAGCCGTAGTGTCCTCAATGTGATTATGATTATATCAATGCCAAATCGATGTTGAAAGAGCTGAGGATTGATTATACCGCACAGAATACGGTGATTTTTGACCTGAAGAAAACACCGGAAAAAGCGACCTTCCGTTTGCAAACGATTATAAAAAGGAAATAAACATGATTACCTATAATGGACTGCTTCGCTGCGCTCTCGGTCACGCAGATTTTTAGCTCACAATGCCGGATCCGCCTGCAGAAAATTTTGAAGAAGTTAAAAACAGAACAATAAAAAAAGCTTCTTTCGAAGCTTTTTTTTATAGATTTACTTGATTACTTTGATATCTATCGCAGAAAGTCCTTTCGGAGATCTTTCTATTTCAAAGGAGACCTTGTTGCCTTTCTTTACCAATACTTCGCAATTATTGCTGTGGAAGAAAATGTTTTCTTTGTTTTTGTCTTCGGTAATAAAACCATACCCTTTTTCACTTAGAAAGGTAACGATCCCTGATTTAATAGGATTTTCAGCTTCAATGGGTGCTGCACCCAACTGAATATTGCTTACATCAATTTTATTGTCGTTACTTCTGTCAGGAGGGGTGCTTGTAAATTGCCCGTTGACATCGACGTACATAATCATGTCGTCTAAGCCTTTTCCTTTGTCATTGCTTTCTTTGCGCTCCTCACGGCGCATCGCCTTTTCTTTTTGCTTCTGAAGTTTTTTCTTAAAGTTTTCTTTTTTGGAGAAAGAATCCGCCATATATTTTGTTTTAAATTTTTAGATTATCGGATAAGGTACAAAATAAATTGATACGATGCAATATAAATGCTGAATATTAGATTTTTCAGGGGATGGTCAGTCTGCCGGTTTAGTGCATTAAACTATCATGGATAATCGAAAAACCTAATATCCGGTACCGGTAAAAAAATTCTTACTAAAAAAACAAAAGTAATAAGTAGAGGCTTAAAATTATGGTAAATCTAAAAAAGCGATGAGAGAACCAGTTTACCTTTGAGGAGAAAACATTCCGCAGATTTGAAGGATTGAACAGATTTATTTCATTTTTTAAAAACATCAAAATCTGCCAGTTCAGTGGGAGCTATATATAAGGAATAAAACTTCTTCCAGCGTGATCCATTAAATTGTATTTGATATCATTGCTGTATCTCCGTAATTAGTTATAAAGACTATCTCACCTTTTCGAAAAGAAACAGTTTGCCGCCGGAAAATGCATACCGTTGCATGAGATTCCCTTCCAAAACCATCGTTTTGCCCGTAACATCGATGACCGAAATGTAGTTGCTGGAATTGTATTTTAAGTAATTTTCTTTGTTTTTCGTCTGAGGATTTTTACCAAACTCAAATTTGTATTTCACCCAATCTTCTTTTTCGCTCTGGCAATGTACCGGTTGAAATTTCCCTTTATTAGACTTGAATTCGATGACCTCAAAACCTTCTGTGCATTCGCTTTTGAAATTGTTTGCCGGATCACTGTCCTGCGCAAACTGTTCGTAGGTTCCGTTGTAAACACCTACCACTTTCCAGGTTCCGTTTAAACGGTCTTCATTTATTTTTCCATCTGCTTTTTGAACGGCCCAGCTTACGCCTTTTATGGTTCCTTTCACAGCGGAATACCCGATTTTAGCGGTCGTAGTAACGATCTTTGCAGCAGTAGAAACCACGCAGGAAGTGAGTAGAAGACTTAATAAAAGTACCAGTCCGATTTTAATTGTTTTCATAATAGAGGTCTTTATTTGACTGCAATTTACATTAAATTTTGAAGACCTTCGAAATGAAGCAGTTGGAGTTATTCTACGCTAAAAAATGCCAGATTGCCGTGACCACAAAACAAACAGACAATCCATAAATAACGGGCAGAATGGTGGCTACAAAAGTCCATTTTCTGCTGCCGGTTTCTTTGTAAATGGTATAAATGGTCGTGCTGCAGGGATTGTGCAGCAAACTGAAAAGCATCAGATTAACCGCGGTAAGCGTTGTCCATCCCCCGGCCTTTAATAAATGGGCGATTTCTGAATCACTTCCTTCAAACATCACGCCTGCTCCAGCCCCTAAGGCAGTGTTTCCAATGGTTAAAGTGGTCAGCATTAATATCGTTGGAATCACAATTTCGTTGGCAGGAATCGCTACAATGTAAGCCAGCAGGATCACGCCGTTTAAACCGATAAACATTCCGAAAGGGTCTAATCCGGTAATCATCCACAGCGCAATACTTTGATTGCCGACGGTTATATTGGAGATGAGCCAAATTACCGCTCCGGCGGGTGCCGCAAAAACAACGGCTCTCCATAAGACGATTAAAGTCCGGTCAATTAAAGAAGTGTAAACGGTTTGTAAAACATTCGGAGGTCGGTAAGGCGGAAGTTCTAAAGTAAAGAATGACGATTCTCCTTTTAATAAAGTTTTTGATAAAAGCCAGGACGTAAAAAAGGTAAAGGCAATTCCCAAAACTGCAATTCCGATGACGGCCAACATCGAAACGGTGCCCGACCATTGACCCGGAACCAGGACCCCCAGAAAAATGGTTGCAATAATGATCTGAGTAGGCCACCTTCCGTTGCAAAGCGAAAAATTATTGGTGATAATGGCAATCAGTTTTTCCCGCGGACTGTTGATGATTCTGGTGGCAACAACGCCGGCAGCATTACAGCCAAAACCCATACTCATCGTTAAAGCCTGTTTGCCATGAGCGCCGGATTTTTTAAAAATACGATCCAGATTGAAGGCAACTCTTGGTAAATAACCGAAGTCTTCCAGCAAAGTGAATAAGGGAAAGAAAATAGCCATTGGCGGCAACATGACGGCCACGACCCAGGCGGTACCAAGATAAACTCCATCCACCAGAAAACCACTGAGCCACCACGGAAAGTTCAGGCTGACGGCACCGTTTTTCAGAACCGGATGAATGGTATCTAATAATAAGGATGCCAGCATTTGGGAAGGATAATTAGACCCTACAATGGTAATCCAGAGAATAACGCCTAACAGTAAAAACATAATAGGAAAGCCCCAGATCCGATGCGTCACAACATGATCAATGGCTCTGTCGACCCGAAACGAACGTTTGGACTGATCAGAGGAAACAGAATCTTTAACCAGCTGCGCCGATCGGGCATAAATGCTTTCTACCAGGTCATTTCGATAGGTATCGCCCAGTTCAATCCGTAAATTATCAGCGGTTTCTAAAACAGGATTCAAATTCTGCCGGGATATTGCAGCAGAAAGCCGCCCTTCCCTTAATCCGGCAATAATGCTTTCATCATCTTCCAGTAAGCGGATGGCAAGCCAGTGGGCATTTGGTAAATCGGGATCTAAGTGAGCTAACAGGCTTTCGATTTCAGAAACGGCTTTTCCGCTTTGAGCAGATAATGCAAACGAATGGTGTCGAGCTGTTATGAAACTTCCGTTGGCAACCTGTTTAATTGCTGGTAAAAGTGCCGGGATTCCTTCCTTGGAACGCGCACTGGTTTCCACCACGGGAATACCTAAATCTTTTGATAAAGTTCGTACATCAATTGAGATTTCATGGCGCCGAGCTTCATCCATTAAATTGAGACAAAGTACTGCTTTATCGGTGATTTGTAAAATTTGTAAAACCAAGCTCAGATTTCTTCGCAAACGGCTTGCATCCACGACCACAACAGTAACGTCGGGCTGCCCGAATAAAACAAAATCTCTGGCAACCTCCTCGTCTTCTGAAGTCGATAAAAGCGAATAAGTCCCGGGTAAATCGACGATTTTATAGTGATCGTCCTGATAAGAAAAACTCCCTTCAGCGCGGACTACCGTTTTGCCGGGCCAGTTTCCGGTATGTTGTTTTAAACCGGTCAATGCATTAAAAACGGTGCTTTTTCCTGTATTGGGATTTCCAGCCAGTGCAACCGTATAATCTGAATTTCCCGCGGAAAAACCCATTTTCCTGAGTTCCGCAGAAGGATTTAATTCACAGGTATCGCATGCTGTTTTCATACGGTTGCTTTTAATTCGATTAAAACGTTTCGTGCATCTTCATTTCGCAGGGAAATTAAGGTATCGTGAATGCTGTAGGCAACAGGGTTTCTGAGCGGACTGATCGTCTGAACGGTAATCTCTGACCCCCGGACGAAGCCCAAATCGAGCAGCCGCTGCCTGACTTCGCGGCTACAGTCCGGTGAGAGACCGATGATAACGGCGATTTGATCTTTTTTTAATAGTCCTAAATTGTTACTTGATTCCATCCTGTTTTTTAATGTTTCTACTGCTCATTAGAAATGCTAAACTACGAAATTAGATTAACCTAACAATATGTTTATGTGAATCTAACAAGTTTGAAGGTTTTTTGAGATAGTGATGGTTTTATACAAATTGGGCCTTTTCCAATAAAAAGAATCCAGTACACAACAAAATAAACACGTGGACATTCTGCATGCTCCTTCATGGCAACGTGTACTGTATGCTGACTTATAAGGTAGAAGGGTGGTTGTATAATGAAAAGATGTCAATCTTTCCTGAATTGATTGATGAAACGACTAGTAACAGAGTTTCGATAATCTTTCATGGACTTGTTATGCACGGCTTGCAACTGATGAGGGAACGGTTAAAAATCAAAAAATTACGGTATATCCAAACCCTGTAAAAAACAACCAGTTTTTCATCAGCGGAATCGATAAAAATGAAACCGTAAAAGTTTATAGTTTGAATGGACAGTTGTTACAAACCATCAATAACGTGAATGACAAAGAAAAAGTGAATCTTAAAAAACTTCCAAAAGGAGTCTATTTTATGACCACAAAAACACAGTCTGCTAAAATTATCGTCGACTAATTCAGGAACTTCCTGATTGGAATTAGCGCAAATAGCAAGGCCGGAAGAATTTTCTTCCGGCCTTTTTGTAGGTAAACTGACAGAAAAACTCAAACCCTTAAAACTCCCCGAAATCCTCTGGCAGCATAATAAGATTCAGCACCGTTATGATAAATAAAAACAGTATCATATCGAAAATCTGCAAACAGAGCCCCGCCGGACTTCCTGATTGTTTCCGGCGTTTTCAGCCAGCTCGAAGTTTTGGTGTCAAATGTTCCGAGTTTTTGTAATTCCCGGTATTGCCCTTCATTTAGGATTTCAATGCCCATCGATGCTGCGGCATCAACAGCATTGTTTTTTGGCTTGTGTTCCTTTCTTTGATCGAGCGCTGCTTTGTCATAGCAAAAACTTCTGCGGCCTTTCGGACTTTCGGCGGCACAGTCATAAAAAAGATATTCTCCGGATTTAGGGTCAACTCCGACCACGTCAGGTTCGCCACCGCTGTTTTCCATCTGGAGTAATGATTCGCATTTCTTTGAATTTTTGGAAAGTTTATTTTGGATATTTTCCCATTTCAAACCTCGGTGCCGATTGATATTTGACTCAAAACGTTCCTTTAAAATCTGGAAAAGTTCAGCATAATTGTTTTTTGCAGCCATATTTTTTTTGATGTTTAATTTTTGATGTATTAATTTTTTCAATTGAATATCAATTCTTTAATGCTGTGCACTTTTTTTACTCCTTAAAATTACGATGTTTTTTGCTTTGTTGTGAATTGAATTAAACGGTAAGTTTATTTCTACGTGTTTTGAGTTTTTTTTGATTCCGTTCAATGAATTCCTTTTCGCAGTCGGAAGAATTTTATTGGCAAATCCGGCAGTCATTAATAAGGTTTTTCCGTTAATATATCTGAATTTTTCTTAAACTTTTTTGGTGTTTTTTGATAATGCTGCTGTTGGTCGATTTAAAGAGTCGTTCATCTATTTACTGTTTCAGGTTTGAAAAAATTATTTGAAAATTTACCCTGTCAAATTAAGCAACTTTGAAATAAGCCGATCTCTACTTTCTGTAAAATAAAGTAGCAAAGCATCTGCCGAATTTGTTGATAAAATTTTGAATCAAGATGCAATTTCTACTTTGTCTTCAATTAATAAATAACCATTAATTAGTACAAAATGAAACATTTAAAATTAGCCAGTCTCTTATTTCTAATAGGAATTTGTAGACAAATGCCAGCCCAAACAGGAAGTCCAATACCCAATTCATCCCCCGCAGATAATTCTGGTGTAAGGGTTTCGCTGAGAGCAGGTTATGATTTTCCTACTTTTAGACATGATACTCCGTTTATAGATCTTAAAGGCGGATTTGGAGCAGGTGCTTCTTTAGATTATTACTGGAATTGGTTCGGTATCGGTGGAGATTTTGATTATATTCAAAACAAACCGAGAAATACATTTCCAACCGTAAATTTAATTACGGCTTCCGAACAACCGATTAGTTCGGTAATTCTAGATGAACATAGAATTACCCGTTTATTTTACGGAATAGGTCCCGATTTCCGATTTCTGATCAGTCCAAGATCTGATTTTGAACTCAAGTTAAGAGCGGGATTGTCTTCTATAAAAGGCGGAGAAACGAGATTGACGGGATTTGATAATTCACCTGCAAATCCGGGCGGTATCCTGCTGAATTACCATGGTGGATTCGATGAACAAAGTGTTTTTGCAGGCAAAGCTTCTTTGCAGTTTAATATTTTCTTTAGCAATAATGTAGGTTTTACCGTCGGTGGTTATTACATGAACCATTTCAGAACATTCGATGCGAGAAACACCGCATTAAATGTCACTGATGCATTCTACGATATTAACCCATCAAGTGGAGCTCCTATTGTGATCAGTCCTGCTAATTTTGTACAAAGGGTACAACCTGAGAAAAGATCTTTGCAGTCGTTTGGTATTTTTGCAGGTCTGGTATTCAAATTTAATAAAAAAACAGAACAAGTTATAGCCGAACCTACCTCCTTGGAATGTGTCGTTACGGTGATGGCGAAAGATAAATATTCACAAAAAGCAATTCCGAACACCGACATAATTTTGCTGGATGAACATGGAAATACCATACAAAATGGAGTCACTGATCAAGATGGCTCAATCACTTTCTCTTCGGTTGTAAAAGGAAATTACATGATTACCGGAAATTATCAGGGAAGAGATCTGAACGGAAATATGATTGATATTTCTGAGTTTGGTAACTGTACCAGTGGTGGTATTACAAAAGAAATTTTGCTGGTCAATGATCGCTTTACGGTAATGGGTACCGCGACCGACTGTAAAACAGCTGAACCTATAGGTAATGCAATGATAATGGTGAAAAATAACAGCTCCGGATATGTAGAAACAGTAAATACCGACCTTAATGGTGGATTTAGTTTCACTGCTATGCCGCAAACTTCTTACACGGTCTATGGTAAAAAATCAGACTTTATGTCGCAAACGGTAACATTAAATACGAATGATTATACCTTGAGCGACTCGCAGACGATTCCAATGCAGATTTGTATGGATAAAGCGGGCTGTAATGATTCTATTATTCTCAAAAATATTCTTTACGATTTCGATAAATCCTTCATTCGGGAAGATGCCAAACCCGAACTCAACAGACTCGTACAGTTTATGAAAGATAATAGCGAAGCGAAGGTTGAACTGTCTGCATATACCGATTCGAGGGGATCAAATGCTTATAATATGAAACTTTCTCAACGAAGAGCTGAAAGCGCCGTAGAATATATTATTTCACGGGATATCAGCAGATCCAGATTGGTTGCGAAAGGATATGGTGATACCCACCTGCTCAATAAATGTGCAAAGGGCGTTCCTTGTACAGAAGCAGAGCACCAAGTCAACAGACGTACACAGATGAAAGTGATTTGTCCTAATGCAAAATAAGTTCTGTTTCAGACCGCATCAAAAATCTTGATGCGGTTTTTTTTTAATTCCTCTAATCTATTTCTTCCCTTTTCAGTATTGAGGTTTGATTTAAAAGTTCTCAATCCATAAAAAGAACTTTTTAGCACATTTCAAAGGTAATATGGGTTACGCTTTTGTGAGATAAAGTATAAAAAAAACCAAATACGGCTTGCGTATTTGGTTTTTATAACTATTGATGATCTTATTTTTATTTCACCGGAATATTCGCTAAAATTTCTTTTAAGAATCCCCAGAATTTCTGAACGGAAGGAATATTCGCTCTCTCATCCGGAGAGTGCGCTCCGCGGATTGTTGGTCCGAAACTCACCATTTCCATGTCGGGATAATTGGCACCGATAATTCCGCATTCTAAACCGGCGTGGCAAGCCACCACCTGGGGTTTTTCACCGAAATCTTTTTCGTAGATTTTCTCCATAATCTGTACGATTTCAGAACCTGGTTTTGGTTTCCAGCCAGGATAAGAACCGCTGAATTCTACGTCCATTCCGGCTAGTTCGTAAACAGATTTCAATTGTTCAGCCACGGCAAATTTTCCCGATTCAACGGAAGAACGGGAAAGATTTAAAATTTGTAATGCTCCATTTTCCAGTTGTACTCTGGCGATATTGTTTGATGTTTCTACCAAATCTTTCACGTCGGGCGACATTCTGTAAACGCCGTTGTGAGCTGATTTTAAAGCTAGAATTATTTTCCTGGAATCTTCTTCAGAAATTGCTTGCTCCGGAGTTGAATAAGTTTCGATATTGAGGTGTAAATCCTTTTCTACAGAAGAGAATTCCTCCATAATAGAAGCTTTCAGAATTTCAGCACCTTCAATAAATTCCACTGAGTTCCGCACTGATAAAACCACGTTTCCCTCTCTGGGAATGGCATTTCGCAGACCTCCGCTGTCTATGGAAATTAACTGAATGTTTTGGTTGTAAACGCCGGTATATAAAAGTCTTCCCAAAAGAACGTTCGCATTTCCGAAACCTTTGTGGATATCCATTCCGGAATGGCCACCTTGTAGCCCTTTTACTTCTATTTTTACTATTTGTCCTTTAGGATCTTCTACACCGTAAGTTTGCGAAGCGGTGACATCTACGCCACCAGCGCAGCCGATATCGATTTCGTCATCTTCTTCGGTATCTAAATTCAATAAAATTTGACCTTGCAACTGTCCCGGTTTCAATCCGATCGCGCCGGTCATTCCTGTTTCCTCGTCAATGGTAAAAAGCGCTTCCAAAGCAGGATGAGCAATGTCGCTGCTTTCTAAAATACTCATGATGGAGGCGACACCCAATCCGTTATCAGCTCCTAAAGTTGTTCCTTTTGCTTTTACCCAATCACCATCAACTTCCATTTTGATTCCTTCCGTGTCGAAATCAAATTCGATATCATTATTTTTCTGGCAAACCATATCGAGGTGAGACTGCAAAACAATAGATTTTCTGTTTTCCATGCCCGCCGTTGCAGGTTTTTTGATGATCACATTGCCAACTTCATCAACCGTAGTTTCTAAATTCAGCTGCTCACCAAAGTTTTTAATAAATGCGATTACTTTTTCTTCTTTTTTCGAGGGACGGGGAACCGAGTTCAATGCTGAAAAATTCTTCCAGATGATCTGCGGTTCGAGTTGTGATAATTCCATTTTATAATTTATTTAGCTCAAAATTACAAATAAAAAAACGCTCCTGAAATTTTCAAAAGCGCAATAGTTTAATTTTAAGACTATTTAACAGCCGCATTCTCCGTAAATCGGCGTGACTGTTTTCTCACCTTTTTTATTTTCTACGGTCATCGTTCCTTCAAACATCATCACTTCTTCTAAGTCTTTTATTTTTTTTCCCTGAATGGTTATCGAAAATTCATCATTCTTAATGGTTTTGCTAAAGTTTTCAGGATCAAAATCACCTTCTTCCATTTTGATTTTTACGGATTTTCCGTCAATTTTCAAAAACGCACTGTTTCCGTAATCGTCAATATAAACGTATTTTTCATTGTTAAAGTCTTCTTTTGTTTTAGAAAAATAGCAGGAGCAGCCATTGACTTCGGCGGGAAAATCGAATGTTTCGAGCTTGATATGGTTTAAAGTTTCCGGTATATTTACAGAATCATTTACGACCTGTAAAGAGTCGGTAGTTACTTTGTTTTCCGAAATTTTCTCTTCTTTCTTGCAGGAAAACAACATTATTAAAGAAGCGATAATCATCAGTTTTTTCATTCGGTCTATTTTTTATTAAAGTTTATTTATTTTATCCGCGTGATCTTTCCAGCAAAACCATCATTAAAAAAGACAAAACAACCAACGATTCGTCCTGGTCATCGATGTCTTTTAAACGGTCAAGCTGAAATCTTCTTCCAATGAAAGAAGGCATTTTTTTTAATCGGAAATATTCTGTTCCGCCGGCATCTTTTACCGTGTAGGAAGGATTGAGGAAATATCCGGTGAACATGCCGATAATTGGGATTTCGCTCACCAGTCCGTCCATAATTTTCACCCAGGCATTGTCTTCGCTAACAGAGAATTTGAGGTGATCATTGTCATCAAAAATTTCATAATGCGATTTCCAGAAAGAGCGCATTCCTTTTCTGGCGAGCCGGCCGTAATTTTTATGGGTCAAAAGATCGTTGATGGAATAACTGGCATTGAAATCTAACCAGCGGTCGGCCTTTATTCTAAACAGTTCCTGCGATTTGGATTCGTCATTGAAGACGAGAACATCTTCTTTGAGTTTGAACATTTTCTGGCGAACGTAAGCTACATAATTTCCATTTTTATCGGTAATGTTAAAATCACTGGACAAAGTGGTTATTTTAAATTTAAAATCAAGAGGGTAATTCAGATTTTTAAGGACCATTTATTATTTTTTTTAAAGATAATAAAATCTCTGAAACTTGGAACTTCTCTTATTAAACTTTATTTTTGTGAAATGGATTATCCGAGCAAAGTTTTAGCAAAAGCCGTGGATGAAATTTCTGGTTTACCGGGAATTGGTAAAAAGTCAGCCTTGCGGTTAGCTTTGCATCTTTTGAAACAGCCCGAAAGTCAGGCAATTGCTTTGGCTGATTCCCTGAAAAAATTAGTCATCGATATTAAATACTGCATAAATTGTCATAATTTTTCGGATGCTGAAATCTGTGAAATTTGTGCTAATCCCAAAAGAACAGAAGAATTACTTTGTGTTGTAGAAGATGTCCGAGATGTGATGGCGATTGAGAATACCGGGAAATTCCGGGGAAAATATCTGGTGCTTGGCGGAAAAATTTCTCCAATGGAAGGAATTGGTCCTAATAAACTCAACATTTCGTCCATCGAAAAAAAATTGGAAAACGGAATTGTAAAAGAACTCATTTTTGCCTTAAGCGCCACCATGGAAGGCGATACCACCGCCTATTATATCTATAAAAAATTCAAAAGTTCACCCGTACGTTTTTCGACCATAGCACGTGGGATTTCGGTAGGTGACGAATTAGAATACGCCGACGAAATTTCTTTGGGAAGATCGATTCAGAATAGATTGCCTTATAATGAGAAAGATTAAGTTAAAAACTAATTTCTTATTTTAGCCATTGATATTTTTAATTTTAAGATTTAAAACGCGTGATCTCTGTAATAATTCCTGTCTATAATTCCGAAAAAAGCATTGAAAAAACTTTTATCTCGATAAAAAATCAAACTTGGAAAGGAGATTTTGAAATTATTGTTGTGAATGATGGATCTACCGATGACAGCAAAACTGTCATTGAAAATTACCAGCAAAAAAATCCTGATCAGAATATTATTTTAATGAACCAGGAAAACGGTGGCGTTTCCAAAGCGAGAAATACAGCTATGAAAATCGCAAAAGGGGATTACATCGCTTTATTAGATTCTGATGATGAATGGTTGCCCGAAAAGACTGAGAAGCAGATGAGATTTTTGGAAAACAAAGATTTTGATGTTGACTTTCTTGGAACGAGAAGAATAAATCATCAATTGCTTTATCCTTATAAAGTGGATCAAAATAATCTGTCAGAAATTACTTTTCGAAGATTAATGTTCCGAAATGAAACACAGCCTTCCACCGTTATTTTTAAACGAAAGGTTTTGCAAAATAGTGGTTTGTTTGATGATAATCAGA
This sequence comes from Chryseobacterium gotjawalense, assembly GCF_030012525.1. Taxonomy (NCBI): domain Bacteria; kingdom Pseudomonadati; phylum Bacteroidota; class Flavobacteriia; order Flavobacteriales; family Weeksellaceae; genus Chryseobacterium; species Chryseobacterium gotjawalense. The sequence continues at coordinate 363,405 of NZ_CP124855.1, forward strand.
GACATGCTGAGGATTTGAATTATTGGTTAAAGATTTCCGAACACAATAAAATGTATATTTTAAATGAAGAGCTTCTTCTTGCTGATTCTGGAAAAAGATCTTTCGGCATCTCGGGTTTATCTGCAAATCTCGCAGCAATGGAAAAGGGTTTCCAAAAAAATTTAAAGGAAATGTTGTTGCAGAATCGGATAGGATTTCCCGAATATGCTTTATATTTTGTGTTTTATAAATTAAAATATATGGTTAGAATAAATCGTAATGCTTATTTAAAGCTAATTGGAAGATGAATTTATCTATTATTATCGTTAATTATAATGTTACAGAATTATTAAGGAAATGCCTTTCCTCAATAGAACGTTTTGTTCAGAGTGTTGAATATGAAGTTATTATCATTGATAACAATTCTCCTGATTCCTCCTGGAAAGATTTAGCAACTGAATTTCCAAAGTTCAAATTTATTGCTTCAGAAAAAAATGAAGGTTTTGCGATTGCTAATAATAAAGCGGTCAAAGAAGCAGTAGGAGATTATATTCTCTTACTTAATCCCGATACCGAATTCGAAGATTACGATATGACGGAAATTCTTGATTTTGCGAATTCCAAAGAAAGTTTTGGTTGTTTGGGTGTTCGTCTGCATGATGCGGAAAGAAAATTTCTTCCGGAAAGCAAACGGTCAGTTCCTGATATGTTTAATTCTTTTGAGAAACTATTCAACAATTTTAAGAAAAACACGTCAAAATCCTATTATAGAAATGATATTGGCGAATATGAAGTTGCAGAAGTAGATGTGGTAACCGGTGCGTTCCTTTTGATGAAAAAATCGATTTATGAAGAAATCGGTGGCTTAGATGAAAAGTACTTCATGTATGGAGAAGATATCGATCTGTGTTTTACCTTACTTAGGAAAAAATATAAAAACTGGTATTACGGAAAATCTTCAATACTGCATCACAAAGGGGAGAGTACAGTAAAAGATCTGAAATATTTAGAGCAATTTTATGGTGCGATGCAGATTTTTGTTGATAAATATTATAAAAAACAAAAACCAATACAACATGGTTTCCTTTCAGCAGGATTGAAATTAAGACATACCTTAGAGAAAAACAAAATAAAAAGAGATTCAAATTAATGAATCTCTTTTTTAGTATTTAAATAAAATATTTTTTATTAATTGCCTGCAGGAGCTGGCATTGTGGCAGAATTGTTGGTTCCGGGAGCAGTTTGTGGTGCTGGAGCTTCTTTCTTCGCTGGTGTCTGCTGGAAACTGGTAGTTGGTTTTGCCGTTAAAATAACACTTAACAAAATCAATACAACAATAATTGCTCCTAAAGTCCAGGTTGCTTTTTCCATAAAGTCATTGGTTCGCTGAACGCCAAATTGGGCAGAAGATGTTCCGCCGAACGTTCCCGAAAGACCGCCACCTTTAGGGTTTTGTGCCATAACCATAATGATTAGTAAAATACTAGCAATCATGATAAGAACCATGAATAATGTAAATATAGTGCTCATTTTTTATTCTGAATTTTAGTGTGCAAATATAAAGCTTTTTTTTAATTATTTAACATTAATAAAGAATAGTTGTAGATTTTTCTAAAAATCCAAAAGCCTGTAAATGGCTTAGCAATACGAATAACCGAAATTTTCATTTGTTCATCTATTGAAAGTCTGATTTTTATGATTTTATAATTTATCAAATTTCCGCCGCAAATAGGGCGAGGGGAAAGAGTTTGCTTTTCAAAAGACAGTTTCAGTTCATGGAATTTTTCTTTTCGCAAATTCAAATCAGGGTTCAGACTTTTAAAAAGGCTATAAAATATGTACCTTTGTCTGTCAAATTTTTTTATGAAAATGGAGTATTTAAAAGGACTGAATGAAGCACAATATGAAGCCGTAACCACCCTGGAAGGACCGCTAATGGTTCTTGCCGGAGCAGGATCCGGTAAAACACGTGTGCTTACGATGCGTATCGCTCATTTGATTACCAATCTGGTGGATCCTTTTAATATTTTGTCCCTAACCTTTACCAATAAAGCGGCAAAGGAAATGAAGGAAAGAATCGCAAAAGTAGTCGGTCAAAGTGAAGCAAAATCACTTTGGATGGGAACTTTTCACTCTGTCTTTGCACGTATTTTAAGGTCAGAAGCCCATTACATTGGCTACCCGTCGAACTTTACCATTTATGATTCTCAGGATTCTTTAAATGTCATTCGAAAAGTGTTGAAAGACCTTAAAATCGATTCCGATTTATACAAACCTAAAAAAGTTCAGGCCAGAATTTCTTCTTATAAAAATAATCTGATCACCGTAAAAGCCTATCTCAATAACCCAGAGCTTATTGAAGCCGACGAAAAAGCCAATATGAAAAGTATCGGCGTGATATATCAGAAATATGTCGAGGCTTGTTTTAAAAACGGGGCGATGGATTTCGACGATTTACTCTTAAGAACCAATGAATTACTGACGAGGTTTCCGGAAGTTTTGGCAAAATATCAGGACCGGTTCCGTTATATTTTGGTCGATGAGTATCAGGATACCAACCATTCGCAGTATTTAATTGTGAAAGCTTTGGCTTCTAAATTTGAAAATATTTGCGTCGTAGGAGACGATGCACAATCAATCTATTCCTTCCGTGGGGCGAATATTCAGAATATCTTAAACTTCAAAAAAGATTATCCGGATGCGGTAACAGTTTCTTTGGAACAAAATTACCGCTCGACGCAGAATATCGTGAATGCTGCAAATGTGGTCATTTCTAAAAACTTGCAGCAGTTTAAGAAAAACGTCTTTAGTGAAAATGAAGAAGGAGAGAAAATAAAAGTCTACCGTTCGCTTTCAGATGCAGATGAAGCGAATTTTGTTGCTTCTAATATTTGGGAACAGCACAATTCTCAACAGAAAAAGTTTACTGATTTTGCGATTTTATACCGGACCAATTCTCAAACACGTGCCTTTGAAGATGCTTTGAGACGGAAGAATATTCCCTACAAAGTTTTTGGCGGATTATCCTTTTACCAGAGAAAAGAGGTGAAAGACTTAGTAGCGTATTTGCGGATTTTAATTAATGAAAATGATTCCGAAGCGCTTTCCAGAATTATCAATTATCCGGTCCGTGGGATTGGAGAAACTACGCAAAATAAATTAATAGTCTTTGCCGATTCTCAAAATATTTCGGTCTCGCAGGTTTTGGATAATCTGGGTTTTTATGCGCCCAACTTGAAATTAAATAATGGAATTTTAACCAAGCTTTCTGATTTTTGGTCCATGATTAAAGCATTTCAGGTCATGTTGAAAACCGAGAATGCTTACAATGTCGCCATGGAAGTTGCGAAAAGAACCGGCATTATTAAGTTTTTAAAAGACGATCAAACTCCCGAAGGAATTTCCCGGGTTGAAAATATTCAGGAATTGATGAACTCGATGCAGGGTTTTATCGAAGAGCAGCAACAGATAGAAGATGGTGATCCGTCGCTTTCCAGTTTTCTCGAAAATATCGCTCTTTCTGCAGATACACAAACCGACAAAAATGAAGATGGCGACCAGGTTTCACTGATGACGATTCACCTTTCAAAAGGATTGGAGTTTCCCGTAGTTCATGTGGTCGGTTTAGAAGAAAATCTCTTCCCAAGTTTTATGAGTTCTTCCACCAGAGAGGAGTTGGAGGAAGAAAGACGTCTGTTTTATGTCGCCTTAACCCGAGCCGAAAAGCAGGTGTTTTTTACCTATGCGGTTTCCCGTTTTCAGTGGGGTAAAATTACCAATGCGGAGCCATCCAGATTTTTAAGTGAAGTTGATGAGCAGTACCTGGAATTCGTTAACCCTGCAACCGAAAACCGTTTCATGAATAATTCCGGTTTAAAATCAAATATTTTTGATGATGAGCCTGCAGAGCCGAGATTCTTTAAAAAGAAAGATCCGAAGAAAACGATTGAAAGAAATGAACCGCTGCCGGTTCCGCAAAATCTAAAACCTGTTGCTACAGCAAGAATAATCAATCCAAGTGGGAATTCTTCCCAGGATATCGAAGTGGGTGACAGGGTTCGTCACGACCGGTTTGGCGTGGGGGATGTTGTTTTTCTTGATGGCACCGATCCTCAAAACATCAAAGCAAAAGTGAAATTCCAGCATGAGGGCGAAAAAAATCTCATTTTGAAATTCGCAAAGCTGACGAAAATTTAAGGTGTAGGAAAACACTTCAAAGGTGCGGTTTCAGAAGCAAAACAATCGAACGGTTTTAAGAATATTGCTGAAGTAATTCAAGAGCGTAAAGCAGAGCCGAAAATTTGTAATTGTTATTTGTCCTAAGATTTTTTTTTATTGACGTGATCATTTTTCAGTCTTTAGTGGAAGACTGAAAACAGGGAATCATTGAAATATTTTAAATCGGTGGCGGTGGTTTTCTGATTCTTTTTTAGTAATTTTGAGTAAAACTAAAACCTATCACCTTGAAACTCAACTCTATCATTGTCGATGATTGCGAGATTGACCGGTTGACGGTATTATCCTACGCCAAAAAATTCCCTATTCTTAATGTAATCGGAGTTTATTCTTGTGCTGAACACGCATTAAAGGCAATCGCGGAAAATGTAATTGATGTATTGTTTTCAGATATCGATCTTCCGGGTTTATCAGGTGTTGAACTTCGAAAAAGTGCTCAGGAAGTTCCGGTATGTATCTTTATTACTTCACATTCAGAATTTGCTGTAGAAAGTTTTGAACTGCATACCTTAGACTTCATTGTAAAACCCATTAAATTTGACCGTTTTGAGAATGCCATTAAACGGGTTGAAGAATTTATGGAGATTAAACTGAAAGCCGATTTGTTTGAATCAAGTTTGGGTAGCGATGTGATTTATATTAAAGAAGGTCACGAGCAAACGAAAGTGAAACTTCACGACATTTTCTACATCGAAGCACTCGGAGATTACTCTCTGATTATTACTTCGCAGAAAAGACACTGTGTTTTATCGAGTATCGGGAATCTTTTAAAAGAGGTTGATTTTCAGTCATTTATTAGAGTTCATCGGAGTTTCGCGGTGCAGAGACAATTTGTTCAGAAAATCAATATGCACGAAATTATTTTGAACAATGAAGCTGTTATTCCTGTCGGAAGGAGTTTTAAAGACAACCTGAATCTGTTGATTTAAAGTTTCTTTTTATTTCACCAATTCTTCAAACAGTCGCTCAAAAGTTCCATCCAGATCCTTAGTTTTTCCGGGATGCGGTCGCGAGGTTTGAATTATAGAACTTCTAACCGCCGTTAACCACCGGAATCTTTCGGGAATGTCGAGTAAAGCGATCGGACCGCCTTCTTTTTCTCCGCTCGCAACGTGTTTGAAATTTTCCAGGTTTTTAGAGATGTCCCCGAAATCAATTTTACATTTCATCGTTCGAAACTTTTCAGAACAAAGGTGAAATTCAAAACGGATATATTTTTCTTTTTTCGAAAACATAATCAGGCCGATGTTGAAAAATTCTTCTCTTTCAACTTTCGGTACGAGCCTAATGACTGCGTATTCGTAAATTTTAACCTCTTGCATTTTTCGCTTCGTTTATAAAGTTTACAGAATGATCGCGACGTGCTTTCAGGAAATTAAAATAGACTTCTTTAATCTGTTCCGGCGAATCGTCGGTATCGTTCCAGTCCAGCCACTCTAATGGAATTAAGGCTACAATGGCGTGCAGAATTTCATCGGTCAGTACCGATTTCGCAAACTGATCTGCTTCATCAAGCATGGTTGCCTGGGAAAGAAGAACGTGGTCTTTTATGTAAGCAAAAGGGCTTAAAGCATGTTTTTCGAAATTCATCCAGGAATGGTGAAAATATAAAGAGGCTCCATTATCAATAAGCCAAAGTTCTTTGTGCCACATCAAAAGATTGGTGTTCTTAAAAGTACGGTCAATATTGGTAATGTAAGCATCTAACCAGACAATTTTCGATGCTAAAAAGGGATCAACTTTTACAGATGGATCATAAGCAATTGCACCGGAAAGAAAATGCAGTCCCAGATTTAAACCTTCAGAAAACTTCAGCAAATCCTGAATTTCTTCGTCGGCTTCCGTTCTTCCGAAATCCACATCAAGGTTGGCGAAAACCAGTTCGGGAATCGGCAATCCCAAAACCTGTGAAATCTTTCCGCCCAATAATTCCGAAATCAACATCTTCACGCCGTGACCTGCGCCACGGAACTTTAAGACATATTTAAAATCATCGTCGGCTTCTGCAAGTGCGGGCAGAGAGCCGCCTTCTCTCAGAGGTAGAATATAACGCATGACGGTGACGGTTCTTAAAGACAAATCTTTCATAGAGGACAAAAATAAACATAAAAAACTTTAGAAATAAAAAAAGTTGCCGCTAGCAGTATGCCTGTTTGAAAATTTCAATCTTTTGTTCATGAGTCTTTGTCGTTTCTGAAGTTTTCATCCTTAAACATAATGTTGTAAATAAGGAAAAGGCCCAGTCCGATTGCAATCAGGAAAAAAATGAAAGGCAGAATTCCATATCCTAAAATAGAGTAGGAGGACGGGATTCTCATAAGTAATGCGGCTCCAATAATCATCGCTGCAATAATTAACCCCGAGGTAATGCGGTTAGCAACTTTTTGAAAACCATCGGTTAAGCGTGTTTCATCGATCGCATTAATTTTGATTTCAAATTCGTTATTGGCTAATTTTTCTGTGATTTTATTAAGGCGGCCCGGTAAATTTTCAGCGAGTTTTTTATTGTCTAATAATAAACCGTACACATTTTCAGGTTTTAATTCCTGCTTTATTTTTTTATTGACCATTCTTTTAATAAATTTTTGAATGGCTTGCTGTAAATTATAGTTGGGAGTTAATACCGCAATTATCTGGTCTAGATTTAATAATATTTTCCCTAAAATATTCAGTTCCACCGGCAGTTTTATTCCATCGTTTGCGGCAATTCTATTCATTTGCAGTACAATTCTGCCGGTTTCCATATCTTCAGCTTTCGTGCTGGTGCTTTCTAAGACAAGTCTGTTGATGTTTTTTCTGAAGTTTTCAATATTTGCGGTGGCAGAATTATAGTCGCTCATTTCTAATAATGCTTCCGTAATGGCGTCGCCGTCTTTTTTGCTCATTCCGACCAGTAACATCATTATTTTTTCCATCATTTTGGGGCTGAACTTTGCTACCATTCCCAAATCCATCAAAGCGATTTGGTCATTGGAAGTTAAATGAATGTTTCCGGGATGTGGATCGGCGTGAGCAAAACCATCTACAATAATCTGTTTTAAATAAGCTTCAACAAGATCATCAATTAATGGATTAAAATCAGTTTCTAACTTTTTTAAATGACCGAGCGACGTGATTTTTTTACCCTCTATAAAATCCATCGTCAATACTTTAGAAGATGAATATTCAACAACTGGTTGCGGAATGACGAGGTGGCTGTATTCTTTTAAATTTTCTTTGAGGACCATTAAATTCTGTGCCTCTTTATGGTAATCGAGTTCATTGAGAAGTATATACCGCAACTCTTCCACAACATCGTCAAGTGCATATTTTTTTGCCTCTTTGGAATGTGAAACCGCTATTGCTGCCATCTGTTTCAAGGCATCCAGATCATCGAAAAAATTCTTGCGGACCCCAGGCCTTTGAATCTTTACTGCAACCTCACGGCCTGAATGCAGAACAGCTTTGTGAACTTGGCCAATAGAAGCACTTGCCAACGGAACGGGATTAAACTCAACAAATGCTTTGCTGATTTTAACTCCGATTTCTTCTTCAAAAATATTTTCTACTTCTTGATAAGAAATGGTTTCTACATCATCCTGTAATCCAGCAAGTGCAGCCAAGTAGTTGTCAGGCAATAAATCGGGTCTTGTTGAAAGAAGTTGTCCTAATTTAACGTAGGTGGGGCCCATTCTTTTTAAATCTTCCACAAGTTCTTCCGGTTGATCATCGAAATCATCTTTGGGAATTTCTTCCACGGTCATCTCGTTCATTGCAGAATTCGTTGTAGATTTCACAATATCACTGTTGTAGTATTTGAGAATAAAACCAAAAAACTTGGTGTACTTATCGAGTTGTTCTAATGCCATAACATTTTTTTCTTGTCTAAAGAAAAAAATGTACCATTAAAGCAATTTTATAGTGAAATGAGCAAATGTTTATCAAATTGATAAAAGTGTCAATGTGATTTACCATTAAACTTAATTCTGATCAGTCGTTATGATACGGTTTTCCCTGCAGAATCTGGTCTGCACGGTAAATCTGTTCTACAAAAAACAGCCGGATCATCTGATGGGTAAAGGTCATTTTTGAAAGCGACATTTTTTCATTAGCCCGTGCATACATTTCATCTGAAAAGCCGTAAGCACCTCCGATAATAATCGAAACTTTTTTCACCGAGGAACTCATCCAGTTATCGATTTTGGCAGCGAATTCGCGGCTGGTAAACTGTTTTCCTTTTTCGTCGAGAAGGACGATGGTGTCGGAGTTTTCAATTAAATTTAAAAACAATTTTCCTTCTTCCTTTTTGAGTAAATCAGGACTGAGGTTTTTGGCGTTTTTTACATCGGGAATTTCGATGATTTCAAAATTCCAGTATTTTGGCAGCCGGTTTTGATAATATTGGACCAGATTGGTAATTTCTTTATCATCGGTTTTGCCCATGCAGACTAAATTAATTCGCATTTCATATCTTTGTTTTGCAAATATAAATTAATGGGCATTAAAACTCCACAATTCATCATCAAAATAAAAGATTTTCTGGATAAGATTCATATTCCTTTTTTAGGAATTTCTCTTTGGAAAATGTTTGAAATCTATGGACAAGGTGTTTTTAAAATGCAGATTGGCAGAAGCGCAGCGAGTATTTCGTGGAGTTTCTTCCTGAGCCTGTTTCCTTTTATACTGTTTTTACTTTCGCTGCTGCCGTATCTTCCGCATTACGATAAATTGCAGTTTTATATTTTTGAAGTGTTGATGCAGAATATCTTGCCGGCCCGTATGCAAAGCGATGTTACGGGATATATTCAAAATTTTATTATCCCGAATATAAAAAATATCAGCAATATGACGATTGTGTTTGCAATGGTTTTTGCGGTAAATGGAACGCATTCTTTGATTAACGGTTTTAATTTCAATACCAATTTACAACGGGGTCTTGTTAAAGAATATCTGGTGGCTTTCGTTATAACCATCGCATTTATTCTGCTGATTATTGCTTCTCTGTTGGGAATCTATTACAGTGAAGTAGTTCTGAAATTATTTACACCCGAAATTAACATTTCCTGGTTGGTCGATAATATGTCGAAGATCATTGGATTTATTTCGTTCCCGATTTTCTATTTTATTTTATTGGCGCTTTTTTACTGGGTGGGTTGTTTGAAGATTACCACTTTTAAACAAGCTGTTCCCGGTGCGATTTTAACCACAGTTTTATTTGTGCTGGTGACCTATTTCTTTGCCATTTATGTGAGAAATTTTTCGAGGTACAATGTTCTTTACGGTTCTATCGGAACAATTATTTTGGTAATGGTTTGGGTGAATATCAATATCATTTTAATTTTATTGGGAAATGAATTGAATATCGCCATTAAAAGAGTTCGTGTCGAAAAAATGATTGCTGAAGAAATGGCTTCCGGCGAATTGCAGTTTGATAAAGATCTGCTTTCTGAAACCGAGGATATTATTGAAGACCATCATCATATTACAACGGATAAATGATTTATCAGTTCCGTTAAATTTTTGGATGTTACAGCAATAAGAAAATTTTCCTGTTCACAGATAAAAAGAAACCGTTAGCCTTCTGTTTCTTCCAGATTTTCCTTCTTTTTCCCAATATACTTTAACAAAGAAAAACCTGCGAATCCCGAAATTGCAGAAGCGACCAAAATGGCAAATTTGGCTTCATCCTGAATTTCAGGATGTCCTTTGAAGGAAAGTAAACCAATAAAAATAGACATGGTAAAACCAATTCCTGCCAGAAGTCCCGCGCCCAACATTTGAGACCAGGAACTTTTGTCGGGCAAACTGCTGATTTTTAATTTAATGAAAATCCAGGAAAACAAGTTGATTCCGATGATTTTACCGATGATTAATCCAAAGATAATTCCGTAGCCAAAGTTGCTGAAAAGTCCGTCCACCATTCCGTCTTTAAAAGTGATATTCGTATTGGCCAAAGCAAAAATCGGCATGATCAGAAAGTTGACGGGCAAATGTAATTTCTGCTCTAATTTTTCTAAAGGTGAAATTTCAGTGGTAGAAGTATTGGTCGGAATGGTGAAGGCCAAAAGCACGCCTGCAATCGTCGCATGAATCCCCGAATGGTGCATGAAATACCAAAGAAATAAACCCGGAATAATATAGAAAATATGTTTCTTGAATTTAAAGAAATTCAGCAGGATTAATATTACGACCATTGCTGCGCTTAATCCCAGATAATCCCAGTGAAGTTGGTCGGTATAGAAGATAGCGATCACCATAATTGCACCTAAATCATCTACAATTGCCAGAGCAGCCAAGAATATTTTTAAAGAAAGCGGTGCCCGTTTCCCAAGCATCGAAATAATGGCGAGAGAAAACGCAATGTCTGTTGCCATCGGGATTGCCCAGCCATTTGCATATTCGGTGCCGTGGTTGAAAAAGTAATAAATTAAAGCGGGAACAATCATTCCGCCGATTGCCGCGATAATGGGTAATGAAGCAGACTTAAAGGTTGAAAGTTCACCTTCTACGATTTCCCGTTTGATTTCTAAACCGACGAGCAAAAAGAAAATTGCCATCAAACCGTCATTTATCCAGATGCTCAGCGGATAATTAAGATGAAAAATTTCAGTTCCGATGTGGGTATCCAGTAAATTTTGAAATGAAACTCCGAGTGAAGAATTCGCGATAAAGAGTGATATTAAAACACAAAGGATTAAGAGTATTCCTGAAGATTGTGAACTGTGAAGAAATTTTTTAAAATATTCGGTAATGAGCATAGGATTTATTTAGTGGTGTTTTTTACATTCGTTTTACACGGGAAACACCATTAATATTTTTGAGTTGTTTGAAAGTTTCGTCCAGCTGGCTTCGGTTTCTCACTTCCAGATTAATGCTGCCTAAAAAGACGCCGTTATTAGATTCAATAGACATGCTTTTCATGTCCATATTCATGTTGTTGCTGATGACTGCTGTAATATCGTTGATCATTCCCATGCGGTCGAGGCCTTCAATTTCAATTTTTATTCTGTTTTTGAAACTTTCCTCATTGACCCATTTTGCCGGTAAAACCCGATAGTCATATTGGGCACGAAGGTTTATCGCATTGGGACAGTTGTCATTATGAACTTTAATTCCTTCAGAAATAGTAATGAATCCGAAAATTCTGTCGCCCGGAATTACGGTACAGCATTTCGCATACGAATAATTCATTTTCTGCTCATCTTTTCCGAAAACAATCATGTCAAGATTGGTTTCCGGCGTTTCGGTGAAGAGCTCGTTTTTGGTTGGCGATTTGCGGAAACGTTGTAGAATATTACTGAAAATTCCTTTTCCTTCGGTATATTTTTTAATGTCACCGATGTCTAAATCACCATTTTGAAATTTGAGAAATAATTCCTGAGAACTTTTTAACTCAAAGAATTTCTGCATTTTATTTATTTCCTCATCATTGAAATTAAGTTTTGCGTGGCGCATTTTTCTTTGCAGGATTTCTTTTCCTTCTTCCACTAAACCATTATTTTCAGAATTCAGAATAGCTTTTATCTTTGATTTGGCTTTCGAAGTGACTACAAAATCCAGCCAGTCTACTTTGGGTTTTTGGTTTTGTGAGGAAAGGATATCAACCTGGTCGCCATTTAATAAAACATAGGAAATAGGCACTAATTTACCGTTTACTTTCGCGCCAAGACATTTTGTTCCTAAATCCGAATGCACTGAAAATGCAAAATCTAAAGCAGTAGAGCCAATCGGCAGCGTTTTTATTTCCCCTTTTGGGGTAAAGACAAATACTTCTTTTGAATATAAATTAAGCTTAATGTCATCTAAGAGTTCTGTCGTACTCATCGACTGCTGATTTTCCAGCACTTCACGGATTTCTCTTACCCAACGTTCAAAGTTTTTTTCATCAGAACTTTGTTGGTAACCTTCCTTGTATTTGTAGTGAGCTGCGACGCCTTTTTCAGCGATATCATCCATCCGTTCGGACCGGATTTGAACTTCAATCCATTTTTTATCAGGGCCTAAAATGGTAAGATGCAGACTTTCATAACCGGTAGAACGCGGCTGAGAAATCCAGTCCCGCATTCGCTGAGGATTACTGTGATAAAGGTCTGTAACGATAGAATAGATTTTCCAGGCGAGAAATTTTTCGTTCTTAGCATCGGATTTATAAATAATTCTGATGGCATAATTATCAAAAACCTCATCGAAAGACACTCCCTGTTTGAGCATTTTACGGTAAATAGAAGAAATTGCTTTTGCTCTTCCTTTAATTGAAACATTTAGATTTTCATCTTCTAATTGTTCCGATACCTCTTTTTTAAATTCTTCGATGTATTTCTCGCGGCTTTCTTTCGCCAGTTCTAATTTCGAAGAAATGTCAAAATAGACTTCCGGATTATTAAATTTTAAAGAAAGGTCTTCTAATTCTGATTTGATGTTATACAGACCGAGCCGGTGGGCAAGCGGTGCATAAATATAAATTGTTTCCGAGGCAATTTTTTTCTGCTTCTCCGGCGTCATACTTTCCAGGGTCCGCATATTGTGCAGTCGGTCTGCAATTTTAATTAAAATCACCCTGAAATCTTCGGAAAGAGTGAGCAAAAGCTTACGGTAATTCTCTGATTGTATCGAAATATTCTGGTGATTCATGACCGCGATCTTGGTCAGTCCGTTGACAATATCTGCAATTTTTTTTCCAAATATTTTTTTGAGGTCGTCGTAAGTATAGTCGGAGTCTTCGATCACATCGTGCAGAAGTGCACACGCAATCGATGTGGCACCCATCCCAATCTCGTTGGCCACAATTTTTGCTACCTCAATCGGGTGATAGATATAAGGTTCACCTGTTTTTCTGCGCTGGTCTTTATGGGCATCTAAAGCAATATCGAACGCTTTCCGGATGAGTTTGTTCTGTTCCTCATCCAGCTTGCGGTACGTATTGGTAATTAAATCTTTATACCTTGCGAGAATTTCTTTATTTTCCTGTTCTAAATCGTAAACCATTTATAAAAGCCAATTAGGACACGAAAGTAAGAAAAAAAAGTCCAAATAGGTGGACAAAACCCAAAAAATGTATTAATAGAAACTGGTTTTCTGAATGAAACTCTGATCGCTGAAAGGGCATATTCATCGCGATTGTAAGAAAATCCGTGTCAGCGTATTTAAACCGATAAAAATATATTGAAGCTAATAAAAGCTAGGATTGAAAGTAATTAAATCCATAAGAGAGAATTTTTTTTTTAACATAGGAGACAAATGAGTTTTAGAAAATAAAGAACCCTTCAAATTTTGAAAGGTTCCTGGTTAATTATATTAAAGAGTTTTTGATATTAGGGTTATATGTAATTTATGAAAAACTCCCAGGTTTTTGTTATTATAATAGATCCGTAAAAAAACCGCTTCTAAAATACAACGAAATTAGGATTCTGGGGAATTTCCAAAATTGACTTCAGCATTGATCCCTTCCGATTGACCCCTGTAATTAAGGCTCGGGGAATTGAATATCTCTGCTTTGGCACGTAATGCCACTATTTTTTTTAAATAATCTAAAGATTTTGCATCGCTAAATTTTATGTTCTCAAAATAATTTTGATGAATGCAGTTGTTTCTTGAAAAGACTTCCTTTACCTTTTCGGTTTCTTCCGGATCCTTTACTTTTACACTGACCACCAAACTGTCGTCTTCAAGTTCGGTTTTGTCTTTAAAAAAATATTGCCATATAGAGGTTTTTATTTTTTTATGAATGTTCTCTTCATGCAAATATAGAATGTAATCCTGATTCTGAATACCTGCATTTTCTAAGTCCTGGCCAATTTGGTGAGACTGACTTTGGCTTTCAAATAAGCCTGTGATAATTGATGCCATTATTCTAAATTTTAAATTTACACTACAAAGTTTACGTATTTAATGCGAAAAATGCAAGTAAAAACAATAGTTATTATGTATTAATTGAAAATAGAAGGATATATTGTTAATATATTTAACTTTTAAAAAATATTAATTCTTTATATTTGAGCACAAAAAAGTAAAAAATGAAGAAGCTGATCCCTTTTGTTCTATTGATTTCCCAGTTTTTTTTCACACAGAATGTCGCACATAATTTAGATGCTGCAACCAGGAAATTATTAGCTTCTGCCTCTGCATATTCCTCAATTGTTTCCATGTATGTGGCGGACGAAGGCGGCAATTTGGTGTATGAAAAAAATGGCAATGCGGGCCTTTCCAGTGCTTCTACGCAAAAGATATTTACGGCCGCTGCAGCTTTAGAAACTTTAGGCAAAGATTTTCAGTTTGTCACCAGAGCCTATTATTCCGGGACTCTTTCGTCAGGCTTTTTGGCGGGCGATCTTTTCGTGACATCAACAGGTGATCCCACTTTGGGAAGTTGGAGGTATGATGGATATAAACCCGAAAATTTTAAACAAAAATTAATTCAGTCTTTAAGGGGAAAAGGGATTTCTAAAATTTCCGGTAATTTGATTATTGACGATTCCTATTTTGACTTTCTCACGACTCCCGGTGGTTGGCCCTGGAACGACCTGGGGAATTATTACGGTGCAGGAGTTTGGGGAATCAACTGGCGCGAAAATCAGTTCGATATGCAGATGCTCGGCGGCGAAATCAAAAAATTAAATGTCGATTTGCCCAATGTGAAATGGGTGAATGATATTGAAACAAACGGAAATTCTGATCAATGCCTGATTTATACGGCGCCCCATTCTGAGGTAGCTTATATCAATGGAGTGTTGCCAGTGAAAGGGATTACGGTTTCCGGAGCAACTCCAAATCCACCTTTAACTTTAGGACAGGAAATAAAAAATTGGCTGAAAGAATCCGGAATTGAATTTAATGGAAAAGTGACTTCTACCTCACAGCAAAGAATTGATGGTGAGAAAACAGCTGCCGTTCCGGCGAATAATCTTTTGCTCGAATATAAGTCGCCGACTTTAGATCAAATTATCTTTTGGTTTATGCGGAAAAGCATCAATTTTTATGGGGAAACTTTAATTAAAACTTTAGGAAAAGAAAAGAATAATGAGGGAAGTTTTGATGCAGGAATTTCCTACCTGAAAGATTTCTGGAAATCAAAAGGAATTAATCCGGCCATGATCAATTTTGCAGACGGAAGTGGACTTTCTCCCCAAAACTACGTTTCGGCAAAAGCAGAAG
Organism: Chryseobacterium gotjawalense; assembly: GCF_030012525.1. NCBI lineage: Bacteria > Pseudomonadati > Bacteroidota > Flavobacteriia > Flavobacteriales > Weeksellaceae > Chryseobacterium > Chryseobacterium gotjawalense. The sequence continues at coordinate 378,750 of NZ_CP124855.1, forward strand.
TGCAGTCGTTGCTTTACAGCAAAAAACAACCTTGGTTTAATGAATTTTACGATGGATTTCCGACCCAGGGAAATGGGATGAAATTGAAAAGTGGAACCATGAAAGACACCAAATCATTTGCCGGCTACCATACTTCGAAAAACGGAAAAAAATATGTTTTCGCAATCATTATTAATAATTATCAGGGCGGCAATGTTGGCGATGCATTATTGCAAGTGCTGAACGTTTTAAAATAGTTGTATTTTCGTACGATGAAGAGACGCGGGATTTTTTCCAAACTTAATAACTGGATTATTTATATATTGCTTACATCGGCTGTTGCAGGTGTAGTAGCGGCTTCTGTTGTTCTGATTAATTATTTGCGGAAAGAGGAAATCAAAAGGATTGAACTTTTTGCGACCACGATCAAATATCAGCAGAATGAAATCATCGAAGATCCCATGACTTTGGATTTGATTCTGCAGATTAACAAAACCAATAATACAATTCCTGTAATTGTTACCGATAAAAATAAGAAGCCCCTGGGTCTTGATTTTCAGAGAAATATCCCCGAAGCAATTCAGAATGATCCTCAGAAAATGCAGGCTTTGGTGAATAAAATGGCCAGTTCGTACAAGCCCATTGAACTGCAGATGCCGGATGGAAATAACCAATATGTCTATTACACCAATTCCAATTTATTAAATAATTTGAGGTATTCACCCTATATTTTAGGTCTGCTTATTTTGGCTTATATTTTCTTTTCTTTCTGGTTTCTGCGGACAATCAAAAAAACCGATGAAGGTTATGTTTGGGCAGGTTTGGCAAAGGAAACTGCGCATCAGATCGGAACACCGCTTTCATCAATGATCGGTTGGATTGAAATTCTCCGCATGGAAAATGAAAACAGCGAAGGCGTAAAAGAAATCGAAAATGACATCAACAGATTGAAAACGATTTCTGAAAGGTTTTCGAAAATCGGTTCTGTTCCCGAGCTTAATGATTTGAATATCAATGAAACCATACAACAGAATTACGATTATCTGAAATCAAGAATTTCGCGGAAAGTAAGTTTTATGCTGATCTTGCCAAAAGAACAGATCCTGATTCCGCACAGCAGAATTCTGCTGAGCTGGGTGATTGAAAATATTGTAAAAAATGCGGTAGATGCGATGAGAGGAGAGGGGCGTCTGGAAATCGAACTCTACGAAAAAAGTAAAAACATTGTCATCGATATCAAAGATTCCGGCTCGGGAATGACAAGAACCCAAGCAAGAAATGCTTTCAAAGCAGGTTATTCCACAAAAAAAAGAGGATGGGGACTGGGTTTGTCTTTAGCAAAAAGAGTCATCAAGGAATACCACCGTGGCGATATCAAAATTGCACAAACTGAACTCGGCGTGGGAACAATTTTCAGAATTACCATGAGAAATTCTTAGTTTTTGTTTGTTTTACCAAAAGAAAAAAATGCCGTTTCCAGAAGAAGCGGCATTTTTTATTTTATAAAACGGGGTGTATTTTTTATACCGTTTATTTTTGCTGAGAATAATAAATGTAATAGTTCTCATCTAATTTTACCGGATCTCCAGACGCTAATGTCACCGTTTGCCAATTTTCAGTCGGATTGATTTCCTGGTTACCGTTAATTCTGAGCGGCAATTTTAAATCCTTTACAATCTGCGTATAGCGGTATTTTAAAGTATTTCCGGTTTGTGAATATTCTAAAGTCGGAATTTTGGTCGTTCTTAGATATTGATCAAAAACAGTAGAAAAATCAATCCCGGATTTTTTAGAAATATAATCTTCTACCTGTTTTGTGGTAACGGTTTGATGGTAGAAATCTTTATTCAAACCACGCAGAATTTGTCTGAACTTTTCATCGTTATTAATGACTTGGCGAATCGTATGAATCATGTTGGCACCTTTGTAATACATATCGCTGCTTCCTGATTTTGCAACGCCGTAAGGACCAATAATTGGCCCGTCATTTCTAATGTTTTTACGGATTCCGACTAAGTATTTTTCAGCCGCTGCTTTGCCCATAAAATCCTCCACAAACAAGGTTTCAGAATAATTGGTGAAACCCTCATGAATCCACATATCTGCCTTGTCTTTTGCGGTGATATTATTGGCAAACCATTCGTGTCCGCTTTCATGAATGATGATGAAATCCCAGTTTAAACCAACTCCGGTTCCTGATAAGTCACGACCTAAATAACCGTTTTCGTAATTGTTTCCATATCCTACGCCACTTTGATGTTCCATCCCGAGATAGGGCGTTTCTATCAGTTTATAAGAATCTTCGTAGAAAGGATATGGACCGAACCAGTGTTCGAAGGCTTTCATCATCGGTTTAACCTGTTGAAACTGTTTTTGGGCTTTCTCCAGATTATAGTCCAAAACCCAGTAATCCAAATCAAGTGCACCTTTTTCGCCGGCATAAGTTTCTTTAAAATTGACGTATTTCCCAACATTAGGAACGATAGAATAAAGATTGATTGGATTTTTAACTTCCCACGTATAAACCTTTTTATCTTTTTCAGATTTTTGGGCAATCAATCTTCCATTTCCTACACCAACCAAATCTTTGGGGGTAATGATTTTCATAATCATGCCGTTATCAGGTTCATCACTCCAGAGATCTTTCGAGGGCAACCAAACCGAAGCGCCGATTCCTTCCTGAGCCACAGACATCCACGGATTTCCCTGGGCATCTTTCTTGAAAACCCAGCCACCGTCCCAAGGCGCATTTTTGGCCACAACAGGATTTCCGGAAAATTGAATGGTGAAAGAATGCGTTTCGCCTTTTTTATAATTTTTCTTCGCCGTGATGAAAATAAAATCGCCTTCTCTTTTTGAAGAATATGATTTGGTGTCAGAACCGATGATTTTGTAATTCATCGGCTGCTGTAAATCGATTTGAAATACAGGGTTTTTAACGTCTTTTAAAATTTCAAAAGTTATTTTGTTCGTACCGGAAACCGACTGATCTGCGAACTTTGGTTCCACAGAAATTTCATATTTTTTGACATCCCAGAAATTCCTGAATTCGGTGTTAGAGCCTTTTAGCGAATCTTGTTTTGTGAATTGCTGTGCAGAAAAAACTGCAGAAGTGAAAATAAGAAGGGCAAGAGTTTTTTTCATTTTTAAAGAAATAAGTGGAACAAATATAATTATTATTTTGTTCGGGGAATCTTTGGAACGTTATGTGTAAGTAAAATTCAGTATTTTTGAAAAAATTTATTGAATGAAGATTAGAATTATTTCCACCGTTTTTGCTTTAGTTTTTCTTGTTTCCTGTAATAAAGACAAGGAAATTCTCAATACTTTAAATGACTATAATCTTTCGATGGAAAGCAAAGGTTATCATTTTGGGGATCATTTAGAGCTACCGAAAGAGGTGACCGATAATGCGGAAAGTATCTCGATTAGTTTTGGTGACAAAGAAACCTCAAAGCTGGTAGTTGATCCCGCATATTTTACTTTAGGAGATAATCAGGTTACTTTTAATATCAAGAAAAAAGGCGGTGAGATTTTAAATCAAGATGCGACTATTAACGTTTTTGCGAAAAACCCAGCAGCAAAATTAACCTACGAAATCGTAAAAGAATATCCTCACGACCCGAAAAGTTTTACCCAAGGTTTTCAAATTGACGGCAACACTATTTATGAATCTGATGGACAGTTAGGAGAATCCAGAATTTGGAAATATACCCTTGGAACAACTACTCCGATTGCGCAAACAACTCAAGCCGATGATGTTTTTTCCGAAGGTTGTGCGATTGTTGGTGACAAAATTTATCAATTGACTTGGAGAAATAAAAAAGGATTTGTTTACGACAAAAACTCTTTGAAAGAGTTGAGCGAATTTCCTTATCCAAATGTGATGGGTGAAGGTTGGGGTTTAACTTATGACGGTAAAGACTTAATTGCTTCTGATGGAACAAAAAATATTTATTTCCTCAGCGTTTCTGACCCGTCGAAAATGGTTCGTTACATTTCGGTCGCAGGAAATACCGAAGCGTATGACCAACTCAATGAACTGGAATATCATAACGGATTCATCTATGCAAATGTTTGGCACAAAGACGTCATTTTAAAAATAAATCCAAAGAATGGGGAAGTGGTTGGAACAATTGATTTTACAGATATTGCCAAGCAATATACCGATATTGATAGCGAAAATACTTTAAACGGAATCGCATTTAAAGGAGATAATATGTTGATTACCGGAAAATTATGGTCGAAAATTTACGAGGTTTCAATCAAATAATTAAATGCTGAAAGTTTTTAAAATATTGATTCTATTTTTATTTTGTTCACTTTCTGCGCAGAAAATTCTTCCTTTTGATACGTTAAGATTAGCAACAGCCAAAGATCTTTTCGCAGATGATTACGGTAATATTTATCTCTACAAAAACCAAGATTTCAGCTTTACAAAATACGATTCTCTGGGAAATCAGAAAGCGAAACTGATGCTGACTTTGCCGTTCCGGATTCAGTCGGTGCAGAATCCTTTAAACATTCCCTCATTTTCTGAAAATGCTCAGGAATTAAAGTTTTTTGACCAAAATTTAAATCAGATTCAAACCATTAATTTCCGGCAGAAATTCGGATTTATCAAAACTGCTTATGTAGAAGATCTGCAGCAGGTGTGGCTTTTGGATGAAAGTACGAAACGATTAATTCAGTACAATTTCCGGGATGACCGTATCATCAATACCTTTTCATTTAATCTTAATTTTGAAAATATCATCGATCTTTTAATTTTCGAAAAAAAGGTTTATTTCTTACATGACGATCATTTGTCGGTTTATAATTTCAAATCAGAAAAAACAGCTGATTTTGCGCTGGAAAATGGCCGGAAACTTCGCCGTGAAAATGACCGGATATTTATTATTTCCAAAACTGCCATCCATAAAATAGAGGAGCACGCTTTGAAAACTGTTTTTAAGGCTGACAATTCGCAAATTGTGGATAAAAACTCTGCTTCTTATTTTGTTATCAAAGGGAACAAACTTTATCTTTACCCCCTCGAAAAAGACTTTGGAATTAAATAACAACTATCTTTTAATAAAGAAAATTTAGAATTAATTTATGGTCTTTTTCGAAAAATAAATTACTGATTCATTAAATAAAATTTAGAAATGCACATTGCTGTTACAGGAAATATCGGCGCGGGAAAAACGACTTTAACCACTATGTTATCAAAACATTACGGTTGGGAAGCGCAATTTGAAGATGTAGATCATAATCCTTATTTGGAGGATTTTTATGCCGATATGAGCAAATGGAGTTTTGCCTTACAAATTTATTTTTTGGGAAGTAGATTCCGCCAGGTGAAAGAAATTCGGGATAGCGGAAAAAGCGTCATTCAGGACCGTACGATTTATGAAGATGCACACATTTTTGCTGAAAATCTAAATGACATGGAACTGTTGACTGACCGTGATTTCGCCAATTATTCCTCTGTTTTTCATCTGATGAAAAGTTTTGTTTCGGCACCTGATCTGTTGATTTATTTAAAGTCCGATGTGCCCAATCTGGTGAAGAAAATTTACAAAAGAGGACGTGATTATGAAGCGTCAATTTCTATCGAATATCTTTCGAAACTGAACCAGAAATATGAAAGTTGGATTTCTGAATACAGCGAAGGGAAACTATTGGTCATCGAAGTAGATGATTTGGACTTTGTGGAAAGACCTGAAGATTTTGGTTTAATTCTGCAAAGAATAGAAACCGAATTGCACGGATTGTTTTAGATTTTTTTATTAGGGGAAAATGAAGAGCCATAATTTGATGCGCTGTAACCAAGTCCGTAATATTTGCTGTAACCTTTTAATTTAAAGAAAATGATTAAAATTCTTCATAATAATTCCTGTTCGAAAAGTCGCGGTATTTTAGAATATCTGGATGAAAACGGGATTCCTTTTGAAATTATTGATATCATCAATCAGCCGCTGAGCGAAACGGAGCTGCGGACTGTTTTGAAGAAACTTCATTGTCCGGTAAAGGATTTGGTGAGAACAAATGAGAAGTTACATAAGGAACAGTTTAAAGACAGGAATTTATCGGATGAAGATTTAATCCAGATGTTAGTGAAAAATCCGGAGTTGATTCAAAGACCGGTAATCATTAAAGGTTCCGTCGCAATGATCGGCCGTCCCATCGAAAATGTAAAACTTTTTATTGAAAAATAATTAAATTAACGTTTTGAAAGCATCGTCGAGATGTGAATATTTAAAATCAAATCCCTGCGATTTGATTTTTTTGTTATCCGCCCGGGTGCCTTCTAAAATAATCGAACTCATTTCTCCTAAAACTGTTTTCAGTATAAAAGACGGAACATTCAAAGGAAGAAAAAACTTATCCGAAGCTTTTGCCAGTTTTTTCATGAAGTCTTTATTTGTTAAGGTTTCATCAGCGACTGCATTGTATTTTCCATTGATTGCAGAATTTTCAACAGCGGTTACATACATATTGACCAGATCATCGATATGAATCCAGTTCATCCATTGTTTACCGGATCCCACTGCAGAACCCATATTTAAATCGATTGTTTTTTTCAGCATGGGAAATGCTCCTCCTTCTTTTGATAAAACCATGGCCGTTCGCAAACAAACAATTCTATCTGAAATTTCAGAAAATTGGTCTGCAGCTTTTTCCCAATCTTCACAAAGTTTTGCGAGAAAATCTGTTTTTACAATTCCGGAATCTTCAGTTAAAATACGGTCAGAATTAAACGTTCCGTAATAATTAATTCCCGAGGCAGAAATGAATGATTTTAAGTGGATTCCCTTTTTCCGGCAATAATCAAACAGCAGGTTGGCAGAATCAATTCTGCTGGAATGCATTTCTTTTTTATAACTGTCGGTCCATCTTTCGCTGATGTTTGCGCCCGCCAGATGAATGATGCAATCTAAATTTTCAAAAGCCTTTTCGTCGATTTTTTTTTCAGCCACGTTCCAGTAGAATTCATTTTTTGCATTACTTTTTGAGCGGCTTAGAATTCTTACAGAATGTTGATGTTCTTCCAGCTTTTTGACTAATTCATTTCCGACCAGTCCTGTCCCGCCTGTAATTAGAATATTCATATGCATTAATTAAAGGGACATAACTCCTTCGATTTCGCCCACTTTTTTATAAACGGAAATTACATGTTCAGCATCCAGCACAAAAGCCGTAATAGTGAGTGAGGTATATTTTGCGTTTTTGCTGTCCCGCGTTGTCAGTGTAAATTTCAAATCATCAAACACACGGTAAATTTCTGTGATTTTTCTTTCTTCATTTAAAACAATGAATTTGAACTGATAATCTTCGGGGAAATAGTGAGTGGCTTCCAGTTTTTCTTTTAAAGAACTGTAAAAATCTTCGGAGCTTTTATGATCTTGGTTTTCAATAATATTAGCCATTTTATATTTGTTTTAGTTAAAAAAAATCCGGCCTAAACCGGACTTCAAAGATAGTTAAATATATTTTTTATCTCGTTCCGTTGAGTGAATTAAGAATGGTATTTGAATTTTGCTGCTCGTGATTTTCAATAATGTTAAAAAGCCCGTTAACCATTTGTTGAGCGGCGAATTTGCTTATTGAGCCCGTCGCTAAATTATTGTTGTTCTGACCACCGAAAATACTTCCTAAAATATTGGTTCCTGACAATGCTGAGTTCAAAGACTGTACTAGTCCAAACTCGTTCAGTTTTGCATCTACCTTCGGTGCGATCGCAGCCATCAACTGTGCCGAAGTTCTTTCCCGTAACAGTTGTGTTGCGGCACCACTTCCTCCCTGTACGATTCTTGTGGCATCTTCTGCTGTTAAAGAATTGACGGCATTTATCAAAATTGGCCGGGAAATATCAACTGTAAATGCTGCTGCGCTCGCGATATATTCTTTTTCTTTTTGAACCAGATTACTTAACCCTACTTTTTGCAAAGTATTATTAATGTCTCTCAACTGTTGCGGCAATGCGGCTTCGATGAGTTGATTTCCCAAAAAACTGTCTTTACTGCTGAAGATATTTAAACCTTTGGTAATTCCGCCTAATAAAATTTGTTTCAATACAGCTAAGCCAACGCTGGAGGTTGCTATTGCCAGACATGACTGTGTTGTGGTTCCGATTGTTGCGATGGCCATTGTGGCCACTAATATTGTATTTCTTCTCATAATGATTTTCTTAAGTTAGTATTTTTACTGTAGTCAAATAATACGCCAAAAAATTTATGGGTAGTGATTAAAGTCATTAACAAAAAATTATAATAAATTTATATTATCGTTAACATTGCATAAATTTATATAACTTTGAAAGAGTTAGAACTAATATGGTCATAAACAGATAATGGCTTTATTAAATATAGATAAAAGATAAAACTTTAAATATGAAAAACAGTAATCTAAAATTTCCTTGTTTAATAGCGGCGCTATACTTCGGTGTGAATGTCGGCGCGCAGGAAACTCGCAAGGACACCGCAATCAAAGAACAACTCATTGAGGAAGTGGTGATGATTGGTTATGGAACGAGAAAAAAAGTGGATAATACTACTTCAATAAGCTCAATCAATGCAGAGGAACTCAGTAAAACAAAGGTTTTAAATGCGACGCAGGCAATCCAGGGGAAAGCAGCGGGAGTTACTGTAATTGCTTCTGATTTACCAGGTTCGACGCCATCAGTTATTATTCGTGGTTTGGGTACGGCACTGAGTGGTAGAAATCCGCTGTATGTAGTTGATGGCCTTTTTGCTGATAACATCAATAATATCAATTCCAATGATATCTTAACGTACGACGTTCTGAAAGATGCTTCCGCACTAGCAATCTATGGAAATAGAGCCGCAAATGGTGTGATTATCATCACGACAAAATCCGGAAAAGGTAAAAAGATTTCTGTAGAATATGATGGTTTGGCAGGAGTAAGAATGCCGTTGAAAAAAGTGAAAATGGCAGGTAGTAACCTGTTTTCTTTTTATACGAATACCGCTTTGCAGATGACGAAATTTTCTCAGGATCAACCGGTTAATACCGATTGGTTTAAAGAAATAACCCGAACTGGAACCTTCAATCAACATAATTTATCTTTATCAGGAGCTTCGGAAAATGCAAAATATTTCTTGAGTTTAGGAAATTATGACGAAAAAGCAATTTTACAGGGAACTGATTATAACAGAAGTACGATAAGAACGAATAATGAATTTAAGGTATCCAAAGGTATTGTGCTTACCCAAACATTATCAGTTGCGTTTACCAATGTTACCCCAAAACCTCTGAGTGCTTTTACTGCTGCTTATAAACAGTCGCCTCTTGTGCCGGTTTATTTTCCGGGTGGTAAGTATGGCGTTTCATTCGTAGGAGCAAACGGTTTTGCTTCGCCGACAGGTTCCTCCTTTAATAATGTTGGAAATCCGGTTGCGCAACTGAATTTATTTAATGAAAAGCAAAAATCAATGCAGCTGCAGGGAGGTTTAAAACTAGATCTTAATCTGATGAAAGATCTTAAATTTACATCTCAATTCTCTGGTGAATACTATAATTTCAAGAGTTATAACTATGCCGATTTGTTGAGCATTTGGTTAGCGGCAGATCCTACGAGAAAAGTTTCTGATTACAAACCGACTGATAATGTGAATACCTTATTTAATGAGAAAAAAGATTATTTTAATTGGAGTTTGACCAATTACTTAACCTATGCCAAAAAATTCGGAATTCATGATATTGAAGCTACGATAGGTACTGAAGCAGCAGTCCGTGATGGGGAAAATACAATAAGTACTACCCGGAAAAATATGGTCCTTAACAGTAATTATTGGGATCTGTCGGGAACGAACTATTTGGATCAGCTAATCTCTTTATATAGTGTAAATGGAAATAAAAACACCACTAATTCTTATTTTGCCAGAGCACAGTATAAATTAATGAATCGGTATTTATTAACGGCGACGATTAGAAGAGATGGTTCATCACAATTTGCCCAAGGTAATAAATGGGGAACTTTTCCTGCTTTCGGAGCAGGTTGGGTGGTTTCTGAAGAGTCTTTCCTTAAAGACGTTTCTTTCTTAAATATGTTGAAATTAAGAGGCGGTTGGGGAAGACTGGGCAACCAGAATATCCCGACCAATTATCTGCCTTTTGCCAGTGGAGACCGTTACAACTATGCCTTTAATGGTAATGCCATTTCCAACGGAACAACTTTAGATAAAATTTATGATCCTAATCTTTCTTGGGAGATAACAGAAGAATCCAGTGCAGGACTTGATTTCGAAATGGTGAACAGAAAATTAAAAGGTTCCGTGGATTTCTATAACAGAATCACCAAGAATATTATTTTAGCAATGATTCCTGTTTCAACTTCTGGAATTTCTCAAAATGGATATGCTCATTTGGGTGAAGTAACCAACAAAGGTTTCGAACTGATGCTGAGCTGGGCTGATAAAATCAACGAAAACTGGAGTTATAACCTGAGCGGAAATTTTTCTCACAACAAGAATAACTTAAGCAAACTTGCTAATGAGAATGTAAATCCTATTAAAGGAGGTGATTTATCAAACGGACAATATACCAAGTACCTTAGTGATATTGCTGTTGGGCAGCCATTAGGTAGTTTCTGGTTGTGGGAAGTTAGCGGAATTGATGCCGATGGTAAATTTACATACGTGGATACTAATGGTAATGGAAAAACTGGTGCTGATGATTTAGCAGATCGTAAATTCTTCGGTTCTTATATGCCTACTTCTACGTACGGTGTTAATTTAGGTGTAACTTTCAAACAGCTTGATCTCTCTGTAAATGGCTACGGAACATTTGGAGCTAAAGTATATAATGGTAAAAAAGCACAGCGTTTCTCTGGTGAAAATATTGAATACGGCGTAGCTACAGATTTCTACAGCAGTACCAATATGGGCTCATCCAATCCTGCACCTTTCAATGCAGTGCCATTAGCATCGAATTATTATTTAGAATCAGGTGATTTCTTTAGAATTAATAATATTGCGCTAGGATATACCTTATCTAAACCAGTTGATTATTTATCTTCTTTACGGGTTTATGTGAGTGCTGTTAACCCTTTTATCACGCAGAAATTTACTGGGTTCTCCCCAGAACTTAATGCCAATGGTGATCCTTATGGATTAACTGGTATTGAGTTAGATGCATATCCAACATTGCGATCTTTTGTATTAGGAGTAAATTTGAAATTTTAAAAATTTAAAAAAATGAATAAAAAAATAATAATATTATCATCATTACTTTTATTTTCACTCTCTAGCCAGAGTTGTCGTAATGATTTTTTAGAGGTAAAACCAACAGAAGCAATTTCTACTGACGACCTGTCTTTGCTCAATAATGACGCCGGTGCTGAAAGTTTCGTTTCTGCGATTTATGCCAAATATTTAGATTGGAACATCAGTTCGTTTTCCTGGGTTGGCATTACAACCATTGCATCTGACGAAGCTGATAAAGGGTCTTCACCGGGTGACGCAGGTGGTGACAAAGATTTATTAGATGCCTTGAATTTCACTGCAACAGGAAGTTCTTTTCAAGATGTATGGCAAGGTCATTATCAGGCAGTCAACCGGTCCAATCAGGCATTGTCTTATCTTCCGCTGCTTACCAATGCCAATACAGATCTTAGAAATAGATTAACAGGAGAAGCTAAATTTCTTCGCGCGTTCTCCTATTTTATTTTAGTGAGATCGTTTGGAGGTGTACCTGTTGTGGATCATGTTCCAGCTGCGGGAAATGAAGCCGATAGAACAATGTTGCTGACCAGAAAATCAAAAGAAGAGGTTTATGCTTTCATTATGAATGACTTGAATGATGCAATTGGGGCCTTACCAGATAAAAACACTTACTCGGCTGCAAACAAAGGTCGCGCTTCAAAAGGTGCAGCTTACGCACTGCTGGCGAAAGTAAATCTTTATCAGAAAAATTGGCAGAAAGTGATTGATAACTGTAATTTGGTAACAGGTTATTCACTCACACCAAACTTTGCAGATATTTATAAAATTTCAGGAGAAAATAATCAAGAATCCATTTTTGAAATCCAGGGAAAAGGTGGCCCACAACAACCAGGAATTCAACAGTATTCTCAGACTCAGGGCGCCCGTGGTGCAGGAGGCTGGGGTTGGGGTTTTGCAACACCATCTCAAAATTTAGTGGATGCCTTCAACGCAGCGGGTGATACCAAAAGAAGAGATGCAACCATTATTTTTAGAAACTCAACTTTATATGATGGCAGAATTGTCCCGGCTACGGTAGAAAATCCTTTTTACAATTACAAAGTATATTCTTCCAATTATACGGGAGATGATTACTCTGACACCAATATCAGATATCTTAGATATGCTGAGGTTTTATTAATGAAAGCTGAAGCCATGAATGAATTGGGTCAAACAGCCGCCGCACTTCCATTCTTAAATCAAGTTAGAAACAGAGCGGGATTAGCAAATTCTACGGCAGTTTCACAAGCTGATGTAAGAACAGCAATCTGGCAGGAGAGAAGATTAGAATTAGCGCTGGAACATGACCGGTGGTTTGATTTAGTAAGAACAGGACAGGCAAAGGCAGCGATGGCCGCAGACGGAAAAACTTTTGTCGTAGGAAAACATGAAGTATTTCCTTTGCCGAGTTCTTTTATTGCTGAAGCCAAAGGATTATCTGCGCAAAATCCTAACTATTAATTTTCAAAAAATATTGATTATGAAAAATAGAACTTTAATTAAATATATCGGGGTAGCTTTTTTGATGGGTGTCATTACACTGAGTTGTGAAGACAGTATTGACCGTGATAATCTTCCTGTCCCGTACGCAGCCATCGGCGGATATGAAAATTCAGATGATGTTGCTGCTGCCAATCTTATCACCAAACTTAGCTTTGAAGACAATTTGAACGATAAATACAATAATATAACTAATGCTGTTGGGACTTCAGTAGCATATGATTCTGGGATTAAAGGAAAAGCGTACAGCGGTTCTGATTCTCAGAAAAGATATGCCGTTGCCAATATTTCGCCCGCGGTTACCGGACTTAGCGCCTTTACTTTTTCATTTTGGATGAAAAGTGCCAATACGGTAGATCCGGCAACTCCAGGTCAGGGGAAAGGAGCGCAGGGAATTTTTTCAATTGTTCGCCCAACCGAATTTTGGGGTGGAATTAATTTATTTATTGATAACCCGGACAATGCAAACCCAGACCGTATCCGCCTAAAACTTTCTGTGGAAAACGGAAGACCTGCAGTGGACTGGAGAGGGCAAAGCGTGATGATGAATATCGATGGAAGCAAAAATAAATGGATTTATGTTACCGTAACCTATGACCCAGCAACCAGCAAAGTAAGTGCTTATCTCAATGGAGAACCGGCAGCTAATCTAACAGGTTTTCCTTTTGCTCCTGCCGGGGGAATTACAGGTTCTGCGCCATGGTTTGCAAAAGATCCTGGAGGCATCGATAATCCAAATGGTGCTCCTGGTTATGGTGCAATTCAATTGGTTGGGACCAATGGAAAAGTGGTAATAGGAACACACCAGTTTGATACTAATCCTCCTCAAAACAATGGCTCGCCGCAAGACTGGGCAACAAGTTTTGCCGGAATGTTAGATGAATTTAGAATTTATAATATTCCATTGAAAAGTGCAGATGTAAACGCGCTGTACAAATTGGAAAAAGACAACAGATAAACTCATAACAGAGCCATCGTGAGGTGGCTCTTTTGATATAAAATTAAATGAAAAAATCAATCCAATTATTGGCTGTAGCTTTTTTGCTTGTTTCATGCTCGCGTGATTCACCACCAAAAAGTGGCGGAACACCAATTGGCGGCGGCGGTAGTGAACCTCCGATAAATACTGTTTATACCGATCCTCAAATTATCGGAATGACTCAAAAAGACGTTACCAAATATTTTTGGGATTATGCAGAAGCGAATTCGAAATTAGCACGGGAACGTTACCATACCGATAATCCGGGAACAGATGCTTCAGTGATTACTACGGGAGGTTCTGGTTTTGGTTTAATGACCATTCTGGTAGCCATTAAAAATGGTGATGTTCCACGGACAGAAGCCGTTTCCAGATTGACAACTTCTCTTAATTTTTTGCAGAATGCCAACCGTTTTCATGGAGCCTGGCCTCATTGGATTAATGGTAATAATGGAAATGTGATTCCTTTTGGTACAATGGATAATGGAGGTGATTTGGTTGAAACAGCATTTCTTGTTCAAGGGTTAATCTGTGTTCGGGAATATTTTAAAACTTCTACAGATGCACAGGAACTCGCTTTGAGTAAAAAAGCTGATGAACTCTGGAAAGGTGTCGAATGGAATTGGTATACCCAAGGTCAAAACGTTTTGTACTGGCACTGGTCGCCCAATTACGATTTTCAGATGAATCTAAAAATACAGGGTTATGATGAAACTTTAATTACATATATTCTGGCGGCGGCTTCACCCAATTATTCTATTGCTAAAACAGTTTATCAACAGGGTTGGGCAAGAAATGGGAGTATAAAAACTGCCGCATCACAATATGGAATCCCATTGATAGTTAATCATAATGGAGCAAGTGGAACAGTAGGACCAATGTTTTTCTCACACTACTCTTTCCTTGGTTTGGATCCACGCGGACTTTCCGATGAATACGTGAGTTATGGAGATGCTGCAACAAATCATGCAAAAATAATGCATCAGTATGCCATCGAAAATCCTAAAAACTGGATGGGTTACAGTACAAAGAATTGGGGATTAACTGCAAGTTACAGCCGAAACACAGATGGGACAACCGGCTATTCTGCCCATCAGCCGAACAATGATTTAGGAGTGATTTCTCCTACAGCAGCCATTTCCAATATAGCTTATACTCCCGCAGAAAGCATAAGCTATTTAAGGTTTTTGTATAACGAAAATTATGCGAAATATGTTGGTGTAGCAGGTCCATTTGATGCATATTCAGTCCATTATAACTGGGTTACTCCAAGATATTTAGCAATAGATCAGGGAACAATTTCTCCGATGATTGAAAACCATCAGTCAGAGTTCCTTTGGAAATTATTTATGAATGCGCCGGATATTAAGCAGGGATTAATTAAATTGGGGTTTCATTCAAGCAGATATGGATTTTAAAAAAAATTAAAAATTTCGAAATTAATTAGGTATTCATGAAGAAAATTATTCTTATTTCAGCATTTGCCGGTGTGTTGTTAATGTCGTGTGAAAGTACGAAACCAGTTATTAAAGCAACCGAAAATCAGATGATAAACAAATCAGATGAAGCATTGATGAATCAGGTACAGAGAGATGTATTAAAATATTTCTGGGAAGAAGCTGAACCCAACTCCAGGTTAGGA
Organism: Chryseobacterium gotjawalense; assembly: GCF_030012525.1. Classification (NCBI taxonomy): domain Bacteria; kingdom Pseudomonadati; phylum Bacteroidota; class Flavobacteriia; order Flavobacteriales; family Weeksellaceae; genus Chryseobacterium; species Chryseobacterium gotjawalense. The sequence goes on from NZ_CP124855.1 coordinate 394,057, forward strand.
CGGGAGCGTTATCATGAGGACAATATTTATCCTCAAAATGATAAAAACGTTATTACTACTGGAGGCTCAGGTTTCGGAATGATGACCATTCTCGTCGGAGTTGAAAGAAAATTTATTCCTCGAAAAGAAGCCGTTCAGCGATTAACGACGATGGCAGATTTTCTGGCAAAATCAGACCGGCATCATGGCGCTTGGTCGCATTGGATTAATGGAGAAACCGGAAAAACAGTTCCATTTGGTAAAAAAGATAATGGTGGTGATTTAGTAGAAACTGCATTTTTAGTTCAGGGAATTATTTCAGTGCGGGAATACTTTAAAAACGGAAATCAGGAAGAAAAAATTCTTGCCCAGAAAATGGATGATCTTTGGAAAGGAGTAGAGTGGAACTGGTACACCAAAGGTGGCGAAAAAACGCTCTATTGGCATTGGTCTCCAACCTATGGTTGGGAAATGAATTTCCCTTTAAAAGGATATGATGAAACTTTAGTAACCTATATTTTAGCCGCCTCTTCACCAACCTATCCAATTGATGCCGAAACCTATTATAAAGGATGGACGAGAAACGGAACTTACACTACCGACAAAACCAAATATGGATTGCCGATGTACGTAAAACATAATGGCGCAGAAGAGTATGGCGGTCCACTTTTCTGGGCGCAATATTCCTATCTCGGATTAGATCCGACTGGTCTTTCTGACCGATATGTTGCCAACTATTTTGATCTTAATAAAAATCAGGTCTTAATTGATTATAAATACTGCGTAGAAAATCCAAAAGGTTGGAAAGGTTACGGACCGAATTACTGGGGACTTTCAGCAGGTTATACGAGAAACAATGATGGTTCTGTAGGTTACACTGCGCATACTCCCATCAATGATTCAGGGGTAATTAATCCTACCGCGGCGCTCAGCAGTTTTCCTTACACGCCAAAAGAATCGATGGATTTTTTAAGATTTTTATATCAGGAAAAACCAGAATTCATTGGCTCTGCAGGTCCCTATGATGCAACTTCAATTAATTATAACGACTGGTTTACGCCAAGATATCTGGCAATTGATCAGGGAACCATTTCGCCAATGATTGAGAATTATAGAACAGGTTTACTATGGAATTTATTTATGAATGCACCTGAAATTAAACAGGGACTGAAAAAACTGGATTTTAAATCAACAAAATACACCTTTTAATTTTTATTTTCTAACGATTGAGACCATAGAAAAAAACATTCTAATCCGAAGTTGTATGAGTAGATGCTCGCTCAAAAAAAATAGAGTAAAGAAATAAACGAAATTTAATTAAAATGAAAAAAATAGTTTTGCTGGCAGCCATGGCACTTTCGTCTTTGGTGATGGCACAGGATATTGTCAATAAACCGGTACAGTCTTTCCAGACCAGTCAGTATAAAGCCAAGAAAAAAGTTTTTGTAGAAAATCTTTTGGCGAAAATGACCTTAGATGAAAAAATCGGTCAACTTAATTTACCGAGTGCCGGAGATTTTACCACCGGACAGGCACAAAATTCCGACATCGGAAAAAAAATTGAAGACGGTTTGGTGGGCGGACTTTTTAATATTAAAGGGGCTGATAAAATCAAAGCCGTTCAGAAAGTTGCCGTTGAAAAAAGCCGTTTAAAAATTCCGCTCATTTTTGGAATGGATGTCATCCATGGATATGAAACAAATTTCCCAATCCCATTAGGATTAGCAGCCTCTTGGGATATGAATTTGATTCAGCAGTCCGCCAGAGTTGCCGCCAAAGAAGCCAGCGCGGATGGTATTTCCTGGACGTTTTCCCCAATGACCGATATATCCCGTGAACCAAGATGGGGAAGGGTTTCTGAAGGATCCGGCGAAGATCCTTACTTAGGAAGTGAAATCGCAAAAGCAATGGTTTATGGTTATCAAGGCAAAGATTTATCACATCATAATACCATCCTGGCGTGTGTGAAGCATTTTGCCTTATATGGCGCTTCTGAAGCGGGTAGAGATTACAATACCGTTGACATGAGTCATCTCAGAATGTTTAATGAATATTTCCCGCCTTATAAAGCGGCAGTAGAAGCCGGCGTAGGCTCTGTAATGGCTTCTTTTAATGAAGTCGACGGAATCCCCGCCACCGGGAACCGATGGCTGCAAACCGAAGTGCTTCGGAATCAGTGGGGTTTTGATGGATTTATTGTCACTGATTATACTGGAATTAATGAAATGGTAGATCACGGCATGGGAGATTTACAACAAGTTTCTGCAATGTCATTGAATGCAGGAATCGATATGGATATGGTGGGCGAAGGATTTTTAAAAACTTTAAAGAAATCCCTGCAGGAAGGAAAGGTGACCCAAGCATCCATCGATCTTGCAGCCAGAAGAATTTTGGAAGCAAAATATGATTTAGGATTGTTTGATGATCCGTACCGATATGGTGACGCAAAATTGGCCGCCAAAGAAGTGTACAGTTTAGAGAATAGAAAGATTGCAAGAAATACGGCCGCACAGTCCATGGTTTTAATGAAGAATGAAAATCAAATTTTACCCCTGAAAAAATCAGGAACTGTGGCTGTCATTGGTCCATTGGTGAATAACGCGCTTAATATGGCCGGGACGTGGAGCGTTGGTGCAAATCACGCCAATTCTGTTTCGTTAGTAAAAGGATTGCAGGATAATTTGGGCAAACAGGTGAAATTTATTTCTGCAAAAGGAGCCAATATCGATTACAGTGAAAAACTAGAAAATATCTACGCTGCCCACGGAAAGTTAACTGACCGGGATTTCCGTTCGAAAGAAGAGCTGCTGAAAGAAGCGGTATCAGTTGCTAATCAGGCAGATGTAATTGTACTTGCCATCGGAGAGTCTGCCGAGATGAGTGGGGAGTCTTCTTCCAGAACAGAAATCGATATTCCTGCTTCTCAGGTCGATTTATTAATGGAGTTAAAGAAAACCGGTAAACCAATTGTAGTCGTTCTTTTCACAGGAAGACCATTGGCTTTAACCAATATAAAAGATATTCCGGAAGCCATTTTAAATGTTTGGTTCCCGGGAACGGAAGCAGGAAATGCCATTACAGATGTTCTTTTTGGAAAAGTAAATCCCTCCGGAAAATTACCGATGACGTTCCCAAGAAGTGTAGGTCAGGTTCCATTGTACTATAATCATAAAAATACCGGACGACCTTTGAGCGCTGAAAAAACAGAAAAATGTGAATACGAGCGATTCCGTTCCAATTTTATGGACGAATGCAATACGCCGCTTTATCCATTTGGTTATGGATTAAGTTATACCCATTTTAATTATTCTGATATTTCGGTTTCTAACGTAAATCCAAAAGGAAATCAAACCATCCAGGCATCAGTTACGGTGACCAACACTGGGAATTATGATGGTGCAGAAGTAGTGCAACTTTACATAAGAGATATTGTTGGCAGCATCACAAGACCTGTGAAAGAATTAAAAGGTTTCCAAAAAATATTTTTAAAGAAAGGGGAAAGTAAAAAAGTAACTTTTAATATCTCTCCCGAAGAGCTGAAATTCTACAACCATTCCTTGAAATATGACTGGGAAGCAGGTGACTTTGATATTATGATCGGTACCGATTCTGAACAGGTGAAAACTGTAAAAATCAACTGGAATAAATAAAATAGAAACTTTCGATAGAACCGTTTTCAAAATTAATGAAAGCGGTTTTTTTTGTCCGTTTATTATTATTATTTTTGGGGCACTAAATAAAAAATTTATAATGAGAGAAAAATTCATTAGGTGGGGATTAGTACTTCTGGTAGTAACATGGGTAATATCTATATTAATTAAAACCCATTATTGGATCCCGATTCTGCTTAGTTGTATTTATATATTGGGGCTTTATAACAGTTTCCAGACCAAACATGCCATTCTTCGTAACTTTCCGGTATTGGGTTATTTCCGGTATTTCTTTGAAGAAATTTCGCCGGAAATGCAGCAATATTTCATCGAAAGAGAAACTGATGGAAAACCTTTTCCAAGAAACGAACGTTCCGCTGCCTACAGAAGAGCAAAAAACATTAGTGATACAGTGCCTTTTGGGACACAACTCGAGATCAATAACAGAAAATACGAAGGAATAAAACATTCGATATACGCCAAATCACCTTCAGAGGAATTGCCAACGGTATTGGTCGGTGGCGATCAGTGTACTCAGAAATACAAAGCATCACTTTTCAATATCTCTGCCATGAGTTTTGGATCATTAAGTGACCGTGCGCAGATGGCCTTGAACAGAGGTGCAAAAAAAGGTGGATTTTACCACAATACCGGTGAAGGGGGAATTTCGCCTTATCACCTGGAAGGTGGTGATTTATGTTGGCAGATCGGAACCGGATATTTCGGTTGTAGAGATGACCACGGTAGATTTTCACCTGAGATTTTTAAGAAAAATGTATCGATTCCGGCGGTGAAAATGATTGAGCTGAAAATTTCTCAAGGAGCAAAACCAGGACACGGTGGAGTACTGCCGGGTTCGAAAAATACGCCCGAAATTGCAGCCATTCGTCACGTACAACCGGGCATGACTATTATTTCTCCACCTTCGCATTCCGCATTTTCTGATGCAGCGGGATTGCTGAGATTTGTGCAGGAATTAAGAGAGCTTTCAGGCGGAAAACCAGTGGGATTCAAATTATGTATCGGCGATACCAAAGAGTTTGAAGATATTTGCGCACAGATGAATGTATTGAAAATTTATCCGGATTTTATTACGGTAGACGGAGCAGAAGGTGGAACAGGAGCCGCCCCACCAGAATTCTCTGATGGAGTAGGAATGCCGTTAGAACCTTCATTAATCTTTGTTAATAGAACTTTGACCAATTTCAATGTTAGAGATAAATTGAAAGTAATCGCAAGTGGAAAAGTATTAACTTCACTTGATATCCTTCGTGCCATTGCGATGGGAGCAGATATGTGTAACAACGCCAGAGGATTTATGTTTGCTTTAGGCTGTATTCAGGCATTGAGATGTAATACCAATACCTGTCCGACCGGAGTCGCGACTCAGGATAAAATGCTTATTAAAGGTTTAGATGTAACCGATAAGAGTGAGCGCGTATATCACTTCCACAAAAATACGTTGCGTACCTGTAATGAGCTTATTGGCGCTGCCGGAAAATCGTCGTATAGTGAAGTTGATGCAAGTATGTTTATGCGCGGAGACGAATTTGAGCATCTTGCCGATTATTACTTCCCGGATATTTTAGGAAATGTAAAAACCCCCGCAGGGAAATATTAAAATTTGTAAAAACAAATAAGTTACTATAAACTAAAAACTTCAGAATTATTTCTGAAGTTTTTTTTTGCTGAACTGATTAATGAAAATAACGAAAGATAACCTAGAGTAATCGACAGATTGTAATTTAAAGTTAATTCCATCCAATATCTTGATCGGTTTTTTAATTTTTATAGAATCTTATTGTCAAAAATTAATGATACAATACATTTATTAAAGCATCTTGTAATCTTCCCTTGTTTAGGCACACTCAAAAGTAGAGTTTTTTGTTAATATTTTATTGTTGTCGTTGTTGAAATTTTGTTGGAATGTGGGAAACTCATTTGCGCTATTTTGATTGAGTTTTCCATATTTCAATAAAAAATCCCGTGGCGTAAGGTATTGTAACGCACTATGCGGTCTCTCATTATTGTACATCCACATCCATATTTCTGCGTAATTTCTCATTTGCCTGATGTTCTCAAAGAGGTAAACACTTAAAAACTCTGTCCGGAACGTTCTGTTAAACCTCTCAATCAATGAGTTTTGTGTAGGTTTCCCTGGTTGAATGAAGCCCAGTTCGATATTTTCTTTGTTGCAATAATCTTTCATCTTTTCTGCAATAAATTCCGGTCCGTTGTCCACTCTTATCTTTTCAGGTTTTCCCCGCCATTCAATTAATTGTTCCAATTGCGAGATTACTTTTGCAGAGGGCAAGCTGCTATCAATAGTGATGTTTAAAATCTCTCTGTTAAAATCGTCAATGATATTAAGGGTTCTCACGCTTTTGCCATTTTCCAAGCTGTCGTGCATAAAATCCATGCTCCAAGTAACGTTCGGATAGATAGGGCGAACCAGTGGTTGTTTTATCCGTGCTGGAAGCCGCTTTTTCCTTTTACTTCGCAAATTTAATCTCATCGACTTATAAATCCGATAAACCCTTTTGTGATTCCATCCAAAGCCTAAGTTTTTCAATCGATTGTGCATCATCCAAAAGCCCCACGTTTGATTAGAATCTGCAAGTAAAATAAGTTCTGCACGGATCTCATCATCTGAACTTTTAAATACCTGACGATAATAATAAACTGAACTTCTTAAACTGAACACTTTGCACGCCTTGCGCAAACTCATGTTATGGATTTCTTTCGAATAATCCACTAACTCACGCTTCTCACAAGGCGTTAGAGCTTTTTTTCGATCACATCTTTTAAGACTACAATCTCCAAAGTTTGCTCAGCTACAATCTTTTTATATTGCGAAAGTTGCTTTTCCATCTCTTTCATTTTTGAAAGTTGCTGAACATCCAATCCACCATATTTGCTCTTCCACTTGTAAAAGGTTGGCTGGCTAATTCCATGCTCCCGGCAAATCTCATTCACCGTTTTTCCTTGATTTTGTTCAGATAATATCTTGATGATCTGAACTTCTGAAAATTTACTGTTTTTCATAGTCTTTCAAATTTAAAAACTATATTTTTAAATGATCCTATTTTTGGGGAAGATTACAATCTGTAATAAATTTTTTCTACCACCAACCAGATAAAAACAAAGCACCAGGGAATTCGCCAAAAGAGCCAAAAATGTCACCGCATAAATCTGGAATTCAATTCATAGTAATCATCTTTAAACTAAAATAAAATGCTCCGTAGGAGGAGAGAGTTCCTTCTGTTTTGCATCACGTATTTTCCTGAACTTACCTTCATTGAAGACCTTATAATTCAGTTCGGTAATATTTAGAGAAATGCATCAACTTTGAAGAGAAAAATCAAAACCAAAGAATATAAATTCACCATTCACTTATCCGCCATTCACCAAAAAAAATCCGCTATCAAATAAATGATAACGGATTTTAATTATTTCAAAAAACTCTCTTATGCTTCTTCAGCTGGAGTTTCTTCTGTTGTAACTGCTTTTGGTTTAGCAACTGGTTTAGGAGCTTCTACGACTGGTGGAGCATCAGAAACGATTTCGAATTCGTAGCTGTATTCCACTTCTCTGTGAAGTCTGATGATTGCAGTAGATTTACCAGTTCTCTTAATATTGTTCCCTGGAATCTTGATGTATTTTTTATCAACCTGTACTCCTACTTTAGATAATTCGTCAGAAAGGTTAGCGTTGTTGATTGAACCAAACAATTTGTCACCGGTACCAACTTTAGTGGCAATAGTGATGGTTGTTTTTTTCAATTGATCTACGATTGCATTTGCAGCCGCAACCAATTTCGCTTCTTCGTCTTTTCTAGCTTCTAAAGTTTCTGCTAAAGCTGCTTTGTTTTTTGGCGTTGCCAAAAGTGCTAATCCTTTTGGTAGCAAGAAGTTTCTTGCATAACCAGGTTTTACACTTACTGTATCAAACTCTAAACCTAAGTTTTCTACGTCTTTTTTTAGGATAATGTCCATTGTTGTTGTCCGTTTTTAATTTTAGAGAAAAGAATAAAGAGTAAAGAAGCAAGATTGTAAAGTCTTTTATCTTTCATCTTTTATCTCATTTCTAAAAATCGTTAGAATTAATTTATAAATCAGCAACAAAAGCTTTAAAAAAGAAACTTAATCAAATTAAGTTTCTCTCTTTATTCTTTTATCTATTTTGTCTTATTTCAAAAGATCCGCTACATAAGGCATCATTGCCAAGTGTCTTGCTCTTTTGATGGCTGCAGATACTTTTCTTTGGTATTTCAAAGAAGTTCCTGTATATCTTCTTGGTAAAATTTTACCTTGCTCGTTTACGAACTGAAGAAGGAAATCTGCATCTTTATAATCTACATGTTTGATTCCGAATTTTTTGAATCTACAGTATTTTTTGTCAGATTTTGTATTAATGTCAAGTGGAGTTAAAAATCTTACTTCAGATTCTCCTCCTGCTGAGGCTTGCTTAGCCATATCATCTATTGCCATGTCTTTTCTTTTTTAAGGGTTAAAATTAAGCTTTCGCAGTTTTCACTTTCGTTCTTCTTTTTACTGCATACTCGATCGCATGTTTGTCAAGTTTTGTAGTCAGGTAACGGATGATTCTCTCGTCACGTTTGAAAGCAAGTTCTAAGTCTGCTACTACAGTACCTTCACCTTTGAATTCGATCAAAGTGTAGAATCCATTCTTTTTTAATTGAATTGGATAGGCTAATTTTTTCAGTCCCCATTTTTCTTTGGCAACGATTTCGCAATTGTGTGAAGTCAATAAGTCTTCAAATTTTTTCACTGCTTCCTCCACCTGTGCGTCAGATAGAACGGGAGTTAAAATGAAAACAGTTTCGTAATTGTTCATAATGTTAATTAATTTTGTTAATTATTTCGAGGTGCAAAAATATAACTTCTTTTTGTAACATGCAAGAAAATGAACGTACTAAAGAAGTTTTTGGAAGTAATTCCGGAAATATTCGAAATACAAACGGTTTTTATTCTAGCCCGGATCGAAACGGCATCCTTTTTTGAGGAGGAACGACGAAAAAAAGATACAGTGAAGAGCCGGACTGAACAGGTAAAAATACCCGGTTTTGTAGCTCCTGATTATTTCCGTAACTCAGCGAGACAGCGTGTTTTTAATTGCCTAAATACGAAGTCTAAAACGCGAAATCTTTCATTCTTGAGTGGGCGAGTTCAGCTTCATTGATCCAGGTTAAAAACGCTTCTAATTTATCCTGTAACTTTTGGCCCGAATTGTATTTTTTAAAAAATGAAATTTCAAATTTATCTTTATCAAAGTCCGTAAACTGCCAGGAATTAAGGTAAAATAAAACAAAGTCATCTTTTTTAATGGTTTCTACCACCATTTTTTCATAATAAGAAAGCGGCATTATTTGAAAAATAAAATCATTGTAAGGGATTTGAGAATACCTGGAAATGCTTTCGTGCAGAATACTCAGCCCATTCTTTTCGATGATAGGAGCTTTTCTCTCAAATCTTTTAAAAGGAAATGCAAAAGAGGTTTCTTCGATTAGGGAAACATAAGTGAACCGCAAATGTAGAATTTCATTCAAATCAAAAGCATTTTCCTTCATCCGAATTCCACGGATTTGCTTTTCAATAAGTTCTTCCGTGTTTTTCTTAATGCGTTCAATTTCCTCTAAACTGGAATCAATATGATAAAAAGAAATTTCATGACCTTCATCGATTATTTTTTTAATCAATGTATCGAGCTGGGGAATAAGTGAGATTTCGATGAAAAAAGTTGCGCGGATTTCTTTGCTTTCCAGGCTTCGCAGAACTGCTTTTGTATTTTGAATTGTGATTTCTAAAAGATCCTGATTCCTCAATCCACCGATGTTTTTAAATGCCCAGTCAGGATTGATAATATTAAAAGTGAGTAAAACCATTGATCAGCAGATTGTTTTGGTGAAAGTATAAAAAAATCTGCAAACTCATCGGAAGAAATACCTTTGACGTTGCAGATTGTTAATTATTATAGAAACGATCTTCGTTTTTTAACCAAATAAACAGAAAAGATCAAAATGTTTAAGTCGGTCAAAAGTTTAAAAAAGAACTGTATTGTTTCAATTTCCGAAGGGATTCTTAATTTTCTTACTACCAAAAATCTGTTGATTTCCCTTAATAAATTAATCAAAAAACAAAATCCGATTTGGGTTATTACAGTAAAAAAACCTTAAGCCTCTTAATTCCTTAATGTTGAAAAATTAATAGTTTTTTCAACAAGAAAGTAACGAACGCCGCATTTTATAAAATTGCCTTTTACAGTTAAAATTCAAATGTTTCTAGTAAATGACTAGTTTTTCGCCAGCTTCACTTTCAGATTTTCCAGCATATCTTTCGTCATTTCGCTGATGCCGTAATCATAAGAAAGTCCCCAGTCTTTTTTCGCCACCGTATCATCGATGGAAGCCGGCCAGGAATCCGCGATCTGCTGACGGAAATCCGGTTGGTAATCAATCGTGAAATCCGGCATTTCTTTCTTGATTTCTTCCGCCAGTTCTTTTGGCGTGAAAGACATTCCTCCTAAATTATATGCGGTATGAACGGTCAGGTTTTCTTTCGGAGCATTCATTAAATCAAGCGTTGCCTTAATTGCGTCATTCATATAAAGCATTGGCATTCCTGTATTTTCAGAAATAAAACTCGTGTATTTTCCTTGTTCTACGGCTTCATAAAAAATTTCTACCGCGTAATCTGTCGTTCCGCCACCAGCAGGAGTTTTCCAGGAAATCAAACCGGGATAACGAATACTTCTTACATCAACTCCGAATTTATTATGGTAATATTCGCACCATTTTTCACCCGCCATTTTCGAAATTCCGTACACGGTCGTCGGATTCAAAACAACATTCTGCCCAACGTTTTCTTTCGGAATTCCTGTGCCGAAAACGGCAATAGAACTTGGCCAGAAAATTTTCTTGAGCAAACCTTCTTTCGCCATTTCACAGAACTGAAGCAAAGGTTCGATATTCAGTTTCCAGGCAAAAAGCGGCTGTTTCTCAGAAGTTCCCGACAGCAAAGATGCCAGGTGATATACTGTAGTGATTTCGTAATCTTTAATAACCTGTCTTACCAATTGTGTATTGGTCACATCCATCCTCTCATAGAATCCCGCGGAAGTCAGGTTTTTATCCCAACGGTCAAGTCCGGAAGCTACCACATTTTCCGCGCCGTGAATTTCAACTAATTTATTCGTAAGTTCGGTGCCGATTTGTCCCAGAGCACCGGTGATAAGTATTTTTTCCGTGTAGGATTCCATATTTAAAGTTTAGATTTCGCACAAATTTAGCAAAATCAGATAGCATAAGGAATAGTATTTTTAAAATAATTTTTTGGGCGACTGTTTCCGCCTGAAATTTAGACGGAGTCTCTCGAAGCGTTACCAGTTTTTTTCCACTTCGTTCCGTAAAAAGAGCTCCATTCAAGTCGGGTCGCAAATTAGGATTCGAAATGAAAATCGTCGCCAATCCATCCATTTTCGTTATTTTTGATAAATTTTTAGTCATGAAAAAACTGCTGTTATCATTCGTTGTTATTTCCCAATTTGCTTTTGCGCAATTCACCGACATTAATATTGTAAAAGAAATTCATACCAAAGAAAAAGGTTTGGTCGTTTCTGCACATCCATTAGCAAGTGAAGCCGGAGCGAAAATCATGAAAATGGGCGGCAATGCTTACGATGCAGTCATCGCAACTCAATACGCTTTAGCAGTCGTTTATCCGCAAGCCGGAAATATCGGTGGCGGTGGTTTTTTAGTTGGCGTAAAAAATAACGGTGAGAAATTTACCATCGATTTCCGCGAAACCGCACCGGAGAAGTCATTCAGAGATATGTATCTTGATAAAAAAGGAAATGCCAATACCGATCTGTCTCAAAACGGAAGATTGGCAGTCGGGATTCCCGGTTCTATTGCCGGATTTTATGCGACCTTGAAATATGCGAAATTGCCGATGGAAAAACTGATTCAGCCGGCAATCAATTTAGCGGAGAAAGGTTTTGCAATCACAGAGAAAGAAGCCGATTTGCTCAATAATCAAATGGAATTCTTTAACCAGCATAATAAAAATAAAACCGTTTTTCAGAAAGCAACACCATGGAAACAGGGCGACATTCTCATTCAGAAAGAATTGGCAGCAACATTAAAACTGATTCAGAAAAACGGCGCAAAAGGTTTTTATGAAGGGAAAATCGCTCAGTTGATTATTGAGGAAATGAAGCGCGGAAACGGAATTATTACTTTAAATGATCTGAAGAATTATAAAGTAGTGGAAAGAAAACCCATCACTTTTAATTACAAAGGAAACGAAATCGTATCCATGCCTTTGCCTTCCAGCGGCGGAATTCTTTTAGCCCAAATGCTGAAAATGAGCAGTTTCGAAAATGTCGAAAAGTACCAACAGAACTCTACGCCGGCCGTGCAAATTATGGTGGAAGCCGAGCGCCGCGCTTTTGCGGACAGAGCAGAATATATGGGAGATCCCGGATTTATTAAAGATAAAACAGAAATGTTGATTTCCGATGAGTATCTGAAAAACCGCTGGAAATCTTTTAATAAAAATGCAGCGACTCCAAGTTCAGAAGTCGGAAAAATTATTCCGCAACCCAAAGAATCTACAGAAACTACGCACATCTCCATCGTAGATAAAGACGGAAATGCTGTGGCGGTTACAACAACCTTGAACGGGTTGTACGGAAGCAAAGTGGTCGTTTCCGGTGCAGGTTTTTTCCTGAACAACGAAATGGATGATTTCTCCGTAAAACCAGGTGTTCCCAATATGTTTGGTGCTGTTGGCGGTGAAGCTAACTCCATTCAACCGGGAAAAAGAATGTTGAGTTCAATGACGCCAACCATCGTTTTGAAAAATGGAAAACCGTATATCATCGTGGGAACTCCTGGCGGGACTACGATTCCAACTTCGGTTTACCAATCGATTGTGAATGTGATTGATTTTAAACTGAGCCCGAATATGTCGGTAAATACCCCGAAATTTCATCATCAGTGGCTTCCGGAAACCGTTATGGTAGAGAAGAATTTTCCGGAAACAACGATAACGGCTTTAGAAAAAATGAATTATAAAATCGAAAGGGTTTCCCAAATCGGAAGAACAGAAATGATCGTTATCGACGAAAAAGGGAATGCAGTTGCTGTCGCAGACGGACGTGGCGATGATTCGGTGGGAGTAGAATAATTTAAGATGATAAAAAATAACGGAAATAAAAATTTTATAAGAGAAAAAGTACTTTCGTATAAACCAGATTTCGATTTAGAAATTTTAGAGATTGGTTAAAAAAATACAATAAAAGGTTTTTATCGATCGATAAAAATTTATTTCCCTGCTAATTTTTTCAGCATTCCATTAAAGATCAAACCGTGAAAAGGCAGGACAGAATACCAATACAGTCTTCCCGATAAACCAAGCGGACGAAAAGTAGCTTCCTGATGTAGGATGCCATTTTTGATTTTAAATTCCAGCCAGGCTTCCCCCGGAAGTTTCATTTCGGCAAAAAGCAAAAGCCGTTTTTTATCTCTGTCAGCGTACAAAACCCGCCAAAAATCTACAGAATCCCCGGCTTCTAAATGATTAACATTTCTGCGGCCCCGTCTTAAACCAACACCGCCAAAAAGTTTATCTAAAAATCCACGGATCCGCCAAAGGAAATCTGCATAATACCAACCGGTTTTTCCCCCGATACTGAAAATCCGTTCTAAAGTTGCTGCTTCATCATCCACTTTTATTTCCCGGACATCTTTAAAACAACCTTCGTCTGGAACTTCTAAATATTGCCAGACTTGGCGGCTGTGAAACTGATTGCTGAAGGAATCAAACCAACTCGACAAAACATCATTCTGCTTGATTTTATCAAATGCCTGACGAATCGCTTCCTGATAAGAAAAAAGGTGAATGTTTAACTGCTCTGCCAAAGTATTTTGCTGGGCGACCACATCGATTTTCATCGAATCAACTAAGTTTTTTGCCAGGAAATAACTGGTAGAAGTCACAAAATACAGCCAGTAAGAAGACAGTTTCGGCGTCATCACCGGAACGATGAAAATATGACGTTTCAAACCCCGGATTTCTGCGTACTGCAAAAGCATTTCTTTGTAAGTGAGAATGTCGGTCCCGGCGATATCGTAATTTTGATTATAGGTAAATTCTTTTCCCAAAACGCCTACCAAAAACTGCATCACATTTCTTATCGCGATCGGCTGACATTTGGTATTGAGCCATTTCGGCGTAATCATGACCGGTAATTTTTCAACCAGATCTCTAATGATTTCAAAAGACGCACTTCCCGAACCCACGATAATCCCGGCCCGAAGACTGGTTAAGCTGTAAACAGAACTTTTCAGTGCTTCTTCTACATTTTTCCTGGATTGAAGATGTTTGGAAAGTTTTTGTTCATTAATAATTCCTGTCAGAAAAATCACCTGTTTTACCGAAGTTTTTTCTAAAGCATGGCGAAAATTCTCTGCGGAAATTTTTTCCTTTTCCTGAAAATCTCCTTCGCTGGAAGACATCGAATGAATTAAATAATAAGCTGCTTCTATATCTTGCGGAATCGTATTTAAAGAATTTACGTCTAAAAAATCATTCTCAATAACTTCAATTTGATTGAGTTTTTCTTTAAATAATTTAAGCCCGAAACGATTTTTATCCCTTACAGAACATACCACATGATGACCTTCTTCCAGCAACTGAATCAGAAGTCTTTTGCCAATATAACCGGTAACGCCTGTAAGAAAAATTTTCATGATGCAAATGTTTTTTCTAAAATTTTGAAACGGCTTTCAAAGATGAATTTCACTTTATTCCGCACCAATTTTCCGGCCAGAAAATCTCCTAAAATTCCGAAGGGCATTTTGAAATTAATGATGTCGGTCATTTTCACTTTTCCATTTGCTACTTCTTCAAAATGATGTTCGTGATGCCACATCGCATAGGGACCGAATCTTTGTTCATCCACAAAAAACTTATGATCTTCCAAATGCGTGATTTCTGTAATCCAGTTCGATTTTATAAATGGTAAAACGCCGATTTTATAAGTGATAATTTGACCTTTGTACGTTTTGTCCGGTGGATTATTGGTGATCCTAAAATCCATTTCTTTCGGCGTGATTTTATCTAAATTCGTTGGCAATGTAAAGAATTTCCAAGCTTTATCAAGTGAAAGCGGTAAAATTTGTTCGGAAGTCAACGTGTAAATTCCTGATTGTTTGGTTAAATTAATTTTCATCGGTGGATTTAAATAATTTCTTGGTTTTTAAATATTCGAACAAAAGCGTAATCGAGTAGAGCAGGGCGAAACAGTAAAAACTGTCTTCCACCGGAATCGTTCCCATCCGGATTCCCAGATTCTGAGTGTCGTCATAAGAAACGACGGGCAAATCAGAATAACTTCCTGTTAAAGCCGAATTTACAAAGTAGAAAGGGATAAATATAATGATGAAACTCAGGTAAAACCGTTGTGCATATTTCCACTCAAAAATAATCTGACCTAACATTAATAATGTAAATAATCCGATACAAACAAAGGTGTACATTTTATCATAATTAAAAACGGTTAGCAATAAACCGACCGCGAAAAGAACGTAAGTAATCCATTTCGTCACCTTTGCAGATAATTCAATATTCGGAAAGAAATATTTTAAAGAATAATGAATAAAGATACTTGCATAAGGAATCAGCAAGAAAAATAACCATTCCTCAACCGGCAATTTAAGAATCCTGAAACCGACTAAATATTGGTCATTAAAAGCCCAGACATTTTGATAAGCGAAATAACTGTCCCACAGAATAAAGAAAATTCCGACCGTCATAATCGAGGTGAAATAAGCTTTCCAGTGCTGAATGAAATGCATTCTTTTCTTCTCAAAACTGTAGAGAAAAGGAATTAAAAAACTGAAAATATCTAAAAGTAAGTAATAATACGATTGCAAAATTTATTTTTTTAAAGTTGATAATCGGGCTTCTTTGAAGTAATGTAGTGGCACGAATAACATCCCGAAACATTCTCCTTCTTCTTTTCCTAAATGTTTATGGTGCATTTTGTGTGCTTTTCTCAACCCACGGAAATACCAGTTATTGGTTTTATCAAACCATTTGAAACGGCGGTGAATTAAGACATCGTGAACCAGAAAATAACACATTCCGTAAATTAAAATTCCTAAGCCGACGAAGAACATCCAGTTCAGTTCGCCACGCGTTCCGAAGTAAAAAAGCAAAATACTCGGGATTGCGAAAACGACAAAAAAAGCATCGTTTTTTTCAAATACATGAGGGTAACCGGGTTGATGATGATCTTCGTGCAAATACCAACCCAAACCGTGCATGATGTATTTGTGCGTAAGCCAGGTAACGCCTTCCATGCTGATAACAATTGCGATTGTTAACAGGATATATCCAATAATTTCCATTTTATAATTTTAAATAATCTTTGATGTATAGTTTCAAATCTTCATCATTTGTGTTTTTGTATTCCTGCGCTAAAAAATTCCGGTCTTCTTTAATCTGCTGGTTGTATCCTAAAATCGAGGGCGTTTTTTCCTGGGTGATTAAACGCATTAATCTGATTTCTAAATTTTTAGGATCTGCTTTTAAAGCCTGTTCCATTGTTCTCTTTCCCTCATTAAAGTAAGACATTTTCTTCAGTGGATTAAAGGCATGTTTTGCCATAAAGAATTTCCCGACCGCCAAAAATCCCCCGTAAATCGGTTCTTTCGAATTCCGGTAAGCAGTGCTGGATTTTTCAATCAATATTTTTGCTGATTTTTCAGAACTTTCACCCGTTTTTAGCAAAGTTCGTAATTCTTTAACATTTTGAGAAAACATGATATTGGAAATCAATAGGATTAATAGCAAACTCAATTTTTTCATTACAGCAGATTCAGATTTTTGTTTAAAATCATTTCTCCAAAGAGGTACATTTTTCGGGCATTTGAAACGCGTATTCTTTTGGTTAAAAGCAATTCTGGTTTTGTCCTTCTTATTTTCTTAAACAAATTAAAGTAATATTTGTAGGCCATAAAAACGGCTAACCTGCTTGAAATTGGAAGCATTTTAATTCCAATTTTAGCGTGTTCGAAATCTTTGGCGATATCTTTTTCAATTTCGATTTTATCTTTTTCGGAAAAGTTTTTAAAATCGACTCCCGGAAAATAAGTCCGGTTGAGATCAAGAAAATCAGCGCTGATGTCCCTTAAAAAATTAATCTTTTGAAAAGCGGCTCCTAAACTCTGTGCATAAGGTTTTAACTTTTCATATTCTTCTATATTGCCATTAACAAAGACTTTAAGACACATCAACCCTACAACTTCAGCAGAACCGTAAATATATTCGTTGTATTTTTCATCATTCAGATCTTTAATTTCTCCCAAATCCATTTTCATTGAATGCAGAAAAGCATCAACCAAATCCTGCGGAATATTTTTCTCACGCTGCGTTAAACAGAAGGAATGTAAAATTGGATTGAGGGAAATACCGTTTTCTTTTGCAGAATGATAATTTCTCTCAAATTCTGCCATTAATTTAACTTTGTCATAATCGTGAAAAGTATCCACAATCTCATCTGCCAATCGTACAAATCCGTAAATGTTATAGATATGCTGGCGGATTTCCGGTTGAAAAAGAGAAGACGCCTTGTAAAATGAGGTGCTGTATTTTTCGGTGACCATCTTCGAAGATTGCCCACAAAATGCATTGAAAATTTCTAAATTATTCATGGTTAGAATATTTTGTTTTGATGTTGAAGAATGTAATCTGTCACTACTTTTCCGGAGATTAAAGCGGGCGGAACTCCTGGACCGGGAACGGTTAATTGACCGGTGTAGAAAAGATTCTTAAGTTTTTTATTGCTGATGCTCGGTCGCAAAACCGAAGTCTGTAATAAGGTGTTGGCCAAACCGTACGCATTTCCACGGCAAGAGTTGTACCGCTCTTTGAAATCCTGTACGCCAAAACTTTTCTTGAACAATACAGAGCTTCGTAAATCCACCCCAATATTTTTTTCTACACGATCCATTATTAATTCAAAATATTGATCATGAATTTCCTGACTGTCCTCTAAATCTACGGCTACAGGAATTAGAAAAAAACCAACTTCTTTTCCTTCCGGACATAAATTTAAGTCGGTTTTCGAAGAGAAATTTGCGTAGAACAAAGGTTTCGTTGGCAGCTTCGGTTCATCATAAATGTCAACTGCATGTTGCCCGAAATCGGTATCAAAGAATAAATTGTGATGCTGCAGTTCCGGAACTTTTTTATCAAAGGCTACATAATATAAGAAGGAAGACGGCGCGAACACTTTCTTCTGCCAATATTTGTCGCTGTAGTTTTTTTGATCAGGATTTAAAAGTTGCTCGGTATGAGCATAATCCGCGCCGGAAATTACCAAATCTGTTTCGAAAGAATCAGTTGTTGTAATAACTTTTGTTGCTTTAGTGCTTTCAGTTTCAATTTGAATTACATTTTGATTAAGGTGAAATTCAACGCCCAGTTCTTTCGCCAATTTCACCATTCCTAAAGCAACTGCATTAAAACCTCCTTTCGGATACCAGGTTCCCAAACCAAAATCAGCGTGATTCATAAAGTTATAAAACGCCGGTGTATTCTGAGGTTTCGCTCCCAAAAAAAGAACGGGAAATTCCAGAATGCTTTGAAGTTTTGGATTTCTGATGTTCTTTCTTACCGTCTGCGAAATGTTTTGAACAAACAAATTTAATCTGATGGCAGTCTCTAAACTGACCAGTTCTAATAAAGATTTTCCGGGATTATACACCAAATCTTTCATGGCGATTTCGTAATTCTTGCGGGAATCTTCCATGAATTTGCGCAGATGTTTTCCGCTTCCTGGTTCTACTTCTTCAAATTTGGCAATGATTTTTTCGGGTTCATCAGAAATATCGATATAGTCATCTTTCCCGAAAATAACTCTGTAACCGGGAGATAACTTCTTTAATTCATAATAATCAGAAACATTTTTGCCAAAATCGGCAAAAAATCGTTCGAAAATATCCGGCATCCAATACCAACTTGGTCCCATGTCAAATTTAAATCCATCAATTTCCAGCATAGAAGCACGGCCGCCTAACTGTTCATTTTTTTCTAAAACCTGAACAGAATACCCTGCTTTAGCCATGTAACAGGCAGAAGCAATAGCGGAAAATCCGGATCCGATAATGATTACTTTTTTCATCTCTTTTAATAATGGAACAAAAATATACTTTTATTTTATAAATAGAAAATATATTTACTAAATTTGTCAAATGTTAGTAATAAGATAAGAAAAATACGGATTCACCGGCAGAAAAATTTTAGATCTTTATGACGCATACCTTCATAATATTTATATAAAAGGATGAAAAGTGAATTACGAAGTGTTCGAACGTATTTTGCGAGGTTAAATTCTTATAAAATATTCTAAGTGAAGTATCTTTGTAAGGTATTTTGAGGAACTTCAAAAACTTTAGTGAACCATGGAATTAAATTTAATTATAGAGATTTTAAAAGAACTCGATTCTTTTCAGAAAATTCAGCCGGGAAGTCAAAAAACGCTGGAAGATTTCAGAATGTATCTCAATGAAAAAGCCTACGAAAAAGAAAACCCCAGAAATTTAACCGAAAAGTTTGATCTGGAAGTGAACGATCTTGAAAACGAAATTGCTAAACAGGTAATTATGCTCGGTCGGTATTCTAAACAATTGATTCGTAAGTCTTTGGATGGTAATCCTAATTTAGTTAATGAAGATTTTACCTATCTTTTCAGAATGATGGATTATCCGTCACTGACCAAAATGCAGTTGATTGAAAAAAATGCTCATGAAAAACAAACCGGTATCGAAATTATCAAAAGGTTGGTGAAAAATGGTCTGTTAGTGGAAAGTCCCGACCAAAATGATAAAAGGAGCACCCGTATTTCGGTAACTGAAAAAGGAAAAAAAGTTTTCCTGAAATCGATGAAAGAGATCACCATGGTCTCTAAAATTATGTGCGGAAAACTCAACGGGGAAGAAAAAGAAAATTTGCTGAATTATTTGAAAAAACTAAACACTTTTCACCACACCGTTTACACGAATTTTAAAAATGAAGAATTGGTGAGAATCTTTCAAATGGTAGATCATGACTGAAAAAGTTTCTATATTTTGGTTCCGGAGAGATTTGAGATTGTCTGATAATCACGGATTATTTGAAGCGCTGAAATCTGCTGAAAACGTTTTACCCATTTTTATTTTCGATACCGAAATTCTTTTGAAACTCGAAAATAAGGAAGATAAAAGAGTCGACTTTATTGTTCAGGTTTTGCAGATTTTGAATCAGTTTTTAGAAAAATCGGGAAAATCAATTAAGATTTTTCATGGGAAACCTTTAAATATATTTAAAGAACTTATTGAGAATTACGACATAGAAAACGTTTTCTGCAATGAAGATTATGAACCGCAAGCCATTAAACGAGATGATGAAATTGCGCAGTTCTTAAGTGAAAAAAATATTGGATTTCAGTCTTATAAAGATCAGGTCCTTTTTCATAAAGGCGATATTTTAAAGTCCGACGGAAGTCCGTACACAATTTACACGCCCTATTCAAAGCAGTGGTTAAAAATGTATAATGATGAAGAAGAGGAGTCTTATCCCAGTGAGAAACTCCTTCATCATTTACTTGATGTAGAAAAGCAGGAAATTTCCCTGCAAAAAATAGGATTCAAAAAGACAGTTTATCAGTTTGAAGCTCCAACCATAAATCGTGAAATTTTGAAGAATTATCACGAAACCCGCAATTTCCCGACGACGCCAACTTCTGAAATGAGTGTTCATCTTCGTTTCGGGACAGTAAGCATTAGAAAACTGGCTGCTGAAGCCAGAAAACTGAATGAGACTTATTTAAAGGAATTGATTTGGCGGGAATTTTTTATGCAGATTCTCTATCATTTTCCGAAAGTGGTACATGAATCCTTCAAAAGAAAATACGACAATATTCAATGGTTGTATGACGAAGAACTTTTACAAAAATGGCAGGAAGGACAAACCGGATATCCACTTGTAGATGCCGGAATGCGGGAACTCAACGAAACAGGTTTGATGCACAACCGCGTAAGAATGGTTTGTGCAAGTTTCTTTACCAAACATCTTTTAATGGACTGGCGAATTGGTGAAGCCTATTTTGCGGAAAAATTATTAGATTACGATTTGTCTGCAAATAATGGAAACTGGCAGTGGAGTGCGGGAACGGGTTGTGATTCGGCGCCTTATTTTCGAGTTTTCAATCCGGAAGAACAACAGAAAAAATTCGATCCTGATTTTAAATATATTAAAAAATGGGTAAAAGAATTCGGAACAAAAGATTATCCGGAACCGGCTGTTGAACACAAATTTGCGCGTTTGCGTGCTTTGGAAACGTATAAAAAAGGATTGCAGGATCTGTGATTTTTTAATGCATAACAGACAAAAGCTTTTATGCGAAATGCGAAAAAAAAGATTAGTAAAATTTTTATTCAAAAATTAACCATTAAGTTTTTCATGAAGGAATTAAGAGCATTAAGGTTCTCTCGGAAATTCCACTATGAACTTTTTATTCTTTTTAATACCTTAAAAATGATGAAAATCTGTTGTTTTTTTTGCGGTAAAAATCCTAGTTTACATCAAAATCTTCAGACTTTTAGGTAGCACTTTAATATGAATAGGAGAGTCGATTTCGTTGTATTCACCGTCTAAATGCCAGTCTTTGGTATCCACTGTAAAATCAATTTCCGGGACAGAAAGGAAAGTTACATATTTGTTTTCTTTTAACGTTTTAGAAAACATTCTGAAGGCAAATGCGGCACCATGATGCAAAGGGAATTTTTTCACCAAAACAATTTCTGCCAAACCATCCACCGTACTTGCGTGCGGAGCGATATAAGCATTATTCCCGAACTGCCGGGTATTGGCGACGTTTAACATTAAATATTCGCCATTGTGTTTCTTAAACTCTTCTGACGAAAATTTCACTTGGATCGGTTTATAATTAAAGAAAGTTTTTATCGACGTTTTAATATAGTTTTTAAAACCGCGGCTTGTTTTTTCAAATTCCCTGACCACTTTTCCATCGAAACCCGTTCCTGAAACATTAATTGAAAGCCGGTCATTCACTTTAAAAGTGTCTATTTCCCGGTATTTATTTGCTTTTATTTTTGCTAAAAGCTCATCCAGATTTTTAGTAAAATTCGTTTCATTTGAAAATCCGTTTCCTGAACCTGCCGGAAAAATGGCCAGGATTTTACCGGTATTAATCAACTGCTTCGCGACGGAAGAAATAGTTCCGTCGCCACCTACGGCAACAAAAATATCAACGTTTGCAAAATTGTCACTAATGAACTGTTCAGTTCCCTCTAAAGATTCTGAGATATAGAAATGAGGGTTTTCAACCTGTTTTTGAAGGGAATCCAAAAAAGGCTGGTAGTTTTTCTTTGCGGAAAAAGGATTGATAATAAAGGCGACATTCTTCATGGTTGGCAAAAATAGAAAAAGCAAGCGATAAAAACCTGCTTTTAAGAAATTTTATAAATTTTGTCGTTTGATGAACTCGTCTGTTAAAAGTGGTTTAATATCCGAAAGAGGAACTTTGATTAAAACCGTACCCGCCGCATACGCGGTTATTTCATACTGGTTATAAAGGAAATAAAGGTTTTTATCATCAAAATAAAAATTGTTATTCAATGGGATTTCTTTGACTAAGAGCATTTCAACTTGACCTTTATCTCCATCATTTTGAGTAAAATTGGCCATTAGAATTGGATTCCATAAAGCGGAATCCTGATTAGAAAGAATGTCTGCTAATTGCAGCGTTTTATTGTTCTGTAAGTCAAAAACTTTATAAGTTTCAAAATAATAGCCGTGAGCGCCACCCGTATAGCCATCGCCAGTGTACTGAACAGTCAGGAAATTATTTCGGTGAGAAACCAGATTCATATCCGAATTTTTTTCCCAGTTTTGGGCGAATTCAGGTTTGTAATCTTGTAAGGCATTCTTCTCTTCTTCATAAAATTCTTTCATTTTTAAATCTAGTGCCGCCGCGATATTGGCTTTGGAATATTCATCTAACCGAATTTCTTTTGGAGCATAAATAGAATCTAAAAGTGTTTTGTTTTTAAGAGTTGGAAAAAGCAATATTTTAGATTGAAATTTGACGGTGAGATTTTTGTCAATTTTTAGCGAATCGTTCACTTTCACGGAATCAAGCGGAAAGTTTCCGGTGGTAGCAGTGATTTTTTCAACGGTTTCATTCGACGTTTCGGTGGTAGATTTTTCTTTGTTACAACTCATGAATGAAACTGCAAATATGACTGATATGACCAATAAATTTTTCATTCTGAAATTTAATAAAAATATATAACTTATAAAAGTGGAAATTCAAATTTTAAGGTTTAAAAAAAACCGTCAAATTGACGGCTCCTTACAAAAATAATCATCGTTATTTTCTGTCGTCAGGCAAAGCGTTTGGGTTATAAACTGAATCGCCGAAAGCGAGAACCGGAAAACCGATAAATGGCAATATCACCAAAAGAACCGTCATTAAAGTATCTTTACCGAAGAATTTGGATAAGCGGTCTGCCATCATAATTCCGAAAATGATATTGAGTAATGGAATCAGCAACATGATAAACCACCAAATAGGTTTTTTAACGATGTCAAGCAAAACAATAGTGTTGTAAATTGGAATAAATGCTGCCCAGGCATCTTCTCTTCCTGCTTTCTGAAAAATTTTGTAGAGACAGAACGAAAAGAATAAATAGACAAATAAGTAGAAAATAAGCATTCCTAAACCCATTGCCATAGCGCCTGCCACATCGCCGGAATTCATTCCATCATAAGGATTAGTCTGTAATAAAGTCATCATAGTTTATTATTTTAAATTTTATCAAATATATAATATTATTTAATGAAATGAATTAAATTCTTACTTATTGTTAAGTCAGAATGATGATGCCATAAAAAAAGCTGTTCAAATACATGAACAGCTTTTTAATAATTTATTAAAGACAATTAAACATCAATTTTCGCATAGATCGCGTTTTTCTCGATGAAATCTCTTCTTGGTGGTACTTCATCACCCATTAACATTGAGAATACGTTGTCTGCCTCTGCTAAACTTTCAATGGTAACTTGTTTCAGGATTCTGCGTTCAGGATTCAAAGTGGTATCCCAAAGCTGTTCCGGGTTCATTTCCCCAAGACCTTTATAACGCTGAACTTCTACACCTTTTCCGTCTGGGGACAACTCAAGAGTAACCTCTTCGCGTTCTTTCTCGTTGTAAGCATAGATTTTTTTGTTTCCTTTTTTCAATAAATATAAAGGAGGTTGAGCGATATAGATATATCCGTTCTCGATTAATTCCTTCATATATCTAAAGAAAAAGGTGAGGATCAAAGTGGAAATGTGAGCTCCGTCAATATCCGCATCGGTCATAATCACCACTTTGTGGTAACGTAATTTTGCGATATTCAGAGCTTTACTGTCTTCTTCAGTTCCTACAGAAACGCCCAGTGCAGTGTAGATATTCTTGATTTCTTCGTTGTCGTAAACTTTGTGAACCATTGATTTTTCAACGTTCAGGATTTTACCACGCAAAGGAAGGATCGCCTGAAAATGACGGTCACGGCCTTGTTTTGCAGTTCCACCTGCTGAATCTCCCTCGACTAGAAACAGTTCAGAAATAGCAGGATCTTTGGAAGAACAGTCGGAAAGTTTTCCCGGAAGTCCACTTCCGCCCATCGGCGATTTACGCTGAACGAGCTCTCTTGCTTTTTTCGCAGCCTGTCTCGCTTTCGCTGCAAGAACTACTTTTTGTACGATGAGTTTGGCTTCGCTTGGATTTTCTTCTAAGAAATTAGAAAGCATTTCACCCACGATTTTGTCAACCGCGCCGGCAACTTCTGAGTTTCCTAATTTCGTTTTGGTTTGTCCTTCGAACTGAGGCTCCATTACTTTTACCGAAATTACTGCAGTTAATCCCTCACGGAAATCATCACCGGTAACTTCTACTTTTTCTTTTGCGGGAAGTCCTAGTTCATCAGCAAATTTCTTTAATGTTCTCGTTAGCGCTCTTCTGAAACCCGCAAGGTGAGTTCCACCTTCATGCGTATTAATATTGTTCACGTAAGAGTGAAGATTCTCAGTATAAGAAGTGTTGTATCTCATGGCAACTTCCACAGGAATACTGTCTTTTTCACCTTCCATGAAAATTACATTATTCATGATGCTTTCACGGTTTCCGTCGATGTATTCTACAAACTCTTTTAAACCACCTTCAGAGTGGAATGTGTCATGTTTCTGTACGCCTTCTTCATCTACAACTCTTTCATCCGTCAAAGTGATGGTGATGCCTTTATTCAGATAAGAAAGTTCGCGGAGTCTGCTTGCTAAAGTATCGTAGTTATAAACCAATTCCTGGAAAATCGTATCATCCGGCTGAAAGAAAACTTCTGTTCCTCTTTCAGTAGTTGTTCCGATTTCTGCTACATCTGCCAAAGCCTTTCCTTTGGAATATTTTTGCTGATAAATTTTACCGTCTTTATAAACAGTCGCGATCAGCGAATTAGAAAGTGCATTCACACAGGAAACTCCCACACCGTGAAGACCTCCGGAAACTTTGTAAGAATCTTTATCGAATTTTCCACCGGCACCGATCTTGGTCATTACCACTTCCAGAGCGGATTTTTGCTCTTTTTCGTGGAAATCCACAGGAATACCACGGCCATTATCTTTGACACTAACGGATTCGCCTTCGTGGATCACTACAGAAATCGTGTCGCAGTGTCCTGCCAGGGCTTCATCAATAGAGTTGTCGATTACTTCATAGACCAAATGATGCAGACCTCTGGATCCTACATCTCCGATGTACATTGATGGCCGCATTCTCACATGCTCCATTCCTTCTAACGCTTGTATACTACTCGCTGTATATTCTTTTTGGCTCATATTTTTACTGTTCATCAAAGCGAACTGGCTTTGAATTTTAAATACATTTTAATTAAAGTTTGCTGAAAAAAGGAGTGTAAATACTCCATTTCAAAAGGCTAACAAAGATACTGAATTCCGCCGGAATATAAAAGTTAAAGAACCTATAAAATTGCAGATCTTCTTCACGAAAAAATCCTCAAAAGTTTGAGGATTTGGATCTGTAAAATGATTTTAAACTGAATTAAACCAAAGTTGCGTCCACTTTAATTTCAGTATTTAATAATTTCGAAATCGGACAGTTTTTTTCTGCATCGGCAACTAATTCATCAAATTTTTCTTTTGAAATTCCCGGAACCGTCGCCGTTAAAGTTAAACTCGATTCTGTAATTTTAAATTGCGTGGGATCTAGATTGATGACGCATTTCGTTTCGAGGTTTTCAGCTTTAAAGCCTGCCTGGTCGATATTGAAGGATAAAGCCATGGTGAAACAACCAGCGTGAGCTGCGGCTATCAGTTCTTCAGGATTTGTTCCCACGCCTTCTTCAAAACGGGAATTATAGGAATACTGCGTCTGGTTCAAAACCGTACTTTGAGTGGTAAGTGTTCCTTTTCCTTCCTTACCTGAACCTTGCCAAATGGCTGTTGCATTTCTTTTCATGATGATATTCTGTATTTAGGTGATTAGGCCAATTTCATCAATACAATATCGTCAATTTTTTCGATTTTCACTAAATTATATTTTGTTAAATTTTTCGTGGCTTTGTCCCATTTCTTACCGGAAAGTTCGCTTTTCACCTTTACAAGTCCCAGATTCATTGGTTCTTCCTGACTTTTTAGAATTTCTAAAACCTTTTTTTCATCTTCATCCAGTTCGAAGGTTGGAGTTGCTTTTTCCGGTTTCATTTGCGGGAAGAATAAAACTTCCTGAATCGATGGATTGTTCGTTAAAAACATAATCAAACGGTCCATACCGATTCCCAATCCTGAAGTTGGCGGCATTCCGTATTCTAAGGCTCTCAGGAAGTCTTCATCGATAAATTGTCCTGCTTCATCATCCCCTTTTGCCGCAAGTTTTAACTGTTCTTCAAAACGTTCTCTTTGGTCAATAGGGTCATTTAGTTCTGAATAGGCATTTGCGATTTCTTTTCCACAAACCATTAATTCAAAACGTTCCGTTAAACCTTCTTTGCTTCTGTGTTTCTTTGTTAATGGCGACATTTCGATAGGGTAGTCGGTAATGAAAGTCGGCTGAATAAAGTTTCCTTCACATTTCTCACCGAAAATTTCATCAATCAATTTTCCTTTCCCCATGGTTTCATTCACTTCAACACCAATTGATCTTGCAAAATCAAAAAGTTCCTGCTCAGATTTCCCGGTGATATCGAATCCTGTAAATTTCTGAATGGCTTCAGTCATCGAAACTCTTGGATAAGGTGCTTTCCAGCTGATGGTATGTTCGCCAAAAGTAGAATCTGTAGTTCCATTCACCTGAATTGCAGAAAATTCCAGCAGTTTTTCGGTGAAATCCATCATCCAGTTGTAATCTTTGTAAGCAACGTAAATTTCCATTGCTGTAAATTCCGGATTATGAGTTCTGTCCATTCCTTCATTTCTAAAGTTTTTGGAGAATTCATAAACACCGTCGAATCCACCAACAATAAGTCTTTTCAAATAAAG
This sequence comes from Chryseobacterium gotjawalense, assembly GCF_030012525.1. Classification (NCBI taxonomy): domain Bacteria; kingdom Pseudomonadati; phylum Bacteroidota; class Flavobacteriia; order Flavobacteriales; family Weeksellaceae; genus Chryseobacterium; species Chryseobacterium gotjawalense. The sequence continues at coordinate 421,316 of NZ_CP124855.1, forward strand.
TTCGTTGGCAATTCTTAAATATAATGGGATGTCTAAAGCATTATGGTGCGTGATAAATGGTTTTGCTGCAGCACCACCCGGAATCGCCTGTAAAATAGGAGTTTCCACTTCGAAATAGCCGGCATTATTAAAGTAGGTTCGCATCGCATTGAACAGTTTTGTTCTTTTAATGAAAACTTCTTTCACTTGAGGATTGACGACTAAATCTACATACCGTTGTCTGTATCGAAGTTCAGGATCGTTGAATGCATCAAAAATATTTCCGTCGGCATCCACTTTAGGTAACGGGAGCGGACGTAAAGCTTTGGTTAGAATTTTGAAATTGGTAACTTTTACCGTCATTTCACCAACTTGGGTGTTGAAGAGTTCTCCTTCAATTCCGATAATATCACCGATATCTAAAAGGTGTTTGTAAACGTCGTTATAAAGCGTTTTGTCTTCACCAGTACAGATTTCGTCACGGTTAAAATAAACCTGAATTTTTCCCTCAGAATCCTGAAGTTCGGCAAAACTTGCTTTCCCCTGAATTCTTCGGCTCATCAATCGGCCTGCAATCGTAACTTTTTTACCTTCAACAAAATCCTGCTTGATGGTTTTGGTGGTTTCTGTAATTTTATATTCTTCGGCCGGAAAAGCGTTGATCCCCATTTTTTCCAGGGTTTGTAGCTTTTCTCTTCTGATGATTTCCTGTTCTGATAACTGCATTTTTCTTGCTATTTTAAAGTGTGCAAATTTAGTAAATTTTTCGCGAAGTGCAGAAGTAGTGAAAAGAGATAGGATATAAATTGAACGTAGGGATTTCTTTGGGTTTATTAAATTAATATTTTGGATTAATTCTGCCAGGAAAGAGAACTATTTGTATCGTTTCCAAATTCTTATTTTGCTTCTTTTTATCAAGTATTCTCTTTATATTTGTCATGTGAAAAAATGGTTTATTTACTTTTTGCTTTTAACTTATCTCACTTCTTTTAGCGAGGTTCGGCAATTAGCGAAAATACCCAGATTGGTTGAACATTTTATTTCTCACAAATCAGCTGATAATGAGATGTCCATTTATGCATTTATGAAAATGCATTACATCGATGAGCAGATCAAAGACGGTGATTACAAACAGGACTTGCAGTTGCCTTTCAAAACGCAAGATTGTTCAGGTGTTTTAATCACATTGAACATTCCGCCTGAGAAACCAAGTTTAAATTTGCAGCATCAACTTGTTTTCGTTGACCGTTCCAATAATTTTTCTTATTCCGAAAAAATGTATCCTGCTGTAATTCAGCAGATTTGGGAGCCTCCAAAAATTTAATTAAACATTTTCAGTGTGTATTATGATGTCAAATCTTTAACGTTTGACAGCTTTTAATATAACGGTTATTAGGATTTAAATATCCGATGACCCTCAAAACTTCCTATAAAATGCTTAATAAAATTATAGAATTTTCTATAAAGAATAAACTGATTATCATTTTAATGACGCTTGGTTTGATTATTTATGGACTGTTCGAACTCAGAAAATTACCCATCGATGCGGTGCCTGATATTACGGATAATCAGGTTCAGATTATTACGGTTTCCCCAAGTTTGGGCGCGCCGGATGTAGAACGTTTTATCACTTTCCCTTTAGAACAGATTAATTACAATATTCAGGGAATAAAAGAAATGCGGAGTTTTTCGCGCTTTGGTTTATCCGTAATTACCATTGTTTTTCATGATGATGTCGATCTGTTGGTCGCACGTCAGCAAGTTGCAGAAAGACTGCAACAGGTTTCCAAAGATATTCCCACCAATTTGGGAGTTCCACAGATGGCGCCGATTTCTACAGGTTTAGGGGAAATTTATCAATATGTTGTCCGGCCGAAAAAAGGGTACGAACACCGTTATAATCCCATGGAATTGCGAACCATTCAGGATTGGATTGTCCGCCGGCAATTGCTCGGAACTCCAGGAGTCGCAGATGTCGCCAGCTTTGGTGGCTATTTAAAACAGTATGAAGTCGCCGTAAATCCCGCTGTTTTAAAATCAATGGGTGTAACGATTTCGGAAGTTTTTAATGCCCTCCAAAAAAACAATCAAAATACCGGTGGTGCCTACATTGAAAAAGGCCCAAGTGTTTTGTTCATCCGGACGGAAGGCTTGATGAATCATATCTCTGATATTGAAAATACAGTGGTCAGGAATTTGGCTGACGGAACGCCGCTTCTCATTAAAAATATTGCAAAAGTCCAATATGGAAAAGCCATTCGGTATGGTGCGATGACTTATGATGGCGAAGGTGAAGTTGCGGGCGCGGTCGTCATGATGATGAAAGGTGCCAACTCAAACGAAGTGATCAAGGAGGTAAAAACCAGAATCGCAGAAATCCAGAAAACACTTCCCGAAGGCGTGAAAATAGATGCCTTTCTCGACCGCACCAAGATGGTGAATAACGCAATAAGTACCGTAAGTAAGAACTTGTTGGAAGGCGCACTGATCGTTGTTTTTGTACTGGTTTTATTTCTCGGGAATTTCCGCGCGGGTTTATTGGTTGCGTCGGTCATTCCTTTGGCAATGCTTTTTGCCATTATCATGATGAATATTTTCGGGGTTTCCGGAAACTTAATGAGTTTGGGCGCACTGGATTTCGGTTTGATTGTCGATGGTGCCGTGATTATTGTCGAAGCCATTCTGCACCGTTTCAAACATTTAACCAAGTTTCAGGATAAAAAGATTTCCCAGGAATTTATGGATCGCGAAGTTTATACTTCTTCAAGTACCATGATGAATTCAGCGGTTTTCGGGCAGATTATTATTCTTATTGTCTATCTGCCAATTTTAACTTTGCAGGGAATTGAAGGAAAAATGTTCAAACCAATGGCACAAACCGTAATATTCGCCCTGCTTGGAGCATTTATACTGTCACTGACTTATATTCCAATGATGAGTTCCCTCTTTCTTTCTAAAAAAATTGATTTAAAGAAAAACTTTTCAGACAGGATGATGGAGAAATTCGAAATCTTTTATCACCGGACTTTAAATTTTGTTTTAAAAATTCCAAATCTGGTTTTCTTTAGCGTTGTCGGATTATTTTTCGTGTCTTTATTTGTAATGTCAAGATTAGGCGGCGAATTTATTCCATCACTTCCGGAAGGTGATTTCGCCGTCGATACCAGAGTTTTACCGGGAAGCAATCTGAAAACTTCAACGGATGCCGTTTTGAAATCCCAACAGGTTTTATTGAAGAAATTTCCGGAAATAGAAAAGATCGTTGGAAAAACCGGAAGCAGCGAAATTCCCACAGATCCCATGCCGATTGACGCCAGCGATATGATGATCATTCTGAAACCCCGAAAAGAATGGACTTCCGCAAAAACCTATGACGATCTCGCAGAAAAAATGTCTGCAGAATTAAAGAAAAATATGGTAGGCATCACTTATTCCTTCCAGTATCCTGTCGCCATGCGTTTTAACGAATTAATGACGGGTGCCAGACAGGATGTAGTTTGTAAAATCTATGGCGAAAATCTGGATACTTTAAAAGTGTACGCAGAAAAGTTAGGCGAAATTTCAAAAAAAATCAATGGTGCTCAAAATATTTATGTAGAACCTGTTTCCGGAATGCCGCAAATTGTAATTTCCTACAAAAGAGAAGCGCTTTCACAATTTGGTTTAAATGTAGAAGACGTCAACAACATTGTGAACACCGCATTCGCCGGACAATCTACCGGTTCCGTTTTCGAGGGCGAGAAGAAATTCGATTTGGTCGTTCGTTTGGATGGCGAAAAGAGAAAAAATGTAGAGGATGTTAATAATCTTCTTATTGCAACACCTGCCGGAACTGAAATTCCATTGAGCACCGTCGCTTCAGTTGAGCTCAAAGAAAGCGTTAACCAGATCCAGCGGGAAAATACGCAACGCAGAATCATCGTCGGCTTCAATGTCAGAAACCGCGATATTCAGTCAACCGTCGAGGATTTACAGAAAGTGGTTGAAAAAGAGTTCAAACTTCCACCGGGTTATTCGATTTCTTATGGCGGAACTTTTGAAAACCTGCAACACGCAAAATCCCGTTTAATGATCGCTGTTCCCATCAGTTTACTGTTGATTTTACTGATGCTTTATTTCGCCTTTAATTCCGTAAAATATGGGTTGCTCATTTTCTCCGCCATTCCGCTTTCGATGATCGGTGGAATCCTCTCGCTCTGGATTCGGGGAATGAATTTCAGTATTTCCGCAGGTGTCGGTTTCATCGCACTTTTCGGAGTCGCCGTATTGAATGGAATCGTATTGATCGCCGAATTCAACCGACAGAAATTGCATCATTCAGATTTAAAAGACGTCGTTAAAATCGGCGGAAGAATAAGATTGCGTCCCGTTTTAATGACGGCTTTGGTCGCCTCGCTCGGATTTTTACCGATGGCATTAAGTACCGGCGAAGGCGCAGAAGTTCAGCGGCCTTTAGCAACTGTCGTGATCGGCGGTTTGCTTTTGGCGACTTTCCTCACGCTCTATTTATTGCCTTTAATTTACATCTGGTTTGAGGAACATTTCCCCGACCGTCGCAAAAAAATTCAGGAAATAAGTGAAGAAGAAGATGGATACAAAGAAGATGAATAGTATTTTTTGGGCAGCAATTTCCGTCTTCCGCTCCCAATCTTTTGCTCGTCGTTCCTCCTCACAAAAGGATTTCCGCTCAAGCCGGGCTGCAGATTTTAGCACCCACTCAATGACTTTAATTAAATTTAAAAAAGATGAAACAGCTTATAAAAATAATAACAGCATTTTCAGTTTTGCTAGCCATTCAATTGAAAGCACAAACGCCGATTTCTCTGGAATCTGCCTACGAAAAAGCCTTTAAAAATAATCTGAACTTAAAAAACGGACAACTCCGGATCGATTATCAGGAAAAAATTAAAAAATCGTACGCCATTGTGGATCCTTTAAATATTTCCGGAGAAATAGGGCAGATTAATTCGGCCTATGCCGACAATAAATTTTCCGTCAGTCAAACGTTTAGATTACCCGGATTCTACAATTCCCAAAAAAAGGTTTTGATGGAAGAATGGAAAAATTCCATGCTCAATTTAGATATTCAAAAATGGCAGCTAAAGCGCGAAATCGCTTTGATTTATAATGAACTCAATTACCAGAATGAAAAAGAAAAATTGCTTTTGAGAGCCGATTCTATTTATATCAATTATTACAAACGGGCTGAACTCCGTTTGAAAAAAGGCGAAAGCAATATTCTGGAAAAAACAACAGCAGAAAATTACCGAAGTCAGGCGGAAATTCAATTGGCGAATCTGAAAAAAGATAGAGAAATTTCTCTTTATCAATTTAATTATTTGCTTAATGATGACGTGATCTATTCGAATGAAACTTCTGGTTTCTATGAAATGAACGTTGAAAATCAGGATTTGAATTTCGCCGGAAATCCAGTCATTTTAAAACAACTTGAGCAACAGAAAAGCATAGAACTGGCCAAACTGAATGTGGAAAAATCGAAATTGCTGCCGACTTTCAATATCGGTTACAACAATTCCAGCATGTACGGAAATGGCGCAGATAATCACTTTTATGAAAGATCAGCGCGTTTTCACTCCGGAATGATTGGCGTGGGAATTCCACTTTTCAACGGAGCGCAAAAATCTCTAATCGAAGGGCAGAAAATCAATCAGTTGATTGCTGAAAATAATTATGAATTGGGTTCCAGAAATCTTAAAAATCAATATGCATCATTGTTTTCAGATTATGAAAAACTGAAAAGCGAAACCAGTTATTATAAAACCAGCGGATTAAAGAATGCTGAAACCATCCTGAAAACCGCCAACCGGCTTTATTATGAAGGCGAAATCAACTATCTGGAATGGTCCATTTTAATCAACCAAAGTTTAGAGATTCAAAATAAAATGATAGACTCTCAAAAAATGCTGAATGAGAAAATCATTCAACTGAACAATTTAACTCAATAATAATTTAACAATTTCATCAAAATGAAAACATATACCGTCCTTCACCGAATCCTTCACTGGGTTTTTGCCGCAGTGATGCTTGTTTTATTCACCACCGGATTTCTGAGACTGTACTGGATGAGCAAAACCGTAATTTCTGATGCAATGAATAAAAATGTGGAAATAAAGAATTTAAATCTGGATACACAAAGCCTGCGAACCATCGTTCATTCCGTTCAGGATCCTATGTTTGAGTGGCATGTTTATGCGGCCTATATTATTACTTTTGCATTCATTGCAAGGATAATTTATATGATGGTAAAGGGAATTAAATTTCCAAATCCATTCGTAAAAAATGCTTCAAACAAGGATAAATTCCAAGGTTTTATTTACCTCGCCTTTTATCTTTTGATTGCCGTACAAATAATTACCGGTGGAATTCTAAAATATGAAATCGGCACAAAATCTTTGGCAGATCTTGCAGAAACCGTTCACAAATTCGCGGTTTACTGGACTCCAGTCTTTATTCTTTTGCACTTCGCCGGCGTCGCGATTTCCGAAAATACGAATCGAAAAGGAATAACCTCCAAAATGATTGGCGGTGATTCTGAATAATAAAATTTTTACAATGAGAAAACTACTTTTAATACTTTTAAGTCTGATAATTTTTTCCTGTTCCAAAAAAGAAACGGTTCAGGAAGAGATCAGCACCGTTCACGGAGATCAGGTCACTTTAAACGACTTGCAGATCAAAAACTCGGGAATTGAAACCAACACGTTAAGCAATCTCGATATCGCGCACAAAATTATGCTCACCGGACAGATCGACGTGCCACCACAAGGAATGGCAAGCGTTTCTGCTCCAAGTGGAGGTTATGTGAGAGTTTCCCGATTTATGCCCGGAAATTTTGTGAAAAAAGGACAGAGTTTAGCAACCTTAGAAAATCCTGAATTAGTTCAGCTTCAACAGGATTATTTGTTGGCAAAATCGAATCTTCAATATGCTCAACAGGATTATTCCCGCCAAAAAGATTTGAATACAAACAAAGCCAGCTCCGATAAAGTAACCCAAAAAGCCTTTAATGAAAGCCAAAATCAAAACATTATGATGAAGGGAATGGCGCAGAAATTATCAGCCTTGGGCATTAATCCGAATTCTTTAAACGCAAATAATATCCGGCGGACTTTCGCAGTCACTTCTCCAATTTCAGGATATGTTTCGACCGTGAATGTGAATATCGGACAATATGTGTCGCCGATGGATAAAATGTTTGATATCGTGAATACTGGTGATATTCATTTGGCTTTAAAGGTTTTTGAAAAGGATTTAAATAAAATTAAAACAGGCCAAAAAGTCTTTGCCTTCACCAATCAAAATCCTGCAAAAAAATATGAAGCCCGGATTTTCATCATTGGAAAAGATTTCTCGGCAGACCGTAGCGTATTGGTTCACTGTCATTTTGTGGATAATAATCTGTCTTTAATTCCTGGAACTTTTATGAATGCTGAAATCGAGGCTGATTCTGCTAATGGAACGGTTATTCCCGATGATGCGGTTGTTACCTGGGAGGAAAAACAATATGTTTTCGAAGAAATAAAACCCAAAACTTACAGAATGTTTCCCGTAGAAATCGGTAATTCTGAAAATGGTTTTACCGAACTTTTAAACTTTAAAAAAGAGAATTCAAACAAAAAGTTCGTCACAAAAGGTGCTTACCAATTATTGATGGCGCTGAAAAATGTAGAAGAGTAAATAATGGTCTGATTTTTTAAACCGCAAAAGAAACAAAAGTTTACTTTAAAATAAATCAAAAGTTTGCAAAAGCACCATGAAATAATGGCTTTACCATTTTGCAGTCTTTTGAAAACCTTTTCAGTTCATTTGTCTTTTACCACTTTTGCGGTTAAAAAATAAGGATTTGATTTTTTGGATAGTTACTAATTTTTTTAAAAATTACTTGCAGATAAAAAAAACATTTATATATTTGCCTCAATGAAACGCGTCTCAAATATTTCTTAAAAAGAATAATGACCGTTCCATTTGAAATTGAAAAAAAATATTTCTCTACAAATGAATTCAATAACAAACAATACTTGGTGGTGGCATTCAAACTCCTTTAGGGTCTGAAGCAAATCTTGTATTCTGTTTGTAAAAAACATATAAAAGACTTTGACGGGATCCGTTGAAGTCTTTTTTTATGCCCAAAAGTGAAAAACAGAATCATGCACTCCAATGAGTTTATAATTAAAAAAAATAAAAGTCAAATGAATTTTGATACTAAAATCAACATAAAAACCACCGTAAAATCGGTGATGAGCGATCTTTTCACACCGGTCGGAATTTATTTGCGTCTGCGCGATAAATTTCGGGACACGATTTTGCTCGAAAGTGCCGGAAATCAAAATACCGATAACAATTTTTCCTTCATCGCCATCAATGCAGTTGCCGGAATTGAAATCCGAAATTTTCAGGAAGCAGAAATTAAATTTCCTCTTGGGAATCCTCAAAAAATCGCTTTAGAAAAAGAGAAGTTGAGTGAATTATTAAATGATTTTACCAAGTGTTTTGTTTGCGAGAAGCCTTCAAGAGAAATCGGTAAATCCGCTCAGGGATTTTTTGGTTATACGAGTTACGATGCCATTCCGTTCTTCGAAAATATAAAGTTTAAAGATCGGTCAGAAGAAAATGAAATCCCGTTACTGCGTTACCGACTTTATCAATACGTCATCGCAATTAACCATTACAACGATGAAATGTTCATCATTGAAAATAAAATTAAGGATTTAAGATCTGATCTGCCCGAAATTGAAAATTTAATCAATCAGAAAAACGCACCTATTTTTCCTTTTCAAAAAATTGACGAAGAAACTTCCAATTTAAAAGACGAAGAATACCGCGAATTGGTCGAAACTGCCAAAAAACATTGTTTCCGTGGCGATGTTTTCCAGTTGGTGTTGAGCCGCCGATTTGAACAGAAATTTAACGGTGATGAATTCAATGTTTATCGTGCTTTAAGACATATCAATCCTTCGCCATATTTATTTTATTTCGATTACGGCGATTACAAATTATTGGGCTCCAGTCCGGAAAGTCAGTTGATTATTAAAGATGGAAAAGCCATTATTCATCCGATTGCAGGGACTTTTAAACGAACCGGAAATATTGAAGAAGATTTGAAAGCCGCTGAAGATCTGAAAAAAGATGCCAAGGAAAATGCCGAACACACGATGTTGGTTGATTTGGCACGAAACGATTTAAGCATCTGCGGAAAAAACACGACGGTGACGAAGTTGAAAGAAGTCCAGTTTTTTTCTCACGTCATTCATCTGGTCAGCGAAGTTACTGCCGAGGTTGAAGAAAATCAAAATCCTTATGAAATGATCGCCACGACTTTTCCGCAGGGAACTTTGAGCGGAGCGCCAAAATATAAAGGCATGGAACTGATCGATTCTTACGAGGAAACTTCCCGTTCGTTTTACGGAGGATGTATCGGTTTTGTCGGTTTTGATGGAAGCTGCAATCAGGCGATTATGATCCGTACTTTTTTAAGTAAAAATAATACATTGTACTATCAAGCCGGAGCCGGAATTGTCGCGAAATCCTCTGCAGAAAATGAACTGCAGGAAGTGAACAATAAATTGAATGCCCTGAAAATGGCGGTTAAAAAAGCTACCTCAATATAACAATCTGAAAGTTTAACACTGTAACAATTAATAAACTGCTACATTGATAAATGGGTACATTAATAAAGTTAATCTTATGAAAATATTAGTCTTCGATAATTACGACAGTTTCACTTACAATTTGGTTCAAATGATTGAGCAGATTGTGGGAGAAAAGGTAGAGGTCTTCCGCAATGATGAAATCACTTTGGAGGAAATCGAAAAGTATGATAAAATTGTGCTTTCTCCCGGACCGGGAATTCCGGGTGAAGCGGGAATTTTAATTGATTTAATAAAAAAATACGCACCAACAAAATCTATTTTAGGCGTTTGTCTCGGTCAGCAGGCAATCGCAGAAGCGTTTGGCGGAAGTCTGATTAATTTAACGGAAATCTATCACGGCGTCGCAACTACCGCAAAAACCATTAAAAAAGAGGCGTTGCTTTTACAGGATTTGGCCGAAAATTTAGAAGTCGGAAGATATCACAGTTGGGCCGTGAATCCCGACGGTTTTCCGGAAGAACTGGAAATAACTTCAATTGACGAAAATGGAATGATCATGTCTTTGCAACATAAAACGTACGATGTTCACGCCGTTCAGTATCATCCTGAAAGTATTTTAACACCCGACGGAAGAAAAATAATTGAGAATTTTTTAAAAAACTAAAGCCACGAAGTGGCGACAATCAATAGCACAGGGTGAAGCCCTATGAAACATGAAAAAATTTAAAATGAAAGACATCTTACAATATTTATTCAACCATCAAACATTAAGCAAAGCGCAAGCGAAATCGATTCTCCTGGAAATTTCAAAGAATATTTTCAATGAAATTGAAGTCACCTCTTTCGTCACAGTTTTCCTGATGAGAAGTATTACGTTGGCAGAACTGGAAGGTTTCACCGAAGCGTTGCAGCAACTCGCGCCTCAAATTGATTTGGGAACCGACGATTTGGTGGATATCGTTGGAACGGGTGGTGACGGAAAAAACACCTTTAATATTTCAACTTTGGCGAGTCTGGTCGTAGCCGGAACCGGACAAAAAGTGGCAAAACACGGAAATTACGCAGCTTCCACGATCAGTGGTGCATCCAATGTTTTAGAAACGCTCGGTTATCGTTTTAAAGAAACTGAAGCCGACTTAAAAATTGATTTAGAAAAAGGAAATTTCTGTTATTTACACGCGCCGATTTTCCACACTTCTTTAAAATCTATTGCGCCGATGCGTAAAAATTTAGGCTTGAAAACTTTTTTCAATATCCTGGGACCTTTGATTAATCCGGCGAAACCAAAATACACCATGATCGGTGTCGCGAATCTTGAGATTGCACGGATCTATCAGTATTTGCTACAGAAAAAAAACGCCGATTTTCTGTTAGTCAATGCATTGGATGGTTACGATGAAATCAGTTTGACCGGCGATACCAAAATCATGGATAAAAACGGCGAAAGTATTTATTCCGCCCAGGAATTACAGTTCAGAAATATCGAACCTGAAACCATTTTTGGGGGAAACAGTACCGAAGAAGCCGCGCAGATTTTCAAAAAAATTCTGGAAGGCAAAGGATCTTATGAACAGAACGCCGTGGTTTTGGCCAACGCCGCAATGGCTTTGAAAAATACCGAAAAATACGGTGAGTATGAAAATTGCTTAATGATGGCGACAGAAAGTTTACTGCAAGGAAAAGCACTGAATTGTTTTAAAAAAGTGATTGATTAGCGTTTTTGGGGCGACAATTTCCGTCTTCCGCTCCCAATCTTTTTTGTTCCGTTTTGCTCCACAAAAAAGGATTTCCGCTCAAGCCGGGTCGCAAACTCTGCTACAAATAAAAATTAGAAATAAAAATGAATATTCTCAACAAAATAATCGAACATAAAAAGATAGAAGTTGCCCAGGCAAAAAAGAAAATCTCTTTAACTGAATTAAAGGAGGCCGTGTTTTTTCAGCGCAAAACTTTTTCCTTAAAAAAATCCGTCAAATCGGGAAGCGGCATCATCTCTGAATTTAAAAGAAAGTCACCGAGTAAAGGAATTATTAATGATAAAGCTGATGTTTCAGAAGTCGCAAAATCATACGAAAAATTCGGGGCAAGCGGAATTTCAATTTTAACTGATGAAAGCTTTTTTGGCGGGACGCTGCACGATATTTTAAAAGTAAGACAGGAAATTTCAATTCCCATTTTGCGTAAAGATTTCATGATTGACGAATACCAGTTTTACGAAGCAAAAGCCAACGGAGCCGATGCTGTTTTGTTAATCGCAAGTTGTCTGTCGCCAGCGCAGGTTCAGGAGTTTACGGAATTATCTCACGGGCTGGATTTAGAAGTTTTGTTGGAAATCCATACCGAAGAAGAACTCAAACATATTAATAGAAACGTAGATTTGGCGGGAATAAATAATCGAAATTTAAAAGATTTCAAAGTCGATTTACAGCATTCTGTTAATTTGAAAAACATGTTGCCAAAAGAAATTCTGGCTGTTGCAGAAAGTGGAATTTATGCTGTTGAGGATTTCAAATTCCTGAAAGAAAAAGGATTTGACGCCTTTTTAATGGGAGAATATTTTATGCGAAATGAAGATCCGGGACTTGCATTCGGAGAGTTGATCAATATAATTAAAAATTAGAAGCCACGAATTCACGAACGGTTTTATTTAATTCGTGTATTGGTGGCAAAAAAATAATATGAAATTAAAAGTTTGCGGTCTTACAAAACTCAATCAAATTCGTGAATTAGTGGCAATGAATATTGATTTCTTGGGCTTTATATTTTACGAAAAATCACCGCGTTATGTTTTGAATACTTTGACTTGCAATGAAATTAAATCCATTAATCATCAAGGCAAAATCGGTGTTTTCGTCAATGAAAAGATTGAGAAAATCATTGATATTACTGAAAAATCAGGATTGAATTTTATTCAGCTTCACGGCGACGAAGACGAAAATTTTATCACAGAATTAAAACAAAAATTAAAGCCCGAAGTCGGAATTATAAAAGCGATTAGAGTAGGAAATGATTCGTCTGAAGTTAAAAATCAAGTCGAAAACATCTTAAATCTCAAATCTCAAATCTCAGATCTTTTATTCGATACCGATTCCAAATCGTTTGGCGGAACCGGAAAAACCTTCGACTGGCAAATTTTAAATGAGTTAAAAATCACCAAACCTTATTTTCTAAGTGGTGGGATTTCAGAAGAAAATATTGAAAATATAAAATTATTAGAACAGCAACCTTTCGCTCTGGATATCAATTCAAAATTTGAAATTGAGCCGGGAAATAAGGATTTAGAAAAAATTAAAAACTTCATAAGCGTTGTTAACACCGCTCCAAAAATAAAAATTATGAACTATCAAAACCCCGACAAAAACGGATATTATGGCGAATTTGGCGGCGCTTTCGTTCCCGAAATGCTGTATCCAAATGTCGAACAGTTACAAAATCAGTATTTAGACATTATCAATTCAGAAGAATTCCAAACCGAGTTTCGTGATCTGTTGAAAAATTATGTAGGCCGCGCAACGCCACTGTATTTTTCTAAAAATTTGAGCGAAAAATACCAAACGCAGGTTTATTTGAAGCGCGAAGATTTGAATCACACCGGTGCCCATAAAATCAATAATGCGTTGGGACAGGTTTTATTGGCGAAAAAGTTAGGAAAAAAAAGGATTATCGCTGAAACCGGCGCCGGTCAACATGGCGTGGCAACGGCAACTGCGTGCGCTTTGATGAATCTGGAATGCATCGTTTATATGGGCGAAATCGACATTGCCCGTCAAGCCCCGAATGTTGGACGGATGAAAATGTTGGGTGCCACAGTAATTCCCGCAACATCAGGATCGAAAACGTTGAAAGATGCCGTGAATGAAGCGCTTCGGGATTGGATCAATAATGCTTCGACCACGCATTATATCATCGGCAGTGTCGTTGGGCCGCATCCTTTTCCCGACTTAGTCGCACGTTTTCAAAGTGTCATTTCCGAAGAAATAAAATGGCAGTTAAAAGAGAAAATCGGTCGTGAAAATCCCGATTACGTAATCGCCTGTGTTGGTGGCGGAAGCAATGCTGCCGGTACTTTCTATCATTTTGTAGATGAACCGGCCGTGAAAATTATTGCAGCAGAAGCGGGCGGTTTCGGGTTGGATTCCGGAAAATCTGCAGCGACCACTTTCCTCGGAACTTTAGGGGTTTTGCACGGTAGTAAAAGTTTGGTGATGCAAACGGAAGATGGACAGGTCATCGAGCCGCATTCGATTTCTGCCGGTTTAGATTATCCCGGAATCGGCCCTTTTCATGCGAATTTATTTAAAGAAAAAAGAGCAGAATTTTTCAGCATTACCGATGAAGAAGCGCTGAAATCTGCGTTTGAACTGACTCAGATTGAGGGAATTATTCCTGCCCTGGAATCGGCGCACGCTTTGGCGGTTTTGGGAAAGAAAAAGTTTAAAAAAGAAGACGTCGTCGTGATTTGTTTGAGCGGAAGAGGCGATAAGGATATGGAAACGTATTTGAAAAATTTATAGCATTATTTGGGCGACTTTTCCGTCTTCCACTCCCGCTTTTTTATAGTGCTGGCTTCGGCTTCGCTCAGCCACCAATATAAAAAGAGCTCCGTTCAAGCCGGGTCGCAGATTCCGTATTTTTACAAAACCCTATTTAAAACAAAAAAATGAATAATAACACCAGCATCAAACTTCCAACCTCCAACTTCGGACCTGAAAAAAAACTCAACATCTATTTCACCGCCGGAATTCCGAAGTTGAAAGACACTACAGAAATATTAAAACTAATCCAATATTCAGGCGCAGATTACATCGAAATCGGAATGCCTTATTCTGATCCCGTTGCCGATGGACCTGTGATTCAGAAAGCACACGAAATTGCTCTGAAAAAAGGAATGACCATCGCAGAACTTTTCAGTCAACTGAAATCGGTGAAATCAGAAATGAATATTCCCATTATTTTAATGGGCTACATCAATCCTGTTTTAAGTTTCGGTTTCGAAAATTTTTGTAAAGAATGTAAAGATTCCGGGGTTTCGGGATTGATTATTCCGGATTTACCGGCCGTGGAATTTGAGAAAAACTACAGAATAATTTTAGAGAAATACAGTCTGAATTTTATCTTTTTAGTCACGCCGGAAACTTCCGATGAAAGAATAAAATATTTAGATTCTTTAAGTTCCGGTTTTCTGTACGCAGTTTCAAGTTCTTCGACGACCGGAAATAATGCGAAAGAAATAAACAACGAAGAATACCTGAACCGACTGGCGAATTTAGGTTTGAAAAATCCCGTCATGATTGGATTTGGAATTAAAAACAAATCTGATTTTGATAAAGTGACCAAAAAAGCAGATGGCGGAATTATCGGAACTGCCTTTGTGAATATTTTATTGAACAATGAGGATTGGGCAGAGAAAGCAGAAAGTTTTATTCGCAGCATAATAAATTAATTTTATAAATTTGCCGGGAATAAAAATCGAAGAATCTTCTGGCTTAATTCGTGACACAAAAGTTGAAAAAAAGCAAAATCCCGCAATAGGGATAGGAGTGGAAATCCTTTTTTGAAAAAAAAGATTGTAACGGATAGCCCGACCCGAGCGGCTGGAAAAGCGATGGAGAGGGGATTGCCCAAAAAAGTAAAATAAAATGACAAGCACACAGAATAGAAATTTGCAGTTTCAGGAATTAGGTTTGATGGATTATGAACCGGCTTTCGACTATCAGGAAAAGCTGATGAAGGAAATCATCGCTTTAAAACTTGAAAACCGCAGTCAACCCGATGAAATTCAGCATATAACTCCGAATTATTTGTTGTTTGTTGAGCATCCGCATGTTTATACGATCGGTAAATCTGGGGACGAACATAATATGCTCGCAAATGCCAAAAAGCTGGAGGAAATCAATGCCACTTTTGTGAAAACGAACCGCGGCGGAGATATTACTTATCACGGTTTCGGACAAATTGTGGGATATCCTATTTTGGATCTCGATAATTTTAAATCTGATATTTTCCTCTACATGCGGAATCTGGAGGAAGTGATTATCAGAGTGATTGCAGAATATGGTTTGAAAGGCGAACGTAGTGAAGGTGAAACCGGAGTTTGGCTGGATGTTGGGAAACCGTATGTCCGAAAGATCTGCGCCATGGGCGTGAAAACTTCAAAATGGGTGACCATGCACGGTTTGGGTTTGAATGTAAATACCGATCTGCGCTATTTCGAATACATCATTCCGTGCGGAATCAAAGATAAAGCAGTGACTTCGATGCAAAGAGAATTAGAACGGGAATTTTCACCACAAGAAATGGATGAAGTCAAAGAGAAAATTAAAAAACATTTCTGCGAAGTTTTTGAAGCGGAAATCGTTTAGTGGCTTCTAAGTTTTTAACCGCAAAAGACGCAAAAGTTTTATTTTAATTCACTGTTCAAAAGTTTGCAAAAGATGGATGGTCTTACTTTTTGCAACCTTTTGAAATTCTTTTTACTTGGAAGTCTTAGGATTTTTTGTCTCTTTTGCGGTAAAAATATTTAGTTTTCTATTGTATTTCTTTATACAATTCTACTTTTTCGAAAGTCTTCATTTTCTGATTCTCAATTTTATCAGAAATCAAAATTCCCGAAAGATGATCGATTTCGTGCTGCAGAATTACAGCGGTAAATCCTTCTACAATTTCTGTGTGTTTCTTCCCATTTAAATCAAAATATTCCAACTGAATAACCTGACTTCGATAAAAATAATCCCGGAAAACTTCGATGGATAAATCACCTTCCGGACCTAAATTCAAAACTTCTGAACGCCAAATAATTTTAGGATTAATAAAATATTCCAATGGTGTTCCTTCTTTATCAAATCTTTTTGCCCAAATAATATTTCGGTTGATCCCAACTTGTGGAGCGGCGATTCCGACTCCGCCGTCAGTTGAAATTAACGCTGACTTCATTCGGTTAACCAAGATTTTGGTGTATCTATTTTTTGGATGTGCATCGATCGAGTGACCGAGTAAAACTTTATTTTGCAAAGAATCAGAGGTCTGGAAGATGGGTAAAGCGGTATCGATATTTCCTTCTGTAATTCTGGCAATTTCCTGCTTGGTATATTTTTGTGAAAAAGTGAATACAGAAAACAATATCAGCAATAATGAATATTTTCTCATCATTTTAAAAAGTTTTGTACCCTTTATAAACCTGTGCAGATTTTTCTAAAAGGGAAGCCGATTGATTTCTGAAGTTTATTAAATGGTCGGTGCCGTTATGTTGATGGTGGTGTTCTTCGCTTTCCCAAAGTTCTACGATAAAGAAAACGCCTTTGTTGGTATGATCTTCCACTAAATCATATTGTAGGCAGCCGTCTTCTTTTCGGGTTTCAATCACTAATTTTTTCAACAGTTCCAGCGCGTCCATCAGGTTATTTTCTTTGAACTGGAACAGGGCAACGATATACAGGTTTTTCATGGGGGTAAATATTTCTACAAATGTAAATATTGAAATTTTAAATATTGAAAAAAAATCAAAAAAGAGAGGTGAAAATTCATTATTTCCTAATCCATAAAAATTTTTATCTTTGTAAAAAGCGAAATAAAAAATGGCAGAATATAAATTACTACTTCCCTCAATGGGAGAGGGCGTTATGGAAGCAACGATTATCAGTTGGTTGTATAATGAAGGCGATACTGTAAAAGAAGATGAATCTGTAGTTGAAATTGCTACCGACAAAGTAGATTCCGACGTTCCGACCCCTGTTTCGGGGAAAATTATTAAAATTCTGAAACATAAAGATGAAGTTGCAAAGATTGGCGAAGCCATTGCAATTTTGGAAGTTGCAGGTACAGATGACGGAGTTGCAGCTCAACCACAGGAACCAAAATCTGCAGAAGAAGTACAAACTGAAATACCCAATGTAGATCCCGACGTGGTAAAAGGTTTGGAAGAAGCGATGGAAAGTTCAAAAACGGCGACCAGTTTCGAAGGATCTGATTTGTATTTGTCACCACTCGTAAAATCAATTGCACAAAGCGAAAAAATTTCTGACAACGAATTGCAGTCCATCAAAGGAAGCGGATTAGAAGGAAGAATTACCAAAGAAGATATCTTAGCGTTCGTTTCCAACAGAACTACTCCGGCACCTGCACAAGCCGCCGTAGCGCAAGTTTCTGTAGCCTCAACTCCGGCTCCGGTTTCTGCACCTTTAAAAGTAGGAGCAGGCGACGAAATCATCCAAATGGACAGAGTTCGGAAAATCATTGCCGATGCGATGGTGAAAAGCAAACATACCGCGCCGCACGTAACTTCTTTCATCGAAACCGACGTGACAAACGTGGTAAAATGGAGAACGAAACATAAAGATTTATTCGAAAAACGGGAAGGTGAGAAATTAACGTACATGCCGATTTTCGTAAAAGCAATCGTAAAAGCCATCCAGGATTTCCCGATGATCAATGTTTCTGTAGATGGCGATAAAATCATCAAAAAGAAAAATATCAATATTGGAATGGCAACCGCACTTCCGGACGGAAATTTAATTGTTCCCGTGATAAAAAATGCAGATCAGCTGTCGCTTTCCGGTTTGGCAAAAGCCATTAACGATTTGGCGCACCGGGCACGGAATAAAAAATTAAGACCGGAAGATACCCAAGGTGCAACGTACACCATTTCCAATGTCGGAGGATTCGGAAACCTTATGGGAACGCCGATTATTCCGCAGCCACAGGTTGCTATTCTGGCAGTCGGCGCGATTGTGAAAAAACCTGCAGTTTTAGAAACCAAAGACGGCGATGTGATTGCAATCCGCAACTTGATGTTTATGTCACATTCTTACGATCACCGCGTGGTAGACGGTTCTTTGGGCGGAATGTTCCTGAAACACGTTCATGATTACCTTCAGAATTGGGATTTAGATACTGAAATATAATTTTCAGCAGACAATAAGATAAAAAAAACCTTTGAGAATTTCTCAAAGGTTTTTTTTAGTGGCCGATTTAATTTTTAGCCACGAATGCACGAATTTCTATTTCATTTGTTATAACTGGATTCTTATAATTTTAATAAAAAAAAGTGAATTTATTCTGAAGTATGATACAAAGATGTTTTTTGAGAGGAAAATTCGTGCATTCGTGGCTTCTAATTGTTTTAATATTTTTTTAGCCACGAATGCACGAATATCTATTTTTTATGCTATGAATGTGTCTTTACAATTTTAAAAAGCAGGAAATTTATTTTGAAGTATGATACATTGAAGATGTTTTTTTAAAGGAGAAATTCGTGCATTCATGGCTTCTAAAATTCTCTCAAAAACCTTAACTTTGGCTTTTTAAAATATAAAAACAAATGTTCCAAATTAGAAAAGCCACCGAGTCAGATACACCGATCATCTTTGATTTAATTAAAAAACTAGCCGTTTACGAGAAAATGGAAGATGAAGTCATCACTTCCGTGGAAGAATTAAAGGAGAATATCTTTACCCACAAATTCTCGAAAGTTTTGATTGCCGAAGAAAATGATAAGCCGGTTGGATTTGCTTTGTATTTTTACAATTTCTCCACCTTTGTTGGCAAACCGGGTTTATATTTGGAAGATCTTTTCGTAGAACCGGAATACCGCGGAAAAGGATATGGCAAAAAACTCTTCATCGAACTTGCCAAAATTGCTAAAGACGAAAACTGCGGCAGAATGGAATGGTCGGTGCTTAACTGGAATACGCCCGCCATTGATTTCTACAAATCGCTGCAGGCAAAACCTATGGATGGATGGACCGTTTACCGTTTAGACAAAAAAGGAATCGCAGATTTGGCGCAATAAAAATATTCAGTAAACAAAAAGTGTGGATTTATAGAAAATCCACACTTTTTGTTATTTAAATCAAATTTGATTACATAATCTTTGCAACCTCATCACACAGCCATTCCAACATTTCCCTGTCTTCATCTGTGAAAGGATTTATTTTATGGGAATCGATATCGATCTGGCCAATGTTTACGCCGTCTTTCATAATGGGAACTACGATTTCAGCTTTCGTGTCGATGGAGCAGCTTAAATAGTTGTCCTGTTCATGGACATCCGGCACCACGAAGGTTTCATTGGAAACAGCAACCTGGCCGCAAATTCCCTTTCCGTAAGGAATAATGGTGTGATCTGTGGGTGCGCCGACATAAGGTCCCAGAATCAGTTCCTCTTTGTCTCCGTTTTTAAAGTAAAATCCAGTCCAGTTGAAATAGGAGATTTCCTGATCCAGTAACTGACAGATTTTTTGTAATTTAACTTCCGTATTGTGAGTGGGACTTTCTATTATTGAAGAAAGACGTTTTTTTATTTCCGACATAATTGTTTTTATTTTAAGAAAATTCTTTGAGTTTTAGTTCTTCTTTATAACCGAACATTCCGCGCTCTTTAATTAAATCTGAAACCCCTTCCGGGACCTCTTTTTCCCATCCTGGAATATGGTTTGCAATTTTATCAAGGATGATCCGGGAATATATTTCGGAATAATTAGGATTGTAATTCTGAATATCAACGATTCTTTTGTTGTGTTTAAAGTATTTGAACAATTCTTTCAAACTGTCATTAACCTTTAAATTATTAGCGGTTAATAACTGCTGGGTTTCAGGATCTTTGTAAGGGTAGAGGTAAACGCGCATTCCTTTTCTGAAAAATTTACCGAACGCTTCCAAAATACCTCCAGAAAGATTTTCGTAATAATTTTCATCGAAAACATCAAGCAAATTATTTACGCCCATTGCTACCCCGATTTTACCATTGGTATAAGGAGCGAAATAGTCGATCAGTCGATAGTATTCTGAGAAGTTAGAGATGATTACCGTATATCCCAGTTTTCCTAAAATATCGACTCTGTCCAGGAAATCCCTTTCGTCGATATCTCCGGCAGCTCTCAAATTGGCAATGGTAATTTCAAATAAGACCTCGGTTTCTTCCTGACTGCAGCCCCAATCTTTTTTGAACATTTCAAGGCCTTTTTCAAACATATCAATATTAACCAAAGTTACAGGACGGAAACTCCCACGAACCGCAAAAATGTTTTTCTTGTAAAGAATATCGGCAGGTAACATATTGTTTCCCTCTGAATTGAAAATCACCGCATCGGTCATCCCGTTCTTTACCAGCTGCAAACTCATCAGTCGGTTGTCAACATAGCTGAAAGCGGGTCCGCTGAAATCAATCATGTCGATTTCTATATTATCTTTGGAAATGTCGTCTAAGAGCGAGTTAATCATTCTGCGCGGATTATCGGCATAGTTGAAAGCGCCATAGATAAGGTTCACTCCTAAGCTTCCTAAAGTTTCCTGCTGTAAAGTGGCATCATTTTCATTAAACTTTACATGAAGGACGATCTCGTTGTAATCATCAGCTTCATGACACTGAAAACGCAAGCCGACCCAACCGTGACCTTTCATGGTCTTATCGAAATTAATGGTCGTTACGGTATTTGCGTAAGAGAAAAATTTTCTGCCTGGACAGGTTGCACGGGATACGCGCTCTTCAATTAAAGAAACTTCGTACCGCAGCATTTTACGGAGTCGGTTTTGGGTGACATATCTGTTCTTGGCCTCTTTGCCATAGATAGCGTCACTGAAGTCTTTGTCGTAAGCAGACATTGCCTTTGCAATGGTTTGGGAAGCGCCGCCCGCTCTGAAAAAATGGCGGACTGTTTCCTGACCGGCACCAATCTCGGCGAAAGTGCCATAAATAGTTTGATCCAGATTAATCGCTAATGCTTTCTGTTTCGGTGTTAATTTCGGTTGAATCACTGTCAATTCTTATTTTTTGTAAATTTACCAAAATTAAACCAACATCAAAAAATATGAAGTTGAAATTTTTAGGAACCGGGACTTCTCAAGGTGTTCCGGTCATTGGATGCCATTGTGAGGTTTGCGAATCATCAAATCCAAAGGACAAACGTTTCCGTTCATCGGCTTTGGTGACTGCGGACAACGATAAAAAGATCCTCATCGACTGCGGACCCGATTTCCGCATGCAAATGCTTACTAATAATGAAGAGCAAATCGATGCAGTGCTGCTGACTCATGAACATAATGACCATGTGATTGGATTGGATGACTTGCGTCCGTTGATTTTTCGGAATGGAAAAAATATTGATCTCTATTGTCAGAAAAGGGTAGGTGAAGAAATAAAATTAAGATTTCCCTATGCGTTTGCAGATGTAAGATATCCCAGTGCTCCAGCATTTAACCTTCATGAAATCGAAAAACCTTTTACGCTTTTAGAGACTGAGGTAATTCCTGTCGACGTGTCGCACGGTAAGATTTCTATTTTTGGGTATAAATTAAAAAACCTGGTCTACATAACAGATGCGAGTTTTATATCGGACACGGAAAAAGAAAAATTAAAAAATCTGGATTTTCTGATTCTGAACTGCATCCGCAAAACAGATTTGCATCCTGCACATTTTATATTGCCGCAGGTTTTGGAACTCTTTGAGGAGTTAAAACCGAAGAAAATGTTTCTCACCCACATCTCTCATCACTTAGGTTTACATGATGAAGTAGAGTTGGAGCTTCCGGAGAATGTGCATCTTGCTTATGACGGTCTGGAATTGGTCTTTTGATAATCAGGCAGTTAATTATTGGGAGTTGAATTTTCTGAGATAATAGTAAAAAAATCAGCAAATAATTTTCCTTAGATAAAAAATAATTCTATATTTGCACACCAATTTA
Source organism: Chryseobacterium gotjawalense (assembly GCF_030012525.1). Lineage (NCBI taxonomy): Bacteria > Pseudomonadati > Bacteroidota > Flavobacteriia > Flavobacteriales > Weeksellaceae > Chryseobacterium > Chryseobacterium gotjawalense. The sequence continues at coordinate 443,584 of NZ_CP124855.1, forward strand.
AAAAAAGCCCGGTTGGCGGAATTGGTAGACGCGCTAGACTCAAACTCTAGTATCGCAAGATGTACCAGTTCGATTCTGGTACCGGGTACCAAAAGCCTCTGCAATCATTGATTCGCAGAGGCTTTTTATGTTGTTATAACCTGAACGCAAAAAAAACTCCTGTTTTGCCTACACTTTAAAGTAACCAAACTGCACCCATCTTCCCGGCAACCCCTAATGTATGCTGACTGTATGCTGACTCCCAGGCTAGTTTCACATTTATAAATTTGTTTTTCTCCCCAGTGAAGATTTAGCATATACTTTATAGTTCTCAGGTCTATAAGAATTTCAATACCATTTTAACTTCTTCAAAATTAAATATTTCTACCTTTCTCTTCAATTTTTGCTTTGGTAAAAATAACGCATTTAATGCGCTGAATAATCCACACTATTTTTCTTTATTCTATTTAAGGTTATCATAAAATAAGTCATTTTTTAAAATAAATTATCAATTTTATTATGACTTCTATCAAGTTTTTCGCTCGCCTTACATTTGAGTTATTAACAATATTTAACACAATTGGTTTTTTTTTATTTAATTTCAAGATAAGGAGCTTATATTTTGTGATATAGTTAATTATAATATGTTTTTATTGGTGTTTTGATATTTTTTTAATATAATAAGATATATGTCATTTATATTAAACGTTATTTATTATGAATCTAATAATTATTGGGATATCTTTGTACTACAAAATGATGGTAAACCCAACCTTACAAATATTTAAAATTAGATACAATGAAAAATTTAGTAAACTTTAAAACACTGGTCCTCGCATTCGGAATGTTTTCAGGATTAGTAGCTGCTCAAAAAATTAACAGCAGCAACGTAAAAACTACTGTTTCTGGAACGTCTACTTTACACGAATGGAGCATGACTTCAACCAGTGGTACTTTTTCTGGAAATGTTTCCGGAAATGCAATTCAGGATATTACTTATAAAATGGGTTCTAAAACATTGAAAAGTGGAAAAGGTCCTATGGACAGTAACGCTTATAAAGCGATTGAAGCTGATAAATATCCGAACATCACTTTTACGGCGGCTTCGGTAAATATGGGCAAAGGAACAATGACTGGTAAATTGACAGTAACCAACGTTACCAAAACAATTACTTTACCTGTAAACGTTACAAAAAATGGTAATTCTTACACCGTTTGGGGCCAGACAAGTATTAAAATGACTGATTACGGAATTACTCCACCGGCATTTATGATGAACACTGTGAAAACAGGAAATGAAATCACAATAACAGTTAATGCTGTTGCCAACTAAAAATCAACAAACAAACAATTAACAATTAAAAATTAAAAATATGAAAACTATGGTAATCAGAGCTTCAATGCTCGCCGCATTAGTTACAGGAATCAGTTTTGTCAGCGCTCAGGAAGTTTCAACTTCAATGAGAGACTATTTGGCTCCGGAAAAATCATCACGTAACGTGTTTGAAGATCCAAAAGGTGAATCTCCTGCGTTTGATGGTATAAAAGTTTCAGTAGGAGGTGACTTCGCACTACAGTTTCAAGCGTTGGATCATTCTACAAAAGCTCCGTCTTTAGGAGTTGTAACCGGAACGACTACGCCGAATACATTACAGGTAATGGGGAAAGATTTTAACCTTCCTACCGCTAACTTAGATGTAAATGCTTACTTAGCAAAAGGGGTGAAAATGCATTTAAGAACTTATCTTTCTGCAAGGCATCATAACGAAGCTTGGGTGAAAGGTGGATATATTCAAGTTGATAACTTAGATTTCATTAAAGAAGGTTTCGCTGCCGATATTATGAAATATGCGAGAGTAAAAGTTGGTATGGATGAGATTAACTACGGTGATACTCACTTCAGAAGAACGGATAACGCAAAAGCAATCAATAATCCATTTGTAGGAAATTATATTATGGATAGCTTCACCACAGAGGCGTTTGGGGAAGCGTACGGGTTTTATAAAAATTTCATAGGAATGGTAGGTGTTTCCAATGGAAAATTAAACCAAACTCCTGTTAAAGGAACCAGCTGGAATTCACCTTCTGTTTACGCGAAAATCGGTTATGATAAACAGATTAGCGAAGATCTGAGAGTAAGATTGACAGGGTCATTCATCCAGACGAACGGTTTAACTACTGGTGGCAATTTATACAGTGCAGATAGAGCAGGAAGTAGATATTATTACGTACTTTTAACTCAAAATGATTTAATGGGAATGAATAACCAGGCAACCGGAAGATTCAATCCTGGATTCAAAAAAGTACAGGCGGTTCAGGTGAATCCATTCATTAAATATCAAGGATTAGAATTCTTCGGAGTTTATGAATATGTTTCAGGTAATAAAGCAAGTGGATTGACGGAAAGAGCTACAGATGGCGCTTATACCCAACTAGGTGCAGAATTACTTTACAGATTTGGAGGTGCTGAGCAGTTCTATTTCGGTGGAAGATACAACTCTGTCAGTGGAAAAGACGATAAGGTTTCTGCAGAAAGAAAAATCGACAGATTTAACTTAGGCGGAGGTTGGTTTATGACCAGAAATGTACTTGCAAAAGTAGAGTATGTTACCCAGAAATATAACGATGATGCCGTTTGGGGAGCAACCAGTGCTCTAAGAGGTGGTAAGTTTAATGGAATTATGTTTGAAGCGACCATAGGTTTCTAATTATTAAATATTCAGGAAAAAGGGGTTATTATAAACCCCTTTTTCTATCTAAAATCATGAAAAATAAAATCATCATATTCGCAATCCTGCTTTTTTCGGCAAATGTTTTTGCACAGAAAAATGGACTGGAAATTAATGGCTGGACTAATATTAATACGTTTAAATGTAGTAATCCTAAGTTCAAAAATTCAAGCTCTGTTTATTCTTTTACAGGAAATCAACTCCCGAATATCAGCGTAGCAGTAGATGATTTTGATTGCAGAAATAAAATGATGACTGCTGATTTTAGAAAAGTATTGCAATCGGATAAATATCCAAATCTGAACATTAGATTTATAGAATTCAAAAAATCAAACTCCAATAAATTTGAAGCAGTGGTAGAAGTGAAAATGATGACCGTTGCAAGAAGGTATAATATAGAATTTTCTCTCTATAATAACAGTTTGGTTGGAAATAAAAGATTGAGGTTTTCGGACTTTAAGATTGTGCCACCAAAGAAAATGGGCGGGATGGTCTATGTGAAAGATGAGCTGGATCTCGTATTCAGTTTAGAAACAAAAGATTAAATTTAATTGATTTTCTTTTTTTAAGTTCCTTTAACCGGGAACTTTTTTATTGCTGTTTCCGGAGATTTCCACTCCTTTTTGAGATTCGGCCAGTTCCAGCAAACTTCTGTTGGCGTCCTTTATAAAGTATTTAAGATGGAAATCAACCCTATTTATAGTGCTGAAAAATCCCGAAATCAGTCGGTGTCCAAAGTGCTGCTTTTTGTCCGGCTGCTTTTAATGCATCATTGGTCCAGGTGTTACAGGTATAGAGGAAACTGTAACTTCCTTTCGCTTCATAAAATGCGTCATCTTTACTATAAACCGCATCAGTCGGAATTAAAATATTTTGTCCCATCGCATTTTTATCAAATTTAGAATCTACAAATCGGATTAAATCTGCATATTGGGATTGAGTAAGCATTAATTTTTTACAGTCATCACCTTCTTTCATCGTTTTATAAAAGGTACAGTGCATCGCCGAATCGCCCAACCAAAAAGCCGCATGAAAGGCCGTCGAAACTTTAAGTTCTGCCCAGGTTGGCGTGTCCAGATAAAACCCTTTATCGCCCCAGCCAATTCCGACATAATTAAAATCAGTACTTTTAGAAACCGTATTTTTAAATAATATGCTGTTGCTCCAATCTGTTTGATTATTTTTAATGGGAAGCACGATATCAGTATGAACGCCGTTGGTGTAAAGATAAACAGGGATTTCTGCCTTTCCGGTCGTCGCTTTTTTCTGAACCGGAATCAAAGGAATTGTTAAGGCAAGAATAATGTAGATGAGGACTAAGCCAACAATTCCGGCTAAACCTTTGAGGATAATTTGGAGCGTTTTTTTCAATGTAGATTTTATTTATATAAAAGTGAATATTATTTTTTGTGAAAATCAGGAATCTCAGAAGCAGTCAGAAATTCTATATTTCTCTTTAAACCAGCAAATTTCGTTCTCTTTACGGGTGATTTTCGAAATAGGTCTGAAAATAATTCTTGCGAGAGTTCCTGCCATTCCGATTTTTCTAAAGTGGCAAGCAAAGGATTAGGTTTAAACTTTTCCTGCTGATGAGGTTTTGAAAATCGGTTCCACGGGCAAACGTCCTGACAGATGTCGCAACCAAACATCCAGTCTTCCATTTTGTTTTTAAAACTTTCGGGGATTTCGTTTTTCAGTTCGATGGTTGCGTATGAAATGCATTTACTTCCATCGATCACTTTATCCGAAACGATGGCCTCTGTTGGGCAGGCATCGATGCATTTTCTACAGGAACCACAATGATCTTTGGTCGCAAAATCTTCCTGAAGTTCCAGATCGCAAATGATTTCCGCTAAAAAATAAAAAGAGCCTGTCTGTTTGGTGATGAGGTTGGCATTTTTTCCCACCCAGCCAATTCCGGATTTTTTCGCCCAGCTTCTTTCTAAAATCGGTGCAGAATCTGTGAAAATCCGGCATTGAAAATCACCGATTTCATCTTGAAGTTCTGCAACCATTTCCCGTAGAATTTCTTTAATAATCTCATGATAATCTTCACCATAAGCATACTTAGAAATCTTCAACTGATCAGTCCCAAAAAGATCTTCCTCCGGAAAATAGTTGTACGAAAGAGAAATTACCGATTTCGACCCTTCAACCAGCAACCGCGGATCCAGTCGTTTGTCGAAATAATTTTCCATGTAAGACATTTGTCCATGGTAATTTTTGTTCAGCCAACTTTCAAAGGGTTTTGCATCTTCTTCTAAAAAATCAGCCCGTGAAATTCCACAATTTTGAAAACCAAACTTTTTTGCTTTGGTTTTGACGAGGTTCGAGTAATTTTCTGGACTTTGTAACATAGATTTCCTTGCAAAACTAACAATATTTTATAAATTTGTGTCTTAAATCTTTATAACCAGTAAAAAACAAAATATGTCAATAGAAGAAATTTTAAAAGCAGGGAATTACCATTTAATAGATGTTCGCGAACCAATGGAACTTGAAATGGATGGCGAAATAGAGTCTGCCCTGAATATTCCTTTAGGAGAAATCCAGGATCGAAAAGATGAAATAGAACAGTTAAACGGTCCGAAAATATTTTTCTGCAGAAGCGGAAACAGAAGCGGTAAAGCCATGGAGTTTTTTAAATCTCAAAATTTACCGGAGGTCTACAATGGAGGAGGTTACGGTGATATGCAGCAAACTTTAGAAAATCTGTAAAAAATTGTTTTAAAAAAGAGGAGTTGATCGTGAATCAGCTCTTTTTTTTTGCCTTATTTTAATGTTCCCAATTAAAATACAAATAGTTGTTAAATAATCTAAATATTTGTTGGAATATAAAGCATCATTATTCTGTTGATAGTCAGGTTTCTGGCATTTGTTGCTTTAAATTTTAACAAAATATTATCACTTTTGGCATGATTTTGACAAGTACCTTCATGTAAAATTTAAAATTTAAAATTATGAATTCAATGAAGAAATCAATCTTTGCATTAGGATTAATGACAGCAGGATTAATGAGTGCACAAAGTGCAGATATGACAAACATGCTGAAAGTTGGTATCAACGGTGGTATAGCTGTTCCTGCAGAAAATGCTGGTGGAACTGTAGGATTAGATGTTTCTTACCAGAATCTGGTAACTCCAGGCTTCGGTTTAGGTATCGCGACAGGGTACAGTCACTTCTTTGGTAGAAATAATACCGTAAATGGTGTTGATATTGATAACAATGACTTCGGGGTAATTCCTGTTGCGGCTTTGATCAGATTTTATCCAAAACAAATGGGTTTCTATCTTGGAACTGACCTTGGTTACGGTTTCATCGTTGGTGATGACAAAGTTGCTTCTAATGTTGGATCGCCTGATCGACCAGATGGCGGATTTTACATCAAACCAGAAATCGGTTACCATAATCAAGACTGGAACTTCTCTCTTCAGTATCAAAAAACATTTACCGGAAACAAAGGAGAAATTGGAGATCAGAAATATAACGCTGGTGCAATTGGCGTAGGAGTAGGGTATAACATCCCGCTAGGTAAGTAATCTTCGCTTAAATTTTTAGACCTTCTTTGGCAGCAAAGGAGGTTTTTTTATTTTTTAAGTGCTGTTTTAAAAACAATTATTATCTTTGATTAATTACATTATACCATGGAAACTAAAAATAAATTCAATCTTTTTTTACCCGGGATTTCTTCGGAAACGAACGATAATGTCGCTTTGATCGCAGTTGATCTTAGAGATGAAAAAACGGTTATCGGCCTTTATGCCACTGAAAACAGACGCATATTTCTGAAAATTGAAAAATCGTATTCTACAAAAGAATTCAGTTCTTTTTCGGAAATGGTGCTGGGATTTATCAATGAAAATTCTTTGGAAAATATTGCAAAAATTGCAGTTGCTGTGCCAGGACCAGTTATTGGTGGGAAAAGTGCACCGCAAAGGTTACCTTGGAAATTAGATGCCGACGAAATTAAAAAGAACACTCAAATTAATGAAGTTTTCCTGATAAATGATTTAGAAGCGTCTGCTTATGGTTTAGAACATGTGGCAGAAAGTGATTTTGTTAAAATTCATGATTCGGCACATTTCACGCCGGGTAATGCTGTACTTTTGGCGCCGGGTGACGGTTTAGGAGAAGCAGCTCTGTTTTGGGACGGATCTTTTTTAAGACCTTTTGCAACCGAAGGTGGCCATTGCGAATTCTCACCAAGAACGAATGACGAAGTGGATTTTTACTCCTTTTTGCAAAAAATATACGGCATCGTAAGTTGGGAATCTGTACTTTCTACAGGAGGTTTATTTAATGTTTATCGCTTCCTGAGAGACGTAAAGCAACAGGTGCAGCCGGATTGGTTGAGCAAGGAAATCGAGGCCGGTAATTTCACTCAAGCAATTATTCATGGAGCAGTTGAAAAAAAAGACCGGATTTGTACTATGACCATAGAAACATTTTTGGTGTATCTTGCGCGTGAAGCTAACAGTCTGGTTCTCAAAATGAAAGCAACCGGTGGATTATTCCTGAGTGGCGAAATTCCGGTAATGCTGGAGGAATTCCTTAATAACAAGAAGTTTTATAAAAATTTCATCATCAGTGATAAAATGGAAAACATCTTAAAGGATATCCCGATTTATTTAGTGAAAGATAAAAAAACAATTATCAATGGAGCAGCATTATACGCCGCTTTCTATAAAAAATCTTAATTATATCACATAGAAACTTCGCTTAAAAGCGGAGTTTTTTCATTTTTAAAATAATTTTAATTCTAATGAATAAGATTTTGCTGAAGAAGTTAGCGCCCATTATATTCGGTTTGTTTTCACTTACAGTATTTTCTCAATCAAAAACAATTCTGTCATCTGAGATTCGCTGGAAGGCGTACAAAACCCTTAGAGCAGAATCGCTTTCTCATTTTGGAACAGTCAGCTTAAAAGAGGGAAATCTCATTTTTAATGGTGATGATTTGGCTGGAGGCAGTTTCGTCATGGATATGAAAACCATCGATGCCGCAGATATGAATGAAGATCCCAAAATGAAGAAAATGCTGGAGAATCATTTGAAAAGTGATGATTTTTTCGATACGAATAAATTTCCGACAGCGTCCTTTCAGATCAAATCTGTAAAGAAAATTAATAGCAATGGATACAATTATCAGGTTGCGGGACCATTGACGGTCAAAGGAATTTCTAAAAACATTTCTTTTCCGGTAAAGGTTTCTAAAAATAATGTTGTTTATACTTTGACTTCTGCTCAATTTACTTTTAACAGAAAAGATTACGGGTTGCAATACAATATTTTCGAGGACATGCTAATCAGTAATGAGGTCGAGATAAATGTTACTGTTAAGGCTAAATAAAGTTTTATTATCCTACATCAATACGATGTTACTGAAATTTTAAATACTTTTGCAATTCAAATTTAAATAAAAACAATGAAAAATTTAGTATTAGCAGCGCTGTTAGCTGGAGGAATAATGTTTGGTCAAACCAAAAAAGTAACAGATTCAAACGTTCAGTGGTTTGGATATAAATTAGCAAAAACCGAAGCTTCATCACACAACGGAGTCGTTAATTTGCAATCCGGAGATGTGGTCATGAAAGGGAATAATATCGTTGGAGGTACTTTCTCTTTGGATATGAACAGTATTAATGCAACCGATTTATCAGGCGAATACCAAACCAAATTAAACAACCATTTAAAAACAGGTGATTTTTTCGAAACCGATAAGTTCCCAGTGGCAACTTACAAAATTACATCCGTAAAAAAGAACAATAACAAAGCATTTCCTTATATGATTTACGGAAATCTTACCGCAAAAAATAAGACAAATCCTGTGGCTTTCCCAGCGAAAATTTCTTTGAAAAACGGAGTATTGAATATCGTTTCGGATAAATTCAGTTTTGACCGTCAGAAATTTGATATCGCTTATGCTTCAGCAGCAAAAGATGTTATTGTGAAAGACGACATCGATATGATCATCAATGTTACTGCGAAATAACTTTAACAAAATATTAGTAAAGAAAGAGCAGCATTGTCTGCTCTTTTTTTTATTTTTGAGGTATGAAATTATACGTGGTCAGCGGACTTGGAGCCGATTTTAAAGTACTGGAAAAAATTATTTTTCCACCAAATTTAGAAGTTATCTTTCTGGACTGGCTGATTCCGTCAAATCATGAAGATTTTCAACATTACGTAAAAAGAATGGCGGACAGAGTTGACACGTCCGAACCTTTTGCCCTACTTGGTTATTCCTTTGGTGGGATTCTCGTACAGGAAATCGATAAAATTAAACCTGCTGAAAAAATCGTTATTTTGGGAAGCATTAAATCTGATAAAGAAAAATCGAGATTCATTAAATTCGGAGAAATCACCAGGATTGCCAGATTTTTACCCGAAAAAATGTTCAATGTGAAATCTGCCGCCATTTATTCCTTTATGAGAAAAATGGTCGATCCGAAAAATCCTAAAATGATGCAGTATCTGAAAGTCACCGATCCTTATTATTTAAAATGGGGAATCGAGCAGGTTTCCAATTGGAAATCTGATAAAAATCCAAAAGTCATACAGATTCTGGGAAGCAAAGACATTGTGTTTCCAGTGAAATATTCAAAGCCGGATTATATCGTACAAAATGGAACGCATCTTTTTCCGGTAACCCAACCGAAGCAGGTTTCTAAGATTTTAGCAGAAATTTTTAATTAATAAAACCGGTCTTAAAAAAAAATAAAATCAGCCTATTCCCTTCATAAGTAAACGTTTTATATTTTATCGCTAGTGAAAATGATCAGAAATAAAGGAAATTATTCCATTAAAAATTTCCTTAAAAGAATATCAAAAATAGAATTATCTTTGTCATCCACTCAATTTTAGTTTAATGCTCATCGCATATTATACACAATGGAATCAATCAGTGTTTTTGAAATTATAAAAGTAGGAATCGGACCCTCAAGTTCGCATACCATGGGACCGTGGAACGCGGCGGAAAGTTTTATCAGAAAAATAAAAACCGATTACCAGATTCAGGAAGTAAAAGAAGTTTTTGTCGAATTTTTCGGGTCACTCGCTAAAACCGGAATCGGCCACGGAACTGATATCGCCGGAATGCTAGGCCTTTCTGGTGAAAATTTCAAAGAGATCGATACTTCTAAAATTGATGAGAAAGTAGCAACCATCAAATCGTCGAATACTTTAAATCTTAACGGTGAAAAAGTAATTCCGTTTATTTACGGTCATCATTTGATTTTAAACAAACAAAAATCACTTGATTTTCATCCAAACGGAATGATTTTCAAAGCCGTTTTTGAAAATGGAGAAGAATTAATTCAGGACTACTATTCCATCGGTGGCGGATTTATCGCGACCCAGGAAGCTAATTCTTACGAAAACCATTGTACCAGAACCCTTTATCCTTGCCATAACGGAAAAGATATTGATAAGAATATGGCCAAATTAGGTTTAGATAAAATTTCAGATCTTATTTTCCTTAACGAAGAATCGTGGCGAACCAGAGAGGAAACTGAAAAAGAAGCCCTTTATATCTGGCAGCAGATTAAAGAATGTATTTACAAAGGAGTCAACAAAGAAGGAATTCTTCCCGGTGGATTAAATGTTACCCGTCGTGCCGCGGGTTTAAACAGAAAATTACTTGGTGACAAAATTTATAAAAATATCCATGAGTGGTATCAGTTACTCATCAATGCTGATGTAAGTTTTACCAATATCAACAAATGGGTTTCCTGTTTTGCTTTGGCCGTGAACGAAGAAAATGCAAGTTTCGGCCGGATTATTACCGCACCAACCAATGGCGCGAGTGGCGTAATTCCTGCTGTGCTGATGTATTCCCAGGTTTTCACCGATTTCAAAGGTGACGATAATATCATCAGGTTTCTTTTGGTAGCCGGCGAGATCGGAACGCTCTTTAAAAAGAACGCCACCATTTCTGCCGCGATGGGAGGTTGCCAGGCCGAGATTGGAGTTTCGTCTGCCATGGCCGCTGCCGGTCTTACCGAAATTATGGGTGGCACGCCCGGTCAGGTTCAAATGGCTGCTGAAATTGCGATGGAACATCACCTCGGCATGACTTGTGATCCGATTGGCGGACTGGTGCAGATTCCGTGTATCGAGCGTAATTCTATGGGTGCGATCAAAGCGATTACCGCGGCGAATATTGCCTTAGAATCCGATCCTACCAAAGCGCGAGTCACTTTAGACGAGGTGATTCAGTCGATGTGGGAAACCGCTCAAAGCATGAATGACCGCTTCAAAGAAACCTCAGAAGGTGGTCTCGCCATCGCCGTGAACGTCGCAGAGTGTTAGATTTTTCTCTTTAATTTTCAGAAGCAATAAGATTGGTTTTTCTGAAGACTGGTCCGGCTGTTCATCCTTGGACAGAAACTGAAAAATTGGAATCCATAAATTTAAAAAAATAGAATGACAGCCAATTGACGGAGAGTAGAACTTAATCGAAAGTTGGTTTTCTACTTACAAAGTCAGTGCTTAACCGAAAGTTTGGATTTTAGCTATTTATTAAACCTCTTGCAAGTATAAATTTTGGTATATTTATTCCGCCTGCAGAATTACTAACGTTTCTAAATCATTTTAAAAACAAACCATAAACAGAATTAACAAAAAATGAATGTGAACCAAGCCTACAATATTTGGTCTGAACAATATGATACCAATGAGAATAAAACCAGAGATCTGGAAGCAGTTTCACTTCGGCAAAATTTAAAGGAACATCATTTTGCTGATTGCCTGGAAATAGGTTGTGGAACAGGAAAAAATACCGAATGGTTAGCGACTATTTCAGATTATGTTGTAGCGGTGGACTTTTCAGATGAAATGCTGACGAAAGCGAAACAGAAAATAAAGGCGGATAATGTGAAATTTATTCAGACCGACATCAACACAGAATGGCAATTTACTGAAAATAAGAAATATGATTTAGTCACTTTCAGTCTCGTTTTAGAACATATCGAAAGTCTGGATATCATCTTTGAAAAACTAAGTGAAGCCGTAAATTCAAATGGGATCATTTACATTGGCGAATTGCACCCGTTTAAACAATACAGCGGTTCAAAAGCAAGGTTCGAAACTGCAGACGGACTTCAAGTATTAACCTGCTTTAATCACCATATTTCAGACTTTGTAAGTTCAGCTATTAAACATAATTTTCAGTTGGTAGATCTAAACGAATACTTTGACGAAAACGACAGAAATACCATTCCGAGAATTTTGACAATGATATTTAAGAAGAAATAAAGAATGACAAATGCTGATAAAATATAAGCTTCAACCTTTTATTTGAAGCTTTCTTATCTTAGAATTCCCCTTATTTTATTTGCATTGCGGATCAGTTCTTCCAGGTAATCATAGTTCTCTTTTTCCAACGCCGATTTAAATTTACGGAGTTGCGTAATGTGCTCATTCAAAACATCCAACACATTTTCTTTATTCTGTCTGAAAATAGGAACCCACATTTCCGGATGAGATTTTGCCAAACGAACCGTGCTCGAAAAACCCGAACTCGCTAACTGAAAAATAGTATCTTCTTCGCGTTCTTTTTCCAGAACGGTATTTGCCAGCGCATAAGAAGTGATATGGGAAATATGAGAGATATAAGCCGTGTGAACATCATGACTTTCGGCTTCCATATAAAGCAGATTCATTTCCAGGTATTCTGCAACTTGTTCGACCATTTTCAACGCGTCTGGCGCCGAATCTTGCTGATCACAAATTACACCTGCTCTTCCCGCAAAACTGTCTGATACCGCTGACTTCGGACCCGAATTTTCTGTTCCCCACATCGGGTGAAAAGCCACAAAACGATTTCTGTTTTTATGATTTTCTACTCCTTTTACAATTCCCGCTTTTGTAGAACCAACATCCATTACGGTTTGTTTGTCCGTAACCAAATCTAAAATTGCCGGCAGTAATTTTCGGGATGCATCCACCGGAATGGCTAAAATAATAAGATCAGAATTTTGGATTGCTTTTTCCAGCGACAAACTTTCATCGATAATGCCCAATCCTTTTGCTTCAACCAGATGCTGCTCATTTTGATCGACGCCATAAACGTAATCTGCGAAATGCTTTTCGCGTAATTTTAAGGCAATTGACCCTCCAATTAAACCGACACCGATGATGGTTAATTTCATAACTGTGGATATGCAAATACTGGGATTAGCGTAATTTCTTTAGACTTTGGAAATTCGATTGTTCTGTACATTTTTCAAATCCGATTTCGTATCGGGGATTTTTCTTGGGATAAGTCAAAATATAACTGGGACAAGGTTTTTTCTGAGCATCACTTTTTTCGAAATCAATATTTCCTTTGGTAATAATGCTGTCTTTCAGAAATTTCTCATCGATTTTCAGAAATTCCATTTCCGCTTTAAATCCGTCGGAATAGGTGAATTCTTTTGATAATGTTTCCGCAATCACCCTGGAATTAGGAAGGTATCCGCTGCAGCTTGCACCTTTTTTGTTCAGAATAAAAAATACGATTATAAGGCCGGGAATTAGTCCCAGTAAGAAGAATTTGGCTTTTCTCATTTAAAAAATTAAAAGATTGATGTCATGATAAGTCAGATCGAAACGGTCGCAGATCATTTTTTTCGTATGGCGACCTTTATACATATAAAGCGATTGCTTCATTTCATTTTTATGGACAAGCATGTTTTCAAAACCACCTTCTTCATCGTAATTCAAAAGATAAGAAAGGAAGAAATTTGAAACTGCTTTCGTAGTGGTTCTAGGCATTTTTGAGGTTAAATTAGGTAAACCACAATGAATAACGCCATGCTTGATAATATACGGATTTTCCATGTCGGTCAGTTCCGAAGTTTCAATCATTTTTCGGTTATCGATGGTTACATCGATAATGACGCTTCCTTTTTTCATTCCTATAACCATTTCTTCAGTAACGATCGGAACCGCACTTAATTTTGCAAGTGCACCGATAACCACATCAGCCCGTTTTAAACTCTTCGTTAATTCTTTGGGATCGATGATAGAAGTAGGAACACGCCCATCAACCATCATGTGCAGACGGCGAAGTTTCGACAGGGAATTGTCAAAAACTTTTACGCTCGCTCCCAAACCTAAAGCTGCTTTGGTTGCGAATTCACCTACAATCCCAGCGCCGATAACCACGACTTCTGTCGGACGGACGCCGGTAATCCCACCTAACATTAATCCGTTCGAAAGGGCCAATAATTCTGCGGCATAAAGAATCGAAATACTTCCTGCAATTTCGCCAATCAACCTTACCAATGTTAATTGATTGTATTCATCAGCGATGAATTCAAATGCGATGGCGTTGATCTTTTTCTCAGCCAATTTTTTAAAATATTCTTTGTCGCGGAGATTGATTTGTAAAGCTGAAACCAAATAGGTATTCATTTTCAGCATTTCGATCTCTTCTGTTGTCGGCGGATTTATTTTTAAAACCAGATCCTGTTCAAAGGCTTCCCGCGGACTTTGAGTGATGATCGCTCCGGATTCAGAATATTGTAAATCCGTAAAAAAAGAACCTTCACCTGCTCCGGATTCTACGATGATGTGATGTCCGTTTGCCACTAATACCTGCACGGCATCGGGAGTGATGCAGGTCCTCCGTTCATTAAGACAAGTTTCTTTTGGAATTCCTATGCTGAATTGTTTTTCCTTTTTTACGATTTCTAATTTCTCTTCCTGAGGGAGTAAATCCTGTTCCGAAAATGGGGTAAAAATGTGGGTATGACTCATTTTATAAGTTTTGATAAGGAAGCTGATTCAATAGAATCAATGTGCAAAGATACAATGATTTGATTATTAAAAGGGCAAATTCTACCGGAAGTTAATGAGGCGGTATTCTCCATCATTTTCGATGCTCATCTCATGATGTGGGAAATGGGCGAGTTCGTCTTCATACACTTCCGGCCATTCGATAATGCATAAAAAGGAATTGTCCAGATATTCGTGGATGCCGATATCTTCAACTTCATCAGCGGATTTCATGCGGTATAAATCAAAGTGAAAAACGTTTCCCTTCGGGGAGTCATATTCGTTTACAATCGCATAAGTAGGAGAGGAGACTTCATCTTGGCTTCCCAAATTTTTCAGAAGGAATTGGGTAAATGTTGTTTTTCCTGCGCCCAGATTTCCCTTCAGTAAAAGAATATTATGCTTAAATTCTGGCAGAATTTGATCGGTTACCGTTTGCCAGTCTTCAATTTTATTAATTTTGAATTCCATGTTTATTTATAAATTTCAATGAAAATTTCACCATCTTCAGTAATTGCTCCACGATACATTCCTGCAGTATTAAAAGGCATTGTCATATTTCCGTCTTTATCTAAAGCGATTAAACCGCCGTCACCGCCCATTTTTGCGATCTCGTCGATGGTTTCCTGAGTGGCTGTTTTAATGTCTTTATTTTGATATTCCATTTTCGCGGCAATTGTTCTGGCAGCCGTAGCCCGGATGAAATATTCGCCCCAACCGGTCGCTGAAATTCCAACTTGAGAATTGGCATAAGTTCCGGCACCAATAATCGGCGCATCGCCAATTCTGCCATATTTTTTATTGGTCATTCCGCCTGTTGAAGTTCCGGCGGTGATATTTCCGTCTTTATCTAAAGCCACCGCACCTACAGTTCCGAATTTTTGGTCGATTTCGTAAGATTCTGGCAAGGTATTTTGAGAGACTTTTTTCTTCGTATTTAATGATTCTTTCTGTTTCAGTTTTTGCAGTCCATCCCAACGCTCTTTCGTCCAGAAATAGGATGGATCTACAATTTCTAAGTTTTGGTCTTTCGCAAATTGTTCTGCGCCAACGCCTGATAACATCACATGTTCAGACTTTTGCATTACGGCAATTGCCGTTTTTATTGGATTTTTAATGGTGTGGACACCCGCTATTGCTCCGGCAGATTTGTCCTTTCCATACATAACAGAAGCATCCAGTTCATTTTTCCCGTCTGCGGTGAAAACTGCTCCTTTCCCGGCATTAAATAATGGCGAATCTTCCATAACGATGATCGAAGCAGCGACTGCGTCTATCGACGAATTTCCTTTTTTAATCTCAGCAAATCCAGCTTTCAAGGCTTCTGAAAGTTTTGCTTTATAAGCGTTTTCTTTTTCTGCAGTCATGCTTGACTTTAGAATGGTTCCGGCACCGCCATGGATGACGAGGACGTATTTTTTTTGTGCCGTCATCATTAGCGAAAACGTAATAATGCAAGCAAGTAGGAGTTTTTTCATTGTCAATGGAATTATTTGTCAAATTTATTGTTTTTTTCTTCAGCAGTGAAAAAGCGGTTCTCAATTTCTTTATATAATTGCTCATTAGCCATTATTCATCACTATTAAACCTTTGTCTCTCTGAAAACTGTACCATTCAATATTAATTTCAGCAAGAGTTTGTTGATAAGTTTTGGGAATCGAAACGATTACAATGATAAGGAAAACAAAAACTTTATTCCTATTTTTACCGAATGATTTCTAAGCAAACAATCGATAAGATATTTTCTGCCGTCCGGGTAGAGGAAATCATCGGCGAATATGTACAATTGAAGCGGGCGGGCTCTAACTTTAAAGGATTAAGTCCTTTTCATGACGAGAAATCGCCGAGTTTCGTAGTGTCGCCGAGCAAACAGATTTGGAAAGATTTCTCCAGCGGAAAAGGCGGAACCGCGATTTCTTTTTTAATGGAAATCGAAAATTTCACCTATCCCGAAGCGCTGAAACACGCGGCTAAAAAGTACGGAATCGAAATTGAAGAGGATAAACGCGAACTCACGGAAGAGCAAAAACAGGCACAAACCGATAAGGAACTGCTTTATAAAATTCATGAGATTGCAAACGATTTTTTTCAACATCAACTTTTTGAAACGGAAGAAGGAACAACCATCGCTTATTCTTATTTTAAAGAACGCGAACTTCGGGATGATATTATCAAAAAATTCCAGTTGGGATATTCGCCGGAACAAAGAAATGCGTTTACAGAATTTGCTTTAAATAAAGGGTATTCCAAAGAAATTCTGGAGAAATCGGGACTTTCTATCTTCCCGGAAAATGCACCGAACGGCATCGACCGTTTTCGGGAAAGGGTTTTGTTTCCGATTCACAGTTTTTCAGGCCGGGTTTTAGGTTTTGGTGCCAGAATTCTGAAGAATAATGTAAAAACAGCCAAATATCTTAATTCTCCTGAAACCGAAATTTATCATAAATCCAGCGTTCTTTACGGATTGAGCCAGGGAAAACAGTCGATTTCAAAAAATAACCTTTGCCTTCTGGTAGAAGGTTATATGGATGTAATCGCTCTTCATCAAAGCGGAATTGAAAATGTCGTAGCCAGTTCGGGAACAGCGTTGACCGTGGATCAAATCAAACTGATTAAGAGGTTGACTGAAAATGTAACCATTCTTTTTGATGGTGATCCTGCCGGAATTAAAGCCAGTTTCAGAAGCATCGATTTATTGTTGGCTGAGGAAATGAACATCCGGATTTTACTGTTCCCTGATGGTGATGATCCTGATTCTTTCTCGAGAAAGCATCCTCAGGAATATGTCGAAAATTTCATTAAAACCAAAGCGAACGATTTTATCGATTTCAAAGCTGAGATTTTATTAAAAGAAGCCGGCGATGATCCGATAAAAAAAGCAGAAGCCATCCGAAATATCGTAAAGTCGGTCGCTTTCGTAAAAAATGCCTTGAAACAGGAAGTTTACCTGAAAGAGGTCGCCACCAAATTTGGACTTTCAGAGCAATCTCTTTTTAATGAACTGAATGTTCAGAAACAGATTCAGAATCAGCAGTTTTCGCCGCAACAGAGAGCAGAGCCTCAAGAAAGGCCGAAAATGGAAATTGTTCCTCCAACCATAATTTCGGTAAATCCTTTGTTGGAATTAGAGGAAAAGTTGGTGAAACACATGCTTAACTTTGGAGACCGGGTTTTAGAAAAGTCTGATGCCGATAACCAACCGTTTAAAATTACGGTGATTGAAGAAATAATCAGTCACTTTAATGAAGATAATTATGAGCCACAATCTCCGGTTAACCGGAAAATAATTGAAGAATTAAAAAACGGATTAGCCAATAATGAGATCATTCAAAGTAATTTTTTCTTAACTTTAATGGATGAAACTATTGTTTCTAAAGTTTCAGGTGCCATCCTTGGGGATGAAGAATTAAGCAACTGGGAAAAAAGCAATATCTTTCCGCCTAAACCCGGCGATAAATTAGAAGCTGAAATTGAAGATGATATTCTCATCCATAAAAGTCATTTTATTGAAAAGATGATTTATGATATTGTGAAGAAGTTAGATGCTGTAAGAGATGAAAATCCGGAAGAGTACTATGAATTGGTGAAAAAAATTATGGTATTAAAAAGTCTTCTGAGCGAAATCAATAAAAAACTGAACCGCCAACTGACAAAAGGGCATAGTTTTTTTAGGGAACAAAAATTGTAAACTACATAATGCAAAAAAAAATAAGTAATGGATATTAAAAAAGATTTCAGAGATTTCTCTGTAAAACATTTAGGAAACAGCGGACTGGCGACTGATCAATATATGGGAATGTTTAACCCAACCAGTCTGACGCCGTATATTATGGAAGAAAGACGTTTGAACGTTGCTCAAATGGACGTTTTTTCCCGTTTAATGATGGACCGTATTATTTTTCTGGGAACAGGAATTGATGACCAGGTTGCGAATATCGTCACCGCGCAGTTGCTTTTCCTTGAAAGTTCTGATGCCTCAAAAGATATTCAAATTTACATTAACTCTCCTGGTGGAAGCGTATATGCAGGTTTAGGAATTTACGACACCATGCAGATTATTAAGCCCGACGTTGCGACAATCTGTACCGGAATGGCTGCCTCAATGGGCGCAGTTCTTTTGGTTGCCGGTGCAAAAGGAAAACGTTCTGCATTAAAGCATTCAAGAGTGATGATTCACCAGCCGAGTGGTGGAGCACAGGGTGTTGCATCCGACATGGAAATCAATTTGCGCGAAATGCTGAAACTGAAAAAAGAACTCTACGACATCATTTCTGAACATTCAGGACAAACCTACGAGTGGGTGGAGAAAGCCTCTGACAGAGATTATTGGATGACTTCCGGGGAAGCCAAAGATTTTGGAATGGTTGATGAAGTTCTTCAAAGAAAAACAGAGAGCAAGTAATATTTTTTTTTACAACGCATAAAGTATTGAAAACGGACGCAACTTAAAGTTGACGTCCGTTTTTTTATGGGAAAAATTTCACTTTGTACAAAAGGATGTGTACTACAAATTAAATCCTTCAATTATTTTAGCAAAATCGTCACTTTTCAAGGCGGCACCTCCGATCAAACCACCGTCGATATCAGGTTGGGAGAAGATTTCTTTGGCATTGTCCGGTTTTACAGATCCGCCATATAGAATTGAAATTTCGTCAGCAACGTCTTGTCCGTATTTACCGGCGATTAAATTTCTGATATGGGCGTGAATTTCCTGTGCTTGCTCTGGCGAAGCTGTTTCTCCAGTGCCGATTGCCCAAACCGGTTCATATGCAATGACCACTTTTTTAATTTCTTCAGCCGTTAAAGAGAAAAGAGCCACTTCAGTTTGGTTTTTTACCACTTCTAAATGTTGGCCGGCTATTCTTTGCTCCAAAGTTTCACCATTACAGTAAATCGGCGTTAAACCTTTGTCCAAAGCCAATTTTACTTTTACATTACAGTGAGCATCAGTTTCACCATGGTATAATCTTCTTTCAGAATGACCGATAATTGCACCGGCCGCATGAATAGATGCCAACATATCTGCCGAAATTTCTCCCGTATAAGCGCCGCTTTCGTGCGCGCTGATGTCCTGGGCGAAAACGCCGATTTCATTGTGGGCAAAAACATCTTTTGCCATCATTAAATATAGTGCTGGTGGCGCAATCCAAACTTCACACTGAGTGGCGTTGTGTTTTTTGTAATCTAATAATTGAAACATTAATTGCTGTGCTTCAATCACATTTTTATTCATTTTCCAGTTTCCTGCAACGATGTTTTTTCTCATGGTCAAATATTTATTTAATTAAGTTGCCAAATGTCTTTAAGGATTTGATAGAAATCGTGTTCGGTGTCAGAAACCTGCTCATCTGCTTTAATCAGCGTTTTTGCAAATTGTCTGAAAGACATTCTTTCTTTCTCTGTAGAATCATCCAGAAAACACTGCGCGTGAAATTCAAAATGCGGCTTCCATTCTTCAGATTTTAAAAGAGCAATAACTTCTAATTCGTCATCTAAGTCCATTTTAAATGGAAATTCATCGGCTAGATATTGCTGAATCATCATTCCTTCTTCCGGAGCAAATTCCCCATCAACAGCGGAAAGAATCATTAACAGGTGATAACCGGCAATCGATTTATTTGATTTTTTTTGATTCATTATCGTTTAATTTTTTTGTTTAATATAATCTTCGGCTGACATTTTATCTACAATTTTTCCTTTTTCTAAAGTAAGGACAAACGGGTTGCTTCGGGCTATTGTTTTAATTGCCGTGCCATCCATCATTGTATTATTAATGGTTTTAAAGGTATTGGGATTGGTAGAAATACCCATAACCAGAGCGTCTTTTTGTTGGCTCAACTTGGCTTCGGCCTGCGCTAAAACCTCGCTGTCTGCCTTTTTCGGATTGTACGAAAAAATAAGAATCGCTTTTGGGGCTTTCAGCATTTCGCCGGTCAAATCGATGCCGTCTGTGGTTTCAGGTTTGAATTTAGAAATCTCTGATTCATAACCTTGTTTTACAAGCTTAGAAGTGGTCTTGTCATCCTGAATCATCCACGGCGAACCTTCTTCCCAATATTTCTTCTCATTGACATAATCATCCTGATTGACTTCTAAAACGTCTCCTGTTTTTTCGTTTTTAAGAGAATAATAGGTTTTAAATTGAGACGGATTTTCGGCAATATTTTTTTTCTCGATATTGAGGTCGGTGCCAATTTTATAATCTCTGAAATCAATGACCGGTTCGTGGGTAATTCCCCAACTGATCACAAAAATCATGGCGAGAAAAGCAAAGGCAGAAAGGTATTTCTTAAGGTTCGAATTTTGGTCGGTTTCATTAAAATTATTTCGATAAAGAAAATATAAAACGAGCAATCCGATCAACAGTATAATATCTTTCCAGAAACTTTGCCAGGGTTCCATTTTCAGGGCATCACCAAAACAACCACAATCGGTTACCACATTAAAGTAGGCTGAATAAAAAGTCAGAAAAGCAAAGAAAACACACAAAGCAATCAAGACGGAAAGCGTGAATTTCAATTGACTTTTTATTAACAGTAGAAATCCGAAAACCAGTTCCAGAACAACGACGAGCACTGCAATAATGAGCGCCTGTTTTTCTAAAAAAGGAATGTTGAAAACGGCAGGTGAAAAATATTCTTCTAGTTTAAATGAAAATCCCACTGCATCTACGGCTTTTACAAAACCTGATGCAATAAAAACTAATGCAATTGCAATTCTTAGTGTATTTCTCAACATATCAATTCAATTATAGTGGTTTGGAAACTTCTTTTTCTTCAGAGAATTTTATCAGGCAGAAAACCGCATAATTCAGCATATCAAAATAATTGGCGTCAATTCCTTCGGAAACTAAAGTTATACCGGAGTTGTCTTCTATCTGTTTGGTTCTCAGTACTTTTTGATAGATCAGATCGGTAATTGATGAGATCCGCATTTCGCGCCAGGCTTCTCCGTAATCGTGATTTTTTCTCAGCATTAATTCTTTGGCTTCACGAGCAAACTGGTCATACATTTTCAGGATTTCATTGCGATCCTGTTTGAAATCATCTGCAAAGCCTTTCTCTAACTGGATTAATCCGATAATAGAGTAGTTTACAATAGCGATAAAATTTTCTTCTTCTGATTCGCCGACTTTAGAAATTGCCGTGGTTTGGAAATTTCTTAAACTTTTAACTTTAATGAAAATCTGATCTGTTAATGATGAAGTTCGTAAAACTCGAAATGATGCGCCGTAATCAGACAGTTTATTACTGAATAATTCGCGGCAGACGTTGATAACTTCGTCGAACTGTTGTGATGTTTTTTGCATAAGATTTCTAAACTTTTCAAAGATAAGAATTTCGTTTGAGAGTTGTTGGTTGATCTTGGTCAGAAATCGTATTTTTGTCAAATGAATACTGAAATTCCGAAACCGCAATCTTCCAATTTTTCAACTCTAAATTGCCATGGTCATTTAGTCGCTTTATCAGAACCTAAAGTGATGGGAATCCTCAATATCACGCCGGATTCGTTTTCCGATGGAGGAAAATTCAATACCGAAAAGGCAGCGCTTTTACATGCCGAAAAAATGATTACTGACGGAGCTTCGATCATCGATCTCGGCGCACAGTCGACCAGACCAAATGCCGAATTTTTAAGTTCAAAAGAAGAAATTTCAAGAATAGGAAATCTGATCTCTATAATTAAAAAAGAATTTCCACACATTTTAATTTCATTAGACACGTTTTATTCTGAAACGGTAAAGTTTGGTTTTGATGAAGGATTGGATTTGGTCAATGATATTTCAGGCGGAATGTTTGATGACAAAATGTTCGAAAAAGTTGCCGAAACAGGACTTCCATATATTTTAATGCACATTAACCCGACTTATGAATCGATGCATGAAAAGCTCATTCATGACGATATTATCCTCCATATCAATTGTTATTTTTCTGAAAAGATTCAAAAATTAAGAAGTTTCGGAATTAAGGACATCATTCTCGATCCCGGTTTTGGATTCGGGAAAACTGTGGAGCAGCAACATCAGATGATTGATGAAACGGAGATGATCGGATTTGGTGAATATCCTTTGTTAATCGGTATTTCCCGAAAATCATTTATTTATAAACCTTTAGGAAAATCGCCTTTAGATATTCAGGAAGAAACGCAGAAAATCCATTTAAAAATTCTGCAAAAAGGAGCAAAAATCCTGCGTGTTCACGATGTTTTGGCAACTAAAAAAACAATTGATTTGTTTTTGAAAAAGTAATGGAATAAAAGACATCAAACTTTATTTTAAACCACAAATCTGACAAAAGAAAATCTGAAAATAAGAACTTCCGAAGGCGAAAAAAAATAACTTTTTAGAGCAGTTTCCTTATTTTTCCTTTAGAAAAACTTAAAAATGTTCATCGCCATTGTGACTTTTGTGGTTTTTAAAACAAATTTAAACAGGTTCTACTTATTTCTAATTCAATCCAGACAGTTTTTCAGAATATTCCTCCGCAAACTGTTTTCGGTCTTCATCCAGTTTCTCCAAATTATCGGGAAGCAGGTAACTGAACAGAATCTTTTCTTCATCATCTAAAAAGATGATTTCTTTTTCTTCGCCATCGATCATTTGGGCGAAAATCTCCCACATCGAGGTATCTTTCATCTTTAATAATTCAAAAAAAGAACTTGCTTTAATCTGTATATTTTTCATTTCTAAAATCCTAAAAAATTGAGTTTTAACTGTATGGCGAAATTTTCTTTAAAGGTTGGAGTGGCGTAATATCCCACGCGGTAGAAGAATCCTAAATTGAAAGGACTCCCTAAAAAGTTGTTGGCTTCTAAACCGATTTCCTGATAAAAATGGTCGAGTTTCTGAAAATCAAACTGATGAATTTCCGGATTTTTCATATCGCCCGTAATTCCACGGTACACCATATCGAAACTGGAAATTTTCTTTCCGAAAGTGCTGAAATAATAGGGGATTCTGTGCGTTAAATAATAACCTACGAACTTGTCATTATAATATTTGCCGCCTTCCATCGTGGCAAAACCGAGGTAAGAAGTAAGGTTGAAATTAAGAGAACTTTCGCCATTTCCTAAACCGTTAACCGCGTACTGATGCCAAATCGGCGCATTTCCGATACTCAGACCGGTATACAAACGAGCACCCGTAACACCGATTTTGGTTTTGAAAATGTGTTGAATCAGAAAGTCAAATCTGCTGAAACCGAAGTCTCCGCCTAAAGTTTTTATACCTTGTTCGTAATTGAAATAAAACTCCGGATAGTTCTGTTCATACGTTAACTTTCCTGATGGCGTCATCATACTTTTAGAATTCGGTGAATATTTCAGGGTAAGTTGCGTTGCGACATTTTCAAAACGATTTCCGAGATTGTTGTAACTGTAATCGAATTTTGCTTCCTCGCGATCTCTCTTGGCAGAAACTCTCAGAGTCAGCGAATTAGACAGATCATTTTCGTAGGACACTTTAAAACCTTCGAAATGGTAGAATCTGTCATTGTTTAAGTCCACACCGGAATTATTGATTTTCATTTTAAAGTTCCAGAGATTTTCATTGAAACGTCCCGCCGCATCGACGTCGTTATAATATTCGCCCCGGAAAAAAGAAGTTTTGTCTAACGTTGTTTTGATATCGATTCCGGCACCATATTTCCAGGAAGAATCTTTGAATCCATAAGCGATATAGGCGTCGGGTGAAATATATTTGTTGAATTTTTCATTCATTTTAATGCCTGCACCCAGACGAAAACCTTCGTATTGATTGTATTTCAGCAGTTGAAGTGCATCAAAATCTACATTCCCAACTCTGATTTTGCCTTTGAGAAAACCGGTAAAAACATTCAATTTCTGATCGAGGTTGTATTTTTTTCCTACGCTGTCGATTTTGGAATAGGTCATTTTTTCGCGTGTTGTCAAAGAATCTGTTCTGTATTTTTCCAGAATATCTCCGGCGGTGTTTTTTACCGACATTGAATATCCCGAAAAATCTTTTTTATTCTCGTCAACGGAAGTTTTAAAATCGAAATAATCTGCCCTCACAAAAACGTAGTTTCCAAACTGTTTTTTCAATTTTTCGTCTGAATCATCCTTTTTCTTTTTGTCCGTTTTGTTGACGTCAAAAACGGTGGATCCCATTTTTATTTTAAAATTTTCTTTGAGCAAAAACCATTTGTTGTCGATGGGTTTCCAGATGCTTGTGATTGATCCTTCACTTTTTTTCTTGCTGTTGCTTTCGATTTTTTTCAGGCCATAAGTTTCGGCGTCGACGTAGATATAACCGTTGAATTTTCGTTTCTGCACCGGGTTTTTATAATCGGTCTGGCGAAAACGGATTACATAATTTTTTCTGCCTTCAATCTCGATACTGTCTGTCAGAAAGTAGCGGTAAAGAGTCCGGTTTTCCTCCTGGATTTCTTTGGGAATTTTATTTCTGTTAGAGCGCAGCGCCAGCATTTCGTAAACCGGTTGTTTTAAACCAGCCACACGATTGTCCAGAATATTGATTTTTTCGCCGTATTTTTTGGAATATAAAAACTCAGAAGCTCTTTCCCAAAGAAACAATTTACTCTCAGTCATCAGTTTCATCACATTCAGATTTTCTAATGAATCTTTCTTTTTTTCGGCAGATTGTATCGCGACAGGAACTGTTTTCAGTGAATCAAGACGGTGATTCAAATATTGACTGTACTGCTTAATACTGTCTTCATCGAAGTCGAAAGAAATTTTCTCATAAGATTTAAAGGAGTAGGAGTCTAAACTTTGCGGTGAATTATTTTTGAAATTATCATTTACTTTCTGTAAAATTCTCAACGCGCGCGGGTCACTTTTATCAGAAATGATGACTCCTTCAATCGACTGGGTTTTAGGATCGTTTTTAGAAAGAGAAATTTCCATCACTTTATCAACCACGGCTTCGTCTTCATAAAAGCCCGGAGCTTTTACTTGTACTTTTTCACATTTTGTTTTGAAGGTTAAAGTGCCTTCAGTATTGGTTTTACCAAAAAGTTTTCCTTTACAAAAAATGGAAGCATTGGGAATCGGTGTTCCTTCACCCGTTTTTAAAACCGTAATTTTAGATTGTCCGAAGAAGAAAAGACCAATAAATAAAAAGAGAATTGCACTGTGTTTTTTCATAGAAAACAAAAGTATTCAAAAAAATTAAAATTCAATGCAGATTACGTGTTAAGACTCATAAACTTTAACTATTAGGAAATTCGTCCCCATTTATTTTTTCCTTTGTATTGTTTCGCATAATAGGTTCGTAATTCGAAATTTTCAGGATGTTCTAGATGAGGATCATTTTTGAGTAATTTTTCAACGGTCAATTTTGCAGCTTTGATGATTTTGCCGTCTGCCACTAAATCGAGTTTTTTAAAATCGACAACACCACTTTGCTGGGTTCCGAGAATATCGCCGGGACCGCGCAGTTTCATATCAACTTCTGAAATCTTAAAACCGTCATTCGTTTCGACCATTGTTTTCATCCGGGTTCGGCTGTCACTGGAAAGTTTATCGGAAGTGACCAAAATACAGTAACTCTGTTCGGCACCGCGACCCACTCTTCCGCGAAGTTGATGAAGTTGGGACAGGCCAAATCTTTCGGCACTTTCAATAATCATCACCGACGCATTGGGAACATTTACACCGACTTCGATGACCGTGGTTGCAACCATAATATGGGCTTTTCCGGAAGCGAAATACTGCATCGCTGCTTCTTTTTCAGCAGGTTTCATTCGGCCGTGAAGCATAGTTACATTAAATCCTTCATAAAATTCGATGATATGTTCTAAGTTTTCTAATAAATTTTTATAATCCAAAGTTTCGGATTCTTCAATTAAAGGATAAACGAAATAGATTTGACGGCCTTTTTCAATCTCCTCTTTGGCAAAACGAAAAATCGATAATCGGTCTTTTTCCCGACGGCGTGCGGTGATAATGGCTTTTCTGCCGACCGGTAGTTCATCGATGACCGACACATCTAAATCACTGTAAAAACTCATCGCTAAAGTCCGTGGAATCGGCGTTGCAGTCATGACGAGAATGTGCGGAGCGATTTTGTTTTTCGCCCATAATTTCGCTCTTTGCGCCACACCAAACCGATGTTGCTCATCAATAATGGCGAGACCTAAATTTTTAAATTGTACGATATCTTCTAAAACCGCGTGCGTTCCGATCAGAATTGAAAGTTCACCGGAAAGAAGTTCCTGATGAATAACTTTTCGATCCGACGTTTTGGTTGAACCTGTTAACAACCGGACTTTAATATCTGTTTTTTCTAAAAGTTCCTGAATGGAATTAAAATGCTGCTGCGCCAGAATTTCTGTCGGAGCCATCATGCAGCTCTGAAAACCGTTATCCAGAGCGATCAACATCGAAAGAAGCGCTACCATGGTTTTTCCGGAACCTACATCGCCTTGAAGAAGCCGGTTCATCTGAATCGGTTTTTTCAGATCAGTCCGGATTTCCTTTAAAACTCTTTTTTGGGCATTGGTCAGTTCAAAAGGAATGAATTCGTTGTAAAACTGATTGAAATTTTCACCGATTTTCGGGAAAGGATTTCCAGCTACGGACGTTTTATGATGTTGCTTTTTTAAACCATACCCTAACTGGAAAAAAAAGGCTTCTTCAAATTTGACTCTGTTTTCTGCATGTTGAAAATGAACGAGATCTTTCGGGAAATGAATATGGTATAAAGCGGGAATTCTTCCGATTAAGTTCAAACTTTTCATTAAGGAACCGGGTAGGTTTTCCGAAACTAAATTGGGCAGGTTTTTAACAATGTCAGCGATTACCGTTTGAAAAAACTTGTTATTTAATCCACGCTTCGAGAGTTTTTCACTGCCGGGATAAATCGGCAAGAGCGTTCCTGAAAGGGCTTTCTTTTCATCGGCTTCGATTTCGGGATGAGGCATTGAGAAAATCCCGTTGAATTCATTGATTTTACCAAAGACGAACATTTCCTGATTGAGGGGAATTTGTTCTTTCATCCATTTTGAATACCGAAACCAGACGAGATCCAGCGTGCCCGAATCATCACGGAATTTAGCCGTTAATCTCTTCTGACCTTTGCCGTAAGCCACTTCCTGAATATCGGTAATCTTGCCTTTAAATTGGATTTCAGCATCGGGTTCTGTTCTTAAATCGCCTATTTTATGAACTTTGCTTTTATCAATATATCTTAAAGGATAAAAAGTTAGAAAATCTTCCACAGTCGTAAATCCTAAAACATTTTTAATGAATTTGGCGCGTTCGGGACCGATTCCCTTTAAAAATTCTATGGGAGTTTCTAAAGTCAATATTAAAAAAAAAGCGTATTGAAAGTCAAGGAGCGAATTTCGTTAAAATAAGAAAGACTTCCAAAAAATATTTGAAAGTCTTCTTTACTGTTATTTAAGAATCACCGTTAATCTTTAATACTTGATTTGAATTTTTTCTGATAATTTTCCCATTGTGCGCGGGTGTTTATCTTTTTATATTCATTGTTTGCGATAAATGGAATATAGGGCTCTAATTCTTTGGCAGTTAGGGCTCCCTGTAAAATGGTGATGGGATTTCCCGTTTCATCCAGAAAAACCGCCGATGGTATTGCGTTGACATTCATGTATTTGGTGAAATCATGCATGGCATTTTTTTTATTTCCGTTATCGAATTCAGTATTGGTAAAAGTTCTGCCAAATACATTTATTTGTTCTTTTCCTTCGGCATTAAACTTCACCGGATAATAATTCTCATTTAAATAATTTGCTATCACCGGTTGATTGTAAGTGTTTTTCTCCATGATTTTACACGGAGCACACCAATCGGTATAGAAATTAATCAGTATTTTCTTGGGAACCGTTTTCTGAGCGTTGACCGCTTCTTCCAAAGTCATCCATCTGACTTGGGAAGAGGCGAAGAACGTTATCAATATCGAAAGTAAAAGGACTGTTTTTTTCATTTCAATTTAATGACTAAAGTCGTACCAAGTTGGGGTTTATCTTACTTCCTGCATCAATTTTTTGACCAGTGGCGAAATTAATATTAAAATAACCCCGGCAATCACGGCATATAAACCTAATTCTTTATAACCAGATGTATACGCATGCAGCTTTTCAATATTGGAGGCATCCTTGCGTGCTGTTGCCATATTTGCTCCAATTAATCCTGCAACATACTGTCCGTAAGCTGAAGCTAAAAACCACATTCCCATCATCATTCCCTGAAGCTTTTGCGTAGAAAGCTTCGTCATAATCGACAGACCAATCGGAGAAAGACACATTTCACCCAAAGTGATAATAAACAAAGCGATGGTAAATAAGCTTAAAGAAGTAACTCCCGCTGCATTTGCAAAAAATTGAGTAGCGAAAATTGCATAAAATCCTAACCCTAAAAATATAAATCCTAAACCGAATTTAATAATAGTGTTGGGTTCTAATTTCTTTTTACTGAGCCAGATCCAAAGTAAACCAATTGGGATCGCAACCAATAAAATGAAGAATGCGCCGCCGGAATTGTTCACGCCGTTTGGATCTAAACCGAGTAAATCATTGTTCAGATTATGCGCAGCGAAAATACTTAGCGAACCACCACTTTGCTCATAAATACCCCAAAATATGATGGAGAAAAGAATGAAAATGAGAGCAGCCATAAGCTTACTGCGTTCTGATTTAGAGACTTTAGACATTTCATAGAATAGATAAATTAATGTCAATGGGCCAACAGCATACATGAAATAATCGGTGTATTGAGTTTTCGCCACCATGACCATAATCATCGGAATGAAAAGTAAAGACAGGGCATAAACTCCGTATTCTTTCCATTTTTCCATGGAAACCAGGTCTCCGTTTTTAAGTACTTTTAAAGGTTGAAGTCCGATGGGTCCTAATCTTCTCTGTGTAAAAATAAAATTGACTAAGCTGATCACCATTACAACTGCTGCTAAACCGAAAGCCACATTCCAGTGTAATCCTTCAGGGATTAAATGGGAAAGCAATTCACCTTTTCCAATGGCGATACACAAATAACCACCTAGCAAAGCTCCTAAATTAATTCCGGCATAAAAAAGTGAAAACCCTGCATCTGTACGGTTATCACCTTTCTTGTATAGTTTTCCTACCATAGTGGAGATGTTCGGTTTGAAAAATCCTGTTCCAACTACAGTAAATGAGATTCCTAAAAAGAAAAACTGGTGCGGATCCAGGGCTAAAATCAAACTG
Organism: Chryseobacterium gotjawalense; assembly: GCF_030012525.1. Classification (NCBI taxonomy): domain Bacteria; kingdom Pseudomonadati; phylum Bacteroidota; class Flavobacteriia; order Flavobacteriales; family Weeksellaceae; genus Chryseobacterium; species Chryseobacterium gotjawalense. The sequence continues at coordinate 473,240 of NZ_CP124855.1, forward strand.
CCGATTATCATTAAAATTCCGCCCCAAAACAAAGATTTCCTGAATCCTAAAATTTTATCTGCGAACAAACCTCCCACGAACGTAAAGGCATACACAAAAGCTTGGGTCGCGCCGTATTGCAGATTGGCTTCTTTTTCGCCCAAGTTCAGTTGGGAAATCATAAAAAAGACGAGCATTCCGCGCATTCCGTAGAAACAAAAGCGTTCCCACATTTCCGAAAAGAAAAGTGACCAGATTTGTTTTGGATATTTGCCTTTAAAATCTTGGATTTGATCGAGGGTTAGGTTCATAATTATAATTGATAATTGATTTCTGACGCAGCGCGTCATGAATTATTTTTATTTTCTTCTTGTTCGAGTTCAAAACGAATTCTGTCTTGATCGATGATTTGTTTTAATTCTTCTTCCTTTGGTAAATATAAAAGATATTTGCTTGCAAACAGATTGTTTTTGTCATTTAAGACAGAATATTTCACGATGGTTTCATCTTTTTCTGAACAAAGTGAAATTTTCATCAATTTTAAATTATAAAACTTGCGTAATGCACTACGAAAATAGAAAAAACCACCGAATAATCGGTGGTTTTATGATTTATTAAACTTTTAAAATTAATTTACTCCGTGCATTTTCTTTTCTAACCAGCGACTCATTAAGAATAGTACTGCTGCTGCAACACCACACATCACGATGAACACGAGGAAGAAATCAAAAAGATTTGCGATTTCAAATCCTAAGAAATTCGTAGTTTTTGCACCCTGACCATTTTCTCCACTTCCAGGAATCAATGCGGAAAGAGTACCTGCGAATTTATTAGCGGCAGCATTTGCTAAGAACCAAGTTCCCATTAACAAAGAAGAAAATCTTAGTGGTGACAATTTAGAAACCATTGAAAGTCCGATTGGAGAGAGACAAAGTTCTCCCATAGTGTGGATTACGTAAAGAGAGATCAACCAAAACATCGATACTTTGTCCATAGCTCCAATACCGTAAACTGCAAATGCAATAACTCCATATCCTAAAGAAACTAATGTTAAACCGATCGCCATTTTCTTTGGAGAAGAAGGCTCGCGGTTTCTGTTTCCTAAATTCAGCCATAAAGAAGAGAATAAAGGAGCCAATAAAATAATAGCCAGTGGATTAACCGATTGAAAATAACTGGCAGGCATTTCCCACCCGAAAATATGACGGTCTGTCTGTCTGTCTGCGAAGATTGTTAATGAAGCTCCAGCCTGTTCGAATGCCCCCCAGAAGAAGATTACAAAGAATGCAAGGATGAAGATTACCATAATCCGGTCGCGTTCTTCTTTGGTTAAACCCTTGTCAGTTAGAACTAGCAGCGGCATTAAAACCATTGCGCCATAAATTAAATAACCAATAATATCCAGGTCACTTTTGAACATTGTTTTAAAGTTCATAAAGAAAAATATCATAGCAATCGCCCCAGCAACCATTCCGAACTGTGCAATACCAAATTTATTGGTTGGCATACCGATGGGTTGTTTATTATTATCGACCAAAAGTCTGTTCTTCTGAACCATAAAGGTAATTAAGCCAAAAACCATTCCGATACCTGCTGCTAAAAAGCCCCATTTGAAATCTACTTTTTCTGCTAAAGTTCCGCAAATAAGAGGGGAGAAGAAAGCACCTAAGTTAATTCCCATGTAGAATATCGTAAAGGCAGAATCAACTCTTCGGTCGCCTTTCGGATACAACTGACCTACCATGGTGGAAATGTTCGGTTTAAAGAATCCGTTTCCAATAATTAACATGGTCAGCCCAATCCACATCAGGGTGATTGCACTGGAACCGTTTGTAGAGGCTGAAAAAAACATAATGAACTGACCAATCGCCATTAAAACTCCACCAATTTCTATACTTCTTCTATTTCCCAAAAAGCGATCCGATAGATACCCTCCCAGAAGCGGTGTTAAATAAACTAATCCCGTGTAACTTCCATAAATTTCCGATGCTTCTGCATCACCCATCAATAACATTTTTGTCATATACAAAACGAAGATCGCTCTCATTCCGTAATAGCTGAAGCGCTCCCACATTTCGGTCATAAACAAGAGGTACAATCCTTTCGGGTGGCCTTTCTGTACTGCTGTATCCATAATTTTTTAGTTGTTAAATTTTGTTAAGATTAGCAAATATAGTTTTTTTTCTATTTGTGAAGAAGTATGAATGGTAATTAAATGAGAAAAGTGCTGAATTATACAGCACTTTTCTCTTCTTTTATTATTAAAGACATTAGTTAACACCCTTTTCTTTCATAATTTTATTAAGTCTCTTCAAAATAGACAGCCCCAGTAAGGTGGCAATTAATAAAAGACCAAAGTTTACAATAAAGAAATACGCCTTATTATCATACTCATACCAGAAACTTGCTAAAACTCCCGAGAGTTTATTTCCAATAGATGTTGACAGGAAGAATCCTCCCATCATTAATGCGGTAATTCTGGGGGGCGAAAGTTTTGAAACTAAAGATAATCCCATTGGCGAGAGACATAATTCTCCCAAAGTAATAACTCCGTAGGAAGCGATCAGCCATATTGCAGATACTTTTACCAAACCATTATTACCTGCATACACAGCGCCAACCATAACCAAACATGATAAAGCGGAGATGAATAAACCCAGAATAATTTTTGAAGGAGTGGTAGGTTCCTTACCTTTTCTTCGGAGAAACATAAAGAATCCAACGACTACCGGAGTTAAAAGAATGACCCAGGCCGGATTGATCGACTGGAATAATTCGGTGTTATAAAGGGCAACTTCCTGGTTGGGATTGGCTTCCAGTTTTGCGCGTTCAGCATCGGCAATATTGCGGAAATAAATGTCATGATTCATTTCTTTTACAGGATTTCCTTCGGCATCTTTTACCGTCCGGTATTGATCGTCATACTCGGAAACTTCCTTCTTTTCATAGGTTTTTCCTTTAACACCATCTTTACCGTCAATTAAATTGATAGCGCGTAACGGTTCAATTAAAGGAGCCGGAATTGATCGGTCTGTATAATTATTTGCCCAACGGGTCAGCGCCGTTCCGTTTTGTTTGAACACCGCCCAGAACATCACACTCACTGCAAAAATAGCCAGCAAAGCGCCGATAGGTCTTTTATCCTCCGAATTTGCCTTTACATAAAGCATGATATAGAAGTAGATGACCGGAATACAGGCAAATATAAATGCGTCCGTAGAATCGCTGCCAAAAATATTATTGGGGATCATCCATCCGATAAATCCTGCAATAATCGCGGGTAAGAAAACCTTCAACAAAACATCTGAAATTTTGGTATCTCCTTCTTGGGAAGGTTTCAAAATGTTGGCCTGTAAAATATGTTTTCTTCCTAACGTAAAAACAAATAATCCGATGAACATTCCAACTCCTGCGGTCATAAAAGCTGGTCCCCAACCGTATTTGTTTCTCATAAAGGCGGCGATGATATTGCAGATAAATGCACCGATATTGATTCCCATATAGAAAATATTGTAGCCTGCGTCTTTATTATCCTTGTAGGGTTCCTCGTTATAAAGGTTTCCTAAAAGAGTAGAAATGCTCGGTTTAAAAAATCCGTTTCCTAAAATTATGAGTCCCAGTGAAGCATAAAAAAGAGGGAGTTCCTTGAATAAACCAATTCCCAGATAGCCAAGTCCCATCAAAGCACCACCAATATAAATAGCTTTGATGTAGCCTAACACTTTGTCAGCTAAAAAACCGCCCAGAAACGGAGTAAGATAAGTTAATGCGATAAAGGTTCCGAAAATATCATCTGCGCTTTTATCATGAAAAGCAAGGCCTCCTTTTTCGCTGTCGATCATATAAAGAACGAAGATTCCTAAGATTAAATAATAGCCGAACCTTTCCCACATTTCCGTAAAAAACAGATAGGGTAAACCTTTTGGGTGTTTGCTGGTTGTTTTTTGTTCCATTTTCAAATTAAATTTTAGCAAATATATATTATTAAGTTTAAATAAAAAAAGCCCTCTTATGAGAGCTTTTTTAGTTTGTTTTAAAACATTTTTTTTAAAGATTTTCTAATAGAAAATTCGTCATTTTCTGATAGAGTTGCGGGCGGGTTTGCCCACCATAAATACCGTGGTTTTTATCAGGATAAGCCATGAATTCAAATTGTTTGTTGTTTTGAATTAAAGCCTCAGAAAATTGCACAGCATTCTGAAAATGAACGTTATCGTCAGCTGTTCCGTGGATTAAGAGGTACTTTCCTTTTAATAAATTGGCGTAGGTTGTTGGGGAATTATCGTCATATCCGCCAGGGTTTTCCTGAGGTGTTCTCATGAATCTTTCGGTGTAAATGGAGTCGTAATATCTCCAGTTGGTTACCGGTGCCACCGCGATTCCCGCTTTGAAAACGTCAGCTCCTTTGGTTAAGGCCAAACTTGACATATAACCACCGAAACTCCAGCCGAAAATTCCTATCCTGTCTTTATTGATGTAAGATTGTGTTCCGAACCATTTTGCAGCCGCGATCTGGTCTTCGATTTCGTATTTTCCTAAGTTTAAATAGGTTGTCTTTTTGTATTCAGTTCCTTTGTAACCGGTTCCACGACCATCAACACAGGCAACGATATATCCTTTCTGAACCAGGTGATTGAACCATAATCCATTTCCCTGATCCCAGGAATTACTTACCTGTTGGGAACCCGGACCGGAATACTGGAACATAAATAGCGGGTATTTTTTATTGGGATCAAAGTCTTTCGGTTTCATAATCCATGCGTTCATCTGGTCGCCAACTTCATTTGGAATGGTGAAAAATTCTTTGGTCACCATATTATCTGCCTGAAGTTTTTTCAGTTGCTCTTCATTATTCTGTAACTCTTTTAATGTTTTTCCGTTTCCATCTTTTAAAACATAAGTATAAGGTTTTGCCGCAGACGAAGAAGTTTCGATGAAATACTTATAATTATGGCTAAAGTTTGCGCTGTTTGTTCCGCTCGGATTCGAAAGGAGTGTTGTTTTTCCTGTTTCGATATTTACTTTGGAAACGACTTTATTTATGCTCCCTTCTTGAGTTGTCTGAATGAAAACTTCTTTGCTTTTAGGATTGAATCCGTAGTAATTGGTCACTTCCCAATTTCCTTTCGTGATCTGTTTTTTTAATTTTCCGTTTTGATCATACCAATAAAGATGTCTGTTCCCATCACGATCGGCTCCCCAGATGAAAGAATTGTCATCCAAAAATTCCAAGGTTACATTATCGGTATCAATCCATCTTTTGTCAGATTCGGTAAATAATTTGGTGATACTTCCGGTTTTGGTGTTTACTTTTAAAACATCTGAAGCATTCTGTAATCTCTCCGACGTAATCAAAATAATCTCATCGGGTTTTGCCGTTCTGTAAACATCTGGAATATAGTAGTTTTTAAAATTGCTGAGATCTAAAGCTATGATTTTTGCAGAATCCAAACGATAGAGCTGAGCAGATACCACCGAATTATTCGCTCCGGCTTTTGGATATTTAAATTTCATTTCAGAAGGGTAGAGTTGCTTGCCATAAATGGTTATAGACATTTCCGGAACTTCTGATTCGTTCGATTTAACAAAAATAATGGCGTCGGAATTTTTGGTCCATTCATACAGTTTCGCATGTCCGAATTCTTCTTCGTATACCCAATCTCCAAGCCCGTTGATGATAGAATTTTTCTTTCCATCTGTCGTAATCTGGGTAATCTTGCCAGAATGTAAATCCTGATAAAACATATTATTATCAGCAATAAAAGCCACTTTGGTTCCGTCAGGTGAAAAAGTAGGTTCCTGCACAAAATTACCATTATTGAGCGGGAGAACTTTTCCGGATTTTAAATCTTTGACATCGAATTTACCTAAAAAAGAATGTCTGTAAATCGGTTCACTTTCTTTTAATAGAAGGATTTTTGATTCATCATCGTTGAAAATATAAGACTGGAATTTTCCGTCGACGATGTTTCCTTCTTTTTTGGTGGTTTTATAGGAGTATTTTGCAATTCCACCCGGTTCAATTACCGCGTAATTTTCACCGTTTTTGAGTGATGAGATTCCAGAGATTCCTTTGCCTCTGTAATAACCAGAGTAGATTTTATCTAAGGTAATCTCCTGAGAGAAATAGGCGACAGAAGTTAAAATAGAAATTGAGAAGAGGATTTTTTTCATAATAAATTTAGTAAGATTTTCAAAGATAGCAAATTTCTTAAAATACCGTTAAACTTTCTGGTAATCACTTTTAATGGCAATATAATTGATATTATTTGCATAATTAATAAAAAATAATCATTATGGAAACCTATAACTCTGAAAAATTAGTAAAATATCAAATAAATGATCAGGAAATTGTGGTAGGATTTGCTACGTATGAGGATGCTGAAAACTATGCCGCTCAAAATAAAGGCACTTTAGCAGAAGTCGGATTTAAGGACGGGAACGACAATCCCCAATTAACAAATGAGGCAGAACTGGTGGATAGAAAGCTTCATTATGTCGTAGAAGCAGGGCCGGAATATCGGTTCATTCACTCATCAGATCCCGAATTCAGGGATTTTGCGGAACGGCTCCAGGCAAGAAAATCACATCTGGATGAAGAAAGTCCCGAAGAGAAATATATTTCAAATGCAGAAATAGAAATTTCAGAAGACCCGATTATTGTTCTGAAAAATGGTGAATTCGAATCTGTAACTTCCAGAGAACGTTCGAAATATTTGAAACATGCGCACGTTTATGAAATTGGAGTTGTAAAAACAATTGCATCTTAACTTTATATAAAATGGCAACCCAAAAATATTCTAAAAAAGCACAGGAGAAAATTGGTGAAGTGATGCACGAATTTAAAGAAGGAAAACTGAAATCATCGTCCGGTGACAAAGTAACCGACAGAAAACAGGCCGTTGCAATTGGAATCTCTGAAGCGAAAGAAGCCGGATTAAAAATAGCCAAAAAGAAGAAATAACGAGTAGTTTTTACCGTAAGATTAAACGATAGATTTGATAATTGTTTTCACAAACCGATTGATTGATAATTTGTTATCTCTTTAATCATTATGACTGAAGCCTATTGGTTTTTTCGGTTCATCAGTAACTTTATAATGCTCTAATTCATTTTTCAATGCTTCAATTCTTTGGGAAAAATCTTCGTAATTATTCAAAGAAACATCAAAAATAAATTGTTGAATCTGATCCAGATAATCTCCCGTTAGTTTTGAAGAAGCATCCCGCAACGAAGCATCCAGCATTTTCTGCGTGCTTTATTGTTTTCTAAGATTTTCATCAGTAAAGCATCCTCCGAAAGACCGTGTGTCATATGGTGAAAAAGCATTTCTGAACGCTCTTTTGTATTGGGTGGAAATATAGGAATTAAAACATCAAACCGTCCTGGAGCAAGAAGTTCTTTGTCAATTTTCTCTACGGAGTTTGCGGCGCCAACCATCAAAATTTTCTCCTTTTCAAAATGACCGATATAGTGCAAAACAACTTCTTTAATTTCCTCATCACAACTTTTTACGGGTTGATCTTCACTGCGTTCGACCATCAACTGATCAAAATCTTCTAAAAAAAGCAGAATCTTTTCTGATTTCATCACCTGAATGAGAAAATCATTAAACGTTATTTTCTGGTTATCCACAAAAGAAATTCCCAGAAAATGCTTTTTTATTTCTTTGAATTCGTACTCGATAATCTCTGCGATTTTCTTTGCCCAAAATATTTTGCCACTTCCCGGCGGACCATAAATAATAATTCCCGCAGGTTTATGAATTCCCCAGTCTTCCACTGAAAGATTATTTAAATAGGGTTCCAGAGCTTGGGTAACAAAGAAAAATAAATCCCGGTAACCGATGAAATCTCTTTCGGCTAATCGCGTGGCTTTTCCAAAATAATTGTAAATGAATTCGTAATGACCTCCCAGTTTATTGTCGATTCCGAAACTGGAAACCGATGATTTATATTTTCCATTATCAAATAATCTGGGTTGATCTTTTTTGATAATTTCCGCGACTTTTTCGGTCGGTTTATTGATATTCTCTGCAATATCTTCGATGGATTTATTTTGGTTTAAGTCTTCGGAATACCTCCTCAGGAAAATAATATTTTCCCGCGCGAACTTCACAAAATCATCTTTGACCTCAAAGTTGGTGGTAATACATTCTGTAAGTTCCAAATCAAAATCCTGAATAAATTTGATAAAACTTTCAGTAGGGATTTTAAGTTCTTTTGCAAGTTCAGCCAATTTCATATTAATCCATTTTTAAGAGTACAATCAAATTTACAAATTTAATTGTAGAATTTTTTTAGAAATTAAACTCAAATCAAGATTTAAGGTTCAAAAGTTTCGAATTTTCCATTTTCATAAAAGAAAACAATTTTTTTGATTTTAACTTCCTGATTAACAGTTGATTCGGTTTCGGTTTCTGATTGTGCGATCTCTAATCGCTGAGAATCGGATATTTTTTCTTTTTCGACTATCGGTACACGAATTTTTGATTCTCGTGGAACTTCAGTTTCAATGCGATCTTCAGATTCTGTAATTCCAAATGCTTCATCATTAATTAAAGAAAATAAATCGGGCAGGGAAGTCGGTTTTTGTTTTTCAGGAATTGGCTTTACTTCTGAAGCAGGGTCGGGTTTTTTCACCATTTCACCTTCACCTTCGATCAGCCATTCCCATTCTAATTCAGGAAAACGATTTTTTATTTTCGTTAGAAAATCCAATGAGGGTTTATTTCGTCCGGAAGTGATATGAGATATACTCGAGCGCTGTACTTCGATTTCATCTGCGAATTCCGACAGTGACAATTCAGAATACGCGATGACTTTTGAAATTCTTTCCTTTAAATCCATATTACAAATGTAAAAATTATTTTACAATAATAAATTACAAATGTTAATCAATTAAAAATACAGCACATTACAAATGTAAAACTAAGCCATAACCAGTTGATTTACATTGTATTTAATTATTTACATTATTAAATTACTTACGCGAATGATCATCATTTTTAGGATCGTATTTCAGTTTTCGCTCCTTTTTATGTTCCGGTAAAACCAGTGACAGGAAGATACTTCCACCTAATATTCCTACAATAATAAACAAAGAATCAGTGGTTGAAAAACCTAATCGGTCCAGATATTCATGGAATAACATTTTCAAACCGATGAAGGTTAATAAGAGAGCTAATCCTATTTTCAGGAATCTGAACTTATCGATAACTCCGGCCAATAAAAAGAACATAGAACGCAGTCCGATAATGGCGAAAATATTTGAAAAGAAAACGATATAGGGATCTTTGGTAACCGAGAATATGGCGGGAATACTGTCAACGGCAAAGATTAAATCGGTAAATTCTATGATGATAAGAACCAGGAAAAGCGGAGTCATTTTCGTAATACCATTGATTTTTACAAAGAACTTATTTCCGACAAAGTGGTTATGAACCTTAAAATACCTGTTGGCAAACTTAACGACAGGATGTTTTTGGGTATCAATCTTATCGTCATTATCTTTATCAAAGAACATCTTGATACCTGTAAACACCAGGAAAGCACCGAACACATACATGATCCATTCGAACTTTTGGATAAGTGCCGCACCAAGAAAGATAAAGAGAAACCTCATCACAATCGCACCCAGAATTCCCCAGAACAGCACGCGGTGGTAATTTCTTGGAGCCACGCCAAATGCCGTGAATACCAAGACCATTACGAAGATATTATCCACAGAAAGGGCGTATTCTACCACATAACCTGTTAAATATTCAAGCCCCAGATTTTGATTGTATAAATAGATACTGCTTCCCAGATCTCCGGGAATGATTTTAACCGGATGATGATGCCTGGAAATGACCTGCTGCAGTTTTTCGATACTGTCTATGCCATGGAGTAGGTGACCGTAGTTGGTAAGAACAAAATAGAAACACATGGAAAGCGCTACTACGAAAAAACTCATCAAGCCGGCTTGTTTCATAGAAACTGTATCTGATTTCTTATTCAGCAGACCTAAATCCAATGCCAGAATAATTAAGATAAAAGCGATGAAACCTAATAAGAAAATACTCTCGTTTGTCATATCATTATAAAGAACAAATATAGTCAAATTTAAGAATTGTTTAATTGGTTACAAATGTAAACCATGATGTAATAAATCGGGGTACAATAATAAACGCGTTTATGTTAGTTACCGTCAAATGAGGTTTTCCACACTGATTATCACTTAAAGTAAGTCTGAATATTTGATTTAAGTAAAATCTATAATTAATTGATTTGTAATTAGTTATAAAATTAAATTAAAATTAATGTAATCCACAAATTTACCAACAGACATTCTGACATTCTGAACTGTTTAATGAGTTTACAAAAGTTAATTTTATTTTTAGAAAAGAAAAATCTAAATTTGGAAATTGTAAAATTGAACAGATCATGTCAAACTTAAAATACCTGCAAAACCCTGATTTCCCAAACCGCTATATTTCCCCTGAAAAATTATTTAATTTCCTACAGGAGCATTACAGCGATCAAATTAAAGAGATCGGTTCCTCTTATTTAGAGAAACCTATTTTTAAAATGAGTCTGGGAACTGGTACAATAAAAATTCTCGCATGGTCTCAAATGCATGGAAATGAATCTAATGCCACCCATGCAATGCTTGATTTATTGGAAATATTTAAACATCAGCCGGAACTGAAAGAGGGATTGTTTTCAAAGATTTCACTGGATTTTATTTTCATGCTTAATCCTGACGGTTCAGAAAAATGGTCCAGAAGAAATGGACTTGATATCGATCTTAACAGAGATTTTCTGAAACTTTCCAGCAAAGAGTTTCCTTTACTCAAAGAACTGGCTCAGAATGGATCTTATAAGTATGCATTGAACTTGCATGAACAAAGAACGATTTTCACTACGGATGGAATTCATCCGGCAACCCTATCCTTTTTAGCGCCTTCTCAGGATCATGAAAGAACCATTTCCGAAACGAGGAAAAAAGCAATGGCAGTAATTTCTAAAGTTTACCAAAAACTGAAGACTCAAATTCCTCATCAGATTGCGAGGTATTCAGATGAGTTTTATCCGACTTCTACGGGAGATAATTTTACAAAATTCGGGATTCCAACCATACTGTTTGAAGGCGGTCATTTTCAAAATGATTATAAAAGAACAGGAACCCGTAAATATTATACGCTAGCTTTATACGAAGCGCTGGCGGCAATTTCTGAATTAAATGGTGCCACAGATGGTTGGGAAATCTATCGGGAGATTCCGGAAAATAAAGAATCTCATTATGATCTGATTTACAGAAATGTAAAACTGAATACCGATTTTGAATGTATTTTAGATGTCGCAGTTCAGTATAAGGAAGAAATAAAACCCGGTGCTGACGAAATTTATTTCGTACCCATCGTTGTCGAAGTCGGTGATATCGGCAAAAAGAAAGGCTGGGAAGAAATTGACTGCACGGGGAAAACCTTTGTTTCCGACAGGAAATTCCCGAAATTAGATGAAGAAGTCGATTTCAAAATAGTATAATAAAAAAAGCGAAGTCGGCAGACTTCGCTTTTGTGTTGAATTATTGATAAGATTTAATCGACGACTTTGATTCCGCTCGCCATAAATCTGATTTCTTCTTCAGGTTTCATGATCGCATCAATTTCCGATTGTGGTTTTTTTGCATCTTCGGCATAGTGTTTCTGTTCATCTACAGAAGTAACTTTCATCTCCGCGTTCCCTTCCAGTACAACGGTTTTTCCTTCCAAAGCAGTCGGAACAAAAAATGCGTAATCTTTCATTTTTACAAAAAATTTCTCATTATTATCGGTTTCTACCGTTAACCAGCATCCTTTTTTATCGCAGACTTTCGTTACTTTTCCTTTAACTGCCACATTTTCTACTTTTGCAGATTTTTTTAATTTCTGATCTAATTTCTTAGTTGTTATCGCAGATTTTTCTGCTTTTGCAGAAACACCTGCTCCGTAAACTTCTCCCACCAAGGCTTTGCCTTCTGGCGGACCAACTTTTTTCGCTTCTGTTCCTTGCGCAAAAGCAACTGTGGAAAGCATCAGGGATAATAAAAGAACAAACTTTTTCATTGATTTAATTTTTACAAAAGTATAAAATATTTTTTAATCAGAATTATTTAAGAATCAGCTATTTGTACAATTTGCAATATACTTGGAATCAAAATATTAAATTCCTTATATAAAATTTATATATTTATCCCTTTCAAAATTGAATTCGAAATAAGACCACTGTCTTATTTAAAGAAAAATTTACATTGAAATAATAACTAATATAATTTTAAAAGAGAAAAATAAATCTTGTATTCTCTTTAATCTCGATCATCTATGAATAAAAAACTTAAACTTTGGGATGCAACCATGCTCGTAATGGGCTCTATGATTGGAAGCGGAATTTTTATCGTCAGTTCAGATATGATGCGGAATCTAGGTTCCGGATACTGGCTGATTGCCGTCTGGATGATTACCGGAATCATGACCATTGCCGCCGCTATTTCTTATGGCGAACTCTCGGCCATGTTTCCCAAAGCTGGCGGACAGTATACTTACATTACCGAAATATTTGGGAAAATGCCCGGGTTTCTTTATGGCTGGGGTTTATTCACCGTCATCCAAACCGGAACTATCGCAGCGGTAGCAATGGCTTTCGGGAAATTTACCGCCTATCTCGTCCCGGCACTTAATTCGCAACCGATTTTTCAAAGTGGCGGATTCAAAATTACCTGGATTCAAATTCTCGCCATCGGGATTATTTTACTACTCACCTATATTAATTCAAGAGGTTTAAAAAACGGAAAAATTTTACAGGATATTTTTACCTCATCGAAAATTATAGCACTTTTAGGAATTATTATTTTCGGAGTTATTTTGGTAAAGAATTCACAATGGGCCGAAAACATGAGTTTCGGCTGGAATGCTTTTCAGGATTTTGGTAAAGACACCGGAAATACTTTAGAACCAACGACTTGGAAATCAATCGGAGGAATCACCCTTTTGGGCGGAATCGCTGCCGCAATGGTCGGTTCTGTTTTCAGTTCGGTGGCCTGGGAAAATGTGACGTTTATGTCAGGTGAAATTGAAAATCCAAAGAAAAACGTTGTGAAAGCCATGGTTTTCGGGACCTCTGTTGTAATGGTTTTATACCTTTTTGTAAACTTTGTTTACCTTCATGCGCTCGACCGCGACGGGATTGCATTTGCCGCTAACAATCGTCCTGCGGTGGCGGCCTCAGAAGTTATTTTCGGAAGCACCGGTACCATTATTATGGCGCTTTTAGTCATGGTTTCCACTTTCGGCTGTATCAATGGATTGGTTTTAGCAGGAGCCCGAGTTTTTCAGACCATGGCCAAAGATGGTTTGTTTTTCAAATCAGCTGCAGAAAATAATCAAAACGAGGTTCCCGGTAAATCACTTTGGATGCAGGGAAGTTGGGCATGTTTACTCGCGCTTTCCGGGCAATACGGCGACTTGCTCGATATGATTTCATTCATCATCGTCCTGTTTTATATGGTCACCGTTTTCGGCGTTATCTGGATGAGGATTAAACAGCCAAATCTCGACAGACCTTATAAGACCTGGCTTTACCCGATCACACCCATTGTTTATTTACTCATAGGAACCGCATTTTGCGTCCTTTTAATCATCTTTAAACCACAATATACCTGGCCGGGATTCATCCTTATTTTAATTGGAATTCCCGTGTATTGGTTCATCAACAGGAGAATCAAATAATTAATCTTTAGATCAATTCATTTTCAGAAGCAACAAGATTTTTCCTTCTTACAAATTCAGTCCCGCTCTCCGCTATATCTCTGGCTTTTTTGGCAAAAAGCCAGAGGATGCCGCTGCGATCGGGGCTAAAAACTTATTTCAGGTTTCTTTACGAAAATTCAGGGCGGATAAGTACATTGAAAATGGAGGAAACTGTTGTGAAGAAATATTTCATAAGCGCAAGTATTGTTTCATAATAGGAGCTGATAAAAACTTATTTAAACTTTACGAACCCCCTTAAAAAATGTTGTGACTTTTGTGGTTAAAAGAGAAAAAGGTCTGCTTATAATTTCAGCACATTCTTATCATTTCCGAAAAAAATAAGTAACTTTCGAAAAAGAAATTATGTCAGAATTAGTGCCTGTTTTTCAATCTTCTTACTTGTACGAAATTGAACTTGCCAAAACAAAACTCGCTTCCCGGGATATACCCAGTTATATAAAAAATGAATTTGTAAATAATATTGCGGTGTTTCCTATTTCCCAAAATTATTATTTATTGGTGAGCGAAAGAGACCTTGAGGCCGCAGAAAAAGTCCTCCAGGAAAATGATGAAATCTCCGAAGATGATATGTAACCATTTCTTTCTTTAATTTCAGAAAATCCAAAAACAATAACAGATAATCAGAGGATTTATGGCTCACAATCATTCCCATGACCATTCGCACCAGATGAATGTAACCAATTTAAACCGTGCTTTTTATATCGGCATTGGATTGAATTTGGTTTTTGTGATTGTTGAAGCGGGTTATGGTTGGATGTACAATTCGCTCTCTCTGCTTTCTGATGCAGGGCACAATTTAAGCGATGTAATGAGTCTGGTCTTATCTTTAATTGCTTTTAAATTAGTAAAAAGAAAACCTACGTCAACCTATACTTATGGTTTTCGCCGGGCCACGATTTTGGCCTCGCTGATCAATGCTGTTTTACTCATCTTTGCGGTTGGATTTATCATTTACGAAGCAGTCGGCCGATTCATGAATCCTCAGCCTCTGGAAGGTGGAGTAGTCTCCGTCGTTGCATTTGTAGGGATTTTCGTGAATGGAATTACGGCCTGGCTCTTTCTGAAAGATAAAGAAAAAGACCTCAATGTGAAAGGCGCTTATCTGCACATGGTTGCGGATGCTTTGGTTTCCCTGGCAGTGGTCATTGGCGGAATTATCATTATCTACACCAATTGGTTTTGGCTGGATGCACTGTTGAGTATTTTAATCGGCGTCGTTATTTTGGCTGGCACCTGGAGTTTGCTGACTCAAAGTTTAAAATTATCCTTAGATGGCGTTCCCGAAAATATAAATCCAGAAAAAGTGAAACAAGAAATTCTCAAAATAAATGGAGTAGAGGATTTTCAGCATGTCCATATTTGGGCTTTAAGTACGACAGAAAATGCCTTAACCGGTCACGTAAGGATTTCAGATAAGTTGACGATTCCCGAAATTGAAAATCTGAAAGAAACCATCAAACACGAGTTGGAACATCTGCAGATCAAACATTCCACAATTGAAACCTATTTTGGAGAAAAACATTTTGAAGAAGATGTTTTTTAGAAATTTTCAATATCCTGTATTTTTCTCCTGATTGGTCATTCATATAGCATTTCTCCTACGGAACGGTGCTTTTTCAGGAAATATAAATTTTGATCCTGTACCATCATACCCTGGATGAAAACTTTATACACGTTTATTGAAATATCTTGTTACGCCAGTATTTTATCCTTTCAATCCGTTTCGTCTTATCTTTTCTGTCAGTTTTGTGATTATTGATAAAAGTCTGTCAATTTCTGTCTGGTTTTCTGGTTTTCTAATGATCCATTTCAAGTTTGATCTGGCAGATTCAAAAAAACCAGTCTGTTCTAATTCTAATCTAAGGTGTTCAATGATTTCTTCAGAATTGTTTACTTTTTTAGTTATTTCTTCAAATCCGCTGTAAATGCTTTGTTTGAAAACGGAAGTTGGGGGATAACCAAAGAATAAACCAACAAATCCATTTTCTAACCCTAAATTTAAAGAAAAGCCTTTTGAGCCCCAGCGGATAAATAAATTATTGTTTTTTGCAAATTCAAAAAGTTTCTCATAGACCACTCTTCCGTTTGAATCCAATGAAGCTAAGAATTTCTTTTCGTCTGTTTTAGGTAGAGACACAGAAGGATTAATTTCTGTTTTAAGGAAAGATTCTTCACCAACAACAAAGTCACACGTTATCATTCTTTCTGAAGCGTGATTATGGAAATACTTAAATTCCATGCAGTAAATGTCAAATCCTTTTTTTCTAAGATAAAGTGATGTCTGTTTAATAGAGGAAGAAATCTCCTGAGCAACAATTACTAATTTCGTCGATTTATTAAAGGAAACTGTTTGGTCAAGGTCAATTGCGAAATACTCTTGATGGTAGGTGTCTAGCGAAGGTTCTTCACCGATATAAGACTGATAAATCAAGTTTAATGATTCATAGTCTAAATTTTCAATAAACGATGCATATTCAAGTAATTGAGCAATTGTATCTCTTGGTGTTTTTCCCCGTTTAAGTTCTATTAAAACTGTATTTCCGTATTTGTCCAATCCCAGTAAATCAATCCAGGTTCCTAAATTTGTCGGGACTTGTCTTCCAATAACCAAAACTTTGCTATCTTCAAAAAAATATTCAGGATTTTCTTCGAGTAATTTTTCTAAGTCCGTTTCTTTATTCTCATCTCTGAATAATTGCTCTTTGTAAGAAGTAAGTTTTCCGTCAGAATCTATTGTAAAAAGCTTCATAATTCGGTTTGGATTTTTAATGTTGAGAGAACGGTTATATGTATATCTGCCGGTGGGATAAAAATACAAAAACTTTCTACGTGCAAAAAACTTAAAATTAACCGCAAAAATCCTCGCTGAAAGCTTAATTGTTATACGAAGTGCTAATTTGTCAGCGTAAAATTTATTACATTAGGTATAGTATGACTGTGAATTACACTATAATCAATGTCTTTGCACCGGGGAGTTACAGAATTATAGCCGGAAGGTAACTCACAACATATTTTGTAAACATAGCTGTCATTTTTGATGGTATATTGATAATTGCCATTATTGTCCGTGGTCACCGTTTCAAAAGTCGTATATATTGGAGGAGCGTAGTTTCCCCATTTCCCGCGCTGAAAATAAATTTTCACATTTGATATTCCGACACCTTTGTCATTTGATACTTTGCCTGACACATGAATATCTAAATTCTGTTTATCGCCATCTCCTCTACAATTACTTAAAAAAATTAAGCTTATAATCAATATTGAAAATAAAATTATTGTATTTCTCATTCTAATTACTCTACATTAAAGTCGATAGCATTTTACGCAACTTGTTCATAGGTCTTACTCAGTTAGTCCAATACACCACTTTTTTTTATAGATAGGTCGGATAATAGTCAGACTTTTTGACTACACTAATATCTAATTTTTTTCTCATAAATAATTAAAAGAACTTTTTTATCAGCTTCCAGCTTTTGTGATTACCAAAAATGTTCCTGCAATAAAAATAGAATATTTCAACCTGACCAAATCCTTTTTTGGGCATTGCGAGAGGAATTGCCAATATTGCCAAATTAGTACTCCTTAAGATCTGTTGAGAAAATCTGCTTGAATTGGAAAAGGTCAGAGAAAGTAAGCATTGGTCCCGCGTGGGGAATTATAGCGGAAAGCGACTGGAGATTCCTGAAAGAAAAATAATCGCGTTGCTCCTAATCACAGCGAAATACTACGAATATAAACCTATTTTCGTTTTGACCCGGCTTTTTATTTTCCTTACCTTTACGCAAAATTTTACGCAAAATGACAGACTGGAAAACCGTCAGAGAATACGAAGATATTACGTATCAAAAAAAAGGCGGAGTCGCAAGAATCGCCTTTAACAGACCGGAAGTGCGCAATGCATTTCGTCCGAAAACAACCTCAGAATTATACGATGCTTTTTACCACGTTTCCGAAGATGCTTCGGTAGGAGTGGTGCTACTCACCGGCGAAGGACCAAGTCCTAAAGATGGAGGCCATGCTTTTTGCAGTGGCGGTGATCAGAAAGCACGTGGAGAACAAGGTTATGTGGGTGAAGACGGAAGACACCGTTTAAATATTTTAGAAGTTCAACGATTGATTCGTTTCATGCCGAAAGTCGTGATTGCAGTGGTTAATGGTTGGGCCGTGGGTGGCGGGCATTCTTTGCACGTCGTTTGCGATTTGACTTTAGCGAGTAAAGAACATGCAATCTTCAAACAGACCGACGCCGATGTTACCAGTTTTGATGGCGGATACGGATCAGCATATTTAGCCAAAATGGTAGGACAGAAAAAAGCCAGAGAAATTTTCTTTTTAGGGAGAAATTATTCTGCTCAGGAAGCTGCCGATATGGGAATGGTGAATGCTGTAATTCCCCATGCTGAACTGGAAGATACTGCTTACGAATGGGCGGAAGAGATTTTGGGAAAATCACCAATGTCAATTCGTATGCTAAAGTTCGCTATGAATTTAACCGACGACGGAATGGTGGGGCAACAGGTTTTTGCCGGTGAAGCTACCCGTTTGGCATACATGACCGAAGAAGCGAAAGAAGGACGAAATGCCTTCCTCGAAAAAAGAAAACCCGATTTCGGCGATAATAAATGGATATCTTAAATTGGGACACGAGACTGGAAGATAGGAGATAATAGATATTCAAAAAAAATATACTAGTCTCTTATCCAGAATCTCAAAATCTCAAATCTCTAAACTATGACAGATTGGATAAAAGCAGCGCGTCTGCGAACATTACCACTTTCGATGAGTGGAATAATTTTAGGTTCTTTCATTGCAAAATGGAGAATTCATGAAAGTGGAGGAACATGGGACTGGACAATTTTTGCAATGGCAATGCTGGTCACCTTACTCTATCAGATTCTCTCGAATTTTGCCAATGATTATGGTGACGGAATTAAAGGAACAGATAAACTTAGGGTAAATGAAGCAGAACAAAGAGCGGTGGCTTCAGGAAGAATTACCGCAACTCAAATGCGAAATGCTGTAATTCTGTTTTCTGTTTTGTCTTTGATTGCCACAGTTGCGCTTTTGTATCTGGCTTTCTTTAGAGAAAACCTAATGAAAGAATTTTACACTTTTGTAGGATTGGGAGTTGCCTGTATTTTAGCTGCGATTGGGTATACGATCGGTAAAAAACCCTATGGTTATTTAGGCTTAGGCGATATCATGGTTTTTATCTTTTTCGGCCTAGTTTCGGTTTGTGGAAGTTATTTCCTTTTTACCAAACATTTCGACTGGGATATGCTCTTACCCGCCACTGCAGTAGGTTTATTAAGTGCCGCAGTTTTAAATCTGAATAATATGCGGGATATCGAAAGCGATGCCTTGAGCGGAAAGAAAACTCTCGCATTGCGGTTAGGTTTCAAAAAAGCAATGGTGTATGAAATCATTTTGCTGCAAATACCACTACTTTTGATGTTGGTATTTATGATGATGAACGGTTTGCATACTGAAGGAAAATATTATGCATTTATCTTTTTCATCCTGATGCTTCCAATGACGGCACTTCGCCGAAAAATCATGCAGGTTAAAGAGCCGAAAGAATTAGACCCATTTTTAAAACAGGTGGGAATCTTGACGTTGACAATGGCTATTTTGGTCGCAGCCGGATTGAATTATTTTAATTAAAATTTAAATCAGTTTTATGGATTCAACTATGAAAATACGATTTCTCGGACAAAACTGTTTTTTGTTCACCTACAAAGGAAAAAACATATTATCTGATCCTTTTTATAATTATCAGAAAGATAGATCCGGTTTTGATATTTCGGCGCAAAAAATTGATTATGTGTTGATTACCCATGCACACGGCGATCATATCGCAGATGTGAAAGAAGTGTTGCAACATTATCCGGAAGCTTCTGTAATTGGGCAACCTGAAATTTGTGGCTATTTCGGTCATCCGAATTCGATTGATATTAATTTCGGTGGATCTGCAAAGATTGAAGATTTAAAAATATCAATGGTGCCGGCAAGTCATACCAGTTCTTTCCCCGATGGCACTTATGGTGGCGAACCTGCAGGATATATTTTCAGATTTTCCGGCAAAAATATTTATTTGGCAGGCGACACCGGTGTAATGGCAGACATGGAAATGTTTCCAAAATTGTTTGGGAACATTGATTTGGCAATTCTTCCCGTTGGTTCACATTATACGATGTGTGCCCGTAAAGCAAGTTTTGCAGCAGCAGAATTATTAAAAACTAAAAGAGTAATAGGGTGTCATTTCGATACTTTCCCGCCGATTAAAATCAATCACGAGGATGCTCATCAGTTCTTTTCAGAAAGAAATATCGAATTCACTTTACCGAAATTAGGTGAAGATTTTGAAATTTAAAAAGAAGAACTGAGTAAAAGAAAAACCTTTCGGGACTTCACAAAATAATTTAAAGTTTCAGATATGCAGATTAATTATCTTAAAACCAAAGAGAATTGGATGGACGAAAAAACTTTAAGTGAAATAAAAAAACGAGAATATAAGGCACAAAAAATGGCAAGCTACCTAAATCACACCGCTACAACCGATTACCTTTGCTGCGTTCCCACCCTGGAGGAGTCTCAGGAGCTGGTTGTTTAGGACTTGCCGTTGCAAATATACGCCTTTAATTCAAATTTCAAAATTCAAAACAAAAAAATAATAAAATTTAGTACTTTAAATATGATAAAAAATGTCTATACCATTGGTTTCATGCTGTTTATTGCCACAATGGTCGTTTTCTTTGGAATGTATTTTTTCGGAATGAATACCGATTATTTCGATAATACGATGCTTATCAATTCCTTTGTGATGCCGGTTATTTATCTGGCGGGTGCCTATATCTCCGTAAATTCGCTGAGAAAAGCAGGAATCCGGATGGGATTTCGGGAAGGTTTTGGCCGCGCTTTTAAACCCATGTTCGTTGGCGGGTTTTTATCAGTCCTCACCATGTTTCTGTTTTTAAACTTTGTAGATCCGGCTGCCAAAGATTTATTGAATTTCCAATACCTTGAAAGACAGAAGATTGAAATGGATAACGAGTACAATAAAGCAAAACCCATCCTAAAAACTGAGGAGCAAAAAGCAGAACTGGAAACCGAATATCAACAGAACAAATCACGTATTTCCCACGAAATGATCAAGGATAAAGATTTTTTTAGTTTTCGCCAGTTTTCCTACTATTTCGCCGCAATTCTTGTTTTCTATGTTATTTTATCTACGTTTTTTGCGAGTTTTTTCCGCAGCAGATCAGAACTTTGATTTTAATCATTTGCACAATTGCTGATTAAAAAAAATAAACCCCTAATTTTGTCTCAATAATCTTTTATTATCAATGAATTTATCCATCATCATTCCACTTCTCAACGAAGAAGAATCTCTTGACGAACTTTTTTCAAGAATCGACAAAGTTTGTAACTCCCATAACCTTTCCTACGAAATCTGGTTTGTAGATGATGGAAGCACCGATCTTTCATGGAGTATTATCGAAAATTTAAGAGTGCAGTATCCGCAAATTCACGGAATTAAGTTTTCCAGAAATTATGGTAAATCTCAAGCTTTGCACGCCGCTTTTGCAAGAGCAAACGGAGAGGTCGTTATCACGATGGATGCCGATCTACAAGACTTTCCCGAAGAAATTCCGGAATTATATGACATGATTAAAACGGAAGGGTACGACATTGTTTCGGGCTGGAAAAAGAAACGGTTTGATAATGTAATGACCAAAAATATTCCGTCTAAAATCTTTAATGCTGCTGCAAGAAGTATTTCTGGAGTTTCCCTTCATGATTTTAATTGTGGCTTGAAAGCGTATAAAAAACAGGTGGTAAAATCCATCGATGTGTATGGAGATATGCACCGATATATTCCCGTTTTGGCTGCCAATGCAGGTTTCAGGAAGATTACAGAAAAACCGGTGCAGCATCAGGCAAGACCTTATGGAAGTTCTAAATTTGGAACGGAGCGTTTTGTTCGCGGCTTTTTAGATTTAATTACACTTTGGTTTGTAAGCCGATTTGGCGGGCGGCCGATGCATTTTTTCGGAGCAGCAGGAACATTGATGTTTATCGCAGGATTTTTATCCGCCTTCTGGCTCGGAATTTCAAAATTAATAGATGTTTCCCGTGGAATTTACGGGCATCTTTTAACCAATAATGCCTGGTTTTTTATTGCTTTAACCATGATGGTTTTGGGAACACTTCTTTTCATCGCAGGATTTTTAGGAGAAATGATTATCAGAACCAATAGACAACACGAGAATTATCACGTGGAAGAAGTGATATAAATGCTTTAGAAAATCGACAAAGGTATTGATCCGGAAAAATAGGTTTTAGAAAATTTAATAATGAAGAATTTAATTTATATACTGCTCATATTCAGTCTTTTCTCCTGCGGAAAAATTTCGCCGAAAGGAGATATCGTAAGCCATGATATTAAGGTGGAGGATTTTGTGAGTCTTAATCTCAACGGTAAATTCCGGGCTTTTTATATTAAAAGTGACAGCAGTTTTGTGAATGTTGAAACATATAAAAATGTAGGTGGTAATTTAAAAATCAAAGTAAAAGATAAAACGTTAACCATTTCTGAAAACCGCGAAACAGAGGGAGTCGATTTCTACAATATCACCATTTATTCGAAATATAATCTGGAAAAAGTATCCATGTCTGATTCTGTTGAATTAAATATTTCAAGCGAAATAAAGACGGATAATTTTAAACTTAGTTTAAAAAATAACGCTAAATTTATTGGGTCGGTCAATTCCAGAAAAGCAGAAGTTGAAATGACTCAAAAAAGCCGTGCTAATTTTTTGGGAAAAACCAAAGACGCGGTTTTGAAAATATCTGATACCGCAAGTATTATCGCACCTTACTGGATGATTGACCATTTAAAGATTGAATCAAAAAATGGAAATTATGCGGAAGTAAATGTGAAAGATTCTTTAAAAGGAAGCATTAAAAATACGGCGAAACTGACGTATTATAATGAGCCGATCAGCGCTCTGAAAATAGAAAAAACAGCAACTGTTCAACATAAAGAATTAGAATAAGCGGCTCTGAAAAACTTAAAAAAAAAAATAATAAGATATGACCACCTTAGAAAAAGCAAAACTCTGGTTAACAGATACTTTCGATCAAGAAACACAAAAAATAATTCAAAATTGGATCGATACCAATTCTGAGGAATTAGAAGATTCTTTTTACAAGGAACTTGAATTCGGAACAGGCGGAATGCGAGGAATAATGGGCGTAGGAACCAATCGTTTGAACAAATATACGCTTGGACAAGCAACGCAAGGTTTGGCGAATTATCTTCATCAGCAGTTTCCAAATCAGGAAATTAAAGTTGCGATCGCTTACGACGTTCGGCATAATTCAAAAGAATTCGGGAAAATGTGTGCCGATGTTTTAACGGCCAACGGAATTAAAGTTTTGTTATTCAAAGAACACCGTCCAACGCCAGAACTTTCTTTCACGGTTCGAGATAAAAAATGTAACGCCGGAATTGTATTGACCGCTTCTCACAATCCGCCTGAATATAACGGTTACAAAGTATATTGGAACGATGGCGCGCAGATTGTTCCGCCAGATGATGAGAATATTATTAAAGAAGTTTATTCGGTAAAATTCAATGAAATTAAATTCAACGGAAACGACGGATTAATTGAATGGATCGGTCCGGAACAGGATGATGTGTATATCGATGCCTGTATGGAAAACTCTCTTTATCAGGATGTTGGCAGAGATAATCTGAATATTGTTTTCAGTTCAATCCACGGAACTACTTATGCAACTGTTCCTCAGGCGCTGAAAAAAGCAGGCTTTAAAAAAGTTGATTTGGTAAGAGAGCAGATGATTCCGAGTGGGAATTTTCCCACCGTTGATTCACCCAATCCGGAAGAACCGGCAGCTTTGGAAATGGCGATGGATTTAGCCCGAATTACCAATGGCGATATCGTTCTGGGAACTGATCCAGACGGAGACCGACTGGGAATCGCAGTCAGAAATTTAGATGGTGAAATGCAGCTTTTGAACGGAAATCAAACCAATACGATTCTAACCTATTATATTTTGGACCAATGGAAAAAAGCCGGAAAAATCACTGGAAAAGAATTCATCGGTTCTACAATTGTAACTTCTGATATTTTCTATGATATTGCTGAAAAATTCGGCGTTGACTGTAAAGTTGGATTAACCGGTTTTAAATGGATCGGGAAAATGATCCGTGATTTCGAAGGCAAAGAAAAATTCATTTGTGGGGGTGAAGAAAGTTTCGGTTTTATGACCGGAGATTTCGTTCGCGATAAAGATTCCTGTGGTTCTATTTTGCTCGCCTGCGAAATTGCAGCTTGGTGCAAAGCCAACGGCAGTTCGGTTTTCGAATACATGATCGATATTTACAAAGACCTCGGAATGTATTATGAAGGATTGGTAAACGTGGTGAGAAAGGGGAGAACAGGTGCCGAAGAAATTCAGCAGATGATGAAAGATTTCCGTGAAAATCCGCCAAAAGAAATAGCAGGTTCCAAAGTGGCCATCGTAAAAGATTTCCAGGAACAAACTTCTTTGAATCTTCTGGACAATAAAAAATCGGTGATGGATGACATTCCAAAATCAAATGTTTTGATTTATTATACGGAAGATGGAACGAAAGTTTGCGTTCGGCCATCCGGAACAGAACCAAAAATTAAATTCTATGTTTCTGTGAAAGATGCGATAAATTCTGCACAGGAATTTAAAGAAAAACTACTGGTTTTGGAAGAAAAAATCAATATTGTAAAACAGGATTTGAATTTGTAAAAATCTGGTTATTAATAATTGGTAAAAGTTGATGAAATTTTTACCAATTTTTTTTTAGCAGTTCTTACTTTAATTGATATCAGCAGCAATTAAAATTTGTATTTTTGAATGAGATTATCAATGAAGTTCAAAATAATTCGTTTAATTAAAAAATAATGAAAATATCAAAATTGGCCGCCAATCTCATTGGCTCAGAAATTATCAAAATAGGAAATCAAGTCAATGATTTGAAAGCCCAGGGCGCAGAAATTGCGAATCTTACGATTGGTGATCTCAATTCCAATATTTATCCGATTCCGGATTTATTAAAAGAGGAAATTCAAAAAGCTTATCAAAATAATTTAACCAATTATCCGCCTGCGAACGGACTTTTGTCTTTGCGAAAAGCGATTTCAAAAGACATTAAAAACCGTTGGAATCTGGAGTATTCTGAAGATGATATTTTAGTTGCCGGCGGTTCCCGACCTTTGATTTACACAGCATTTAAAACAATTGTCGATCCGGGTGACAAAGTTATTTATCCGGTACCATCATGGAATAACAATCACTATTCCTATTTAACGGATGCGCAGAAAATAGAAGTGGAAACCACAGCGGAAAATAATTTCTTACCGACCGCTGCCGACTTAAAACCTCGTTTAAAAGGAGCGGTTTTAATTGCTCTTTGTTCGCCCTTGAATCCGACCGGGACGATGTTTACCAGGCAACAACTCGCTGATATTTGCGAACTGATTTTGGAGGAAAATAAAAATCGTAGCGAAGGAGAAAAGCCATTGTATTTGATGTACGATCAAATTTACGCCATGCTTACTTTCGGTGGCGAGCATTTCGATCCTGTTTCTTTGTATCCTGAATTAAAGGATTATACAATTTATATTGATGGCGCATCCAAATGCTTTGCCGCAACCGGAATCCGTGTAGGCTGGAGTTTTGGACCTTCTTTAATTATTGATAAAATGAAAGCCTTGCTGGGACACATTGGAGCTTGGGCGCCAAAACCTGAACAGGAAGCAGTAGCCGTTTTACTGAATCATCCGGAAAAAGTGGATGAATTCGTGAATCATTTTAAAGGAGAAATTGCCGAAAGTTTGACTGTTCTTCACAACGGAATTCAGAATCTTAAACATAAAGGCTTTTCTGTGGAAAGCATTCAGCCGATGGGCGCGCTTTATTTAACAGTGGAGTTAGATTATGTTGGAAAAACGAAACCGGATGGAAAAGTTATCGCAGATTCTTCTGATCTCGTTTTCTATTTGATTGAAGAAGCGGGAATCGCTTTGGTGCCGTTTTCAGCTTTCGGAAATTCTCGCAATATGCCGTGGTTCAGAGCTTCGGCAGGAGGAGTTTCTTTAGATGAAATCAAAAATATGTTGCCGAGATTGGAAAATGCTTTGACAAAACTGGGTTAGTTTTTTAAAATATTGTGAAAAAATTCGCTTTTGCAATGGAAAAATTTCTACCTTTGTGGTAGGAAAAAATAAAATGAAAACAAAATCACATAAAAAAGAAAGTGAAAGCTTGGTTTCTGAACCGGCAGTTGCTTACGGAAATACTTCCTACAGAAATTTTGTTTTTCAAAATGATTATTCTCTGGTAAAAAAAGCAAAAGCAGGAATCCAAACCGATGTTTTTTACACCTTTGCAGAGTCTATAAAAATGCCCGAGAAAATGTTGGCGGCAGTCCTTAATCTTTCCCCAAGAACGATTAGTAATTACCGTGAACTGAATAAATCTTTAGAACCCAATCACAGCGAACATCTTTTAAAGTTGATTGCTCTATTTGAAAAAGGAAAAGAATATCTGGGAAATATCGATGAATTCAACAATTGGCTGGAAAAACCCTTTTGGAATTCTGAAGAAAAACCCTCCGATTTTTTAAATACTTCAGGTGGAGTAGATTTGTTGATTGTCCGTCTTGAAAGGATGGCGCAAGGTTATCCCGTATAAAATTTTTTGAATGCTGGTTTTTAGAATTGCCCATAAAAAATATGCCGAAAACCTTTCTGTAAGTGGGCTTTCCGGTAGATGGAACAGCAATGGGAAATTGGTTCTTTATACTTCGGAAAATATTTCGCTCGCTTTATTAGAGAATATGGTTTACCGTTGTGGAACCGGTTTTAATCATGATTATAAAATCATGATTATTGAGATTTCCAGTAAAAGTATGGAACAGATAGATGCCAAAAAGTTACCTAAAAACTGGCGGGGTACAGAATTTTATTCGGAACTTCAGAACAGAGGCGATTTCTGGTATGACCGGCGGACAACTTTAATGTTAAAAGTTCCGTCTTCTGTTCTTCCTGAAAATCACAATATCATTATAAATACGACTCATCCTGATTTCAAAAATGTAAAACTTATTGATGTTTTAGACTATGAACCCGATGAGCGTTTGGAGAAAATATTAAAAAAATACAAATAATTTGAAGACTATCGCTGTTATTCCCGCCCGTTATGAAGCCAGCAGGTTTCCCGGAAAACTCATGCAGATTCTGGGTGAAAAAACGGTCATTGCAACCACTTATCAAAATGTAGTAGAAACGGAATTGTTTGATGAAGTATTTGTTGCAACCGATTCCGAAATTATTTTTAATGAAATCCAAAGTTCAGGTGGTAACGTTGTGATGACCGGCAAACATGAAACCGGCAGCGACCGAATCGCAGAAGCGGTGGCAAATATTGATTGCGACATTGTAGTGAATGTGCAGGGCGATGAACCTTTTCTGAAGACAGAACCTTTGAAAAAACTGATCTCTGTTTTTAATGATGATTTAAACGGGCAGATTTCCTTGGCTTCCTTAAAAATAAGACTGACGGAAATGGAGGAAATTGAAAATCCAAATAACGTAAAAGTGATTACTGATAATCAGGGTTTGGCGCTCTATTTCAGCCGTTCGGTAATTCCGTATCCGCGGGAAACATCTGTCAAAGCAGAATATTATAAACATATCGGCGTTTATGCCTTTAGAAAAAACGCTCTACTGAATTTCGCAAAATTGAAAATGCAGCCTCTGGAAATAGCAGAAAAAATTGAGTGTATCCGCTATCTGGAATACGGGATGAAAATTAAAATGATCGAAACCGATTTCGTGGGGGTTGGAATTGATGTGCCGGAAGATTTAGAAAAAGCACGGGAGATCCTGAAAAATAATAACAATTCTTAAGAGATTCTTCAAAATATATTAGGATAAACATTCTTAAAATTGGTTAAATAAGCAATACCCAAAATTAAAATCCTATCATTTCATTTCAAAAAGTATATATTTGAAAATTGGTCAGGCAAAACAGTATTTTTGTAAACAATTAATTTTATAAAAAACGCCTTCGGAGCGTAATTTTATTATATGAAAAAATTATTTTTAGTTTTATTAATGGCAATAGGTTCTATAGTTTCAGCACAAACAGCCAAAGAAATTATAGAAAAAAATATAGAATTAACGGGTGGATTAACCAATTGGAAATTATTAAATTCCGTCTTATTACAGGGCAGAGTGACTTTAGGGATCAATGACGAATATCCGATTAAGATTTATCAACAAAGACCAAATCTTACCAAAACAACCATTACCATTGGTAAAAAAGAAACTGCAGTAGAAGGTTATGACGGAACAAAAGGATATGCAATGAACTATGCAGCCAATAAAATCCAGGAATATCCGAATTATGTGCCTGAGAGTTTCGATAACGATTTTATCGACTGGGAAAATAAAGGTTTTGATGCGAAATACCTTGGCAAAGAAAAAGTGGGCGATATTTATTTCCATAAAGTAGAACTGACTAAAAATATTAATAAAACACTCTACTTTTTTGACTCTAAAACGTATATGCTTCTGAAGGAAATTAAGAAAGATGAAACATTATTATATTCTGATTATAAAATGGCGGGATCTGTGATGATGCCTTACCGAATCGAATCTTCATCTCCAAAAAAAGACAGTGATTTTGTAATGATTTTAAATAAAATAGAAACCAACAAGGTATTCCCGGCGAATACTTTTAAATTTTAAAGCAATGAAAAAGCTATTTATATTTCTGTTATCCTCAGGCGTTTTTTTACAAAGCTGCAAAAATCAGAAGAACGATGTTTCACAGATAAAAACTACCAAAACAACGATGGAAAATACAATTTATGACTACAAAGTAGAAAGTTTAGATGGGAAAGAAATCAACTTTGCCGATTTTAAAGGCAAGAAGATTTTAATTGTAAATACCGCGTCCGAATGTGGATTTACTCCCCAGTACGCTGATTTAGAAAAACTATCGAAAGATTATCCGGATAAATTAGTGATAATCGGTTTTCCTGCCAATAATTTTGGAGGCCAAGAGCCGGGCAGCAACCAGGAAATCGGGGCTTTCTGTGAGAAAAACTTTGGCGTTACTTTTCCGATGGCGGCAAAAGTTTCTGTAAAAGGAGAAGATATAGCGCCCGTTTTCAAATACCTTACAGAGAAGGATTTAAACGGTGTTAAAAACACCACAATTCTGTGGAATTTCACCAAGTTCCTGATCGACGAAAACGGTCATTTAATTGATTCATTTATCAGCACAACGAAACCTACAAGTGATTCTATAACGAAATATTTGAAGTAAATTGAAGGTGATCATATAAGAAATTTATTGATTAAAAATTTAAAGTTTATTGATTCGCTTCAATAAACTTTTTTTGTCCTGTTCGGAGCCGATTTTTTACCTTGTTTTTATTCCTGAAATAATCGGCTCAAATCAGCTTTCAGTTAATAAAAAAAGGATGGCAAACCATCCTTTATAAATAGGTGAATATTGAAATTATTAGCGGTACCGCTGATGTTCCTTATTCTTTGAAAACCTGTTGATAAGCGGTTTAAACATCGATTTATATTTTTCAGCATCGAAGAGTTGGGAATCTGTTAATGCTTTATAAGTTAACCAAACGCCAAACGGAAGGAGCACCAGATTAGGCAACCAAGCTGCCAGATAAGGATCTATTCCCCCAGACCACGCAAAATTTTCTGCGGAAAGATTGAGAACATAAAAAAGGATAAATATTACAATAGCAATAACTACCGGTAATCCTAAACCTCCTTTTCGGATAATCGAACCTAAACTTGCTCCGATTAAAAAGAAAATTAGACACGTAACGGAATAGGAAACAATTCTTTGTTGATGCATGACGACGCGTGCAAAATAGGCGTGCATATCTTTAATCTGTCCCTCTTTACCCAACGTCGACTGCTTGATGTTTTCTAATTTATTATAAGCAGAATAGAGCATTTCCTCCTTTGTTTTACTATTAAGCGTATCTGTTTTTACAGGAGCGATGACAGGAGTTTTTGCTTTCGATTTATCCACATAACTTACGTAACTGTTGGTTTGGCTGACCAATTCGTAAGTCATATTATTCATAATCTCATTGTTGCTTTTTTTTGTTTTTTTAATAGTAGTATTCAATTCCAGGACATTCTGAAAAGAGTAGTCGTCGGTTATTTTTTCTGCTTCAATCGCTTTGTCAATGATTTCGGAAATATTGAAATGTGACACCAGAGTATCAAATTTTATCGCCTGATCGGGTTGCTTTAATCGGACATTATAATCGATTCCATTCAATTGATCTTCGTAAATATGGCCATTAAATAAAACCAATTTTAAATAATTAGGATTATCTGCAGGAACGAATTTTCCTTTTTCTGCAACAATGGATTGCTGGTCTTCAAAAGAAGTTGCCATTTTATGAATAAAAATTCCTGTTAAATTTTCACCATTTTCACCGGTTATTTTATCAAATTTCACACTATAACCTGGAAGTTGCTGAAGGAATTGTCCCGGTGTAAAGTTCAGCGCAGGTTTGGTTGCGGCAATATTATACAGCATATTCTTCGCCTTCCGCTGGAAATCGGGCACCACATTATTGGAGAAAAAAAACAGAAAAGCAGAAAAGAATAGGGTAGTGACAAACAGCGGCAACATAATCCTGGTGAGCGAAATACCGGCGGCTTTCATGGCTGCCAACTCGTAACGTTCGCCAAAATCACCAAAAGTCATAATGGAAGAAAGCAGGATTGTCAGCGGTAAAACCAGTTGTACCACAATCGCAGAAAGATAAGAAAGCAATTTCAAAATCTCCCAATAACTCAAACCTTTACCGGTAAACTGCGCCAATCGGATCCAAATGATGTTCACCACAAAAATGAAAAACAGCACACTGAATATGAAAAGAAACGGGCCGAAAAAAGTTTTGATGACGTAACCGTCGAGTTTTTTTATCATGGTTCAAATTTACCAAAAAAGCCACAAAAGAAATTTTTCCTCTGTGACTTTTTTATCGTGATTTAATGTGTTCTAAAGTTCGGTAACAAAATAGTTTTTATATTGGTCTTTATCGAAGGTAAACATGGTGCTGCTCAACTTCTGATTTTCTTTATAATCGTTAATTGCAATTACTGAAACAGCGTTGTCATTTGAGAACTGTTCAACTTTTACAATTTGCTTTTTTGCTGAATTTACAAAAAGGTTGACCTCTTTAATTCCATTATTTTTAATGGGGGTTAATTTAATATAATCGCAGCTTACTCCGTTTACCGTTACTTTTCCGGCATATTTTACGTTGTACCCTTTTTTGTATTGTTCAATATAAGTAAGCGGGGAGAACATTTGCTCACTTCCGGTTGGTTTTGAAATGGTAATTTCTTTGTCTTCGTCAGAGATGCTGTAGATTTTATTTCCATCAAAGATCTGCTCGGTACCCATTATTTTTAATTTATAAAGGTCTTTCGCAGAATAGAAAATTCCAGGTTCAGTTTTGGTTACTTTTTTACCGGTTCCCGTTCCGTAAACAAATTTAAAATAGACGTTGTCTTTGCTTTTATAACTGGTGGCAATGGCATCTAAAATGGTTTTTGCTTTCGCATCGATTTTTTGGGCAGAAAAACTTGCCGTAGTAGCGGCAACCATCATTACAATTGAGATTTTTTTCAGTATCGTTTTCATTCTTTTTTATTTATGATGAATTATTTGCCGTAAAGTTAAACTCTTGTTTAAGGTTTAAATTTACTTTCGCAATTCTTCCAAAAACTGTTCCAAAGAATTTAAGTCACTGATTAGTACCTCTCTCGCTTTTGCTCCATTGAAGCCTCCTACAACGCCGCTGGCTTCTAACTGATCCATAATTCGTCCCGCACGGTTGTATCCTAATTTCAATTGTCTTTGTAACATTGAGGTAGAACCTTGCTGGGTAGAAACTAATATCCTTGCAGCATCTTCGAAAAGAACATCTTTTTCGTTCGGATCAAAAGCACTTGCTGTAGAAGTATTTTCTTCCGTGGAATATTCAGGAAGCATAAATGCACTTGCGTATCCTTTTTGTTCACCGATAAATTCGGCAATTTTTTCAACTTCCGGTGTATCTACAAAAGCACATTGTAAACGCATAATTTCATTTCCATTAAAATAAAGCATATCACCTTTTCCGATCAACTGATCGGCTCCCGGCGAATCTAAAATCGTGCGGGAATCTACACTTGAAATTACACGGAAAGCCGCTCTTGCAGGGAAGTTTGCTTTAATCATTCCCGTAATTACGTTTACGGAAGGTCTTTGGGTTGCAACGATTAAGTGAATTCCTACCGCTCTCGCCAATTGCGCTAATCTGGCAATCGGAAGTTCAACTTCTTTCCCTGCCGTCATAATTAGATCGGCAAATTCATCAACCACCAAAACGATATAAGGTAAATATCGGTGTCCGTTTTCTGGATTTAGTTTTCGCTCAGAGAATTTCTTGTTGTACTCTTTTATATTTTTACAGAAAGCGTTTTTCAGTAAATCATAACGCTGATCCATTTCGATACACAGGGAATTCAACGTATTGATCACTTTGTGCGTATCGGTAATAATCGCATCTTCGCCATCAGGAAGTTTTGCCAGATAATGTCTTTCAATTTTTGAATAAAGCGAAAGTTCTACTTTTTTAGGATCTACCATTACGAACTTCAGTTCACTCGGATGTTTTTTATAAAGGAGTGAAGTTAAAATCGCATTAATTCCGACTGATTTTCCTTGTCCGGTAGCACCTGCCATCAATAAGTGTGGCATTTTTGCTAAATCGGCCATAAAGATTTCATTGGAAATGGTTTTTCCAAAAACAACCGGCAAATCCATATCTGAATTTTGGAATTTCTGGGAAGCAATAACGCTTCGCATTGAAACCATAGAGGGATTTTTTCTTGGAACTTCAATTCCGATCGTTCCTTTTCCAGGCATCGGAGCGATAATTCTAATTCCTAAGGCCGAAAGATTCAAAGCGATATCATCCTGAAGTTTCTTAATCGATGCGACACGAATTCCCGCTTCCGGAACGATTTCGTAAAGCGTAACAGTGGGTCCTATGGTCGCTTTAATTTCAGAAATTCCGACATTAAAGTTTTTTAATAAACCGACGATTTTATTTTTGTTCTCTTCTAATTCTTCTTTATTAACGGAGATTTCCTCATTGCCATAATCTCTTAATAAATCGATGGTTGGCATTTGGAATTTAGCGAGCTCCAGTCGATGGTCATAGTAACCGTGTTTGTCAACTAATTCCTGAGATTTGCGGTCACTTTCATCAATGATGTCAATAGTTTTTGCTACTTCAACTTTAAAATCAATATCATCATTTTTAGGAACATTCGGTTTTTCCGCTGTAGAAGCAGCTGGACTTAAAGTAACCGTTGTTTTTTCCTCATTCTCTTCAAACGAAGTCTGATTTGGAGTTTTAATGGTTTCAATTTCTTTATGAAGAACTTCCTGCTGCGGATTCATTTCGGTCACCGTAACATTGGGTGCATCCTGATGAGCCTGTTCTTCTAATTCCTCATCAGCTTCAAAATTTTCTTCTGAACGCGGCATCATTCCTTTGACACGACCGATGGTGCTGTCATTTAAATCACTAAGTTTTGCTTTAATACTGCTCGGACGAAGATTAAATTCCAAAATAAAATACAGACCCATACTTACTAAAATCACCATCCATAATCCTGCAGATCCTATGACGGCGTTTAAAAAATCCATGATTTGGAATCCGTAAACACCACTCAACACGCCATCACCTTTGGTCAGTGCGCCCATAAAAATAGGAAGCCAACAGATGAAAAACAAGGAATGACCAATGGTTTTCCATGGTTTGAAGTAATTTTTTTTCAGAATCATCATTCCAAAAACGAAAAAGAGAAAAGCAACCAGAAATGCTGCAATTCCGATGCTTTCAAAAATAAAAATATTGCCGAGCCAATCACCAATTTTACCAAAAATGTTCGATGATTTGATGGTTTTATCCAACATGGTTCCGGCTTGGCTTTGATCCGATTTCCAGTTCATTAAATAAGAAATGAAGGACAGGGCAGCAACTACCGAGAACACGAGAAATAAAATACCGAAAAATATGCGCGGTTTAGAAAGGATTTTGTTTTGGTCTACCGGTTTTGGGGTGGTTTTTTTTTTGTCTTTTTCCATAATATCAATCAGGGCAAATTTAATAATAAAAATTAAGAATTATTTGGGAATGATAAAGATTTTTTTTACCGGTTTCTAATGATGTGGAAGAAAAAATTGAATTTAATTGAAAAGATGTTTCACTTTTAAATCCGGTGCTGATATTCCTAATTCCATTAATTTTAATGAAGAGGATACCGTTTTATTTCGGAATACTATTTGTTTTAGAATGTCTAATCCCATTATAAATCTTCAATCATGAAAAACAAAGATAAAAATACCGACAATAAGGACAGCCGAATAATTAAAATTCCCGGTATTGACGATCGGGTGATTCGAAACGAAAGCGACAAAAAAGACGAAATAATTATCAATGACCGTCCTCTGCACGCGGAAAACGCAGTTCCTCCGAAAGCCTGGAAAAATCAGGAAAAAGCATACGGTGATGCTTGGGAGAAAAATAGAAATCAAATGCTTGATGACGATTTATAACATCAAAAAATCCACTTCATAGTGGATTCTTTATTTATAATTGGTTCGTCGTTTCTTCTCTTTCAAAGATTTTCACAGGTTTTTTGTCAGGACCGATGGCGACCAGAGTAAAATCGCCGGAAACCGCTTTTTCTCTTATTTCATCGTACATCTGTTCGACATAAACTTCGATATTCACTTTCAAACTGGAGTTTCCTACATATTTTACCCGACCGATAAGTTCTACCAAAGTATCTGCAGGTATTGGTTTTTTGAAATCGATTCGGTCGCAACTTACGGTTACAAAGGATTTTCTGGCGAATCGGGTAGCGGTCATAAAAGCGACTTCATCCATCATTTCCATGACTGTTCCGCCAAACATGGTATTGTGATGGTTGGTAATGTTGGGGAATACCACTTTAAAAACTCTGGTTTCGGAATTTTGGATTTTTTCTTCGTAGTTCATTGTTATTGAATTAAAACATTAATAATTGAAATGAACAGAAAAAGCTGAACGAATGGTCAGTTGAATTTTCTGCTTCAAATCGCGAAAGCATTTGTAATTTCAAAGTAGGGATCTGACTTTCCGACAGCGGATTACAGTTGCGCGACAGTTCGTGATTTGCACACGATTCACCTGTTTCATTGAAATATCAAGCGCAAATATAGATTTTTTTCAATTATTAAAAGGATTGCGTTTTTTAAACCTGTCTTTTTTAAAAGAAATTGGAATCATTTTTGTCGCAGTACAATTACATCAAATCTTATATTATGAAACCAAAGAATAACACGCATGAACAAAAAGAAAAACTGGAGCAGATGAACTACGATCCTGAAAATGATATTTTCAATCAGGAAGAACATATTTCGCTGGACGGAAACGGGAATCCAATTACCGCAGAATCAACCGAAGAAAGTGATTTAGACGAAAATTTGGATGTCCCCGGAGCAAGCGCCGATGATGATATGGAAGAAATCGGATCTGAAGACGAAGAAAATAATTATTACAGTCGAAGCGATAATGAAGATGACCACGAAGAAGAAAATGAAGATATATTGCCATAATTAACACAGCCTTACTACAAGAAGTAAGGTTTTTTTTAATTTTTAAATTGAAAAAAAAGTTCCTCTTTTTACAGACCGGAACTTTTTTCGTATTTCTTTGCTTTGTATTTTCTAATTTGAATATCTTTAAAACTTCGAATAATCAACTCACAACTTTGAATATTAAAATGACTTTTCAAGAACAGATTCAACAAGGAATTCCAAACGTACTTCCTTCCGTAAAACCATACGATTCCCAAATTAATCACGCTCCGAAACGGAAAGAAATTCTCACCGAAGAAGAAAAAAAACTGGCACTTAAAAATGCACTCCGTTATTTTGATCCAAAATTTCATGCTGAACTTTTATTGGAATTTAAAGAAGAACTCGAGAAATACGGCAGAATTTATATGTATCGTTTCCGTCCGGATTATGAAATGAAAGCGAGGTCAATTTCAGACTATCCGGGAAAATCGGAGCAGGCAAAATCGATCATGCTGATGATTCAGAATAATTTAGATTACGCAGTTGCGCAACATCCGCACGAACTCATTACTTACGGTGGAAATGGCGCGGTTTTTCAGAACTGGGCGCAATATCTTCTGACGATGAAATATTTGTCGGAAATGACCGACGAACAGACTTTAACGATGTATTCCGGTCATCCGATGGGACTTTTTCCTTCGCACAAAGACGCTCCGAGAGTTGTCGTAACCAATGGAATGGTGATTCCAAATTATTCAAAACCGGATGATTGGGAGAAAATGAACGCTTTAGGAGTTTCGCAATACGGACAAATGACCGCCGGAAGTTATATGTATATCGGTCCACAGGGAATTGTGCACGGAACGACAATTACGGTTTTGAATGCTTTTAGAAAAATTAAAAAAGAACCGAAAGGCGGATTATTTATAACTTCAGGATTAGGCGGAATGTCTGGCGCGCAACCAAAAGCGGGAAATATTGCCGGCTGTATTACGGTGTGCGCAGAAGTCAATCCGAAAATAACCAGGATTCGGCACGAGCAAAAGTGGATTGATGAAATTCATGAAAACCTGGATAAATTGGTGGAAAGAGTTAGAAAAGCGCAGGAAAACAAAGAGACCGTTTCGCTAGCCTATCTCGGAAATGTCGTCGAAGTATGGGAGAAATTTGACCGTGAAAATTTAAAAATAGATATCGGCTCTGACCAGACTTCTCTTCATAATCCCTGGGCTGGAGGATATTATCCGGTCGGCATTTCGTTTGAAGAATCCAATAAAATGATGGCAGAAAATCCTGAAATATTTAAAGAAAAAGTTCAGGAAAGTTTACGGAGACATGCTGCCGCAATCAATAAACATACAGAAAAAGGAACCTATTTCTTCGATTATGGAAATGCGTTTTTACTGGAAGCGAGTAGAGCGGGCGCTGATGTAATGTCTGATCATCCGACTTTAGGAAGAGAGTTTAAATATCCAAGTTATGTTCAGGATATTATGGGACCGATGTGTTTCGACTACGGTTTTGGACCGTTCCGTTGGGTTTGTGCCAGTGGGAAACCAGAAGATCTTCAGAAGACCGATGAAATTGCCTGCACAGTTTTGGAAGAAATCATGAAAAATTCCCCCGTGGAAATACAGCAACAGATGCAGGATAATATTACCTGGATCAAAGGAGCTCAGGAAAATAAACTCGTCGTTGGATCGCAGGCAAGAATTCTTTATGCCGATGCCGAAGGTCGGATGAAAATCGCTGAAGCCTTCAATAAAGCCATTAAAAATAATGAAATTGGGCCAGTCGTTTTAGGCAGAGATCACCACGATGTTTCGGGAACGGATTCGCCGTATCGTGAAACTTCAAATATCTATGACGGTTCCCGATTCACGGCAGATATGGCGATTCAGAATGTAATCGGCGACAGTTTCCGCGGTGCGACCTGGGTTTCCATACATAATGGCGGCGGCGTTGGTTGGGGCGAAGTCATCAACGGTGGTTTCGGGATGTTGCTGGACGGAAGTGAAGATGCAGACCGCAGATTAAAATCAATGCTGTTCTGGGATGTGAACAATGGAATTTCCCGAAGAAGTTGGGCCAGAAATGAAGGCGCAATTTTCGCCATTAAAAGAGCGATGGAAGTGGAGCCGAATTTGAAAGTAACATTGCCGAATATTGTGGATGAGGGTTTGTTTTAGAATTTTTGGATATAGAAAAACCTGCTGTGAAGCAGGTTTTTTTATATATTTTTGTACACTGGTGCGAGCATCTTGCCTGTACACATAACTTAATTTAGTATTTTTCCCAGAAGCCATTTCTAACACTTCCTGATTAATTTTAAACTTCATTTTTTATTTTTCTAAGATAAAGGTTAATGAATACATATATGCAGTATTTGAAGCTAAAGTAATTGGCACTACCTCTTTTACTTTATACCCCTTTTCTAAATAAGCATTTAATTGAGGATATTCTTTTTCAGTGAATTTTGCATCTTTATCGATGATGTTCGTGTGTGTTGTAACGGTAATGACTTTTTGCATATTAATAAAATTTGTTTGTTAATGATATTAACTTTTTCAATTATAGTACCTTTTGTTAATTTATTAATTTTTTAATGCATTTATTTGTAATTTACGACAAAATGACCTATTTTATTTTGAATAATTTATTACTTAAATAACATTAGTGACAAAATTGCATAATAAAATAAAAATCACTTATTTAAAGTTCAAATTTTATATCAAAATTTTCTTACATTTGTATAACATATTGATACCAAAAACAGTAATAAAATGATAGCAGAAATAGAAAAATATATAGAAATTCAGAATAATATTGATCAGATTCTGAAAGATTCGCCTTTCAAAATGTCTTATATCATTGAGAAATCGGGGATTAAGAAACCTACTTTTTTTAAAAAATTAAAAGAGAAAAGATTTACGCCGGAAGAACTTTTAACAATTTCACAAACCATCGAACCCAAACAATGGCGCAACGAAACGAAAGAAGAAATCTTGGAATCGCTGAAACGAACCGAAGAAGATTTCAGAAATGGCAAAGGAATTCCTGGAGAAGTTGTTTTAGAGAAGTTTAAAAAACGGATAGAAAAGTACAAAGAAGATGCGTTACGAAATATCTGAAAAAGCTGAACAAGATCTTCTCGATATTGAAGATTATCTTCTTGAACAGTGGAATATTGATGTTTTGGAAGATTTCTTTGAAAAATTTCAGAAAGCAATAGCTATTTTGTTGGCTAAAAATGTAATTTTTCAGAAATATGAAGATACTCATTTTCACAAATTTCTTTTAACCAAGCACAATACCATCATTTACAATTATAAAGATGATGTTTTGTTTATTCACCGTATCCTCCAAAACTTCCAAAATCCAGAAGAGAATTTTAAATCTTTGGAAATTTAATTTTAAAATCAAAATCAGTTTTGCATGAATTAAAAAAATCTTCTATTATCAAAGTAACATTTCCTTTTTTAATGAAATCATTTGAAGATAAAGTGTTATAAAAAGATTTATGCATTTTAAAAACAAAAATTTCAATCTCCAATACAATGAACCCTGCAAAATTTGCGGGGTTTATTTTTAGACCGATTTGTTTCATAGATACAATCAATTAATAATATAAAGTTTAAAATTTCCTTTCCATGCTCACTATTATAATTTCTCTACAAGCCGCACGTTCGTACGAAAATGTTTAAAATGAATTTCAGCAAGAAGCCAATTTCAGCAAAAAAAATTAAAAAACTCGCTGAGGATTTTCAGGAAATTGTAAAATATTACTGTTTCCGAATTTCAACTGGAAACTTATATATTTATAGATTTCGAAGGTTGCGGGGAAATAACTTCTAAGGTGTCAAAATATAATTTACCTTTGTTTAAATTTCAAATTTATGCTTAAAAGTTGTATTAAAGGTGTGGGACATTATGTTCCGGAAAATATAGTAACCAACGATGATTTATCAAAATTGATGACCACTACTGATGAATGGATTACAGAAAGAACCGGTATCAAAGAACGCCATCACCGTAAAAACAGAAATGACTCCGAAGAAACGACCGCTTATCTGGGATTCAAAGCCTCAGAAGCCGCATTAAAAATGGCTGGCATGACTGGGAAAGATATTGATTATATTGTTTTTGCAACCCTTTCGCCGGATTATTTTTTCCCGGGTTGCGGTGTGCTTTTGCAGGAAATGCTCGGCTGTGAAACCATTGGTGCTTTAGATGTCAGAAACCAATGTTCGGGTTTTGTTTATGCGATGAGTGTTGCCAACGCTTTTATTAAATCAGGGCAGTATAAAAATATTTTAGTCGTGGGGGCCGAAATTCACTCTTTTGGTTTGGATTTTTCCGATGCCGGACGTGGAGTCTCAGTCATATTTGGAGATGGAGCCGGAGCGATCATTTTATCAGCTACAGAAGACGAAAATGCCGGTGATATTTTGGCCACCAATATGCATTCCGAAGGAAAATATGCCGATGAATTATGCACCAAATTCCCCGGTTCTAAATTTGGCTGGAGCGATCGGATGCGTCTGGAACCCGAAAATGTGACCGATGCCGAAATCTATCCTGTCATGAATGGCAACTTCGTTTTCAAACATGCCGTTACCAGATTTCCCGAAACCATGATGGAAGCTTTAAATAAAGCCGGAAAAAAACCGGAAGACTTAGATATGTTCATTCCGCATCAGGCCAATTTGCGGATTGCTCAGTTTGTACAGCAACGTTTCGGATTGCCCGATGAAAAAGTGTACAACAATATCCAGCGTTTTGGAAATACTACTGCCGCTTCGATTCCCTTAGCTTTAAGTGAAGCTATTGAAAAAGGAAAAATTAAAAGAGGTGATCTGGTTCTGCTCTCCGCCTTCGGAAGTGGATTTACCTGGGGATCGGTTTTATTCAATTATTAAAATTTTAAATGCGTTAACCAACGCATTTTTTTTGCTCCAATAGGTGATGAATCAAAATCTGAATCTTGTCATTTTACTAAAATTTAGAGTTGTATTCCTACATATAATCAAATGATTATAAACCAATGCTGACCTAAATAAAATACGACCATTA
The DNA here is from genome assembly GCF_030012525.1 of Chryseobacterium gotjawalense. Lineage (NCBI taxonomy): Bacteria > Pseudomonadati > Bacteroidota > Flavobacteriia > Flavobacteriales > Weeksellaceae > Chryseobacterium > Chryseobacterium gotjawalense. The sequence continues at coordinate 513,831 of NZ_CP124855.1, forward strand.
AAGTTCGACTGAGACGTTATTGGTTAAATAAAACTACCTCGAATGGGTCTATATTCAATACAAAATCTAATTAATTCCCCTAATCAAAAATTTCAAAACGCGCTCCATCAAAACTTGCAAAAACCATCGTCGGATAAGAATCCTGATGGGCGATATTTCCTTTTTTATCGATGGCGATTGCTCCCGCAAAACCGTCAATTTCTTTCAGTTCGGCAAAGGTTTTTTCAACGGCATCTTTTAATGGAAAACCATCCGTCACTCTGGTTACAATTTTCGCTGCCGTGGCATTGCTTACGATATCTTCACCAACTCCTGTGCAACTTACCGCGCAATATTCATTAGCAAAATTTCCTGCAACGGTTGCAGAATCAGAAATCCTTCCAACCAGTTCAAAACCTTTTCCGCCAGTGGAAGTTGCTGCTGCTAAGCTCCCTTCTTGATCTAAAGCGACACATCCTACGGTTCCTTTTCCACCGTTTTTTAATTTTTCTTCATATTCTTTTCTACGTTGCGGAATTTCGGTCGAAAAATCTTCGAAACCATTTTCTGCAGCATATTTTTTCGCGCCGTTTCCGCCGAGAACCCGATCGTCTTCTTTCATTAAAACCTGAGCGACTTCGATTGGATTTTTTATATTTTCAATATTGATGACGCCAGAAAACTTTTGCGTTTCTCCGTTCATCAGAGAAGCACTCATTCTGATTTTTCCGTCGCTTTGAATTTGTGAACCCATTCCGGCGTTATAGAGTAAATCATCCTCCAATAATTTTACAGCATGTACCACTGTTTCTTCTGCGGAATGTGTTTTTAGGAATTCAAAAGAATCTTGGGCAATCTGTTTTAAAGAATTTTGCTTGGCAACTTTCACGTCATGACTTTGGTCGCTTTCAGAGAAAAATCCCCCGTGGATGATTATTTTCATTTTTAATGATAAAATTTATTTTATTGATCCTGCGGAATAGGCTTATACTGAGAATTAACAATGGTAAGATCTTTTGATTTTAAATCGTAAAAATCATTTTGAGATAAAACATGAACGATGAGATTATCAATCGAAATAGGCTGACCAAGCTTTACATTGGTTAAGTTGGTGTCTTTAATAAAACGGCCGTCTACCAAGATAACAAGCCCGGATCCAATGGCTGTCATGGTATCGTTTTCAATATACAGTCCGGTATCTTCACCTAAACCTATTCCTAAAGTTCGGGGATTGTTGACCACTGCCTGAAATAATCTTCCGATTCTCCCGCGCTGCACAAAATGCGTATCTACAATTACGTTATCGATGAATCCTAAACCCTGAGCGATTTTAATTTCCCCTTTAAGTAAAGCCTCGCTGCTGGATCCCTGATAAATCATATTTTCCGAAGCCGCCGCTGCTCCCGCTGAAGTTCCCGCATAAATGAAATTTTCTTCCTGATATTTTTGTAGAAGAACGTCATGAAATCTCGTTCCACCCAGAATTGAAGTCAACCGAAGTTGGTCACCACCTGTAAACATGACCACATCAGCGGCACTGGCACGGGCAGTAATTGCATCACTGTTGGCTTGTTCGCGGTTGGTGATATCCAGGATATTTACATTTTTTGCGCCTAGAAATTCAAATGCTTTTTTATATTCCGGACCTACAATCTGTGGGATTTGGGACGCAGTCGTTATAATTTCGATCACCGAATTTTCTTTTAAGCGGGATTCATCGATAATTTTCCTTAAAATTCCACGCTCGAAAAAATTCAGGTTTTTTTCTACATTCTGATCATAATCGGTTTCGGAGAAACTGCCTTTGTTAACGGCGCCGCCAATAATCATTAATTTTCCAACTGCTTTCATAGATTGCAAATTTAAATAATTATTCTTTGCTACTTCAATAATACTTTATCATTTTAATTAAAGCCTATGAGCCTCATAAAGGTATGCGTGAAAAAATGCTTCCAATTTTAATTATTTTTTTTAGAATTATTAAGGTTTTCGATTATCTTTGAAATTCAAAGAAAAATTCAAAGAATATAAAAGAGACCAATCACCTATGAAAATTGATAGAATACAAGTTTTACGCGGACCCAATATTTGGAGTATCAGAAGAAAGAAACTCATTCAGATGCGTTTGGATCTGGAAGAAATGGAGCATTTGCCCACCAATAAAATTGAAGGTTTCCGTGACAGATTACAGCTATTGATGCCCACACTTATTACCCACCGGTGTTCGGAAGGAGTGGAGGGCGGTTTTTTCTTACGGGTTGAGATGGGAACCTGGATGGGGCATGTTATCGAACATATTGCTCTGGAGATTCAGACTTTATCAGGGATGGATACCGGTTTCGGACGTACCAGAGAAACAAAAACTCCCGGCATTTATAATGTTGTATTCAGTTATCTGGAAGAAAATTCCGGTATTTATGCGGCTGAACAGTCGGTTGAAATTGCAAGATGTTTAATTGAAGCCCGCGATTATAATTTAGAAGAATGCATTAGAAATTTAAAAGAAATCCGCGAGCGCGAACGGTTAGGTCCGTCAACAGGAAGTATTGTAGAGGAAGCGGTTGCCAGAGATATTCCCTGGATAAGATTGGGCAGAAATTCTTTGGTTCAGTTGGGATATGGAGTTAATCAAACCAGATTTCAGGCGACCATTACAGGAAATACAAGTTCGATTGCGGTAGATATTGCCTGTAATAAAGAACTCACAAAAAAGATGCTCGATGAAGCGGCGATTCCGGTTCCGATTGGTGATTTGGTGTCCGATGAAGAAGGATTAGAGAAAACGATTCAGAAAATTGGGTATCCTCTTGTAATAAAACCGTTAGACGGCAATCATGGAAAAGGTTCTTCAATCAATATTAATGATTTTGAAACTGCAAAAGTCGGGTTGGCTCATGCACAGAATTATTCCAAAAAAGTGATTGTAGAAAGATACATTACCGGATATGATTTCCGCATTTTGGTTATAAATCATAAAATGATTGCAGCTGCCCGCCGGGTTCCCGCACATATTATCGGAGATGGTGCACTGAATATTCAGCAACTCATTAATAAAGAAAATTTAGATCCGAGAAGAGGCTACGGACATGAAAATGTTTTAACAGAAATTCTCGTCGATAAAGATACCAATGAACTTTTAGAAAAATTAAATTTCACGTTGGAAAGCATTCCGAAAAACGGCGAAATCGTTTATCTGAAATCAACCGCAAATCTTTCTACTGGTGGCACTTCGATAGATGTCACAGATATGGTTCATCCCGAAAATATAGTCATGGCGGAAAGAGTTTCCAGAATTATCGGTCTGGATGTCGCCGGAATTGATATCATGGCAGAAAATCTCACCCAACCTTTAAGGGAAAGTGGAGGAGCAATTCTAGAAGTGAATGCGGCACCGGGATTTAGAATGCACCTTGCCCCAAGCGAAGGATTGCCAAGAAACGTAGCCGCTCCGGTAGTCGATATGCTTTATCCTCACGGAAAACCGGCAAAAATCCCGATTATTGCGGTAACCGGAACTAATGGTAAAACAACCACCACAAGACTGATTTCCCACATCGTAAAAAATAATGGCTATAGAGTAGGATTTACGACTTCTGACGGAATTTATATTCAGAACACGATGCTCACCAAAGGAGATACTACGGGACCGATTTCTGCGGAGTTTATATTAAAGGATCCTACTGTGGAATTTGCCGTTTTAGAAACAGCAAGAGGCGGAATTCTTCGGTCCGGTTTAGGGTTCAGTTCATGTGATATCGGCGTTTTAACGAATATTAAAGAAGATCATCTGGGAATGAACGATATTCACAATTTGAAGGATCTGACAAAAGTGAAACGGGTTGTACTGGATTCTGTAAAAAAAGATGGCTGGTGTGTTTTAAATGCCGACGACGAATATTCAATGAGATTACTTCCGGACTTAGATTCTAAAGTAGCCATTTTCAGTCTGGATGAAAATAATCCCCACATCCTGAAATTCGCCAAGGAAGGAAAAATAACCTGCGTGTATGAAGAAGGTTTTGTCACCATTAAAAAAGGAGATTGGAAAATCCGTATTGCGAAGGCCAACAGCATTCCGATTACCATGGAAGCCAAAGCCAGATTCATGATTGCCAATGTTTTGGCGGCCAGTTTGGCGACCTATCTTTATGGTTTCGAGATTGAAGACATTGCCAATTCACTGAGAACTTTCATTCCAAGTCCTGCACTGATGCCGGGAAGACTGAATGTTTTTAAGTTTAAAAAATTCAAAGTGCTGATTGATTTTGCCCATAATCCGGCAGGATACGAAGCCATTGAAGATTTCCTTAAAAATATTGATTCGCCAAAGAAAATCGGAATCATATCCGGAGTGGGAGACCGCCGAGACGAAGACATCAGAGAGTGCGGAAAGATTGCCGGCAGAATGTTCGACCATATCATCATCCGCAACGAAAAACACCTTCGGGGAAGAACCGAGGAAGAAATCAACGGACTGGTCATTTCCGGAATTCAAAGTTCCGGCAGAGAACTGAGTTATGAGATCATCCCTAAAGAAATTGATGCCCTGAAACACGCAATGAGTCTGGCAGAAGAGAACACCTTTATCACCGCACTGAGCGATGTAATTTCCAATGCCATCGATCTGGTGCAGGATTACCAGCATAAAGAAATTCTCGATGACGGGAAAGCGCTTTAGTTTTCTTTTATTGAGCAAAAAACAATCCCTTCAAACGAAGGGATTGTTTTTTGCTCAAAGTAAGTAGATACCGTGGCTACGGAAAAGCAATGACCTCTTTTAAATCGCTTTAAAAGAGGTTGTTTTTTACAGGGTTTTCAGGACTTTTACCGGTGAATTGGGGTTGTGCAGCGTTTACCACCGATTATACGGCGTTTTTCTTTAATTCACTGTTTAAATTGTTGAAGAAATTTTCAAATTCAGGAAGTTGCTTTTTGTTAATCTGTGATTTAACAATTTTTAAAGATTTAATTGGTGTTTTAAAAGTGTAATCATCTGCATAATATTTTACTTCTGTCACTTCATTTAGATTAATTTCTTTACTTGGAATTGATTTAATTTTAATTTTGTCTTTTGTTATTTCAAAATATTTTTGTTTGAATTCAAAGAGAAATAATGAAATATAAAGAATTCCAAGAACTGAGACGACATAAGGTTTATATCTCAATTTATCATCTTGCTCAAAAAAATAACTAATTCCGATTCCCAACCACAAAATTCCTAAAACTAAATTCGTGAATAATCTCTTATTTGAGAAAGCAAATTCAAAAGTTCTATTTTTTTCCATAACTTCTAAAGTAAAAGATTTGAAGGTTCCGTTCAACAAGCAAAACAGAAGTTTAGTTATTATTTGTAGTGCTGGTTATTTTCCTGATAAAATTTGACGTTTCGATTTTTTAAATAACCATAAATCATTTAAGGGATCAATAAAACTTTACTGGAACTCTTACCGCTTTCTAAATAGTCGTGGGCTTTTTTTCCTTCAGACAATTTGAACTTGATGGGTTCCTGAATAATAATTTTGCCAGCAGTAATCCAGTCAAATAATTGTTTTGATCTTTTAATCCGTTCCTGATGTGAATTGATATAACTCCACAAATCTCCGCCGGTTAACGTTTTACTGGTGTCCATCAGCATTCTGGGGTTGATCAGTGCCGGATCGCCTCCGCTCATCCCATAAAAAACTACGGTACCGCATTCTTTGGTGACCTCAAAACTCTGCATCAATGTGGAACCTACACTGTCAAAAACCACATCAACTCCTTTTCCATTGGTAATTTCCATCACATTTTGAGTCCAGTTTGAATGTAACTGTAAAGCAAAATCCGCTTTATTGTTTTTGATGATCTGCAGTTTGCTCTCATCTCTTGTCAGCCCTATTACTTCTGCTCCTTTCATTTTGCAGATCTGCGTCAGAATTTGACCTACACCTCCAGCAGCAGCGTGTATTAAAACCACATCGTTTTTTTTCACCTTAAAGCTGTCTTCCGATAAATATTGGGCCGTTAAACCTTGCAGCAAAACCGATGCAGCCAAATCAAAACTGATATTTTCATGAATCGGAATGATATGTTCTTCCGGGACACTTACAAATTCGGCATTGGCAAAGGGGACATCAGCAAATGCAATACGGTCACCTGCTTTGGCCATTGTACTGTTGGATTCCACCACAATTCCTGCCCCTTCATACCCGGCAATAAAAGGCGGATTTCCTTTGAGGTGATAATTTCCTTTCCTTCTGTAAATATCAGCATAATTCAAACCGATCGCTTCCATTTTTACCAGAACTTCTTGAGCTGATATTTTGGGTTTCTCAATGTCAATATATTCTAAAACGTCTGAGGTCCCGAATTTCGAAAATGTTAATGCTTTCATTGCGGTAATAAAATTGATGTTAAATTTAGCATTATTTGGCGATGCTTAACGGTTGGGTATTTCTGTTGGAAGAAATAATTTCAACTTACTAAAAACCAGCCTTAAATACGCTGTCATATACCGTTGCCGGTTAATCTACAAACGTTTCGCGCAAAACGTCTTTTACTTTTTTGAATTCTTTTTCAGACAAATTTCCTAAAACCTTGATTATTCTTTGTCTGTCAACTGTTCTGCTTTGATCCAAAACAATCCAGCCTTTTTTCTTATCATGACTAATTTCAACTCTTGTTGGATAATTCTTTGAACTGCTTGTCATCGGGGCGATAACAATCGTATTCAAATATTTATTCATCTCGTTTGGAGAAATGATGACGCACGGACGCGTTTTCTTTATTTCGCTTCCAATAGTTGGATCAAGATTGACCAAAACGATTTGATATTGTTTTAAATCCATTCTTCAAAGTTTTCATCTTCAAACGTATCGTTGATCAACAATTTGTCATCGCCGTTTTCATGCATTTTTTTAAAAGCATTTTCCCAACCTGCTCTTGGTTCTGATTTTGGTTTTAAAATAATATAACCTTTCTCAAGAATGAGCTCAACTTTATCTGTAATATTATATTTTTCTAATAAGGTTTTCGGTAAACGGATTCCTTTAGAATTTCCGATTGGAATGACTGAAACATCCATAGTAATAATTTTCTTTGTGACTACAAAGTTATTACTTTATTTCGAAGTTCCAAATTTATTACGGTCTGCAATGGAATAAAACGGTCCGGTATTTCTGTTGGAGGGGCTTATGAAAACAGGTCTTGTAAATATAACAAAAAGAACAATGAGCGAATTTTTATGATAACTTAAACTAACCTCCGATATCTTTTCCCACTCACCGTTTAAAATTGGAGAAAAGCTACTGGATATGAAGTGTACCCTGAAGCTCTCAGAGGTTCAATGGGCTTTCATCTGCCTTCTGCGAACCTTCGGTTTCTTGTCTTTCAGACAAAACGAAAGCTTAGTTATTATTTGCTGACTTTTTTGAATTTTAGATTTTTATGTAGTCTTTTCCAATAATTTTCTTTAATGTATTGAAGGTTTCAGCATCGTTTAAATTCTGCCAATGTTTCTCGAAGGTAGGCTTGAATCGATTGAAGCTGTTGTCCTTTCCTTTATAAACTATTAGTCTGTCTTTATCACAAATTGCAAAAATTGGTGACTGCATCATTCTTGCGTATGACAATGCTTGATTGTAGGATTTCATTCTTTCAATACTAGAACTCATGTCATATTTTGCTTCTATCACTAAAGGTGCGTTTTGAAAGTGAATTTCTCCTTTAGGGAAAAACACAAAATCGGGTATTGCTTTTTCTTTTCGACCTGCTTTTTGAGATAATTGTCTTGTCCAATCACTTTCCGTATAACCTAATTTTTTCAGAAGTGGAATCAAAAGGTTCTCTTCAACATCTTTCTCATTTTTTAATTTAACCTCAATATTTAAGTCTGGGCTATAAAGTTGCGGAAGAATAGAAGTGTCAAATCCTTTTTCTTTTAATATTCTTTGTAATTTAGAATAATCCTCTGCGGAAAATTTCACACCATTGACCCCTTGAAAATTTTTACGAACAATTCCTATATTTTTAAAATATTCGTCGGTTTTTAACTCGTCAAGTTTTATTTCTGGTAAAACAATTCCATTAGTAACTGTTGTTCTACTGTTATAGTAATTAAATGGCGTAAAAACGCCATCTGTATTTGCACGCCAAATTGATTGGATGCAACTATATGGCGACAAGACATACATCACAATAATATCTCCTCGTTTTGTTTGTTCGTTACAGGTCCAAACAGAATGTGCATTTTCAGGGGGATTTTTCAAAAATGTTTGGTAATCACTTTTACTTCCTCCTGTTAACCAAATATTAGTTGGCTCGGGTAAATCGGAATCCAATGTTGAATCGTCTTGAATTAGCATTTTGCCAAAATCATAAATGCAGGCACAAATTTCAGGTGGTGTTAATTCATTATCTTCTGCAAACTTGAAGATGTTTTCGCAAAGATTATTGTAGAAAAGTAATCGCCCCCTTTTGTCAACACTTGTTGGAAGTTGTGGCAATTCAATATTTAAAGCGTCTAAAAGATTGATTAATTTGTCGAATCTCTCTGGAAAAAGTATTGGGACAAATGCTTCTGGATAGTCACAATATAATACTAGCGAAAGTTCTGAAACAATGGAAGATAGATTTTTATAGTCTTTCTGCTTAAAGATTGGTTTTTCTTTAATAACTTTTAATAATTTTCCATTCTCATCTTCATCAATGATTGCCATTTCAAAATTATCAATGAATCTTTCATAAAAATCTATAATATTCTCGTTTTCTTTCAAATATAAATTATCTACAATGATATTGTCGTAAATGCCAAATAAAATATTAAGAAAGTTTTCTTTTTCAGATTTTTCGCCAACGAATTCTTCACAAAAATCATAAATTTTGGAAATTTTTTCTAATAGTTCTTCTCCTTCATTTATTGTAAAAATTTCTATTGCGTTTTTTCCTCTTTCTGAATTTTTGTAAAGATTCCAAATGTTCTTGTTCATATCTTGATTTTGGGAGAGTTCTGATAAGTTGCCGCTAACTCCAAATATACACAATTCCCACTATCTTTAAAAAATACTATTAATTTGATTATTAGTCTATTGCATAAAAATCGTATTGGCGTATGATGCATAATTCAAGTCCTGAATTATTTAAAAGAGCAAAACAACTTATACAATAGTGAAAAAACCTGTTTTAACTGGTTTTCTTGCACCATTGTTCGGGAATCCTTGCCAGCACCTTGCCAAATTCACCCCTTTTTGGAAAGGATTCCGCAACTATTCCGCAACAAGTCCGCAAGAACCGCGCTTGCAAATTCTCAGAAAACGCAGACCGACCTGATTTCACGAAAATAAAACCATCGTCAAAGGAATGTCAAAGGAATGTCAAAGGAATGTCAAAGGAAAGGGTAAGTAATGTACGGCTGCCGAAAAATTACTTCCTGCATTTCGCCACAATAATTTCCCTCAATTATTTTATCTTCTCAATTATTTCCCTATTTTTGGCCAATGGAAAATTTCGTGGTTTCTGCAAGAAAATATCGTCCGCAAGAGTTTGATACTGTTGTGGGACAAGGTCATATTACAGAAACTCTAGAGCACGCCATCGGGGAAAATCAGCTGGCGCAGGCACTTCTTTTTTGTGGACCGAGAGGTGTTGGTAAAACAACCTGTGCGAGGATTCTTGCCCGGAAAATCAATGAGAGAGACGGTTCTACCTCAGAAGACGGTTTTGCCTATAATATTTTCGAACTCGATGCGGCCTCTAATAACTCCGTCAATGATATTCGCGAACTGACCGATCAAGTGCGGTTTGCACCACAAGTTGGAAAGTATAAAATTTATATTATTGATGAGGTTCACATGTTGTCTCAGGCGGCTTTTAATGCGTTTCTGAAAACATTGGAAGAACCACCGGCGCACGCTATTTTTATTTTGGCGACGACCGAGAAACATAAGATCATACCTACCATTTTATCGCGTTGTCAGATTTATGATTTCAAGAGAATCACCATTGAAGATATTCAGCTTCATTTACAGAAAATCGCGGATAAGGAAGGAATTCAGTATGAAGACGATGCTCTTTATTTAATTGCGCAAAAAGCAGATGGAGCGCTTCGTGACGCACTTTCAATCTTCGACAGGCTTTCTACTTTTTCTCAGAAAAATATTACTTTGGCCAAAGCAGCAGAAGTTCTTAATGTACTTGATTACGAACAATATCTTTCTATTGTTGATCTCGCGCATGAGAATAAAATCTCCGAAACTTTATTTGCTTTAAATGAAATTATTAAAAAAGGATTTGATCCGCATATTTTTATTGCAGGCTTAGGCAGTCATTTCAGGGATTTAATGATGGCTCAGAATCCTCAGACCGTAAGTTTGATTGAAGTTGGAGAAAAAACAAAAATCAAGTTTTTAGAACAGAGTAAGAAATGGAACGCTCAACAATTGGTAGATGCAATCGAAATTTGTAATCACGCCGACATTAATTATAAAAATTCAAAAAATCCACGGTTAACGGTCGAGATTGCGTTGATGCAACTTTCTTCCTTATCTGGAAACGCGCCAGACTCTAAAAAAAAAAGTATCTGATTTTAGCACCGTTTCTTAGTTCTAAAGTTATGGTAACTCCCGCAGTTGCTAAAGAAAAACCAAAAGAAGTCGCTAAAGAAATCCCCGAGGAAATCAAAAAAGTGGTTTTGAAAACAACAGAACCCATTGGTTTACCCAAAAGACCATCTGCATTCAGCATCAGTGCGGCTTTAGAAAAATCAGAGGAAGAACCTGAAAAAATAATCGATTCTAAAAAGGAAGATTTACCAAGTCAGCACTTCAGTGAAACTGATTTAAAAAGCGAGTGGCAAAAATTCTTACAGGAACTTCAGCAGAAAGATATTATTATTTATAATGCAATCGGTTCTTTTAAACTTCAGAAAAAAGACGAAAATATTGTAGAAGTTACGTATCCATCGGAATCAGCGAAAGTGGAATTTGATAAGATACGTGCGGATTTCTTCAATCATTTTATGCACAAAGTAAACAATCACAATATCTCAATCGAATATCGCGCTGATTTATCGATGAAAAAAGAAATCATTACTAAACGAAAGATTTTTGATAAATTTGCCGAGATAAACCCAGTCTTAAAAGAATTAGATGATTTTTTTAAATTGGATTTTAATTAATAGTATACTCTTCAATTTTTAATATGAATTTACAGACCTTAGAAAATAATTGGATCAAAGAATTTTCCAAACCATTGATTATTGCCGGACCTTGCAGTGCAGAAAGTGAAGCACAAATGCTTGAAACCGCAAAAAGAATTAAAGAATCAAATGCCGACGTTCCTGTTTTCCGTGCCGGAATTTGGAAGCCGAGAACAAAGCCGAACGGTTTCGAAGGAGTAGGAGTAATCGGTCTGAACTGGTTGAAAAAAGTTAAAGAAGAGTATGGTTTTAAAACTGCCACAGAAGTAGCAAATGCGCATCATGTCGCTGCCGCTTTAGAAGCAGATGTCGATATTTTATGGATTGGCGCCCGCTCAACTGTGAATCCATTTACCGTGCAGGAAATTGCTGAAGCCTTAAAAGGAGCGGATAAAACAATCCTGGTAAAAAATCCTGTGAATCCGGATTTGGCTTTGTGGATCGGTGCTTTAGAAAGACTTTTAGGTCAGAACGTTAAAAATCTGGGCGTTCTTCACCGCGGTTTTTCCACTTACCAAAAAACAAAATATAGAAATGTTCCCAATTGGCAGATTGCCCTGGATTTTAAAAATCAGTTTCCTAATATTCCCATGTTGGTAGATCCGTCGCATATTTGCGGTAACAGAACCGGATTGGCAGGAATCGCTCAGGAAGCGTTAAATGTCGGTTATGAAGGAATGATGATAGAAACCCACTGCAATCCCGATGAAGCCTGGAGTGATGCTGCACAGCAAATCACACCGGAAACTTTGTCAGAATTACTACAAAATTTAAAAGTCAGAAATTCTGATATTTCCGCTTTTGATGGAGAAATGGGACGTCACAGAACTTTAATTTCTGATTTAGATTTTCAGTTGATCGAATTATTATCTCAAAGAATGAAAATTTCTGAGAAAATCGGTAATTTGAAAAAAGATAATAATATCGCCATTTTCCAACCGGAAAGATGGAAAGTAATTACGGAATACGCCATTCAAAAAGCTGATGAATCCGGCATGTCGGCAGAATTTATTGAAAAAGTATTCAAAGCCATTCATGAAGAATCGATTGAAGTGCAAAACAGTCTTTAATTCTCTTATTTTTAAAATTAATTTTCCTCAATAATCATTCGTGAAAGGACTCATTACAAAATCCACCGGAAGTTGGTATCAGGTTTTAGAATATGAAACCGGAAAATTCTTCGAGGCAAGAATTCGGGGAAAATTTAAACTGATAAAAACCCGGTTGACCAATCCGCTTGCGGTAGGCGATTTGGTGGAGTTTTCCTTGGAACAGGACGATGTGGCGTGGATTACTAAGATTGAACCAAGGAAAAATTATCTGATCAGAAAAGCGGTAAATCTTTCGAAAGAAGCTCATATCATCGCCTCGAATATTGATATTGCCTGTTTTATTTTTACCCTTAAACATCCCGAAACTTCTTATGGTTTTCTCGATCGGTTTTTGGCATGTTGCGAAGCCTATAACATTAAGCCGCTGATTTTATTTAATAAAATGGATGTGCTTTCAGATGAAGAAAAAGAAGTGTCGAAAGAAATTGAAGCACTTTACCAAAATATCGGCTATGAAACTTTAGAAATTTCTTCTTATTCAAATTTGAATTTGGAATTGTTGAAAAGCATTATTAAAGATAAGGTTTCAGTGTTTTTTGGCCATTCAGGAAGTGGAAAATCTACTTTGGTGAATGCGATGCAGCCCGGAGTCAATATTAAAACATCTGCTATTTCTGAAACCCATCTGAAAGGAAAACATACGACCACTTTTGCACAAATGCATTTTTGGAAATTTGGTGGAAGCGTGATCGATACACCTGGAGTTCGGGAATTCGCAATGATTGATGTGGAGAAAGAAGAAATCCAACACTACTTTCCCGAGATTTTCAAAACAGGCAGGAAATGTAAATTTCATAACTGTATGCATATCAATGAACCGAAGTGCGCTGTTCTGGAAGCTGTAGAATCCGGCGAAATAGAGGAAACACGGTACATCACTTATTTGAAAATAATGGAGGAGGCCGAAGAGAATTCTGCCCAATAAAAAACCCAGCCGAAGCTGGGTAAAAACTAATAACCATGAAAACTCAAATTAAACATGAGAATCGTAAATAAATTTACAATTTCCGTGCCAAATAAATTCAGCAGTTCTCTGTAAGAATTTTCATTACAAATATATAAAAGTTTTTTGTATTTTCGCACCACAATAAAACAAGATTTATGTCAGGTAAAATTACATTCACCATGATCAAGCCGGATGCTGTTGCAGACGGACATATCGGTGCTATTTTAGGAAAAATTTCAGAAGCTGGTTACAAAGTGAAAGCTTTAAAATTGACTCAACTTACCAATGCTGATGCCAAAAAATTCTATGAAGTTCACGCAGAAAGACCTTTTTACGGAGAATTAGTTGAATTTATGAGTTCAGGACCTATCGTTGCAGCGGTTTTGGAAAAAGACAATGCTGTTGAAGATTTCAGAACTTTAATCGGTGCGACAAATCCGGCAGATGCAGCAGAAGGAACCATCAGAAAAATGTTTGCAAGAAGCGTAGGAGAGAATGCGGTACATGGTTCAGATTCAGATGAAAATGCTTTAATTGAAGCTGCTTTCCACTTCTCAGGAAGAGAAATTTTCTAAAAAAACCATAAATATCTGAATCAATTTTTTGACGAAAGATTTTAAAAGTAAATCCCTTTTAGTTTTTTAACTAAAAGGGATTTTTATTGATGAAAATATTTTAAAAGTTTTACAACTTCAAAAGTTCAATCGTTGCCGAAGGGTTCTCTGATGAGAATACAGCATTCCCGGCGACCAGTACATCTGCGCCAGCTTCAAATAGTTTAGCCGCATTGTCTAAATTGACGCCGCCATCGATTTGAATTAATGCCGTAGAATTGTTTGATAAAATCAAATCTTTGGTTTCGGCGATTTTTTTATAGGTGTTTTCAATGAATTTTTGGCCGCCAAATCCTGGGTTTACGCTCATTAATAATACCAAATCTACATCGGCAATAATGTCTTCCAGCATTAAAACCGGTGTCGCCGGATTTAGAACCACTCCGGCTTTTGCCCCTTTTTCCTGAATGAGATTAACCGTTCTGTTCAGATGCACGCAGGCTTCGTAATGCACCGAAATCAAATCTGCACCGTACTTAATAAATTCTTCAACATATTTTTCGGGTTCTATAATCATCAAATGCACATCAATAAATTTCTCTGCATATTGCTGTACCGTTTTCATGATCGGGAAGCCAAACGAAATATTGGGAACGAATCTTCCGTCCATTACATCTATGTGAAACCAATCTGCTTGCGACTGATTTAACATTTCAATGTCTCTCTGCAAATTTCCGAAATCCGCAGAAAGAAGCGATGGTGAGATTAATTTTGTTTTCATTTTTACTTTTTTACAATTTATTTTTACTCTTTCTTTTGACCTTTGAAATTAATGATATTTTAAATTCATCGTCGGTTCTATTTTCAGCAATGATTCATAAATCAATTGAATTACATTGGCTACATCTTTTTGCGACACCATTTCAACCGTGGTATGCATGTAGCGCAATGGTAATGAAATTAATGCAGATGGAACTCCGCCGTTGGAATGGGCAAATGCATCAGTGTCTGTTCCAGTTGCTCTGCTTGCTGCGGCTCTTTGAAAAGGGATTTTATTTGTTTTTGCCGTTTCTACAATGAGCTGACGGATATTGTGATGAACACTAGGTGCAAAGAAAATCACGGGACCATCACCACATTTCGTGTCACCTTCTTTTTTCTTTTCAATCATTGGAGTAGAAGTGTCGTGTGTAACATCGGTTACGATTGCAATGTTTGGTTTAATGGTCTCTGCAATCATATTCGCACCATATAAACCAACTTCTTCCTGCACAGAATTGGTAATGTACAACCCGAAGGGAAGTTGCTTTTTGTTCTTTTTTAATAATCTTGCAACTTCAGCAATCATAAATCCTCCAACACGGTTATCGAGAGCGCGTGAAACGAAATATTTATCATTTAACTGAAAGAATTCGTCTGGATAAGTAATCATGGTTCCTACAAAAATCCCCAGTTCTTCAACTTCTTTTTTAGTTGATGCGCCGCAATCGATGAAAATATTATCCAGTTTAGGAACCGGTTCATCTGAATTGACGCCTCTTGTATGAATGGCTGGCCAACCGAAAACGCCTTTAACCACGCCTTTTTCACCATGAAGATGAACCACCTTTGAAGGGGCGATCATTTGGTCAGAACCACCGTTTCTAATGACGTAAATAAGACCATCTTCGGTAATATAATTCACGTACCAGGAGATTTCGTCGGCGTGTGCTTCGATAACTACTTTAAATTCTGCTTCAGGATTGATGATTCCGTAGCATGTGCCATAATGATCGATTTCTATTTTGTCCACATAAGGTGCTAAATAGTCCATCCAGATTTTTTGGCCGTTATGTTCATAACCTGTTGGAGATGCGGTATTTAGATATTTTTCTAAAAATTCTAATGATTTGTTTTCAAATTTCATGAGAAAGGAATGAATTTTGTTAGGTTAAATTTTGATTTTATAGAAGGTAAAAATAATGAATTTTAATAAATTGATCTTATTATTTCTTCTGTTTTTCGGACTTCATGCAAATGCACAACAGGAATTAACAACGCTAAAACCGATAAGTCAATACCCGCCTGAACTTCTTAAAACAGATGAATTTGGAATTAAATACTACTACGACGCAAAGCAGAAGGCAAGGATTTACGAAATAAACGGAGAGAATGTCGTTGTGATGGATGAACTTATCTTAAAAGGTAAGCCTCGGTTTAACAACCAACTTGACCAAAATTATTACTATTTTCTTAATAAGAAACTGAACCGGGTTTATCCTCTCTTTTTAACTGCCTTAGAACAGTATGAAGATATTCAGGCAGAGATGCAGAATCTTGATAAAAATTCGCAGAGAAAATATGTGAATGAAAGGCAAAAAGATTTGGCGGATCAATATGAATTGCAATTGCGTGATTTAACAACGACCGAAGGACGTATCTTTGCCAAATTGATGAACCGAGCCACAGGCAAGACCGTTTTTGAAATCGTGAAAGAACTTCGCGGCGGTTGGAGCGCCTTTTGGTGGAACGTAAAAGGGAATATCGCTGATGTCAGTTTGAAAGACCCTTACGACCCACATGCAGATAGAACTGATGAATTTTTAGAATCATTGCTGCAAAGTAATTGGAATAGCGGATATTTGCAACCTTATCCTGGGTATCTTACCTTTAAAATTAAAAAATAATATGAACAGAATTTTACAAAACTCAGTATTACTACTGGCTTTATTGAGTTTTAATTTCGGTTATTCATGGGGAACAACCGGTCACAGAGTAATTGCAGAAATCGCAGAAAATCATCTTTCGGGGAAAGCAAAAAGAAGTTTAAAGAAAATCATTGGTACAGAAAAATTAGCCTATTGGGCAAACTGGCCAGACGACATTAAATCTGACACTACCGGAGTTTGGAAGCCTGCAGAGCAATGGCATTATGTAAATGTGGCTCCTCAATCGGCCATACAACCATTTACAGAGGCTTTAAAAGCACAAAAAGGACCGAATATTTATACGCAGATCAAAATTCTTTCGGAGCAGATCAAAGACAAAAAAACATCAGCTCAAGATCGGGAAATTGCACTGAGGTTTCTTATTCATTTAGTTGGAGACGCTGCTCAGCCGCTTCATGTCGGCCGCTTAGAAGATTTGGGAGGGAATAAAATCAAAGTGAATTACTTTGGAGCTCCAACCAATTTACATTCTCTGTGGGATTCTAAAATGGTTGATTTTCAAAAATACAGTTATACAGAATTTGCAAGAGTGTTGGATGTGAAGACCAAAGAAGAAAACAAGTCCATTCAATTGGGAACTTTAGAAGATTGGCTCTTTGACAGTCATCGGCAAGCAAACAGGATTTACGCCAATTCCATACCAGATGCTAATTATTCCTATGATTATAATTATAAATTTGAACCTTTGGTGGAGCGTCAATTATTATATGGTGGTTTGCGCTTAGCAAAAATTTTGAACGAAATTTTATAGAAGTTTCTTCTTCAAAACATCAAAAACAATTTTATCTATTGGTAAAAGAAATGGGTTTTCTTCAGTATTGAGGGAAACCCATTCTGTTTTCTCGATACACGGATCCATAATAAGCAATTCATTTTCATCCACCATTTCAGCAAGATAATAAATGCTCAGAAGTTGATCATTATCTCGAAATTTAGACACCAGAAAATCTTCTTGAGTATACAAATGTTCTATGTTTTTCACTGTGATATTCAGCTCCTCTTCCAGTTCTCTTTCCAGACATTCCAGAACACTTTCGCCAAATTCCAAACCGCCGCCGGGGAATTTCATGAGGTGCTCGCCAACGTATTCTTCGTGCAGCGCAAGGACTTTTCCATTTTTCATAATGGTTGCATACACTCGGACATTAACTTTATCAATCATATTGGTATTTTAGTTTTTTTTGGAACAATCACAAAGTTAGCAATTTTTCATTTATCTTTAATTCTTGATAGCGTTGATCATTTCCCGTTTTCCAGGAGGTCCGGCTTTTTTTTCAACATTAAAATCGAGTTCCTTCAAAATACGGCGAACACTGCCTTTAGAAGAATAGGTAGTAAGAAGACCACCCGGTTTCATCGTATTTGCAACCATTTCAAAAAGCGGTTTTTCCCATAGATCGGGTTGAACTCGTGCTCCAAAACAATCAAAATAAACCAGATCTATTTCAGGAAGGTCCAGATTTTTAATTTCAAAAAAATCACAGTGATATTTGGTTAAGAAAAATTGAGGAAGGATTTCAATGGTTTCGTTCCAATTACCGGCGTGTATTTTTCGGTAAATTTCCGCCATTTCTGTTTTATGAAAAATAGATCCATAATCCAGTTCGTTAACTTCCCGTTCATTTATGGGATATTTTTCAAGCGTGAAATAATGAATAACATGACTTTTGTCAGTTTTCAAAAACTCATCAATTGTAACCAAAACATTAAGTCCTGTACCAAAACCGAGTTCTAAAATATTAATATCACAATTTTTAATTAAATTAAATCCATTATCGATAAACACGTGTTGAGCTTCCTGCAAAGCACCATGGTGTGAATGATAGTTTTCGTTTAAGTTACTGATATATAATGTTTTACTTCCATCTGAAGTGGTTTTTATTTCTCGTTCCATGATATTTTTTTTCAAAATTAATTTAAAATTTTGATATTTAAAAAATTATATTAAATTTGTAGAACATCAACAAAAAATTAAAATATGATAATTCAAAAATCTACTGCTCCGAGAATATCCGAATTTGATCCAGAGAATTTTTCTTTTGGAAACATGTTTACCGATCACATGGTTATTTGTGAATATGAAGACGGAAAATGGGGTGAAGTAAAATTGATGCCTTACGGGCCACTTCCTTTTACTCCTGCAATGATGGGGGTTAATTACGGGCAGGCATGTTTCGAAGGAATGAAAGCGTATAAGGATAAAGACGGTCAGGTTTTTATTTTCAGACCGGAAAAGAATTTTTCCAGAATCAATAAATCAGCAGGTCGTCTTGCGATGCCAGAAATCCCGGCAGAGGTTTTTTTAGAAGGATTAAAAGCACTGGTTGATCTAGATCGGGATTGGATTCCATATGGTGAAGGAAATTCTCTGTATATCCGTCCCCTTATTTTCGCTACTGAAGAAGCTTTAAAAGCCAGAATTTCTAATAAATATATGTTTGCAATTGTAGCTACTCCTGCAAAAAGTTATTATTCGGAACCTGTTTCAGTGAAAATTTCTGATTACTATTCAAGATCTGCCAACGGTGGAGTAGGTTTTGCCAAAGCTGCCGGAAATTATGCAGCATCTTTTTACCCGACGCAGTTGGCAAATGAAGAAGGATATGAGCAAATCATCTGGACGGATGATTCTACCCACGAATACTTCGAAGAAAGTGGAACGATGAACGTTTTCGTTAGAATTAATGACACGATTTATACACCACCAACTTCCGAGAAAATATTGGATGGCGTTACCAGAGACAGTTTTATTCAGTTAGCAAATAAAAGAGGTATTGAATTAAAAGTAGAACCTATTTCTGTAAAATCTGTAATAGAAGCTCACAAAAATGGCTCTTTAAAAGAAGTTTGGGGAGTGGGAACTGCTGTTGTAACCACCCTTTTCAAAGCAATCGGATACCAAGGTGAAAAATTAGAATTGCCACAATTAACTTTAGAGGAAAGTTTTGCGTTAACGCTTCAAAAAGATTTAGTTGATCTTCAAACAAATGTTGCCGAAGATCCTTTTGGATGGAGAGTTTTAGTAGAAAAAAGCATCTAAAAAACTTTAGCGTTTTATTAAAAATAGCAATTAAAAACCGGGAATAATTTTTTCCCGGTTTTTTCATTTTTTAATCTAATTCGAAATGCTTATTTTCGCAAAAGTTTTTATGAAAAAAATAATCGTACTTTGTTCTTTGATCTTGATCGGCTGTGTAAAGCATGCACCTGCTCATCCTCCTGTTGGTGGAATTTTAAGTCAGAAAGATTTAGATATTTCTAAAAACAGGTCCAAAAATCTGAATCTGATTGAAAGAACTCAAATTGAGGACTGGATAAAAAATCAAGACGAAGCGTTTTATCCGATGACCATGAACTATTGGGTGAATGATAAAGACCTCCGGCATCAAAAGCGAAAAGAGAATGGTGAAATGATTTCTTACCAATATGATATTTACGATTTCGATTTGGTGAAATTATATGAAAATCCTGTTCAAAATAAAAATAAAATTTTTGGCCATTTTGAAGAACTAAAACCGGTGGAAGATGCGCTGAGATACATGGAGAAAAATCAGGAAGTTACCCTTTTGATTCCTTCGGCACTGGGTTTTGGAACCTATGGCGATAATGATCAGATTTCAAATGATATGCCTTTAATAATTAAATTAAAAGTACTTTAAAACATATTGCTATTTATGCTAAAAAAGAATTTACTAATCGCGATAGCAGCGATTTCGATAACAAGTTGCACCCCAATTTATAAAAAAATGAACGTAGACAAAGAAACTTACGCAGGTCTGAAAGAAGGACTTTATGCCAATTTCCAAACTTCAAAAGGAAATATGATCGTGAAACTGGAAGACAAAAATGCACCTGTTACGGTTGCAAATTTTGTTGGTTTAGCTGAAGGAAAAATTGATAACACTGCAAAAGCGAAAGGGGTTCCTTTTTATGACGGAACTATTTTCCACAGAGTAATCAAAGATTTTATGATTCAGGGAGGTGATCCTAAAGGAACAGGAATGGGCGACCCGGGTTATAAATTCGATGACGAAAAAAATGACCTTCAGCACACCGGAAAAGGAATTCTGTCCATGGCAAATTCAGGACCGAATACCAATGGTTCCCAGTTTTTCATTACAGAAATTGCTACACCTTGGTTAGACGGTAAACACACGATTTTTGGTGAAGTTGTGAATGGTATTGAAGTTATTGACACGATTGCCAATGTAGAAAAAGGCGCACAGGACAAACCTAAAACTGATGTAGTTTTAGAAAAAGTGGCGATTTTCTCTAAAGGTGATGAATACAAAAATTATGATGCTGCCAAAATCTTTACTGAAGGAAAAGCAAAAATCAAAGAGAATAATAAAGCCATCCTTGAAAAAATAGAAGCTGACAAAAAAAAGAAAGCCGAAGAATTTGCAGCCAATCAGCAAAAATTAGTTGATGATTTAAAAGCAACGATGCAGGCAACTCCTTCCGGATTGTACTATAAAATAACTCAAACAACTGAAGGCAAGAAAGCTAATGTTGGTGATGCTGTTTCTGTGCATTATGCCGGTAAATTAGTTGACGGAAATGAATTCGACTCTTCATTTAAAAGAAATGAACCAATTGAAATTTCAATTGGAGTAGGACAGGTAATTAAAGGTTGGGACGAAGGTATTCTTCTGTTAAAAGAAGGAGAATCTGCAACTCTGCTTATTCCGTCAGAACTTGGTTATGGAGCTCGCGGCGCGGGAGGTGTTATCCCACCAAATGCCTGGTTAATCTTCGATGTACAATTGGTAAAAGTGAACACCACTTTAACAAAATAAACTGAAAAAAAACTGGTTGAATTTTATTTTAACCGATTTTAATCCAACAAAGCACTTCAAGAAATTGAGGTGCTTTTTCTATAGGGCAAGTTGTGAGAGGTTGGATAAAATTATACAACAATAAGATGATTATTGCGGTATATAAAAAGGAGTAATCACCGATAAACTTTGTGAAATTTTCAAAGTGAAATACCTTTAACAAATTAAAAAAAGACTGAAGAAAAGGGCCTTTGTCAACAGAATGTTTGCGAGCCTTATATTGAAAATTTGCATGATGATTAAAAAAGGATGTTTGAATAATCATTAGAGCTTAACTATATTGTATTATAAAAAAAAGGGTGTTTTAACTTAGTATATGGGAAATACATTGCCTTATATTTGTACCAGAAAAATAAGAAACATTAGACGAAAATTTATTATCTCATTATTTTAACGCACCGTAAATAACGGAACAGTAGTTAGTAATAAATTTACTTTAATGTGAAGATTTTTTTAAAGGGTTAATAATACTTAGTCTTTAAAAATAGGGTAAAAACTACTAACTATCCGCAAACACAAATGATGATTTTTGTTTTCCTCCCGAAAATAAAAAGATGAGTTAAAAAAACCAAATGAATGAAAAAAAGAGAAGGTGCATTGTTACAATGCACCTTTTTGTTATACGACTTTCTCGCCGCAAATTTTACAAAATCTTGCATCATCATCGATGTCATTATTTCCGCAACGGCTACAGCTTTTGCCAAGTTCCTGACGCTTATTCCGCATTTCTGCAGTAACAATTCCCGTAGGAACTGCAATGATGGAATAACCGGCAAGCATCAATAATACAGACAGGAATTTCCCCAGTGGAGTGCCTGGCGAGACATCTCCATAACCCACCGTAGTCACGGTTACAACCGCCCAATAAACACTTTGCGGGATACTCTCAAAACCTTCTCTGTCGCCTTCAACCATGAACATCATAGAACCTACGATGACAGAAAAGATCATTAGGAATAAAAGAAATATATAGATTTTTCTGGAACTGTTTTTTAAGGCCGTAACGATGAAGTAACCATCATTCATAAAATCCATTAGATTCAATATTCTAAAAATCCTCAGCATTCTAAGCATTCGAATAATCAGAAAATATTTGGTAATCGGAATAAATAAACTAAGATAAAAAGGTAAAATCGCCAGAAAATCAATAATTCCAAAAAAACTGAAAATGTAGTCTTTCTTGTTTTTAATGGTAATTATTCTCAACGCATATTCCACAGTGAAAAAGATGGTAATAATTACTTCTACGATTACAAATACCTTGTGGAGTTTTGCATCGAAAATCCGGACGCTTTCCATCATAACGATGAAAGTGCTGAGAAGGATTAAGACCAATAAAAAAATATCAAAAAGTTTACCGAGTTTCGTGTCAGCTTTGAAAATAATCCGGAACAGTTTACGTTTCCAGCGGATTCGCTCGGGCATATAATTATGTTCTCTTTCCATTGCAAGCGGTATTATTACAGATTTAATTCTTAAATTCGTTGCAAACATAAGAAAATGACAGTAAATGAAGTGGTTTGTGACCTGAAAAAAATAATTCCCTTATCCCAGGCAGAAGATTATGACAATGTAGGCTTGCTTTGCGGAAATCCTGACAGAGAGGTTTCCGGAATTTTAGTGTGTCATGATGCGCTGGAAATTGTTGTCGATGAAGCCATTGCTAAGAATATCAACTTTATCATTGCCTTTCATCCGATTATTTTTTCAGGTTTAAAATCAATCACCGGCAAAAATTATGTTGAAAAAGCAGTGTTGAAAGCGCTTGAAAATAAGATTGCCATTTATGCAATTCATACCGCGTTTGATAATGATTACTTTGGCGTGAATTACAGAATCTGTGAAGAACTTGGTCTTAAAAATCAAAAAGTATTAATGCCGAAAAAGCAAGGTCTTCATCAACTGAATGTTTTCGTACCTCGTGATTTTTCAGAAAAAGTAAAAAATGCTTTATTTGGCGCAGGTGCTGGAAATATCGGCTTTTACGATGAATGCAGTTTTGCAGTTTCTGGCAGCGGAACTTTCAGGCCAATCGATGGAGCAGAACCATTCTCCGGCAAAATAGGGATTCGCGAAAATGCGGATGAAGTGATGATTTCGGTAATTTATGAAAGCTATAAAAAAAATCAAATTATTACGGCGATGAAATCTGCACATCCTTATGAAGAGGTGGCTTATCAAATTATTCAGTTAGAAAATGAAAACCAATTTTTGGGTTTAGGCAGATTTGGTGAGTTTGAAGAAGCGATGGATGAAGACCAATTCCTGACTTTTGTTAAAGATAAATTTAATTTAAAAGCAATTCGCCATTCTGATTTCGTCAACAAAAAAATCAAGAGAGTCGGCGTTTTAGGCGGGAGCGGCGCAAGTGGAATCGGTGCGGCAATTTCCCGAAAATGTGACGCCTATTTAACGGGCGACTTAAAATATCATGATTATTTCCAGGGAGACGGGAAAATGTTGACTTGCGACATCGGTCATTTTGAATCCGAACAATTTGTTACTGAGCATTTGGTTGATATATTATCACAAAAATTCACTATCTTTGCAGTCTCAAAATCTACCGAGAAAACCAACCCTGTAAACTATTTTTTATAAAATATGGCTAAAAAAACAGTAGAAATCGCCGTTGAAGACAAACTAAGAGCACTTTACGACCTACAAATCATCGATTCAAGATTAGACGAAATCCGTAGCACAAGAGGCGAATTGCCAATTGAAGTGGAAGATTTAGAAATTGAAATCGAAGGTTTAGAAAAAAGAGCTGAGAAATTTCAAAGTGAGATTAAACTTCAAAACGATGAAATCAATACAAAGAATGAAGTGATCAGTCACGCAAAAACTTTGATTGATAAGTATAAATCTCAGCAAGATAACGTAAGAAATAACAAAGAATTCGAATCTTTGGATAAAGAAATTGAATTTCAGGAATTGGAAATTCAACTTTCAGAAAAAAGAATCAGTGAGTTTAGTGTAAAAATAAGCCATAAGAATGAAACTTTAGAAGAGTTAAATTCTAAAATAGCTGATTTGAAAAATCACTTGAAATTCAAAAAAGAAGAACTCGAAAATTTAGTTTCTGAAACTCAGAAAGAAGAAGATTTCCTGATTGAAAAATCAAACGAATTCGCTAAAAATATTGATGAAAGACTATTGGCTTCTTACCACAGAATCCGAACAAATTCACCAACCGGTTTAGCAGTAGTAGGTTTAGAAAGAGGTGCACCGAAAGGATCATTCTTCACATTGCCTCCACAAAAGCAAATGGAAATTGCTCAACGTAAAAAAATCATTATCGACGAGCATTCAGGAAAAATCCTGGTGGACGACGATTTGGTCAATGAAGAAAACGAGAAAATGAAAGATATTATTAAATTTTAATTCTTTCTCATAATAAAAAAACCGGTTTGAAATTTTCAAACCGGTTTTTTTATGGAATATCTTTTTAGTTAATTTCAACCTTTTCTAAAAATTCGTGAATTCGCCTCATCGCTTCTGTGAGTTCTTTTTCAGACGCAGCATAGGAAAAACGGATACAGTTACGATTACCAAAAGAAACGCCTCCGACCGTTCCGACATGGGCATTTTCTAATAATAACATCGCAAAATCATCGGCATCTTTAATCATTGTTCCATTTAACGTTTTCCCGATATAAAACGAAATATCAGGGAAAAAGTAAAATGCCGCTTTCGGATAATTTACTTTGAAACCGGGAATATTTTTCATTAATGAAAAAACCAAATCGCGTCGTTTTTTAAATTCCTCAATCATAAAACGATATTCGGCAGGATCGGTTTGCAGTGCAGTGATAGATGCTTTTTGAGCCATGGTATTGGCGCCGCTCGTCATTTGTCCCTGAATTTTCTCACACGCTTTTGCCAACCAGGTCGGACAGGCAGAATAGCCAATTCGCCAACCCGTCATCGCAAATGCTTTCGACATCCCGTTGATTACGGCAGTTTGCTCATAAACCTGCGGAAATTCTGCAATCGAAGTATGCTTTCCTTCATAATTGATAAACTCATAAATCTCATCAGAGATAATCGTTATTTGAGGGTATTTTGCAATAACATTCGCAATTTTTTCAAGTTCTTCATACGTATAATAACTTCCCGATGGATTGCATGGAGAACTGTAAAGCAGGGCTTTTGTTTTTGGCGTAATCGCTTTTTCGAGTTGTTCGGCGGTCATTTTAAATTCAGTATCGATCGACGTTTCCACGAAAACAGATTTGCCGCCCATCATTTTCACCATTTCATGGTAACTCACCCAATACGGTGCGGGCAGAATAACCTCGTCACCATCGTTGGTAATGGAAGCAAGTACGTTTATAATCGCTTGTTTGGCCCCATTTGACACACAAATCTGCGAAGCGTTGTATTCTAAATTATTATCTCTTTTTAATTTTCCGCAAATGGCCTCTCTTAGATCCAGAAATCCCGGGACAGGCGAGTAGTGGCTGAAATTATTATTAATCGCCGCAAAAGCAGCTTCCTTAATATTTTTTGGCACATCGAAATCCGGTTCGCCAAGCGTTAGACTGATCACATCGATTCCTTCTGCTTTCATTTGCCGAACTTTGTTGCTCATTACAAATGTCTGTGAGAAACTCATTCGATTCAGTCGGTCTGAGAATTTTTCCATATTTAATTTTAAAAGAACCAAAGATAATTTTTTAGTTTGAAAGCGCAAACCAAATTATTGTGAAATCCTTTCTTTACTTTTGTAAAAAAATTACTGAAAAATGTCTGTAGAATTAATAGAAAAATATTTTTCCAATCTTTCCGAAAATCAGAAAACGCAATTCGCTGATCTTGAACGGTTATACAAGGAATGGAATGAAAAAATCAACGTCATTTCCAGAAAAGATATGGATTCACTCTACGAAAAACATATTCTGCATTCTTTAGGAATTGCTAAAATAATGGAGTTTGCACCAAATACAAAAGTTCTGGATATCGGTACCGGAGGTGGTTTTCCCGGAATTCCATTAGCAATTTTATTTCCCGAAGCTCAATTTACTTTGGTGGATTCTATTGGTAAAAAGATTACCGTTGTAAAAGAAGTTTCGGAAGGAATTGGTTTGAAAAACATAACCGCAATTCACGGAAGAGCTGAAGAGGTGAAGGACCAGTTTCATTTTGTAGTCAGCAGAGCAGTTACGCAAATGCCTGTTTTTCTGCGTTGGTTGAAAGGTAAATTTTTAAAAGAGCAGTTTAATCCTAAACATAATGGTGTCCTTTATCTAAAAGGTGGCGATTTAGGAGAAGAACTTGCAGGATTAAAAGCCGAATTATTCCAACTCAAAGATCATTTTGAAGGAGAATTTTTTGAAACCAAAAAAGTGGTATATTTATCTAAAGGAAATTTTAATTCCTGATCAAAACCCTTATTTCACTTAGAACTTTTCTATATTTTGATGATTTTGTCAGTGCATTAGTTTGTAAAGAGAGTTGACTTCTATTTTTAAGAAAACTAAAATCCCGAAACTAAAAAGTTTTGGGATTTTTATCTATTCTGTTTCCGAATCGCTATTATAGGAAATGGTGTCGTATAAATCTTTCCGGCGGTCCGTCATTGTTCGTACCGCGCCGTAATGGTGCAGCTCTTTCAACAAATTCAGATCAACATCTACGATTAAGGTCATTTCTGTATTCGGTGTTGCTTCTCCTTTAATCGCGTTGGATGGAAAGGCAAAATCAGACGGTGTAAAAACAGCGGCCTGCCCATACTGAATATCCATATTGTTTACTCCCGGTAAATTTCCGACACATCCTGCAATCGCCACATAACATTCGTTTTCAATCGCTCTTGCAGACGCGCAGTTACGAACGCGCATATAAGCATTTTGGGTATCGGTGAGGTAAGGAACAAATAGAATCTTCATTCCCTGATCGGCCAGAATTCTCGGTAATTCAGGAAATTCAACATCATAACAAATGACCAGACCTACTTTTCCACAATCGGTATCGATGACTTTTATTTCATTTCCACCTTTCATTCCGTAGAATTTTTTCTCGTTGGGCGTGATATGTACTTTTCGGTGTTCATCGATTTTCCCGTCACGGTGAAGCAAATAACTGATATTGTATAATTCCTCATTTTCTACAAGCGGCATGCTTCCACCAATGATATTGATGTTGTAACCGATTGCTAATTGTGACAGTTTATTTTTTATTTCTTCCGTAAGTTCAGCCAGTTTAAACATGCTGTCTCTTTCACTCAAATCATTAAAAGGAGCGAGTAGAGGCGTATTGAAAAACTCGGGGAACATGATGAAATCAGATTTGTAATCCGCCATTACATTCACGAAAAATTCAACCTGTTCAAAAAACGCATCGATGTCTTTGAAATGCCTCATCTGCCATTGAACCAAGCCCAAGCGAATTACAGAATCCTGCATCGTATTCGGTTTCTTGCTGTAATAAATATTATTCCACTGCAGCAAAACTGCATTTTCAGCGGATTGAATATCTTCCGGCAAATAATTTTTCAGAACCCGAACCGGCAGGAAATTATTGGCCAACTGAAAACTTAAAACCGGATCGTAAATTTCTTTTTTCCGAACCTGCTGGATATATTGTCTCGGAGAAAGTTCTGAACTGTACAAATGATAATTCGGAATTCTGCCGCCCACGATAATTGATTTCAAATTCAGGTTTTCACAGAGTTCTTTTCTCGCATCATATAATCGTCGGGCCAACCGCAATTCTCTGAATTCCGGATCTACAA
Source organism: Chryseobacterium gotjawalense (assembly GCF_030012525.1). Lineage (NCBI taxonomy): Bacteria > Pseudomonadati > Bacteroidota > Flavobacteriia > Flavobacteriales > Weeksellaceae > Chryseobacterium > Chryseobacterium gotjawalense. The sequence goes on from NZ_CP124855.1 coordinate 541,874, forward strand.
AAATTTCGATACCATATAAAACATTTCCGGTATCAGAATGCGTGTTGAAGGTATAATTTCCGGTAATTTCTTTATAAGTATGATCATCACCGTACAATTCGTACTGTACAATCAGGGAGAGACAAACCGCTGCTATCTTGTTGTCAACGGTAATACAAATCTGTCCGTCTGGGAAGATTTTGATTAACTTTTTAATACTGGTCTTTGACCAAATACTTTCGGACATCGCAGGATATGCTTTCTGCATCGTCTCTCTGAGTTCGTCGTAATCTTCAATTTTTAAAGGTCTGATATCTACTTGCATCTATCTTTTATTTTTTTTAGTGGTTAAACGAGAAGTCCGGAACAGTGGTTGCGGGAACTTCCGGTGGCTGAAGAAAGAACATTATCTTCATTTGTCATTCTTAAAACTCCCATGAACGCGAAAATAAGGGCTTCTTTGAAATCGATGGTTCCCTTATCGGGAATACAAATTTCGGTATTGGTTTTACTTAAAATTCTTTCAATCAAAAAGGAATTATACGTTCCGCCGCCGGTAAATAAAACTTTATTGAGTTGATATTGATTAAAAATGTTTGCAATCTGAATGGCGGCGTGCTCTGTAAAAGTCGCTAAAATCACCGAAGGATCTTCATCTTTAAATTCCGGTAAAATATACTGCGAAACCCATTCCATTCCCAATGATTTCGGTGGATTTTGCTGATAATATTTTAATGAATTCAGTGACTGTAAAAGTTCTGGATTTACTTTTCCATTTCTTGCAAAATCTCCGTTTTCATCGTAGTCTTTTCCTAATTTTTTAGAGAAATGATTCAGCACAATATTGACCGGACAAATATCAAAAGCAATTCTTTTTCCATTTTCTTTAAATGAAATATTCGAAAAACCACCGAGATTTAAACACGCGCTGTATTCTGAAAAAAGCAGTTCATCGCCGATGGGCACTAAAGGTGCGCCGTTTCCGCCCATCAAAACATCCTGACTGCGGAAATCGTAAATCACCGGAATATTGGTCAGGAATTTAATCGCACGGCCATCTCCAATCTGAACCGTGAATTTTTTCTCTGGCTGATGAAAAACGGTATGTCCGTGGGAAGCGATGAAATCTATATTTTTTATTGCGTTTTGAGTAATAAATTCATTCACTTTTTCCCCCAAATAAAATCCATACTCAGAATTGAGTGAAAAAATTTCTTCTGCGGATAAATGAACGGCATTTCTGAGCCGGTTTTCCCAAATTTCAGAATAGGGAAAAGTGGCGGCGTGCAGAATCTTAAAATTCCATTTGCCGAGTTCCTCTTTTTGAAAAGAGGCGTAACAAACATCCAGTCCATCGAGACTGGTGCCAGACATTAAACCCAAAGCATGGAAATTCATAGAATCAAAATTTATTTAAATGTATGAATTTTTGTTGAAAAAATCCATCTTAAAATACAACGCAATCAACCTGCTTATCTTGATTTCTCAGGAATTTTTTGAGCGTTGATGTCGCCGGAATTATTGTAGAAGGTATATTCAGAGAAATCATCTTTTGCTCTCATTCCATTGGCGCCGACCAAAGTAGAACCATCTTTATCGGTAACAAACACCGTGTCTTTTGTATAAATAATTTTTTTTACCTGATCCCAATAAACCGATTGCATGGCAAACATTTGATTTTCATTGCTGATGATTTTTACGTTTCCTTTGGCTTCGTAAAACTTCTTTTTTTCATTGAATTTCGCATATTTTGCCGAAATTTTTCCCGGGACATCCGGTTTCTTTTTATCATAAAAAAGAATATTAATTCCCTTTCTGGCAACAATATAAGGCGAGTCGATATACTCGAATTTTTCAATGAGCGGTGCAGTGGCGCGCAATTTTATCATCCCGGAATCCCGCTGGACAATATTGGCATTATTGATAATCTGAGACGGGAAATTATTATTTCTGTTTTTATTAATTTTCGCAAGATCTTCTTCACAAGATATTAAAGCAAAAAATATAGCACAACTTAAAAAGCCGGCTATATTTTTATAAAGTATTTCTTTAATGAAATTCATTTTTTAATCATAAAGTCGTTTGTTAAACCACTTATCAGCAAAATTAATTCCTATTTTCAAATTAACAAAATTCTGACGGATCAAATTATTATCAAGCGTTCCTCTTTTTCCTATTTCAAGTCCTAAATCGATACCGCTCATTCTGCTCGCGCTTTTATTTTCGAAAGGCAGGCTCATTCCACCGGTAACCGCAAATTGATTGATATTGGTTCCGTTGATTGCTAAATTCCCTTTTTCGTAATACGCTCCGTATCGGTAGGTAACACGGGAGAAATAATTTCTGAAGTTATTGTAGTTGGGCAAATACCAACCTCCGGCAGAAATTTTATAAGAATTTTCGTTCACAAAAGGTTTCCCCAAAAACTGAATGGTTTCGCCGTTTTTATAATCCAACTGAGTTCCTACAAACCATTTGGCATCTCTGCCGTAACCAGCTCCAAATGAGAATTCCATAGGAATCAGGTTTTTGTCTTCGCTGAATTTCTCCTCAATAATGCTTTCGTTATTTTTGATTTTTCCGGGCGTGTAAAAATAGGTGCTGTTGACATATCGGGTTTCCATCTGACCGGTATTTCCGAAAGTGTAAGTTGCTCCTAAAGTTAACTTTCTATCGGTCTGAAATTTTTTCTGATAAGCGGTTCCCAAAGTAAAATTAAAGGTTTTAACTTTATTTTTTGTTTCGTAGCCGTTGATCAGTTCAGCATCAGAAGTAGTCAACTCATTAATATCATATAAATTACCAAAGAAGAAATTAGATCGAAGACCCATTGCAAACTCTGGTGTAATCTGATAACCCAAAGCTGCTTGGACCGTATTCAGCGTTCCTTCACCATGGTAAAGACTCATCTGGCTGTTTCCGGAATCCAAAACTTCTTTATTTAAAATAGTGTATTCTTTTGAACTGTAAGGCTGATAACCCAATCCAAATTTCACTTTATTAGAAATTGGGAAGGCAATCGTTAAATTAGATAAATAAGATGAATGCTTGGTGGCGCTCATGTTATTGTAATTGGATTTGAAGAAGTTATTTTGATTACTTCCTTCAATTTTCAAAGTGGTTAGTTCTAAATTTTTATTGGCTGCCGGATTGCTGAAATTAAAATTGTTGTTAAAATCCCAAATATATGCAGTAGAAATGCCACCCATCGAACTGATATCAGTTGTATTATCGTATTTTACATCACCGATTCCAAAGGCAGCATATGGAGAATTACCAATCGTTTGTGCATTAAGTAAAAAACCTGCCGCAATCAATGGTAATACAAAAAATCTTTTCATTCTCTATTTTTAAAAATAATGCGCAAATATCTTAAATAATACTGAACTGTGAAAGTAAGTTTGGTTAAAGTTTGTTAAGCTTATCACATGGGTATCTAATTTAAACATTTCTCAAAATCACTTTACAGTACTATTATTCTCAACAAAACATGTCAAAATTAACTGTTTGAATATTACCAAAGAGGTTTTACATTATTTAACATTTATAATCCTGTTTACGTTAAAATATCTATAGATCCTCATCACCATTTTCATTCTCATTATCCAGCAAAAATTTTTATCTTTGAAGCATGAATTGGGAACAAATTGTAGGTCATCAGGAATTGAAAAACCTTCTGAAAGATAGTATCAGCAATAATCGGGTAAGCCACGCACAATTATTTGTAGGCAAAGACGGATATGGAACGCTGCCCTTGGCGATGGCCTTTGCAAAAGAAATTTTAAGAAAGGAAAACGAGCATTCTTCTTCAAAAGTTGATCACCTCAATCACCTCGATCTGCATTTTAGCTTTCCCGTTTTTAAAGCGAATAAAAGCGGATTGACGGCTCAGTTTTTTGATGAATTCCGGGAGATGATGCTGGAAAATCCCTATTCAAATAACGAAGATTGGAGCACAATTTTAGAATCAGAAAATAAACAACTCAGTATTTACGTCGAAGAAATTGATGAAATCAATAAAAAATTCGCCCTGAAAAGTTTTGAAGGCGGCAGTAAAATACTCATTGTCTGGCAAGCTGACAAAATGAATACGGATGCCGCCAATAAATTTCTGAAGTTTCTGGAAGAACCACCAAAAAACACGTACATCATTCTGACGGCTTCCAACACGGATTTCATGCTTCCGACAATTATTTCGAGAACGCAGATTGTGGAAATTTCGAGTATTAAAGAAGATGATCTCGACCAGTTTTTACAGAACAACAAGGAGATCAGTACAGACAGAAGACGGGAAATTGTTTTTCAGGCACAGGGAAACTGGAATACCGCGCAGAAATTACTGCAGAGTGAAAACACAGATTCCGAATTTGAAGATCAGTTTATCATGTGGGTTCGTGAAGCTTTTCAGGTAAAAAAGAAACCTGAGTTTTTAAAAAACATTGTTCTTTGGGGCAGAAGAATTTCACTTTGGAACAAAGAAAAACAAATGAATTTTTTAGAATACTGCGCAGAAATGTTCCGTCTGGCGTTACTTCAAAATTACGGAAATGAAAGTCTGGTCTATAAAAAAATAGAGGCCGGCGGTTTCAAATGGGAGAGTTTCTCAAAATTCATCCATGGAGCCAATATTGAATCTATTTTAGAAGAAATCTCAACCGCCAATTATCACTTAGAAAGAAACGGAAATACCAAGATTATATGGACTGATTTGGGGATTAAACTTTCCCGTTACCTTCATAAAAAACCATAAAAAAACCACCAACCGGTGGTTTCTATTTTTAAGCGGCTTTTTTCTTTTCCTCCTTTTTCATGTCACAAGTGCCTTTGCAGTCTTTGTGATCTTTCATAGTGCATGCTTTACTGTCTTTCTTGTCACCCATTTTACATTCTTTTTTATCCTTTCCGGAACAACAGGCTTTCTTCGGAGCTTCCTGAGCAAATCCCAAAGTGAAAATGGTGACGGCTAACACTGAAATTACTTTTTTCATAAAATTTGGTTTTAATGGTTATTGATATAGCAAAGTTAAAATTATTTTTGGATCGTTCAATCACTTTCATTTAAATTTTTTTCACACAAAATCGCATGGAATATTATAGACGGTTTCTATATTTATTTACAGAAAAAAAATCAATCAATCGTTTGATTGTTTTCTGTTTTTATTTAAATTTGCACCCTCAAAAAAATCAGATATTATGATTTCCAAAGAAGAACATATTTTATTACATGCCGAAAAACTCTTTGCTGAAAAGGGTTTTGAAGGAAGTTCTACCCGGGAGATTTCTAAAAAAGCGAAGGTAAATGTTTCGATGATTTCCTATTATTTCGGCTCCAAAGAAAAGCTTTTCGTAAAAATATTCGAAGTAAGGATGAACGAAAGTTTGGCATTCAGTAAAGATATTTTAGCCAACGACAATTTGAATGAGTGGGAAAAACTGGTCACTGTTATTAACCGTTATGCGGATCGTGTGAAAAATTTGAAAACTTTTTACCGTATTTTACAAAGAGAGCAGCTGAGCAATAAAAATCCTCATATCGCAGAATTTTTAAATAAATCTAAAAAAGGATTTCTGGCTATTTACAGCGAACTCATCGAAAAAGGATTACAAAATAAAACCTTTACCAAAAGACCACGCATAGAATTTCTGCATTCTACAGTTTCAGGAACCATTTTTACAGCACTCAATACGCTTCCAGTTTACAAGGAATTTTTTGAGGGTGATGAAAATTACGAAAATCAGTATTTCGATGAAATTAAAATACATGTCCAAAATATATTAAAACACCTTTTAGGTTATGAAGAAAACATATAGTCCCCTGATTGCGATGGTTTTTTCGGCCATCGGAATCACGGTTCATGCACAGGCAAAGAAAATGCTGACCCTTGATGAAGCGGTAAATCTGGGAATTCAGAATTCTAAAAATCTTAAAATCGATCAGGCAAAAATCGATCAGGCGACCGCCAATTATCTTGAAGCTAAAAATAACAGACTGCCGAGTTTGAAAGTTTCCGCAAGTGCTCTGGCTTTAGCCAATGCCAATGTTGATCTCAAGGTTTTGCCGCCTTCTACAAATGGAGGAAGTACTACACCAAAAGCAAATTCTGCTTTCTATGGAAACGTTGCTGCTTCGTTACCGATTTATGCGGGCGGCCGAATTAAATATGGAATTCAGTCGGCAGAATATTTAGTAGAAGCTTCAAAACTCAGTACCGAGAACGACAAATTGGCGGTCGCTTATAATGTTTCGCAAGCTTACAATAATTTGTTTAAAGCCAGTCAGCAAATTAAAGTTCTGGAAGATAATCTTACGGCTTCTCAAAAAAGGGATGAGTCTTTTCAGAAATTAGAGGACAACGGAATCATCGCGCGAAACGATAAGTTGAAAGCGAATCTGCAGACTTCAGATATTGAACTTCAGCTTTTAGATGCGAACAATAACTTCAATATTGCCAACATCAATATGGATTTACTTTTAGGGTTACCTGACGCAACGGAAATCGAAATCGATCCTGATTACATTTCAGAACTCACTGAAAATCAACCGGTTTCATATTATTTAAACCAAGCCGTTTCTCAGCGGAAAGATGTACAGGCACTAGATTATCAAAGAAAAGCGGCAGAATTGGGAACAAAAGCAGCAAGAGCTGAAAGCTTACCCACCATCGCTTTAACCGGCGGATATATTGCTGCGGAAATCCCGAAAATCCTGACCATTACCAATGCGGCAAATATCGGGGTGGGAATTCAGTATAATATCGATAACCTCTGGAAAAAGAATTCTTCTTTAATGAAATCTGCGGCTACAGAAAAACAACTTTCTGCGACCAATGAATTACTAAATGATCAAATTAAATTAGAAGTTAACAGAGATTACCAGAACTCGGAGTTTGCGAAAAAGAAAATCGCCGTTTACGAAAAAGCAGCGGCTCAGGCGAACGAAAATTACAGAGTCACCAAAAATAAATTCGATAACGGTTTAGCGACCATCACTGAACTTTTGGACGCTGATACGGCACAGATTTCTGCCAACGTAAATGTGGTCAATGCAAAAGCAGATGCCGCTTTAGCTTACCGAAAACTTTTGCAAACGACCGGAATTTTGACTTTACATTAATAAAATTTAGACCAAGAATTAAACTATAATATTTTTTTTAAAAATGGAAGATAACAATACACAACCAGAATTTTTTCCCGAAATCAAAAAGAAAAAATCACTTACTTTTCCGATTATCTTAGCTATCGTTTTAATTGTCGGTGGAGTCATTGGATACAGAGCTTATTCCTATGGTTTAGCTCATGAAGAGACCGATGATGCACAGATTGCATCGAATATGAGTCCGGTAATTTCTAAAATTTCGGGATATGTTTCCGAAGTAAAAGTGCGCGATAATCAGTTTGTGAAAAAAGGAGATACCCTTATTGTCATCGATGACCGTGACCAGAAAATGACTCTTCAGCAAGCAGCAGCAGCATTGGGAACCGCAAGAAGCAATGTACAGACCGCAATTGCTTCTACACATGCAGCTTCTCAAAACATTAATTCTGCTAATGCAGCAGTTGCCACAGCCAATGCACAGATTGAAGCCGCAAAAGTAAATGTCTGGAAAACCTCTCAGGATTTAAAAAGATATGCAAATCTGGTAAAAGATCACACCATTACGCAACAGCAATATGAAACTGTTTTGGCAGCAAAACAATCTGCTGACCGGCAGTTACAGGTTTTAGTGGATCAAAAAAATCAGGTATTGCAACAACCTGGAATTGTAACCTCACAAACCGCAGCAAGTTCTGAGCAGATCGGTGTAGCAAATTCGATGGTTAAGCAACGGGAAGTGGATGTCGAAAATGCCAAACTCAATCTTTCTTACACTGTAATTCTTGCATCCGAAGATGGTTTTGTTTCAAAAGTTCCTATTCAAAAGGGGCAATTTGTACAGGCAGGCTCACAGCTATTCAGTCTGGTTCGAGATAACGATGTTTGGGTAATTGCTAATTTTAAAGAAACCCAGCTTTCAAAGATGGTGGAAGGACAAACGGTAGATATCGAAATCGACGCTTTTCCTAAAGAAAAATTCGAGGGTAAAGTGACATCATTTTCTCCGGCGACAGGTTCTTCGTTTTCTATTCTTCCTCCGGATAATGCGAGTGGGAACTTTGTAAAAGTCGTTCAGAGACTTCCGGTAAGAATAGATTTTGTAAAATTGAAACCGGAAATCGCAAAAAAACTTCGTGCGGGAATGAATGTGAAAACAACCGTGAATTTAAAATAATATTGGATTAAAGATTGGGTATTTTATAGATCTCATTCCCAATCCATCCGATATCAAATATCCAGCAATAAAAATGCAAGAGGATTTATTAGTCGAATACGGCGCAAGACGTGTCATCATAACCCTTACGGCCATTCTTTGTGCACTCCTGGAAATTGTAGATTCTACAATTGTGAATGTGGCTTTGAATGACATGAAAGGCAATCTGGGAGCCACACTTTCTGAAGTTGGTTGGGTCATCACCGCGTACGCCATTGGGAATGTAATTATTGTTCCCATGACGAGTTGGCTGTCCCAACAGTTCGGAAGACGGAATTATTTTGCCGCTTCAATCGTGATTTTTACCATATTTTCATTTCTCTGCGGAAACGCAACCAGCATTTGGGAATTGGTTTTCTTCAGATTAATGCAGGGAATCGGTGGTGGCGCATTACTGGTGACTTCGCAAACGATTATTACCGAATCTTACCCGCTTGCAAAAAGGAGTATGGCGCAGGCGATTTACGGTTTGGGAGTGATTATTGGGCCAACTTTAGGTCCACCTTTAGGAGGTTATATCGTAGATAATTTCAGCTGGCCTTATATTTTTTATATTAATATTCCCATTGGAATTGCAGCAACATTATTGACTTTGCAGTTTATCCGAAGTCCTAAATTTTCCGAAAAAAGAAAAGCGAAAGATGTCGACTGGCTGGGAATCGGCTTGCTTGCAGCATTTGTTGGCTCGCTGCAATACATTCTTGAAAAAGGACATGAAGATGACTGGTTTGACAGCAAAGTAATTATCGTTCTTACCGTAGTTGCGGTCATCGGATTTATTCTCTTCCTGTGGCGGGAACTTACCTTCAGATATCCTATTGTAGATTTAAGAGTTCTGAAAAACGGGAATTTAAGAATTGGTACCGTTATGTCATTTATCCTTGGATTCGGTTTATATGGATCCACCTTTATTGTGCCGCTTTATACCCAAAGTATTATGGGCTGGACGGCGCTGGAATCCGGCGCACTAATGATACCTGCGGCCTTAACTACCGCCGTGATGATGCCAATTATCGGGAGATTACTCACCAGAGGCGTAAAACAGCAGATTCTGGTTTCGCTCGGATTGCTGCTTTTCTTTGTCTACAGTTTCTGGGGCTACAATATTATCACGCCGGATACCGGAAAATCTGATTTCTTCTGGATGCTGATCGTAAGAGGAGCCGGTCTTGGTTTACTGTTTATTCCGATTACCTCATTAGCTTTAAGTACTTTGAAAGGTCAGGAAATTGGTCAGGGAGCATCGTTCACCGGAATGATGCGTCAGTTGGGAGGTTCATTCGGAATTGCGGCGATTACTACTTTTATTTCTAATCAAACTTCGATTCACAAGGCAGCTTTATCAAGCCATTTAGATGCAAACAGTTTTGATGTACAACAGAGAATCGCCGGACTGAAAGCGATGTTTCAGGCCAAAGGATTCACACCCGATGTCGCCTTGCAGTCTGCCTATAAAATTTTGGATTTATCAGTATTGAAACAGGCAACAGTTCTTTCTTATATGGATGTTTTTCTCTACCTGGGCATCTTGTTTTTGATCTGTATTCCGTTTGTTTTATTCGTAAAAGAACGAAAAGGAAAAGCAAATATTGATTTAGGAGATATTCATTAATAAAATAAAAATCAGGAAGTTCCCTTTATTTTTAAAAATAAAGGGAACTTCCAATCTAAACCGTATTGTTTTTACGCTTTATTAAAATATTACTTGAGCAGGTCCAGGAATTCCTGTTCATCCAGAATCTCGATTGTTCCGATGTCCTGGGCTTTTTTCAGTTTACTTCCGGCCTTTTCGCCAACCACCAGATAATTCAGATTTTTAGAAACCGCGGAGATATTTTTGCCGCCGTGTTTTTCGACCATTTCTTCGGCTTGTTCGCGAGTGAAAAGGCAGAGTTTTCCGGTGAATAAGAAGGTTTTGTTATCAAGTAAATTTGAACAACTTGATAAAAGATTATTTTTATTTACATTAATTAATGAAACAGAACTTGATTTTTCTTTTTTGATTCTTTCTTTAAACTGATATTCAAAAGCTCCATCAATGAGATGATTGAATAAATAACCGCAAACAAACGCATCATCTAAAGCATTATGATAATTATTTTGTTCAATTTTGAAATGCTTTGCTAAAGTTGAAAGTTTATAATTTTCAAGATTAACCTTTGTCTTTGAAATTGAAAGAGTACAAAATGTTCTATAAGTGGGATGCGGAATATTATAAAAGCTTAAAGTTTTCTCGAGTATAGCAATATCGGTTGAAGCATTGTGAGCAATAATATTTTGATTGTGGAAAAAACCTTCAATTTCATTCCATATCTCACAGAATTCTCTTTCATTTTGAACATCTTCCAAATAAATTCCATTTATCCTGGAGTTTATTGGATTAAACTTTAGGTCGATTGGCTTTATTAGAGAATAGTATTCAGAGATAGGTTCTCCATTTTTAAATTCAACTATTCCGATTGAACAAGGGATATGTCCATAAGAAGTTTCAAAATCTAGTGCAATAAAACTTTCAAGCATTTGTAATAATTATAGATTAATCAAATTTAAAAATTCTTCTTCTGTTATTATGTTTACGGTTCCTATATCTTCTGCTTTTTTGACTTTACTTCCGGCATTTTCGCCTGCAATTAAATAATTCAAATTCTTGCTTACCGCTGACAAATTACGACCACCATTTTCTTCAACTAATTTTTGAGCTTTATCACGTGTAAATTTTGTTAATGAACCGGTAAACAAAAAAGTCATATTATTTAGTAAGTTTGAGACTGGTTCTAATTCGGAATTTAATGTAAACTGTAAACCTGCTATTTGCAGTCTACCTAATATCTCTTGGTTTTTTTCTTTAGAAAAGAAATCAACGATACTTTCTGCTATTTTATCACCAATATCCTCAACGCTTGCAATTTCAGGAATTGACGCATTAATCAAATTATTAATGTTTTGAAAATGAATTGCTAACTTTTTAGCAACTGTTTCTCCTACGTGTTTTATACCGATAGCAAATAATACTTTATCAAAGGAAATTTCTTTCGATTTCTCTATAGATTTAATAATAATTTCTGCAGATTTTTCTTTTATACCAACTCTGCTTCTATCAGAAATACTCGCTATAAAAGCTTCGAAATGTTTGTCATTTCTGAAATCATTAATTTTTAGAATTTCATCAATATAGTTTAGTGAATTTAAAATTGAAGATTTATCATCAAATAAGTTGTCCGTTTTTATGCAAAAGTATTTAGGGAATTTTAATTGTAAGATGTAATTTAGAGATACATAATTATCAATTGAATTAAAATCAGAATAAACAACATTCTTTTTTGCTTCTAGAATGTGTTTCTGAAATTTCACTAATTTCTTATTATCAGAAGAAACTTTAATATCTGCAATTTTGTCTATACATTTTATTTCGTTCGATAAATCTTCCGCTTCTTTCACAGTTAAATTCCCCCAACTTTTTGACAATGCAAAAATTGCTTTCGATAAAACGACTTGCAGTTCATTATTAAATTTAATTCCAGAATTATCATTTTCAAGCCATTTCTCAAGACCTATTATTTCTTCTTTTTTTAGATTATATAGATCTGCATAATTTGAAATTATATTATTGTGAAATAGTAAATCAATAGTTCCTCCTCCCAAACCTTCAATGTCCATGGCTTTCCGGCTCACAAAATGTTGAATTCTTCCAATTATTTGTGGCTTACAACCATTTTCATTCGGACAGAAATGAATCGCCTGATCTTCAGTTCTCACCAGTTCCGTTCCGCATTCGGGACAGTGCGTGATGTATTGAATTTCTTTGTTTTCGGGATTTCTTTTTTCTAAATTAATTCCTACAATCTTTGGAATAATTTCACCGCCTTTTTCAACATAAACAAAATCATGTTCATGCAAACCGAGTTTTTTAATGATATCTTCATTGTGCAAACTGGCTCTTTTAACTATGGTTCCAGCCAATAATACCGGTTTCAGATTCGCAACAGGCGTAATTGCGCCGGTTCTTCCAACTTGATAAGTCACGGATCGTAATTGTGTTTCTACCTTTTCCGCTTTGAATTTGTAAGCCATTGCCCAACGAGGTGATTTGGCGGTGAAACCCAGTTTTGACTGCTGCTGAATTGAATTTACTTTTAAAACAATTCCGTCGATTTCAAAAGGAAGTTCATGCCGGTGCTGATCCCAATAATTAATGAAGTCTTTGATTTCATCTAAATTCTTACATAATCTTGCCTGCTCAGAAACGTTGAAACCCCATTTCCTGGCATTTTGCAAGAGTTCCCAATGCGTTTCTGCCGGAATTTCCGAAGAAATAAACTGATAGAGAACGGCTGAAAGTTTGCGCTTGCTCACTTCTCCCGAGTCCTGCATTTTCAAACTGCCTGACGCGGTATTTCTAGGATTCATAAATAAGTCCAAACCTTCTTCTTCGCGTCGGAGATTTATTTTATCAAAGTTTTTTCGGGTCAGATAAATTTCCCCCCGCATAAAAAACTGATGGGGAAAGTTGCCTTTCAGTGTTAAAGGAATATCTGAAATCGTTTTCACATTCGCTGTGATTTCGTCGCCCTGAAAACCGTCGCCACGGGTGACCGCCTGTTTCAGTTTTCCATTTTCGTATAAAATAGAAATTGAAGCGCCATCATACTTCAGTTCAGCTACAAATTCTACGGGTTCATCAATGGTTTTGATAATGCGTTTTTCCCAGTCTTCTAAATCATCGAAATCATAAGAATTATCCAAAGAATACATTCTGAATTGATGCTGAATGGTCGGAAAATTCTTGGTGATTTCACCACCAATACGCAAAGTAGGAGAGTTGGGGTCGTAAAATTCGGGGTACGCTTTTTCCAACTCCTGAAGTTCCTTCAATTTCAGATCAAATTCGAAATCTGAAATAGTAGCTTCATCTAAAATGTAGTAATTATAATTATGCTGATGAAGTTCCGCACGCAGTTCTTCAATTTTTTGTTGGATGTTTTCGGACATTTTGTGAATGATGATTTCTACAAAAATACTAAAACCTTTATTTGATTATTGAAAAAAAGGAAAATTATTTTGAGTATGGACGGGTTCTAAACTTTAATTAAGTTATGACTAAAGCCGAATGGATTCGTAATTAAAACGAGCTAATTCCGATAACTATCTGAGCCATTCCTATTGATTTTTCATAGTAAATTTTTGTAAACAAATAGGATTCAACCCACAGAAAAATACGGAAAACCGTAAAGTGGATTTAGGTCGTGTGAATTCTTTTTATTTGACTATCATTTAAAAAATTCTCATTTTTAATGAATGAGAATTTTCTAAATATCTAAGATGTCCGATTATTGCGAAAGCATTTCCCCAATTTTTTCCGCCACTTTATCAGCATTTGGAAGCATTTCTTTTTCTAAAATTAAATTAATAGGAACTGCTGGTAAATTCAAGGAACCCATCGCTTCAACCGGCGCGTCTAATTGTTGGAAACAGTTTTTAGAAATTCGGTGTGCAAAGGCTTCTGCGAAAGAATTATTGAGTTGTTCCTCAGTTAAAACCAGACATTTTCCATGCAGTTTTGTTCGCTCGAAAACCAGTTTTTCATCCAAAGGAATTAAAGTTCGCAAGTCGATAATTTCGACTTGCCCAGCAAAACTTTTTGCGGCTTCTTTTGCCCAATAAACGCCCATTCCGTAAGTGACGATGAGCATGGTTCTTCCTTTTTCTGTTTCGGTTTGATCTGCTTCTAACAGGATATTTCCTTTTCCGAAAGGCAAGATGTAATCTTCCGACGGTTCGATGGTTTTCGCCTCTTCGGTTCCCGGAACCTTGCTCCAGTACAAACCTTTATGCTCCAACATTACGACAGGATTTGGATCATAGAACGCCGCCTTTAATAAACCTTTGAAATCGGCTGCATTGCTCGGATAAGCCACTTTAATTCCTTTAATATTGCATAAAATACTTTCCACGCTTCCGCTGTGATACGGTCCGCCACCGCCGTAAGCGCCGATCGGAACACGAATGATATTGCTCACCGGGAATTTTCCGTTGCTTAAATAACACGATTTCGAAACTTCGGTAATCAACTGATTGATTCCGGGATAAATATAATCGGCGAACTGAACTTCCACAATCGGTTTCAAACCAACTGCGCTCATTCCGACCGTAGAACCGATGATATAGGCTTCCTGAATCGGGGTATTAAAAACTCTTTTGTTCCCGAATTTTTTTCCTAAAGTCACCGTTTCCCGGAAAACTCCACCAATTCTTTCACCAACATCCTGTCCGTAAAGCAACGCTTCGGGATGTTTCCACATGATTTCCTGAATGGCGTGAATGGCGGCATCGACCATCACAATTTTCTCCTGACCTTGTGGTTCTCTTTCACCAACTTCTTCCGTAATCGGCGTAGGAGCGAATACGTGATTTTCTACGGTTTCAGCTTTTGGATCTTCTGCATCAATGGCTTTCTGGAATGCCTGTTCAACTTCTAACCGGGCTTTTTTTTCTATTTGTTTTAAAAAATCTTCATCGGTTCCTTCTTCCAATAACCGTTTTCTCAAAAGATTCCCCGGATCTTTAGCCCTATGTTTTGCTAAATCTTCTTCATCACGATAGAATTCTCTGCGAACTCCTGAAGTGTGATGTCCGATGAGCACGGTACTTGCGCAGACCAACATCGGTTTTCTTTCAGTCCGAACAAAATCGACTGCTTTTTCCATAGCTGAAAAACTCGCCTCGAAATCAGTTCCGTCAACTTTCATTCTATTTAAACCAACAAATCCGGCAGCGAAATCATATGCATCGGAAGTTCTGGCTTCTTCTTTGGTCACCGAAATTCCCCATTCATTATCCTGAACTAAAAATATAATCGGCAATTGATGAAGTGCGGCAAACTGAAAAGCTTCGGAAACTTCGCCTTCTGTAATAGAATTATCACCGAAACTGCAGACAACAACCGGATTGTTTTCGTATTCCTTTAATTTAAATTCCTGAATATATTTGATTCCTTGTGCAACTCCTGTGGTAGGGATCGCCTGCATGCCGGTGGCGGAACTTTGATGGATGATTTTCGGAAGGTTTTCTTCCCGACTTGATGGATGCGAATAATAAGAACGTCCGCCAGAAAATGGATCATCTGATTTCGCCAACAATTGCAACATCAATTGGTAAGGTTCAAAACCAATTCCTAAAAGTAGACTTTCGTCGCGATAATAGGGCGAAACCCAGTCTTCTTTGGTAAGTTGATAAGCAGTGGCAAGCTGAATGGCTTCGTGACCGCGGGAAGTAGAGTGCACGTATTTGCAGATATTTCTGTTTTCTTCGTAAACATCGGCAGTTGCTTTGGCAATCATCATGTGCCGGAATGCTTTCAGTAAAATCTCTTGAGAAACTTTTTGTTTTGTATCAATTTCCATAGTGAACAAAGATAAAAATTTTAATGGAAGGTGAAAAATATTAAATTTTAAAGCATCTCTTTGTACGGGCTTTATTTTCATTTAAATTAAAAATAATGTAAAATGAGCAGTTTATTTCAACTGTTTCTGTCAGATATTACACTTATTATAAATGATCGTTTTTTATTCCATAAATGTCTAAGTTAAAAATAGAGAAATAAGTTCTATTTTCGAAAATAGCAACTTTTTTTTAAAGAAATTTTAGCCTAATTTTACCAAAATTCTTCTTCTACATGTTTTTAATCTTCGATACTGAAACCACCGGTTTACCTAAAAATTTTAACGCTCCGATTACCGATTCCGACAACTGGCCGAGAATGGTACAGATTGCGTGGCAACTTCATGACAAAGAAGGTAATTTGCTTGAAAATCAGGATTATATCATTAAACCTGAAGGTTATGATATTCCGTTCTCCTCTCAAAGAATTCACGGGATTTCTACAAAGATGGCGACTGAGGAAGGTCGTGATTTGAATGAAGTTTTACTGGAATTTAAAGAAGCTTTAAAGAAAGCAGAAGTCGTTATCGGACATAATATTATTTTCGATTATAATATTGTGGGTGCTGAGTTTTTCAGAAAAGAAATCGATAATAATTTACAGGAAATTCCGTCCGCAGACACCATGAAGTTGGGAACTGATTATTGTCAGTTAGGTGGCGGAAAAAGTGGAAGATATAAATCGCCAAAACTTACAGAATTATACGAAAAGCTGTACGATGAAAAATTTGATGAAGCGCACAATGCCGCAGCCGACGTAAATGCAACAGCGCAAGTGTTCTTTGAAATGATGCGGATTGGGATCATTCCGGCTGAAACTTTGAAACTCGAAAGTTCAGAATTACAGCATTATATTAATAATAATCCGGTTGCCATCCGACCATTTCCGATTGTTATCAGAAGACAGGTTGCGGATTCGAAAAAGAAGAAAAAAACTACTTTTAATAATACGGATGAGATTGAAATCGGAAGTTATTTTAATTTCCACAATCACAGTATTTATTCGTCACTTCAGGCGTCATCGCATATTCATGAATTGATAAAAAGAGCACTGGATAATAATTTCCCCGCTGTTGGTATCGTTGATTTAGGGAATATGATGGGCGCGTTTAAATTTATTTCTGAAGTTGAAAAAACCAATGGTAATATTAAAAAAACGTATCAGGACTATTTAGATAAAAAGCAAAAAGCGGAAGAAGATGGAACTGTATTTACTGATGCGGAACCTCGGAAAAATCCTTTAATTCCAATTGTTGGATGTGAGTTTTATCTTTCAGACCGTCCGGATCAGAAGCAGTTTACCAAAGATGATCCCGACCGGCGAACGAATATGGTATTGTTGGCGAAAAACTTTAATGGTTATAAAAACCTGGCAAAACTCTCGAGTTTGGGTTATATCAACGGTTTCTATTTTGGTGTTCCACGGATTTCTAAAAAGATGATTGCGGAATTGAAAGAAGATTTAATTGCGGTAACTGCCGGAACAATGGGAGATATTCCTAATGCAATTTTAGAATTTGGTGAACAGAAAGGAGAGGAGATTTTTCAATGGTGGAAAAATACCTTTGGTGATGATTTTTATGTACAGCTTCAAAACCATGAAATTGAAGAAGAACATTATTTAAATGATGTTCTATTAACATTTGCGGAGAAATATGAAGTCAAAATTTTAGCTCAAAACGAAACCTTTTACACCGAAAAATCAGAGGCACATATTCAGGATATTTTATACTGTATTAAAGATGGTGAAAAATTATCTTCGCCTGTTGGGAAAGGTTTTGGTAAGAGAAGAGGCTTGCCTTCTCATGAATTTTATATTAAACAAACAGAGGAAATCAAACAGAGTTTCCGGGAATTTCCAGATGCTTTCGAAGCTTATGATGAGTTGGTGGCCAAATTTGAACCTTATACTTTAAAGCGCGACGTATTGCTTCCAGAATTTGATATTCCTGAAATATTTCTAAGTGACGAAGATAAGGTTGATGGCGGAAAAAGAGGAGAAAATGCTTATTTAAGACATTTAACCTATGAAGGTGCCGAAAAAAGATATGAAGAAATCACCGATGAAATAAGGGAAAGGCTGGATTTCGAATTAGAAGTTATTGCGAAAACCGGTTATCCGGGATACTTTTTGATTGTACAGGATTTCTGTAATGAAGCCCGGAAAATGGGCGTTTGGGTTGGTCCGGGACGTGGTTCTGCTGCCGGTTCTGCGGTTGCATATTGCACCGGAATTACCAATGTGGATCCCATTAAATATGACTTGCTATTTGAGCGTTTTCTTAATCCTGAAAGGGTTTCGATGCCCGATATCGATATCGATTTTGATGATGAAGGCCGTGATAAAATCATCAAATGGGTGGTTGAAAAATATGGTAAAAGTAATGTTGCCCAAATTATCACTTATTCTGTTTTGGGAGGGAAATCTGCGATAAAAGATGCGGGAAGGGTTTTAGATCTGCCGATTTTTGAGACCAATAATATTGCGAAATTAATCCCGCCATCACCGGGAATGAATATTGCAAAAGCATTTGCCAAATTTGAAAAACTCGCTCCAGAAGATAAAGCTTTGGCGCAGGAAATGAAAGATATTTTGGCGAATCCAAAAGATGAACGTTACGAAGTTCTTTCTGCTGCCCAGAAAATGGAAGGTTGTATTCGAAATACCGGAATCCATGCCTGTGGAGTGATTATTACGCCGGAAGATATTACGAATTTGGTACCGATTACGATTGCGGCAAAAGATGCAGATATTTTGGTTTCGCAGTTTGATAACTCGGTGGCGGAAAGTGCCGGTTTGCTGAAAATGGACTTTTTGGGATTGCGGACTTTAACCATCATTAAACACGCCATTAAACTCATTAAAGAAAAACACGGGATTGACATTGATCCTGATACTATTCCTCTGGATGATGCGAAAACTTATCAGTTATTTAAAGAGGGAAGAACAGTTGGGATTTTCCAGTATGAAAGTCCGGGAATGCAAAAATATATGCGGGAACTGAAACCGACGGAATTTGCAGATTTAATTGCCATGAATGCTTTGTACCGGCCGGGTCCAATCAAATATATCCCAACATTTATTAACAGGAAAAATGGCGTAGAAGAAACCGTGTATGATTTGGAAGAGACCAAAGAGTATCTGGAAGAAACCTACGGAATTACGGTTTATCAGGAACAGGTAATGTTGCTTTCTCAGAAACTGGCCAATTTTACCAAAGGTGAAGCCGATACTTTGCGTAAAGCGATGGGGAAAAAACAAAGAGATGTTCTGGATAAAATGTACCCAAAATTTCTGGAAGGTGGAAAAATCAATAACCTCGATGAAACCAAACTCAATAAAATCTGGAAAGACTGGGAAGCCTTTGCTGAATATGCTTTCAACAAATCCCACTCTACCTGTTATGCTTTAATTGCCTATCAAACCGCTTATCTGAAAGCCAATTATCCGGCAGAGTATATGGCGAGTGTGATGTCGAATAATATTAACAATACCAAACAAATCACTTTATTTATGGAGGATTGTAAAAGTATTGGTGTTGATGTTTTGGGTCCTGATGTGAATGAATCCCAATACGCTTTTGCCGTCAATGAGAAAGGCCAGATCCGGTTTGGACTGGGAGCGATTAAAGGGATTGGCGAAGGTCCGAGTGAAGCAATTGTTGCAGCGAGAAAAGAGGAACGGTATAAGAATATCTATGATTTCTTTGAAAAAATCCCTTCTTCACAAATGAATAAAAGAGTCGCGGAAAGTCTGGTGATTGCCGGCGCTTTTGATGAAGTTGACCGCTATCACCGTGCCCAGTATTTCGACATCGATACTTCTGGAAAGACTAATATTGAAAGATTATTACGATATGGTTACAGTTTTCAGGACAGTAAAAATGAGATCGAAAATTCCCTGTTTGCAGATTTCGCCGATGAGGTAAAAATAGAACAGCCCAAAATAAATCCTGCACCAGAATGGCAAAACATGCATAAACTCAATAAAGAAAAAGAAATTATCGGCTTCTATCTTTCTGCGCATCCTTTGGACGAGTATAAATATCAGTTCCAGTTTTTGCAGGGAGCTTTGAGCAAGAAAGAAATTTTAGAAGGTAAAAAAGATGAAACTTTAGAACTCGAAAAAGTGATCTTACCGATTGAAGTTTCAGAGATTGACGATTCAGACGACGATTTGGTAGATCTCTCTGCTGAAATCTTAGATGGTGAAGAGGATGCTTTGATTGAAGAGCCCACTAAAATAGTAGAGCCCCGGGGGAATTTTAATTTTTTAAATTTAGATGAAATTGAAAATTTTAAAAATACAGTTTTTGCCAATCAACCGGATTTATTTAATAATGATAAATTAAACTGGAAGGAAAAACAAGCTCTAAAAAACAATACGCCGGAGTATATGGTCGCCGGTTTGATAACAGAATACAGTATCCGCGATGGGAGAAACAGCGGTGAAAAAGTAGCTTTTCTGTTGTTGGAAGACTACAGTGGAAGTTATTCTTTCCGTTTAGGAGACCGGGATTATATGAAATTCAGAGACAAAATCGATGTCCAACGATTTATTATTTTTAAAATTAAATTTTCACAAGCAAATGATGGGCGGGTTTTCGTGAATGTTTCAGAGGTTATTGACCTTAAAGAAGCATTTGAAAAGTTTGCAAAGAAAATGACCGTTGTAGTTGATGTGAATGATTTGCGAAAAGAAGATATCGAATTTTTCAAAAATCAATTTGATGAGCATCAAGGCGAGCAAAAACTTAATTTCTTTATTAAAAATCCCGAAGATGAAAGTCAAATTGAACTCATGAGCATGCAAACCATGATTCACGTTAATGGAGATTTACTCGAAGTATTTAATGAAACTCAAAAATATCAGATTTTTCTAAATTAGATTAATTTTTTAAGTTCACACAATAATTCTTATTTTAAAATGAAATTATATTAGCTAAAAAACAATATAAATAGAAAATTAATCGTAAACAACATTTGTTTTTATCGACAGCTAATATTGAGGTTTACACAAAGTGTGCTCGTTTTAATTTTTGTTTTGATAAATATAATACGGTTGCGTTATTAATAATCTCTATTACTTTGGTATTATTAGGTTTTAATCAAAATTAGTATTAATTTCGTATAAAACATAAATGCCATGAAAAATAAAATAATTATTTACAATCTTCAAAGATTGTATTTGGAGTGTACGGATTGTTTTCTAGACCGACACGGTATTACAAAAAGATATATTATCGAAGGTGTTGTAGATTTCGATCAGCTTGAAAAACACATCCTTGAAAAAGACTGTATCCTTATTATAAATACTTTAGGATTAGGCCTTACAGATGTTAATGAAAGTATTGATCACTTTCTTCAGTTAAACCCAACGCTTAAAATAATAATTCATTCTGCCAATGCTGAAGTTCGATCCATTAAAAAGTTTTTTGATAAAGGGATAAAATGTTATTTTGGTCGGGACACGAGTAGTACGGAATTTCTGGAGGGCATGTCTCAGGTGATTGACGGAAAAATTTTTGTAAGTGATGATGCAAAAAGTGCACTTTTAAATTTCATCTGCAATATTGATGAAGAAGACGAAAAAAAGCACAACTTAGCCGAAGAACTTACTGCCAGAGAAAAAGATGTTCTGATTTTAATATGTGAAGGGTTGCGCTCTAAAGAAATTGCAGAAAAACTATTCATCAGTGCCCATACGGTAGAGTCACACCGAAGAAATATGATGCTTAAGTTCAACCTCAACAGTTCTTCTAAATTAATGAAATTTGCCTTAGAGAATAAATTGGTTGTTTTTTAATTACAAATATTAGAATGGAAAAAGCAGATCTTATGGATCTGCTTCTTACTTTAAAAAATTAAGGATGAGTTCATGAATTTGTTTTAAAATCTTACTCCCAGTCAGGCATTTCTGCAGTGCTGAATAATAATGTTCGGGACGATCCATTATTCAGTAGATTCAGTGGCATTTTATAGATACTTTTTTCAGAGATCCCATCATTAGAAGTGTTCATAAAAATAATTTCAGCATCATTAGGTGAAAATCTAGGATCTAAATCATTTGAGCCAACAGGTTTTTCACTTGAAAGAGAAATATCCGTTAAAACACTGGTTGTCAAATTATAAAGGAAAATATGTGAATCCAGTTGTCTGTGATTTGGATTTTCGTATCCAGAGATATCTCTTGTGAAAATAAGTTTATCACCGGCAATAGAGAAATTCAGTCCCCCCGCGGCACCTGTCTGTCCGGTTAGAACGGTCTGCAGAATATTTCCCAATGGATCGATAATGAAAATTTTGGCATTGTAGCCATTGATATCATTTGTCTTTAAAGCTATTTTTGATCCGTCAATACTCCAATCGCATTCGGTAATAAAATTTCCATCTGTTGTGGTATAAACTAAAGTTAATCCGCTACCGTCTTTATTAATTTTATACAGTTTATTAAAACTTGGATACAGCAGTTCACTTCCGTTGGTACTCCAACTGAAATCTAAATCTTCATAATTATATCCTAATACCGGTTGAGTAGTAGTTACCTGTTTCAAATTAGAACCATCTTTTTTGGCGGTAAAAATTTGGGTGGTTCCGGCAACAGTTCGCAGGAATGCAACTAAGCCAGCATCATTATTCAACTTAGGCCTCCAGCTGTTCACAGAATTTGGAGTAAACTGAAAATTCTGACCAGCTTCAT
The DNA here is from genome assembly GCF_030012525.1 of Chryseobacterium gotjawalense. Classification (NCBI taxonomy): domain Bacteria; kingdom Pseudomonadati; phylum Bacteroidota; class Flavobacteriia; order Flavobacteriales; family Weeksellaceae; genus Chryseobacterium; species Chryseobacterium gotjawalense. The sequence continues at coordinate 564,299 of NZ_CP124855.1, forward strand.
TACTGGAAACTATATAATAATTAGAACCTGCTTTTTTCACGTAATGAAATCTATTGTTCGGGGTATCTGAAACTTTAAATTGTTGAATTGCACTATAAACTGGAGTATTCACGGTATCATCTGCCACGACTTGCCAGAAATAAGTAACTCCAAAAATTAAATTATCTAAAACATAATTTTTAACTTTAATATTTTCTTTTTCAAAAACGATATTGTTTAAACTGTTTTTTACAATAATTTTAAATTTTAACTTTAATGAATCCCCGGGATCAGGATCAGTGCAGCTCCAGGTAAGGTTTACCGATGTAGGTTGATCCACTGACTGATCCGCTGGAGTTAATAAAATTGGGACTGAAGGTGGCGAGTTTAAAGAATTATCATCTGACATTTCAAAAACTACACTTATCCCATCTTGTGTTTTTACGTTCACTCCTTGAAATGTAGATAAATAACCGGTGAGTTCTGCTTTTAAAGAATAATCTCCTAACGGGACATTGTCTAATATAAATGTGCCGTCTGTTTTAGTAAAAACAGTTTGAGTAGTCGGAGACGTATATATTTTCACATTAGCCAGCGGAGTATTGGTTCCTTTTTTAACTACTTTTCCCGTTATTATGCCTGTTGATACTTTCCCTACTAATTCTTCTCTACAGGAAACGCAGAAAAGAAAAAGGAGAGATCCTAATAAAGAATATAAGAGCGTTTTCATGGTTTTATTTTTTTTGTATTGAGTTTCTTAGCCTGATCAAAATAAAAATTAATTCCAACACCGATATGGAAGGCCTGATCTTTTCGTTTACCATTGATAAACTCATCCCAAGTATCATCAAATCCCATATCGTATTGAGCGTTGAGCCTAAAAGCGAGATTGTTTCCCAGCAAATACTCTAGGCCACCACCAAATTGATATTTTAAGAAATTCTTGCCATTAAACATCGATCCAAGACCTGCATAGGCATAAGGGGAAAAGCTAAACTTTGGCAGTAGAAGATATTCAAGATTGAGATCAGTGTACATAAAATTATTTTTTACGATTCCCTTATTTTCTAACTTTTCAAAACCGACGCTCACTTCGGCATTCACATGATCATTAAAAAAATATTTGAATCCCGCTTTTCCGCCTATATTCATTTTAGCATCGGTATAATCACCTTTGATAATATCACCATTGGCCAATAGCAATACGGATGCCCGCGACCTTTCTTTATCAGAAAACTTATTACCGACTAACTGATGTGTGTTTTGTTCTTTTTCTGTATGATATTTTTGAAGAAGATCTTTTAATTCTTTTTCATGAACCTTTTCTATTCGAAACGTTCCGTCTTCAACACTTTCTAAAATTAAAGTATAAACCGCTTTCTCTATAGCCTGAGTAACCGCTAAACTTACAGGCTCATTTTGGGTAAAGCCCATTTCAGCCTCTAGAATTCGGTCTGTGTCAATATACCGGAAAAAGCTTCCGTTGACCGTAGTCGATAGAATGTTTTTGGAAGTATAAATAGTCTTAAGTATTTCACCCGTCATGCTCGAGACCACGCGCAGATAAACCGTCACGCGGTCTTGCCGGTACTGAGTTCCGCCACCGACTCCAAAATAACGCGCACCCATTCCACCCGTCATTACATTGGTATCATAGGAAACTATTCCTCCTTCTAAGAGGATTCCAGCGTAGAGTAGTGGTGGCAGTTGGTCGCTGATAATCGTTTTTCCGTCGGTTGCCACTTCATATTCTTTTCTGGTAGATCTGATAATTTGTCGTTCATTTAAAAGATTTCCGATATTTTCTCTTTCAATGGGACGGAACCATTTAGAATCCTCTAAAGCTTTCAGTAAAATAGAAGTGGTTCCTTGTGGAATAGCGGTGCTCCAATTGCTGCCGTTTTCTGCCATTTTGTATTGACCGGTTTGGTCTTTGAATTTATAGACTCCAATGACAATTTTTTCTTCCGGTGCAGGTAATTCTTTGAGCTGTTTGGTATAGGGAGTCATCTCTCCCAATGTAGATTTATCTCCTTCGGCGGGCAGATTCATCATTGTACCACAGCTGTTTATTACGCCTAGCAAGAAGAGCAGGAGTAAAATTTTGATTGTTAATAAAGTTTTCATGATATTAATTCTTAGTTCGGGATTATGATCTCTGACTGCTCACCTGTTGATGTATTTAAAATTCTTACTATTAATCCTTTATCAGACTGTGTAACTTGTATGTACATTGAACCGAAAGTATAATTTCCCGGTTTTAGATTTCCATCTCCGAATTGATTTCCGAAGAGTTTTTGAGACAGTTGACTCAATAACTGCCGATTGAGACTTTCAGTGAAACTATCAAGCGAGCTCAGTGAATTAAAAGCTGAAGTATCACCTTTGAATTGATTTTGGGAAGAAGCTGAACTTAAAAGCCATTGGTAATTAAAAGTGTCGCCACCAAAAGCCGGATTGACTGGTTTGTAAACAAATTGTTGGGCACCCACAAAACTCAATCCTAAAACGAAATATAAAATAAGTGTTTTCATTGCATTGTTTTTTTTAATTAATAAATGAAGCCTTTGTCTGACACCTGGCGATCCTGTTCGAATTGTATCAGATTACCGATAGTTTCTTTTACTGCATCATTGATATAATCTTCATCTGGACGTGCCATAAACGTGAGCACATTTTCATCATCAGCAAAAACCTGAAGCATCATATTTGTTCCAGTTGATGGGAATTCTGCAATACGAACTCTAAAACTAAATTTGATATCGTTCAGCATTAGAACAGAAAAGAGTTTGGTGTAAAAATCCTCACCAACTCTGGTTTTGGTATCGTTAATAACCAAATTACTCAACATCACATTCTCTTCGTTGGATGTTTTTTCGTAGGCTACAGAATTTTTTAAACTTTTAGAATTCATTTCCAAACTGTCTTTTGCAATAACTTTCGCGGTTTTTTCATCTTTAATAAAAAGATAAACTTTCAAGGCGTCATCTTTATTGACATTAATAGAGATTTCCGAAAGAACTCTGGTTTCTTTCGGAAGAAGGGTAAATTTATTTTCTTGTTTTGAAGAGGACATATTTTTCCCTTTATCTTTTTTCACAGCAAGAAAGATATAATTAAGGGATTGGAAAACTTCACTTTGATTTTGAGCGACTGCTTTTAGATTGAGTACTCCTTCAATATCATGAGTTTCAATTTTTGCAATAACTTTACCGGAGTCCTGTGCGTTTGAATTAATTCCAAGTAGCAAGAGGAAAATAAGACTGATACTTTTACTAATATTTTTCATCCTTTTATTTTATATTAATAATGTCGTACAAAAATCATTTTATCGTTTGTTTTTAGATTAATCTGCATCTCTTTCGAATTACTGTTGTTTCCTGTAACATCGATATAATTGTTATTGCCTTCAACATTTACTTTCTGTTTGTTTTCTAAATGAGGATTGGTGTTGGTCATTAAAGTGGTATTAAAATCACCCGTTTGCCGAATCATTAAATCACTTCTTTTACTTTTATCATAAATCATAGCATTGTTGTTATTTCCTATTTGCGTAACTGATGCCTTCGTAGAGAATTCAGAAACATTGGTTCTGGGCGCATCGATTATATTTAAAACATTTAAACTGCTGATGTTTTTAAAATCAATGCTCTGTGCACCCATCAAAAAACTGCAGAGAATCGTGAGGATTAAGAGTGTGTTTTTCATGATTTTATTATTTTCTGGATAAAAGGGAGAAGCCATTAAATAACTTCTCCCAAAGGATGAATTAATATCAGGTCGTTAGGTTTAATGACAACCAACGGTTCCTTTTGGACAATTTGTTGACGGCAGGTTTACATTACTGCAGCAACTGTAACTACTGTTAGTATCCTGCACAACAGTAATGGTATTATCACATCCAATTTGGTAATCTTTTGTATAATGACCATTACCAGTTTGTGTTTGGCTAATAGTATTTCTGTTACCAACTTGTGTAGCATATGCCTTATTGGAATCTCCTTTTTGAACTTGATAGATTTTATCAGTGTAACCTGTTTGCTTTGCATCAGCAAAATTATTGTATCCATCTTGATTTTGATCAATCAGATTTAATAAACCTCCATTTTGCCATGCATGAGCTTCATTTTTCTCTCCCTTTTGAGTTTGAATAATGGTGTTTAAAAAACCGTTTTGCCATGCGTAAGCTTTATTGCCTTTAGCGGCATGGCCAGGACTACCTTGATTTTGTTTTACGGTATTAAGCTCACCATATTGTTTTGATTCTTCATAATTACCTGTGCCATATTGGTTTTGTACCGCTGTATTAAGCTCACCACATTGCATTGCATAGACAGAGTTACGATTGTTGACCGAACCTTTACCATTTTGCATCTGGGTTACTGAATTATATTTACCATACTGTTCTGTTTTAGACATATTCCAATCACCTACTTGTGTTGTTTTATTACTGTTATTCATTTGGAACGTAAAGAAAGGTTTTCCATGCTGGTCTACAGTTGAAAAGTTATTATCTCCCGTTTGGTCAATTGTGTTGTAATTCTTTTGACCGTGTTGCCCAACAGTTGCATGGTTGGAATTTCCGTATTGGTTAGTTTCATCATGGTTGCTTTGTGCAAAACCGATGGTAACTGCCATAAGTGCGTATGCACTTGCTAGTAATTTTTTCATGATTAAAAATTTTTGGTTAGTTTGTGATACAAATGTATATCGATTCTGAAGCGAAAAAACCACCGATAAAAATGAAATTTCCTAATTGGATGAAAACGATGAAGAACACAGTTAATACACCTATATAAAAATGAGGTATTTACGCAATCGTGCTATAGAAAACCTATAAATGAAAAAAGTTAAAATTTCTTAAATAGGGCTGCAGATGACTTTCCCACGTCATATTCACAATTAAATGATGATCGCAGAGAAAATTAAAAACTAGGAAACTATTTTTGTTTTCTAGTTTTCTTTCTTATATTTGCAAACTTATTATGGAAGAGGATACAATTTTTTTAACAAAAGTTTCACAGTTGTTTCTTGAAAACGGTGCAAAAACTTTGACAATGGATGATATTGCGAAAGCTTTCGGGATCTCCAAAAAGACTTTATATGTTAAATATAAAAACAAGGAAGAACTCATCGAAGAGGTGCTTCACTTTAAACTTGAAGAAATTATCACCCGGTTAAAATATCTGGATCAAACGATTGAAAACGCGATTGAAAGGATGTTTTGCAGGGATGAGGAAATGGATAATGTTGCAGATGCCAACAATACCATCCTTATTAAACAATTGATCAAGTACTACCCGGCAATCTTCAATAAACACATGATTGAATTTTCAGATAAATTCGCCGAAGTTCTGGTTCACAATATCGAAAAAGGAAGGGAACAGGGATTATACCGAACTAATTTTGATGCAGAAGTGTATTCTAAATTATTTTTTCAATTGCTCATGTCTATGCAAAACCCTCTTTATGTGGACCCTGCTACAATCAATAAAGCTCATTATAAACATGAAATTATGAGTATGTACATGAACGCCATCACTAATGAAAAAGGAAAAGAAATTTTAAATAAAATAAAATATTAATATGAAGAAAGTAGCACTAAGCCTCCTTTTCTGTGGCGGATTAATCTTCGGGCAGGAAGTAAGAATTCTTACTTTGCCGGAAGCCATTTCTTATGCTCTGCAAAATAAAGCTGATGCCAAGAAAGCCCAGTTAGATATCCGAAAAGGTGAGGCACAAATTGCTCAGGTAAAATCAAGCGCATATCCCAATATTTCAATCGGCAGTAATACTTCTTATAATCCATTACTGCAAGAAACTGTTTTGCCTGGTGATGTATTTGGTGAACCCGGAAAGCAGATAAAAGTAGCCTTTGGGCAAAAATGGACTTCCAGCAATAACATTCAGCTTTCACAAGTGCTTTTTAATCAGTCTGTTTTTACGGGTTTGAAAGCGGCAAAAACAACCCGCGAATTTTATATCATTAATAAAGAACTTACAGAAGAACAAATTATTGAAAAGGTAGCACATGCTTATTACCAAGTTTATCAAAGTGAACAAATGTTATTGAATGCTGAAAACAATCTTCAGATCACAGACCAAACCATTAAAATTATCAAAGGGCTATATGATGCCGGTCTTGCAAGAAAAATAGATTATGACAGAACGGTTGTTGCAAAAAATAACATCATTGCGACTACACAGCAATTAGCAAATTCGGTACAACTGAGCGAAAACGCGCTTAAATTTATGATTGGAATGCCGATGGCAGAGAAAATTGAGTTGCCCAATCAAACTTTTGATCCTGCCATTTTACCGGATAGTGATCCAGGAAATTTTGAAGACAGAGCAGAACTTCGTCTTGCAAGTAAACAGTTAGAACTTTTGGAATGGCAAAAAAAAGCATCTGAAGCAGAGTATTACCCAACGGTAGGACTTATCGCAAACTATGGCTTTGTCGGTCAGGGAAGTAAATTTCCTTTGTGGAATGGTTCAAAAAATGGAGTGTATTGGTCAGATTTAGCTTCAATAGGATTACAGATCAACATTCCTATTTTTAATGGGTTTGCTACAAAATCAAAGGTTCAGCTTAATGAAATCGACATTGAAAAAGCACAAACAGATTTTAATGAGACCAAATTAGGTTTGGATTTAGCACATTCTAATGCAATCACCTTGTTGACAAATAATATGACAACCATAAATATGCAGTTAGAAAACGTGAAACTTGCCGATGAGGTATTATCGAACACCAGATCAAATTATCAATACGGTTTGGCAACACTCAGCGATATTTTAGATGCTGAAAAAGACCTTACTCAATCCAAGAATAATCTCACACAAGCGAAACTGGATTATAAACTTGCAGAAATAGAATTGCTAAAATCGCAGGGAAAACTTAATACATTAAAAGAAATAAACTAAAGAAATGAAAAAAAGAACTTTATTTACCATATTGGCCATTATCATTATCGGAGCCGGATTCTACTGGATTCTACAGAATAACAAAAAGAAAAACCAGCAGGAGGTTGCAATTGTTGCCGAGAAAAACACCGATGTAGCCGTAAGGACAGCGCCCGTAAAAAGAGAAGAAATCAGTGGCGAATTTACCGTTAACGGAACATTTTTACCCAATAAGCAAAGTCAAATTGCCTCAGAAATCAACGGACAATTGGTTGCACTATATGTTAAGGAAGGAAGTTATGTAAAAGCCGGGCAAAGCATAGGAAGACTAGCTGGTGAAAAACTAAATGTAACTGTCGGAAATGCCAATGCCAATCTATCACAAGCTCAGTCAGCATTAAGCCGATATGAAGCTGCCTATAAAACAGGTGGTGTTACCGCTTTGCAGTTAGACCAAGCGAGACTGCAAGTGAAAAATGCACGGTCACAGGTACAATCTGCACAACTACAGTCAGGTGATACCAATATCATTGCAAAAATCAGTGGTATCGTGAATCAAAAAATGGTGGAAGTAGGATCTGTTGTTGCACCGGGAACTCCTCTTGTAGAGATTGTTGATATTTCTTCATTAAAACTTAAAGTTGATGTTGATCAAGCATTAGTAACCCAATTATCATTAGGAAATAATGTAAAAGTAAAACCCGATGTAATCGATGGAACCATTGAAGGCAGAATCACATTTATCGCGCCCTCTGCATCGGGAGCTTTAAAATTTCCTGTCGAAATTACCGTTCCCAATAGCTTTAATAAATTAAAAGCGGGCATGTATGCAAGTGCAATGTTTAACCGGACAGGAGTAAACAGCGTACTGGTAGTACCAAGAGATGCATTTGTAGGAAGCGTAAGTGATAACCTCATTTTTGTGGTAAAAAACAATGTCGCTTATCTGACAAAAGTGCAGAGTGGCGTTAATTACGGCGACAAAGTAGAAATAGTAAGCGGTTTAAATGAAGGAGAGCAGGTAGTAACCAGCGGCCAGATCAATCTTTCAGACAAAACTAAAATTAGAATTTTAAAGTAATCGGTAAATTATCAATATGAAATTAGTAGAAGTATCGATTAAGCGGCCCAGTTTAGTTATCGTAATGCTTGCATTACTTATTATCGGCGGACTTTTCAGTTATACCCAGCTCAACTATGAGCTGATTCCTAAATTTGAAGTAAAGGTGGTAACCGTTTCCACCATTTATCCTGGTGCATCGCCATCCGAGGTTGAAAGTACCGTTTCCAGAAAAATCGAAGATGCGGTTTCTTCTCTGGAAGGAATCAAAAAAATACAGTCGAAATCTTACGAAAGTCTTTCAGCAGTTATCATTACCTTTAATAACGATGCGAATGTAGATTTTGCATTGAATGAAGCCCAACGGAAAATAAATGCCATCCGTTCCGAACTTCCAGATGATATAGAAGAGCCTTCACTCTCTCAGTTCTCGCTTTCGGATATGCCGATTGTGAGCATGGGAGTTACAGCAAACCTTACCCAGAGCGAACTTTATGATTTGATAGATCAAAAAATCCAGCCTGAATTTTCGCGGATTCAAGGAGTTGCCAAGGTGAATATTGTGGGAGGTCAGGAAAGAGAAATCCGCGTAAATCTTAATCAATATAAACTGGAAGGTTATGGTCTTACGATTCCTCAGGTACAGCAGGTTATAACAGCCTCCAATCTTGATTTCCCTACTGGAAGTTTAAAAACACGTTCTAACAGTACTTTAATTAGGCTTTCGGGAAAAATTCAAACTGTAGATGAATTAAGAAACTTAATCATTTCTTCTCAAAACGGACAAAACATCAAACTTTCTGATGTTGCTGAGGTTCAAGACACTCAAAAAGAAACCGATAAAATCGCAAGGGTTGATCAGCAAACAACCCTTTTGTTACAGATACAAAAACAAACCGATGCCAATGCAGTTGATGTAAGTGAACTGGTTCGCAAAAAAGTAGCCGCACTGGAAACCCAGTACAAGGCCCAGAATTTAAAAGTAAATATTGCTGATGACAGCTCCTTATTTACCTTAGAAGCAGCACATTCTGTGATTAAAGATTTATTTATCGCCGTTGCTTTAGTAGCATTTGTAATGTTGTTTTTCCTTCACAGTTTCCGAAATGCACTTATTGTGATGGTGGCAATTCCGACCTCACTTATTGCAACTTTTATCGGTTTAAATATTTTGGATTATTCATTAAACTTAATGAGTTTATTGGGACTTTCATTAGTAGTTGGGATTCTTGTAGATGATGCCATTGTGGTCATCGAGAATATTCACCGGCACATGGAAATGGGTAAAAACAGAGCAAGAGCAGCTTACGATGGCGCCTCTGAAATTGGTTTTACCGTGACAGCGATTACCTTGGTAATTGTAGTAGTATTCCTTCCGATTGCGATGAGTAGCGGTCTGGTTTCAGATATTATCCGACAGTTTTGTGTAACCGTAATTATTGCGACTTTACTGTCGTTATTAGTTTCTTTTACCGTAGTACCGTGGTTGTATTCCAGATACGGAAAACTTGATTTAATCAGTAAAGATTCTCTTTTCGGAAAAATAATTTACAAATTCGAAGCAGGTTTAAGTGCATTTACTCATTTTATCACCGGTATTCTTACCTGGAGTTTAGGTCATAAAATCAAAACTTTTGTCATCGTTATTTTGCTTTTTGCATCGAGTATTTTATTAATGGCTTTTGGTTATATCGGTTCGGATTTCTTCCCGGCGACAGACAAAGGAGAGTTTTTAGTGCAAATTGAAATGCCGAAAGACGTTTCGATCGAGGAAACCAACTTTATGACTCAAAAAGCAGAAGCATTCCTGCAAAAAGATCCTGCGATTACCAGCATGATCACAACAGTTGGGCAGTCCAGCTCCGGAGGTCTGGGTGGTTCGCAAGCCACTACTTATAAATCTGAAATCAGTCTAAAACTGATAGAACAGTCAGAACGCAAAGAAAGTTCAAAAGTCTATGCAGCAAAAATAAAACGCGGATTAGAAAGAGAACTGGTAGGCGCAAAAATAACGACCGTGCCGGTTGGGTTTATGGGTGCAGAACAAGCGCCATTGCAGATGACCATCGTGGGACCCAATCTGAAAGAAGTGATGGATTACGCGAAACAAGCAGAAGCAGCACTGAAATCGATCGACGGAGCATCAGGGGTTGATCTTTCTGTAGAAGAGGGAAATCCGGAGATTATGGTAAGTGTCGATCGTGACAAAATGGCTTTGTTGGGATTAAATGTTGCAACCGTAGGACAAACTTTACGGACTGCATTTAGCGGAAACGACAGCAATAAATTCAGAACCGGGAACAATGAATACGACATCAATATTATTTTAGATGAAGCATACCGAAAAAATATTGATGATGTGAAAAACATCAGTTTCATCAATAACGCAGGACAGAAAATTCAACTTTCTCAGTTCGCGTCCATCACGAATTCATCCGGTCCCGCTTTATTAGAGCGTTACGACCGGTCACCATCTGTCACCATTCAATCACAGGTCGTTGGTAAAACTACGGGGACCGTTGCATCTGAATGGGAAGCTAAAATGGAGAAAATAAAGAAGCCTGCCGGGGTGAACTGGCTTTGGGGCGGAAATATGGAAAACCAAAGTGAAGGTTTCGGAACCTTGGGAGTGGCTTTATTGGCGGCGATTATGCTGGTTTATATGATTATGGTCGTGCTTTATAATGATTTTGTAAAACCGTTTATTGTACTCTTTTCAATTCCATTATCTTTTATTGGAGCGCTTTGGGCACTTGCTCTTACCAATCAGAGTTTAAATATCTTTACCATTCTTGGGGTAATTATGCTCATCGGTTTGGTTGCAAAAAATGCGATCTTATTGGTCGATTTCACCAATCATAGGATGGAAAGCGGGGAAACAATTGAAAATGCACTAATACAGGCCAATCACGCGAGACTTCGTCCGATTCTGATGACCACCATTGCAATGGTTTTCGGAATGCTGCCAATTGCTATGGCTTCTGGTGCCGCAGCCGGAATGAATAACGGTTTGGCGATTGTAATTATCGGTGGATTGTTATCTTCACTATTCCTGACTTTAATTATCGTTCCGGTCGTGTATTACATTATCGTAAAATTAGAAGAACGATTTTCAAAAGGAGAAAAGAATAATTATGGAAAAATGATGAAAGAAGAATACGAACATATTCATCCTGAAAATGAGATTGAATTTTAACCATTCAGTTTCATCCTAAAAAAAGAATCCGTCTTAGTTATCAACTTTGACGGTTTTTTTTATGTTTCGTTGTTAATGACTTCTGGGAAAAGAATTCAATTATAATCTTATTCTAAGATGCCAATATCGTTGTAAAAAGCTTTATAACTTCTCAGTATTTCATTCTAAAAAAAATCCACCTTAGTTATTAACTTTGACGGATTTTTTTTTTCATTGTTAATGATTTATCTAATGGTAATATTGATTTTAATTTTACTTTAAGATTTTATCAAAGAAAAATAGCATGATGACTTTACGATATAAAACATAATAGATATCAACTTGGAGTATCTCTATTTTATTTAAAAATGACAAACCTCCTACAATGTAGAAATAATAAACAACGACAGTTTAAGGTCTCTTACAATGCGGCATCTATATTCTTTTGAGACAGTCTTAAAAACCTTCTTATTAATAAAAATGCCGAAATCGTCAAGCCAATTCCCAAAGCAATCCACATTCCATAGGCACCCATTTCTCTGGTTACACAAAGATAATATCCCAACGGAAGAGTGATGATCCAGTAAGCAACAAACGTAAGGATACTCGGGATTTTCACGTCCTGCATTCCTCGTAAAACTCCCAGAGACAGAATCTGTAAACCATCTGAAAGCTGAAAAAGTGCTGCAATTATTAGTAATTTTGAGGCCAGTATGATGACCTCGACATCTTCTTTTTTGGTAAAAAATGTAGGTAAAATATTTCTTCCGGCGATGAATATAATTCCGCACAGTACCATGAAAATGAACACTATTTTCAGATTATTAATCCCGACATTTCTTAATTCTTTATAGTTTCTTTCTCCAAATCTATTTCCCGCCATAATGGTAGTGGCAATACTGAAACCAATGCAAAGATTAAAGGTAAAGGAAGCCATAGATAATGCAATCTGATGCGCTGCAATATCTTTTGCAGAAATCAGTCCACAAATAAAAGCGGCTGCTGCAAATGCGGTTACTTCAAAGAACATTTGTAAGGCAGTTGGCAATCCCAGTTTGACTAACTTTCGGAACATTTTCTTTTGAAAAAGTTTAGTTTTTAACGTGAAATCCGCCATATACCTTTTGGTCATTGGATTCTTTCTCATTACGAAAAACAGAAAGACCACCATGAAAACTCTGGCGATAAAAGAGGCATATGCGGAACCATCCACCCCCATAGATTCCATACCGATTCCTTTAATAAAAACGTAATTCAGAACAATGTTGATGACATTGGCAATAATGGTGGCTTTGGTAACGCCTATGGTAAAACTCAACCCTTCGGAAACTTCACGCATCGTTTGAAAGGCCATAAATGGCAGAATACTGATAATGGTTATCCGTAAATAACTTTCGGTGTCCGGAATGATATTCGCCGGCTGATCGAGATGATATAGCAATGGCAGAGCAAAGAGCATCAAAATAACTAATAACAAACCAATAAACATATTCACCACAAAACCATGACGAAAAATACGATTGATCATGTTGTGATCATTTTGTGACTGTGCTTCTGCAACCAATGGTGGAATTGCCAGTGAAAAGCCTAATGCCAAAACAAAAACAGAGAAAAATACACCATTGGCCAAAGATACAGACGCCAGTGCATCTGCGCCCAACAGTTTACCAACCATTATATTATCAAACAGTTGCACAGAAACTTGACCTACTTGCGTGATCATTACAGGAAGTGCTAACTTAAATAATCTTTTGGTATGTACAGGATTTAAAATTTGCATAATATATAAAAAAATCTGCGGCAAATTTACTGCAAACTTTCTAGATATATTTTTATTTAAAGGGTTTTGTTTGTAATATGAATAAGAGTTAAGCTGGATCAGACAAAAAATTTATTCAAATAAACAGCATTTTTTATTCCGGCGGTTCCGTACGTATTATTAAAAAAGATAAATGAAGTTCCATTAAATTTTCGAACCTCCGCCGCTAAAGTTGTAAGTTCCTTTTCTGAATATTCAGATTTAAACAGTTCAGGAATCCCGTGAAGACGGTAATACGCAAAGTCATCATTATTAATAATAAAATCATCCGGAATATCTTTAGGTATAGAAACCCCGGAAAAAACGATCTGATGTTTATTTAAATTTTCAAAGACTTCGGCATTCCACCAGGATTGGTGCCGAAATTCTACCACATTCAGGTATTTTTTATCAACCGTATCGATTACCTTTTCCAAATTCTCTTTGCTGTATGTAAAAGACGGTGGAAGCTGGAAAAGAAAACCTGCTAATTTTTCCTGTAAACCTGATGAAATATGTTTGCAGAATTCTTTGGTGTCGGTTTTAGTTTCAGTCAGTTTTTTTAAATGGGAAATAAATTTTGGGATTTTGATAAAAAATTTAAAATCGACTCCAGTTTCAGCATGCCATTTTTCTAAAGTTTTCAAAGTGGGTTTTCTGTAAAAAGTAGAATTAATTTCGACGGCATTCAAATGCTTTGAATAAAAGCGTAAATATTCTTTAGAAGGCAATTCTTCCGGATAGAAAAATCCTTTCCAAAGTCTTTCGCTAAACCCTGAACAACCGATATATACTTTATTATTCATTTTCAATTAAACCTTTAGTTAAACCTTCCCATTGAATTTTGCTGCCAATTAACATTCCACCAACTGAAACTATTTTATTTCGGATCTTTTCTGAAATCGACTTATCTTTTGAATTAGGAACTTCATTTCTCGCATAAATTTCGGCGGAGATTTCTTTTCCGCTTCTTTTAATGATGAAATTAGAGGTTGCCGATGAATCTAAAAAATGAGTGATTTCATTGCTGTGGTTGTTAGGTTTTGAACTGGGACGAACTCTCAGATAAACAGCTTCATAATCCGCAGAAGCTTCCTCTTCATACACTTCAATTTTTACCCAGTCGAGTCCATCATCATCTCTGTTGGGAAGCAGCGGCACTTTAATGCTGATATAATTTCCAACCTGTGGATCACCTAAAATCAGATTACCGTTTTCATCACGAAGAGAAAATTCTGCCTTTTCTTTGCCTGCAAAAAGCTCCCAGGAATTAATATCCAGAAACCTTTTTTTTACTTTTTTAAAATGGATTCGGGCCAGATCCTGATTGTCAAAACTAATCTTTGAAACTGCTTCACTTTCTACACCAATAATTTGTTCAGGAATTTTATTTTTCATCACAGAAAATTTAGAATTGCTTTTAATCCTCTTTTATTTTTCATTAAAAAAAAGCATCTAATGTGCCAAAAACTATTAAAAACAAATAAAAAAACCAAAATACAAATTGGTACTTTGGTTTATTATTTAGAATATCCTTATTGTAGTAATAAGATTATTAGATTTTATTTTCTCACAAAACTGGCAACATCATCTGCATTAATCGGAGTTGATCCTAAAATGATCAAACGCTCAACTACATTTCTCAGCTCCCGGATATTTCCGGTCCAGCTGAAATTCTCCAAAGCTTTAATTGCTTTATCATCAAAGGTTTTCAAAGCGGTACCATGTTCATCAGAAATAATTTTGGCAAAATGTTTCACCAAAAGTTTAATATCGTCTTTTCTTTCATCCAGAGAAGGAACATAAATTTCGATAACAGAAAGTCGGTGGTAAAGATCTTCTCTGAATTTTCCGGCTTTAATTTCCTCCTGCATATTTTTATTGGTGGCCGCCAGAACTCTCACATCTACTTTGATTTCTTTATCGCTTCCGACAGGTGAGACCTTGCTTTCCTGTAGTGCACGAAGAACTTTTGCCTGTGCGATGAGCGACATATCCCCAATCTCATCCAGGAAAATAGTACCATTATTGGCTAATTCAAATTTCCCCTGTTTGTCTTTTATTGCACCTGTAAAACTTCCCTTAACGTGTCCAAACAACTCTGACTCAATGAGTTCTGATGGGATTGCCGCACAGTTTACTTCAATCATCGGTCCTTTGCTTCGGTCACTTTGTGCATGAATCGCGTGGGCTACCAATTCTTTCCCGGCACCATTGGGTCCTGTAATTAAAACTCTGGCATCAGAGGCCGCTACTTTTTCAATCATATCCTGAATTTTCTTCAACGCAGGAGATTCGCCAATCATCTGATACTTCTTATTAACTTTTTTCTTTAAAGTTGTATTTTCTATTTTTAAGTGCTGATTTGTTTTCTGCAAAATTCTTTTGTCCAAAGCATTTCTAACACTTGTAATCAGCCGGTTGATATCGATAGGTTTTGAAATAAAATCATACGCACCGTCTTTCAGACAATCTACCGCGGTATCGATATCGGCATGCCCTGAGATCATTACGAAAGTCGTATCGGGTTTAATTTGAAGCGCCTGTTTCAAAAGTTCGGTACCTGAAACTTTAGGCATTTTAATGTCAGAAACCACCAAAGCGAAATCTTCCTTCTCTATTTGTTTTAAGCCTTCTAAGCCATCTTCGGCAATAACGAATTCATAGCCAGGTAATTCATCTGAGAGAATGCTTTGAAGAACGCCCGAAATGGCTTTTTCATCTTCAACAATTAAGATTTTTTGCATTATAAAAATTTATGGATTGAGTAAAAGTATTATCTGAATTTTGCTTTTATCTTAGCAATAATCGTACCTAAGAGGAATTTAAAGATATTCTCTGGATCCGAAAATTGCTGAGCCAATACGGACTGAATTAGCACCGCATTCAACAGCAAGAGGATAGTCATCGCTCATTCCCATCGATAACGTATCGAGTTTCTGCTGTGAAGAAAGTTGGTCGAAAAGATGTTTTAAGAAGGTAAACTCTTTCCTAACCTGGTTTTTATTTTCTGTAAAAGTCGCCATTCCCATTAACCCGGAAATAATAATATTTGGAAATTTCCCTTGGAGATAATCCATATATAACTCTTTGGTTTCATGGACTTCTAAACCGTATTTGGTGTCTTCCTCGGCGATTTTCACCTGGAGCAGAACTTTTATTTTCCGGTGGTTTTTTTCTGCCTGTTTATCAATTTCTACCAGAAGTTTTTCAGAATCAACACTTTGAATCATATCGATAAAAGGCGCAATATATTTGACTTTATTGGTTTGCAAATGGCCGATCAAATGCCACTGAATATTCTGCGGAAGTTGCGGATGCTTTTCGATCAGTTCCTGTACTTTGTTTTCGCCAAAAACCCTTTGTCCTAAATCGTAAACTTCCCGGATCATTTCTTTCGGATGAGTCTTAGACACTGCGACGAGCTGAACATTATCCGGTAAAGCGGTTTTTATTTCTTCGTAACTCTTGGCAATGGGAGAAAATTTTTGCATTCGTTTATTAATTTAAGGTTCAATTCTTCAAAGAAATGAGTTCCGAAATTTAAGGAAATTATCCTTTATTAACAAAAGAGGTGAAGTTGCGGAAAAATAATTTAAAAAAACTACCGTATTGGGTGATTTCACCCATCAGTTTCAACTAATATACTTTAAATTTGTTACTAATAAAACATATTTAGCAATGAGTGCATTAGAAAAACATTTGATTACAAAGAAAGAAAGTGATCAGTTGGCTACGGAATACGAAAAAACGAATTATGCGGCCATTAATGCAAAAAGACCTCCTGAAAAACCGGATTCTAAATATTACACTTATGATTTAGAAATTTTACAGGAGTATATCAACATGATCCGCGAAGGAATGGAAAAAATGGGAATAAAAAATAAAGGAATCAGAATTACACTAGGAAAATATTCTGACGGCCAATTTGACCCACGGTTAAATCCACTTTACAAAGGCTACCAAACCATATTCTTTTCCCCAGAAGATATGGGTGCAGCTGAAGATACAAAAGATAATTCTGTAAAAGTCTCTACTCCAGAGGAATTACCGGGTTTAAATTTCGGACAACTCTGTCCACCATATTAATTAATATACAATGATCGAATGGAATAGAAATATAGCAAGTTTAATCCAAATTTTGCTGGTGGTAATATTTTTTATATTTCTACTGTTTAAAAGAAACAAGCTTGGCAAAGGGATTAATTATTTTATTGTCGCCAGTGGTGTGGTCGTTTTTTTGGATACGCTGATTTTCATAATGCGGATATCGACTTCTCATTTTAACAGTACTCCTATTTATTCAGTAGGAGTTAATTTCGGTGTCTTTTTACTGTTCTTTTTATACTTTCGCTCTATCTTAGAATTAGAAAAATCTAAAAAAATAAACTTGATTATTACAATAATCTTTATCGCCAGTTATATTTCATTTGCAGCTTTTTCTGATAACTTCTTTAATAAATTCCCCTTTAAATTTTATTTTGTTGAAGTCATCCTCCTGATGGTGAATATCTTTTTGGTTTTGCGTGAGACCTTTAATTCAGATAAGATTCTTAATATCAAGTCGTATTACCCGTTTTGGGCCTGTATAGGGTTGATGTCCATTTACTTAGGAGTAACCCCGTTACTCATAATAAGTAATACTGCGATACAAATGATGAATATCAATATTTTTTTCATAATTTTATTCATTGTGAATGTTATCGGATATTCTATTTTGATAACAGGAGTTTTTTTCGCACAAAATATTAATATTAAAAAGTGAATCTCACAGAAACCGATTTTCTGCTTACCATTACAACTTTTATCATTTTAATTGTAATTTTAATGATGGTTTTAGTGTATGGGGTTTTCATCAGGAAGAAATCTGAACTTCTTTTATCTCAACAAAAAAAAGAAGCTCTTTTTGAACAGGAATTGGCAATTTCTCAGGTAGAGATTAAGGAACAAACCCTGAATTATATAGGACAGGAACTTCATGATGATTTGGGACAAAAGCTATCTGTAGCAAGATTAATGACTAATAAACTCGGGCTGGCAAATGATGAAGATAAAACAAATATCGCCCAGGAAATCAACCTGTTGATTGGCGAATGCATTCAAGATATCAGAAACCTTTCTAAAGTATTTATAAGCAAGCAGGTAAAGCATTTTGGATTTGTTGAATCATTGGAAAGGGAAATTTCCAGAATCGAACGACTGGAGTTACTGGACGTAGAGTACGAGATCAATAATCACGATTTAGAAATTAGTTCTGATCATGCTTTAATTCTGTTTCGAATCATACAGGAGTCTATTAACAATGTGATCAAGCATGCCCGATCAAATAAAATATTGATAAAAGTTGAAGATCATCCCAATTTCACTGAAATTAATATTAATGATTACGGGGTAGGATTTAATGCAGAACATAGAAATGATGGAAGTGGATTAGAAAATATAAAGAATCGTGCAAAACTGATCGATGCCACTTTTAAGATTAAGTCTACAGAAAATCTGGGTACCGAAATTACCATCACCTACAAGAAACCCACACCATGGAAAGAATAAAAATAGCAATCGTAGATGACCATAAATTAGTTTCCAAGGCCATTGAAAACATGATTTCATTTAATCCAAAATTTGAAGTGGTAATGAATTGCTTTAATGGCGAAGATTTTCTGAAACAGCTTGACCACCGGAAAATACTCCCTGAAGTAGTGTTAATGGACATCAATATGCCCCGGAAAAACGGCATCGAAACAACCCTGGAACTTACTAAAAACTATCCCGACCTAAAGGTGATTGCTTTAACGATGGAAGATAATGAAAGCACCATTATCAGTATGTTGAAAGCAGGCGCGAAAGGATATTTGCTCAAAGATATGTCACCTGATATTCTTTTTGACGCGATAAATATCGTTCATGAAAAAGGAATTTTCTATACCGATATCGTAACCCAAAGTCTGCTGAAAATAAAAACCGAAGAAAAGATAAATCAAGAAATAAACAATTCATTAAAAGACCGCGAGATAGAATTTATTAAATTAGCCTGCTCTGAACTCACCTATAAGGAAATTGCAGAACAAATGTGCGTGAGCCCAAGAACTGTAGACGGTTACAGAGACTCTATCTTTGCAAAACTGAATGTAAAAACCAGAGTAGGAATTGTGCTTTTTGCCATTAAACATCACATGTGCTAAAATAGGGTGATTTCACCCTTTTATTTACTAAAACTAAAGTTTACTTTTGTACCACCAAAACACAAATGGTAAAAAAAACATTAAGCCGGTTATTATTTAATCGGTTTTTTGTTGTTTTGAATTGAAATCTTCAACATTTAAATCATTTTCCCGTGAATTATATTAAATTAAGAATTTACAGTTCCTGCTTTTTTTAAGCCATTCAGTCAAAGAAGTTTTATACAAGGAAATTCCAATACCTTAAAAACAACTGATTTCTTTTTCATCTGATTTTTTTTAAAAATAAACAACTCATCAAATTGCCGCTATTTTTATTGAGAATAAAATCTTCTGTAAATTTGTAAAAGAAAAATTACAGTCAATGTCAAAATCAAAAGAACAATTTCATTTTAGAAAAGCAGTTTCAGATGATAAAGAAACAATCTGGAAAATTCTGCAGCAGGCCATTGAAAGGCGGAAAAACGACGGCAGCACCCAATGGCAAGACGGTTATCCTAATCTGGAAACAATCGAAAATGATATTCAAAACGATTATGGATTTGTCCTGACCTTAGAAGATACTATTCTTGGTTATGCAGCAGTGATTCCCGACACTGAACCGGCTTACGAAACTATTGAAGGGAAATGGCTTTCTGATGGAAAATACATGGTAGTTCACCGTGTCGCAGTCTCAACGGAGTCTGCAGGAAAAGGAATTGCCACGCAAATTTTTAAAGAAATTGAAAAAATTGCCCTTTCAAAAAATATTTTGAGTATTAAAGTAGATACTAACTTTGATAATATTCCGATGTTGAAAATTTTAGACAAATTAGGTTACCAATATTGTGGTGAAGTTTACTTTCGGAATGCTGCCCGAAAAGCATTTGAAAAATTGCTGGATTGTAAGCAAAAAATTATCTAAGATTCTTTAAAATCAGTCGCTGAATAAGTGTTAAATCACTAAATTTGTATTCAATCAAAAATATAATAGAAATGTCAAAAAAAGCCATTTTAGCGATACTCGACGGTTGGGGAATAGGACCGGATCCCAAAGTTTCTGCCATCGCTCAGGCACATACTCCCTTTATCGATTCCTGTTATGAAAAATTCCCGCATACTACCCTGGAAGCGAGTGGAATTGCTGTAGGATTACCTTTCGGACAAATGGGAAACTCTGAAGTCGGCCACATGAATTTAGGTGCCGGGAGGGTAGTTTACCAAAATTTGGTAAAACTCAATATGGCGGTTGAAAATGCTACTTTAGGAAAGGAAAACACAATCACCAGAGCGTTTGAATATGCTTTAGAAAATAATAAAAATGTTCATTTCATCGGTTTAGTTTCAGATGGTGGGGTACATTCCCATATTAATCATTTGAAAGGTTTACTCACTGCTGCTCACGAATTTGGTTTAGACAAGAATGTTTACGTTCATGCCTTTACTGATGGCCGAGATTGCGACCCGCATTCAGGAAAAGGTTTTATACTGGAACTCCTGGATCACATGAAAACCAGCACCGGACAGCTTGCAACGGTTGTTGGAAGATATTACGCGATGGACCGTGATAAAAGATGGGAACGTGTAAAATTAGCCTATGATGCAATGGTCAATGGGATAGGAGATGGAACCAGAGATGTCCTGCAAGCCATAGAAAGCTCTTATAATCAGGATGTTACCGATGAGTTTTTGAAACCCATTATTTGTCTGAAAGACAACAGTTTGCCAGTTGCCAAGATTGAAAATGATGATGTCGTATTTTGTTTTAATTTCAGAACAGATCGTGGTCGGGAAATTACAGAAGTTCTTTCACAAGAGGAGTTTCCCGAATACGGAATGCATCCGTTGAATCTGTATTATGTCACGATGACGAATTACGATAAAAAGTATAAAAATGTTCATGTGGTTTTCGACGAGGAAGTTTTACACGAAACGATGGGTGAAGTATTAGAAAGAAACGGCAAGACACAGATTCGGGTCGCAGAAACAGAAAAATACCCTCACGTTACCTTTTTCTTTTCCGGTGGAAGAGAAGCAGAATTCGTCGGGGAAAGCCGATTGTTGTGTCCGAGTCCTAAAGATGTTCCTACTTATGACTTTAAACCGGAAATGTCTGCATACGATATTACCGAAAAAATACTTCCCAAAATTGAAGAGGAATCAGCAGATTTTATTTGTTTAAATTTTGCCAATGCCGACATGGTCGGCCATACCGGCGTTTTTTCTGCAGCCGTCAGAGCAGCTGAAGTTGTAGATGAGTGCATTTCTAAAGTTGCGTCCACTGCTTATGAACATGGTTATGCGGTTTTTATTCTGGCAGACCACGGGAATTCAGATGTAATGCTGAACGCTGATGGAAGTCCTAATACGCAGCATTCAACAAACTTAGTCCCTTTAATCGTCATGGATAAAGACAGAAACTGGAATTTAAAACCCGGAAAATTAGGGGATGTCGCCCCATCCATTCTAAAAGTGATGGGAATTGAAATTCCTCCTATAATGACCGGAGAAGTATTAGTAAGTTAAAGAAACTCCAAAATTGACCATTAAAATGACAGATATTTCTTTTGTTTTTCTGTTAACTATGTAATAGATAATATTTTTAAATTATATTTGCCTAATATATAAAAGAGTGAAGAATGTATAATAAAATGATGAGAATAGAAGTAATGAGAACTTTAGGCAAAAATGTCGATGAGTTTATTAACTCCTATTTAACCCCTGTAGAAAAAATATGGCAACCCACTGATTTTTTGCCGGATCCGTCTGCAGACAGTTTTAAATATGATGTAGAAGAACTTCAAACTTATGCACAGGAAATGGGTTACGATCTTTTTGTAACTTTAATAGGTGACTGTATTACCGAAGAGGCATTACCAAGTTATGAGTCTTGGATTATGGGAATTGACGGCGTAAACCAGGAAGAAAGAACCGGATGGTCACAATGGGTAAGAAGCTGGACCGCAGAAGAAAACCGCCACGGCGATCTGCTCAATAAATACCTGTACTTATGCGGCCGTGTAAATATGCGTGAAGTAGAAATCACAACTCAATATTTAATTCAGGACGGTTTTGATATCGGAACTACGATGGATCCATACCGTAATTTTGTTTATACCAGTTTTCAGGAAACGGCGACTAATATTTCCCACAGAAGAGTAGGATCTTTGGCAAAACAAAGCGGAAATACAAAACTTTCCAGAATGTGCGGGGTGATTGCTGCTGATGAAGCACGACATGCAAAAGCGTACAAGCATTTTGTGACCAAAATTCTCGAACTCGATCCTTCAGAAATGATGTTGGCTTTCGAAGATATGATGCGTAAAAAAATAGTAATGCCCGCCCATTTAATGCGTGAATCTGGTCAGAAAGCTGGCGAACTTTGGGGACATTTCTCAGATGCAGCACAGCGTGCTATGGTTTATACAGGCCAGGATTACATCAATATTTTATCAGAATTATTAGAAGACTGGAAAATTGAACATATTACCGGACTTACTGAATCTGCGGAAAAAGCGCAGGAATATTTAATGAAACTCCCGGGAAGATTACAAAGAATCACCGACAGAATTTCAACTCCCGATCAGGAATATCAATTCAAATGGATTAAATCTTAGATTTAATTCATGTAAATTATATTGCCAATTAAGTGAATCACTTCTTTGGCTTTTTTACTTTTATAAAGAATCCACTAATCGATTTGAACATCCTTTCAACGCTAAATTTATTATCTTTGCACCATCGAAATTTAGAAAAAAATGAAAAACAGTAAAAAACTTGCTATCGATTTTGACGGTACAATCGTAGATGATGGATATCCCGGAATTGGAAAAACAAAAACTTTTGCTTTTGAAACCCTAAAAAAACTCCAGTCAGAAGGCTACAGATTGATTCTGTGGACTTACCGACATGGAAAAACTTTGGATGAAGCAGTTGAGTTTTGCAAAAAAAATGGCGTTGAGTTTTATGCGGTTAATTCAAGTTTTGAAGGCGAAGTTTTCGAGAATGAAAATGCGTCCCGAAAAATTGATGCCGACCTTTTTATCGACGACCGAAATCTTGGTGGATTCCCAGGTTGGGGCGAAATCTACAATATCATTAACGAAAGAATAGAATTCCGGGTGGATGGCAAAGAAGTCCTGGCTTATTCGAAAATAAAAAAAGATAAAAAGAAAGGATTGTTCTGGTAAATTATTATTAAAATTCACATTTCCTTTTCTCTAACTTTAGATACTATAATACATTGATACAGTTAAAAACAATAGAAGAACTTCGCTTAATGCGGGAAAGTGCCCAACTGGTTTCCAAAACTCTGGGCATGCTGGCCAAAGAAATTAAACCAGGCGTAACTACTTTGCATCTTGATAATTTAGGTGGGCAGTTTATTCGCGATCACGGCGGAGAGCCGGCCTTTTTAGGAATGTACGGTTTCCCGAAAAATTTATGTATTTCCCCAAATGCTGAAGTGGTACACGGAATTCCAAATGAAAAACCATTAGTCGAAGGAGACATTTTGTCAGTAGATTGTGGCGTTTTTATGAACGGATTTTATGGCGATCACGCTTATTCATTTGAAGTAGGAGAGGTTGCACCTGAAATTAAAAAACTCCTGAAAATAACCAAAGAATCTCTTTACAAAGGAATTGAGCAATGCGTTCGTGGAAAAAGAGTAGGAGACATTTCAAACGCAATTCAAACCTATTGCGAAACTCATGGTTACGGAGTTGTTCGTGAATTAGTCGGGCACGGCTTAGGCCGAAAAATGCACGAAGATCCACAAGTTCCTAATTATGGGAAAAAAGGGAGCGGTAAAGTTTTAAAAGATGGGATCGTATTAGCCATCGAACCTATGGTAAATTTAGGTACTGAAAAAGTAAAATTCCATGATGACGGCTGGACGGTAACTTCACTCGATATGTCGCCATCAGCCCATTTCGAACACGATGTTTGTATTATCGGCGGAAAACCGGTTTTATTGTCGACCTACAAATATATTTATGAAGCTTTAGGAATTGTAAGTGACGAAGAAAAACCATTTACAATGGATTTTTAATGAAAAAAATCACCAAATTTCTTTTAAATAGAATACCCAGGCCAATGCTTATTAATTTAAGCATTTTTCTGAGGCCTGTCATTTATTTATTCTTTAAAGGAACAAAATTCACCGATCCAATCGATGGGAAATCTTACCGAAAATTCCTTCCGTATGGTTATGGTCAACAAAGGGAAAATGCTTTGTCACCGGGAACATTAAGTTTGGAGCGTCACCGGCAAATGTGGCTGTATCTTCAAAATGAAACCGATTTTTTTACTGAAAAATACAAAGTTCTTCATATCGCACCTGAGCAGGAATTTCTGAGAAGATTCAAAAAAATGAAGAATCTGGATTATACTTCTGCCGATTTATATTCGCCGATCGTCGATGTAAAAGCAGATATTCTGGATTTACCTTTTGAAGATGAAAGTTATGATATTGTCTTTTGCAATCATGTTTTAGAACATATCGGGGATGATCAGAAAGCCATGAGCGAACTCTATCGGGTCATGAAAAAAGGCGGTTGGGGAATTTTTCAGGTTCCGATGAAGAATTCTTTAGAAAAAACATACGAAGATTTCTCCATCAAAGATCCAAAAGAAAGACAAAAACATTTTGGCCAATACGACCACGTTCGCTGGTACGGAATGGATTATTTCGACCGACTGAAAAAAGCGGGTTTTGAAGTTGATATCAACTTTTACTCCAGGAAATTTTCCAATGAAGACCGCAGAAAATTTGGTTTGACAGAAAATGAGATTTTGCCCGTCGTTTTTAAAAAATAACTAAAAAGCAATCGCAATGGGAAAGAAGTATTTAATCCATTTATTAAAGTCGATTCCTATATTACCACTTATTTATTTTCAGGGAAAAAAAATAAGGAAGCAAATACCGCTTCTTCCTGAAGCAAAAGATCCCGAAGGTTTTTTCAATATTAACGCCGATAAAAATTTTAAGATTTTATTTATTGGCGAAAGTTCGATGGCCGGCGTAGGATCAGATTTTCATAAAAACAGCTTTGCCGGGCATTTCTCCAGAGAATTCAGTTCCTTAGTTCAATGTAATATCGATTGGAAAGTGTATGCGAAAACAGGTTATAACGTAGAAAAAATTCACCAGAGAATCGTTCCGCAGATCACGGAAATCACTTGCGATTTAATCGTTATCGGAATTGGCGGCAATGATACTTTTGAATTGACTCAACCCAAAAAATGGACTAAAAACATTCAGTTTCTTATTGAAAATTTACAGAATAAATTTCCTGAAACTCCGATTTTATTTCCGCATTTGCCAACAATTGAAACGTTTCCTGCATTTACAAAACAAATGAAATCGGTCTTGGGAAATCACAAAGATTTATTGGCGGATTACCTTAACGCGCAGGTTTTAAAAAACAAAAACATCTATTTCCCGACCAGAAAAATTAACGTACAGGAATGGTTGGGAAAACTGCAAGAAGATCAAACAACTGCAGATTTTTTCAGCGATGGAATTCATCCGTCTGAACTGACTTATGAATTATGGGCGAAAGACTGTGTGCAATTCTTATCAGATTTAAAAATAGATTTTCATTAAATTTTAGAAAGATTTTCCAAAGCTTTCAACATATCAATTCCTTTCCCTAAAACTGGTTTAAACAAATCGCCATTCTTTTTAATACGCTCCAAAGCATTATGAATATTGAAATCGGTCGGTTTCAAACCGGACTTCAGTTCTTCCCAAAGTAAAGGCATTGAAACCGGTGCAAAAGGTTTTGGACGAACGCTGTAAACACTCGCCAACGTCTGACCGGTCCGGTTTTGCAGATAATCCAGATAAATTTTATTCTTATCCCGTTTTTTCAAATTCCTTTCTAAAGTAGTTAAATCCGGTAATTTTTGCTGTACTTTCTGCATTAGAAGATGGGCGAAATTTTTCACTAATTCAACCTCATACTGTTCACCCATTGGAATGAAAATATGAATTCCTGAACTTCCTGAAGTTTTGCAAAAGCCTTTAATTTTTGCTAAATCCAAAATCTCCTTTACACACAAAGCAGTTTCGATAACCTGGTCAAAAGTATTTTTCTCTGATGGATCCAAATCCAGAGCTAGCCAGGTTGGTTTATCCAGATCGATGACCGTGGAATTCCATGGATTCAAATCGATACATCCTAAATTATTTAAATAAGCCAAATCATCTGCTGTATTGCAGATTAAATATTCAATGTCTTTTTCATTTGATTCTGAAAAGACCGAAACTTTTTCAATCCAGTCAGGCGCATCGTTTCCGGCATCTTTATGATAAAAACTCAAGCCTTCAATACCATTGGGAAAACGGTTCAGCGATTGCGGACGGTTTTTTAAATGGGGTAAAATATATTTCGCCACAGACTGATAATAATCAATAACTTCACCTTTCGTAATACCACTTTCCGGGAAATAGATCTTGTTTTGATTGGTCAGTTTAACGGCTTTTGTCATCTTTTGAGTTTTAGTTTTTACTGAATCTTTTTCTACTTTGCTTTCACTTATTTTCATTTTTAAAGAAGTCGAATTTTCAATTTCTTCCTCTTCTTCATTCATCAAATCCTCTTTGTCTTTATCACTTCGAAGTCCCATATAAACGGGATGCCGGAAAATTCCATCTTTCGTTTTTTCTGTAAATTTTATTTCACAAACCAATTCAGGTTTCAACCAAGTCGCAGGAGCATTGGTTTTTGGAACTTCTTCAAAAGGACAGTTTCCGATAATTAACGGTTTAAACAATTCATATAAAGAATCTAAAATTTTATCTGCAAAACCAGTCCCGGCATGTCCGCAATATTTTAATTGACCATCGGCAAAAGTTCCCAGAATCAGCGCACCGAAATTTTTCCGCGAACCGTTCGGTTCGGTAAAACCACAAATTAAAACATCTTCTGTATTCTGGAATTTGATTTTCAGCCAGTCTGAAGAACGGACACCTTCTGAATAAATACTGTCTGTTTTTTTTGCGATCATTCCTTCTAATTCCATCTTTTTGATCTGTTGAAAAAAATCAATCCCATTTTGGGGAATATGCTCACAATATTTAATGACATTATTTTCTGTTAAAGCGTCTTTGAGCAATTCTTTGCGTTGAACCAAAGTTAAATTTTCAGTGGAATGTCCATTGAGCCAAAGCAAATCGAAAACCTGATAAGTCATTGCTAAATCCGGATTTTCACCTATTTTTTGTAAGATTTGAAAATCAGGTTTTCCTTCCTTATTGAAAGCTACAATTTCACCGTCTAAAACCATCTGATGATTTTGATGATCTAAGGCTTTAATGATTTTCGAAAATTTATCCGAATAAGAGAGTCCGTTCCGGGAATATAGTTGAATTACTGGTTCCCGTAAATCAGCTACAGCACGATAACCATCCCATTTAATTTCGAAAACCCAATCTTTATTATTAAAGGCTTTTTCTCCCGTTTGAGCCAACATGGGTTTAATGAAATCTTTCAATTTTTTTTCACCAATCAATGAGGGCGTATAATTTTTGAATGTTTTCGATTCTTTATTTGGAATTTTTATTTTTTTTTTACCGGGACGGTTTTCTTCGCGTAACGTTACTTTCGATTTTTTAGGAATATGCTCTTCAGCGTCATATTCCTCCAGTGCGAATTTATCTTTGTGTTTAATTAATAGCCAGGCATTTCCCTCTTTGGAGTTTTTCATCTTTACTAAAGCAAATTCCCCTTTTAATTTTTTACCGTGAAGAATAAATTTTAAAGAATCTTGATGCAGTTCGTGGCGCATAATCAAGGCATCAGATTTACCTTCAACTTTTTCCAAAGGCTCGTAAGTGCCGGAATCCCAGATTTCAACTTCGCCTGCGCCATAATTGCCTTCGGGAATATTTCCTTCAAAATCGTGGTAAGAAAAAGGATGATCTTCGGTCATCATCGCCAGTCTTTTATCCTCCGGATTCAGCGAAGGTCCTTTCGGAACAGCCCAACTTTTCAAAACTCCGTCCATTTCCAAACGGAAATCATAATGCAATCTGGACGCAGAATGCCGTTGAATCACGAAAATCAGTTTGTTATCTGATTTCATTTCTTTTCCTTCCGGTTCGGGAGTTTCGTTGAATTTCCGTTTTTTATTGTATTCTTCGAGTGGCATCATCAGGAGACTTTTTTATTCTTTTTTGAACTTTCTAGACTTGCTTTTAACTGCGCCATTAAATCGACAACTTTACCGCTGTCCTCAGCTTGTTCCTCAACTTTCTTGACTTTTCCGCCTTTCGCTTTTTGTTTGATAATTTTCATTAAATCTTCAGCATAAGTATCTTTAAAAGCAGCGGGTTCAAACTTCTCAGAGTTTTGTTCAATCAGCGAAACTGCCATTTTTAATTCGCCTTCTTTTGGATTTTTCTGATCCGGAATTTTTAAATCTTTGTAATCTCTTATTTCCTGTGCAAATCTCAATCTGTTTATAATGAGAACTTTGTCGTCATAAGGACGTATCATTCCAAAAATTTCTTTATCCCGCATTACGAAGGTTCCGATTCCTGCCATTTTTGTCTTTTCCAGTGCTTTTAATAAAAGGTTATAAGCATTCTCCGCATTTTTCTGCGGTTCCAGAAAATAGGGAACTTCGAAAAAAACAGAATCGATTTCTGCTTCTTTTACAAATTGTTCAATAGAGAAAATTCTAGTTTTCTCGGGACTTGCCGCAGTATAATCCTCGACATCCAGGACAATGTATTTGTCTTCTAACAGATATCCTTTGACGATATTTTCCCATTTTACCTCTTTACCGGTTTTCTCATTGACACGTTTAAACTTGATATTTGAGAAATCACTTTTATCCAACATATCCAAATCAAGATTGCTGTCTTCAACTGCAGAATACATTTTCACCGGAATATTTACCAGTCCAAATCCAATTGCTCCGTTCCAGATTGATCTCATAATAAGTAATTTAAGATTTTGAATAATGAAATAATTATGCCTTTTGAAAAACGAATCCTATAGTTTGGTCATCTTGGTGATTTTAAATCAAAGAATAAAATAAACACCCACCAAAATTCATTAACTTTGCCCTTACTTTAAAATTTTTATACATTGAGCACGCATAAAGCAGGATTCGTAAATATAGTTGGAAAACCCAACGCCGGAAAATCGACACTTCTTAATCAATTGATGGGAGAGAAGTTAGCGATTGTAACGCAGAAAGCACAAACCACGAGACACCGTATTTTCGGAATATATAATGAAGAGGATTTACAGATTGTTTTTTCTGATACACCCGGAGTTTTGGATCCAAAATACGGCCTTCAGGAAAAAATGATGGATTTTGTAAAGGATTCTTTACAGGATGCAGATGTTTTTCTATTCATTATTGATATTACTGATAAAGGAGAACACAGCGAATTCCTGGTTGAGAAACTGAATAAAATTCCGGTTCCTGTTTTGATTTTGGTGAATAAAATCGATGCTTCCAATCAAACCGATCTTGAAAAAATAATAGAATTTTGGCATGAACAAATTCCGAAAGCAGAGATTTTACCGATTTCTGCTTTAACTGGGTTTAATACTGAAGTGATTTTGCCTAAATTAAAATCGATGCTTCCTGAAAATCCGCCTTATTACGGCAAAGATCAATATACGGATAAACCGGAAAGGTTCTTCGTGAACGAAACCATTCGCGAAAAAATTCTTTTGAATTACGAAAAAGAAATTCCTTATTCCGTAGAAGTGGTAACTGAGCAGTTCAAAGAAACCGACGGAATGATCTTTATCGATTCAGTGATTTATGTAGAGCGTGACACGCAGAAAGGAATCATCATCGGGCATAAAGGTGATGCCATAAAAAAAGTGGGAACGGAAGCGAGAATCGATTTGGAAAAATTCTTTTCTAAAAAAATTCACCTTGCTTTATTTGTTAAAGTTAAAAAAGACTGGAGAAAAAATGACAGAGATTTGAAAAATTTTGGTTACCGGTAATGATTTGGATTAAAATTTTGTAGTTTAGACGTTTTTATTAATTTTCTTATCTAATTATATTAAATGAATTATTTTTCTTCGACCAGAGACATCCCAACACTTAATAATATAATCATGTTATTAGTACGGATATTTGTAGCAGTCGCGATGATTATGCTGCATGGACTTCCCAAATTAGAAAAATTTCTGGCAGGAGGTGAAATTCAGTTTTACAATTTTTTTGGTATGGGATCAAGTGCTACATTAATTCTGGCCATCCTGATGGAACTGATTTGCGCTTTTTTAATAATGATCGGGCTTTTCACGCGTGCAGCAAGTTTATTACTGATGTTGGTTATGGCAATTGCAGCTTTCGGAGTTCATTTTTCTGATCCTTTTACGGTAAAAGAAAGCAGTCTTTTGTTCCTTTCTATTTTCGCGCTCATTTTCACTTTCGGACCCCGGAAATTTTCAATCGACAATATGATCTCTCAGCGGAGAGAAACCAGATGGTAAATAGTCAATAAAAAATACAAAACCACCATATAACTTTATGTTTTGGTGGTTTTTTTGTTTTATTTATGGTACATATTTGTTTAAAACATTAATTATTGATACTTTTGAAAAAAGAGTATTTATGAAAAAACGACTTACGGCAATTGCTTTACTATTTGTAGTTTTTGCGAGTGCCCAGGAAAACATTACGTATCAAAAACCTTCTGCGGAAATTATGCAGTTAGCAGATTTCGAGCGTGCACCTTCTGTTTTTATGGACAGCAAAAGAGAACAGATGATTTTCTCTTATCGGGACACTTACAAATCCCTGGATGATTTGAGTCAGGATGAAATGAAACTGGCTGGATTGAGAGTGAATCCCATCACCAACATTTCGAGTACGATGACTTATGTGAATAATCTGAAAACACGTAAGTTAAAAGATAAAACGGAATCCCAAGTGAAAGGTTTACCCGCGAACGCAAGAATCGCATACCTTTCTTTTTCTCCAGATGAGAAAAAACTGGCTTTTACCAATACCACAAAAAATGCGGTTGAATTATGGATTTTAGATCTTGCTTCAAATACCGCAAAAAAGATTTCAAACCAACCCCTAAATGCAAACTTAGGAAATCCTTATGTTTGGATGTCGGATTCGCAAAACCTTTTGGTTAAACAAATTCCTACCAATAGAAATGCATTAATCGATGAGAAACAGAATCTGCCAACTGGGCCTACAGTTTCTAATTCAGACGGTAAAGTTTCGCAAAACAGAACTTATCAGGATTTATTAAAAAACCCACAAGATGAAGCCAACTTTGAAACACTGGCCAAATCTGATTTGGTAAAGATTTCTATTAATGGAGATCAGCAGAAATTTAAAGACGCAGATATTTATACTTCTGTTAATTTCTCACCAGATGGGAACTATTTAATGCTGACAACCATTCAGAAACCGTATTCTTACATTGTTCCTTTGAACCGATTTCCAATGACTTCTACCGTCTATGATAAAAACGGAAATTTAGTAAAAGTAGTTAATGAAACGCCACTGAATGAAATTATGCCCAAAGGTTTTTCTTCGGTAAGAGCTGGGAAAAGAAATATTAGCTGGAGAGATGACCAACCATCAACATTGGTTTTTGCAGAAGCTTTGGACGGCGGAGATCAGTCAAAAAAAGTGGATTACCGCGATGAGCTTTTTGTTTGGGAAGCGCCATTCAATACCACACCAAAATCGTTCTTCAAAACACAGCAGAGATTCAACGGTATCGATTGGACAAACAGTAATTTCGCAGTAGTTTCTGATAATTGGTATGATACCAGAAATTCTAAAACTTATCTGATCAATCTAAAAGATAATTCATCAAAAATAATTGATGACCGAAATTATCAGGATGTTTACAGCAATCCGGGAAGTTTCGCCGAAACGAAAAATCAATTCGGCAGAAATGTAATTGACGTTAAAAATAATAAGACCAATCTTATCGGCGCTGGTTTTACCAAAGATGGTCAGTTTCCTTTCATTGATGAACTGGATCTGGGAACGATGTCTAAAAAGAGAGTTTATACTTCAAAATTAACCAAGTCGAAAGAAAGTATCATTGATATTTTAGATGCCAAAACCGGACAGGTTTTAGTGGTAGAACAGTCGCCAAGCCAATATCCAAACTATTTTGTAAGAAACATTAAAAATGGTAAAGCGACCGCAGTAACTCATTTTGCTAATCCTTTTGAAAGCATTAAAAATGTATATAAAGAGGTAATTACCTACAAAAGGAATGATGGAGTAGAGTTGACCGGAACGCTTTATTTACCGGCAAACTATGACCGTAAAAATCGCACCGAAAAATTGCCACTTTTAATCTGGGCTTATCCCAGAGAATTTGTTAGTAAAGATACTGCAGGACAAAATACCCAAAATCCAAATGATTTTACGTTCCCTAGTTATGGTTCGTTTATCTATTGGGTGACCAAAGGTTATGCGGTTTTAGATGATGCGTCTTTCCCAATTATCGGCGAAGGAAAAGCGGAACCAAACGATACATTTATCACACAATTGGTTGCAGATGGTAGAGCAGCGATTGATGCCGTTGACAAATTAGGGTATATTGACAGAACGAAAGTTGCTGTCGGCGGACATTCTTACGGAGCGTTTATGACGGCCAATCTTTTGACTCATTCCAAAGATTATGCTTGTGGAATTGCGAGAAGTGGTGCATATAACAGAACTTTGACACCATTTGGTTTCCAAACCGAACAGAGAAATTACTGGGATGTACCGGAAATTTATAATACCATGTCTCCATTTATGCAGGCTGATAAAATGAAAACGCCGCTGCTGCTGATTCATGGTGAAGCCGATAATAATCCGGGAACTTTTACTTTGCAAACGGAAAGATATTTCCAGGCTTTGAAAAACTTAGGAGCGCCAGTCAGAATGGTTCTTTTACCGAAAGAATCTCATGGATATGCTGCCAAGGAAAATGTATTGCATACGTTATGGGAACAGGATCAGTTCTTAGAAAAATGTTTGAAAAACAAATAATATTGAAAAGAGTCTTCCAATTTGGGAGGCTCTTTTTTTTGTTTGAAGATTTACGGGAATGGTTTTGTCGGGATTACAAAGAATGTTTATGAGTGCGCCCATTTTTAAGTTTGCAATTAGAGATTCATCAATTCCTTAATTATTTAGCCCGGAAACAAATACAATTTAACATAATATAAATTATAGGACATTTTATAAATCGCCAGAATATCTTTTGTAGGGCTATTATGTATATTTTTAAAACTATTTTTAGAATTCAAATTTTTCATAAATCCGATCCCTTATCCAAAATAAAATTATACAGCCGATTCTAAGCGATTAGAAAATTTCGAATAATGCTCATTTTTAAAAACGAAAAAAAATTAAGAGAATGTTTAAATTTTACAATTTTTTATTTAACACTTAACTTGAATAAAATTTTAAAAAGAACAATTCATAAGAATTTCGAATTAAAGAAAACTTTACTTATTAAATTTTAACTCCTAAAATTAAAATTTTGAAAAATCATCTGAGATTCCAGTTATTATTTAAGTACAAACTGAAATTCCGCAATAATTTTGTCTTCACTAAATTTAAAATAGAAACCCAGTTTGATTAATAAATACTGGCCATTAATAATATTAAAAACTTCTTCTTGAGCATCTGTCATTATGTTCAGATCGATCTTCAATTTAACATAATATATCCACTTTAAATTAAAATCAGTAAATTTATACCTAAAATTAATTAGAAAAATATTCTATGAGAAATCTATTTCTTTCTGCACTTATGATGTGCATCGTACTAAGTTGCGAAAAAAAAACTGCTGAAGTCGTAACAACTCACGAAACTCCAGATTCTTTGACTGTTATTCCCGAAACCAATGAACCTATCGAGTCCTCTACCCTACAAACCTGCTATATGACAGCCACGGGCAAGGATTCGCTTTTTGTTTCTCTGGAAGATAATTTGGGTACTATTACGGGAAAAATGCACTATAAAAATTTCGAAAAGGACAGTTCCATCGGTGACATCGTTGGTAATCAAAATGGTGATACTTTAAAATTGGTTTATACCTTTAAAGCGGAAGGAAAAACTTCTGACCGCGAAATTTATTTTCTTAAAAAAGAAGGAAATATCATCGAAGGAATCGGTGAGCAAAAAACAGATGGAAATAAATCTAATTATGTAAGTCCTGCAAAACTTAAATATGAAGGATCTACTTTGAAGCCCGTAGCCTGCACTGATTTTGATAAGAAATTTAACGCGAAATAACGTTCGACGGTGTAATTTTTTTTTATGAAAAAACTTTTCAATGTTTCCTTCCAACAAAGCGCCCTACTTATACCGTTTAATGACTAAAGAATAAGAGAATTAATTTATAATTTGGTTAAAACGATAAATTTTCGATAAATATTTCCTTAAAATTTTAAAATATCCTAAATTAGGGCAAACTTAAATAATATGTCATACTATCCACTGAATTCCATTCCAGATTATTACGGAATTGACAGTTTACTTACTGAGGAACACTTACTTATCCGCCAATCTGTTCGGGATTGGGTGGAGAGTTTTGTTATGCCCAAAATTGATGAGGCGGCACAAAATCATACCGATATTCCTAACCTGATGAAAGAATTAGGGAAAGTCGGAGCACTCGGTCCTTATATTCCGGAAGAATATGGCGGTTCCGGTTTAGATCAAATTTCATACGGAATCATAATGCAGGAGCTTGAAAGAGGCGATTCTGCGGTTCGTTCAGCCGCTTCTGTTCAAAGTTCTTTGGTCATGTTTCCAATTAATGAATACGGTTCTGAGGAACAAAAAAAGAAATTTCTTCCGCAATTGGCAAGTGGTGATATGATCGGCGCTTTCGGATTAACCGAACCCAATCACGGTTCTGATCCCAGTTCGATGGAAACTTATTTCGTAGACAAAGGCGATCATTATTTATTAAACGGCGCAAAAATGTGGATTACCAACGCGCCACTTTGTGATATCGCTGTAGTCTGGGCAAAAAATGAAGAAGGAAAAGTTCAGGGTTTAATTGTACAAAGAGATTTTGAAGGATTTACCACTCCTGAAACCCATAATAAATGGTCACTTCGGGCTTCGAAAACCGGAGAGTTGGTTTTTGATAATGTGAAAGTTCCAAAAGAAAATGTATTACCGAAAGTTATAGGTTTGAAAGGACCTTTATCCTGTTTAAACTCTGCACGGTACGGTATTTCCTGGGGTGTAATCGGCTCAGCCATCGACTGTTACTGCACGGCAGTTCAATATTCAAAAGAGAGAACACAATTTGGAAAACCAATTGCAGGATTTCAATTGCAACAGAAAAAGTTAGCAGAATTCTTAACAGAAATCACCAAAGCACAATTGCTTTGTCTTCAGTTAGGAAATTTAAAAAATGCTCATAAAGCAACGCCTGCACAAATTTCAATGGCGAAAAGAAACAACGTGAAAATGGCC
Source organism: Chryseobacterium gotjawalense (assembly GCF_030012525.1). Taxonomy (NCBI): domain Bacteria; kingdom Pseudomonadati; phylum Bacteroidota; class Flavobacteriia; order Flavobacteriales; family Weeksellaceae; genus Chryseobacterium; species Chryseobacterium gotjawalense. The sequence goes on from NZ_CP124855.1 coordinate 599,833, forward strand.
ATCGACATTGCGAGAGAATCCCGACAAATTCTTGGCGGAATGGGAATTATGGGCGAATTCCCGATGATGCGTCATGCAGCGAATTTAGAATCCGTCATCACTTACGAAGGAACCCACGATATTCATTTGTTGATAACCGGCATGGATATTACCGGAATTAATGCGTTTGGATAAAAAAAAAAATAAAAAACCTTTAGGATCTTGAAACCTGAAGGTTTTTTTTTAATTTACCAACTGGTTTTCACTTCTTCTACAAAATCATTTTCCGGATTCAGAATTTCTACAATCACGTTTTTAATCCAATTCATAGGACTTACCAATGATTGATTCGAAATTTCTTCGTCACCATAAATCTGTAAATTCTGAACGCCTTTGTTGGCTTCAGCGAAACTCCAGATTCCGCATTCTACGAAATTATCGGGATATTTTTTCTCATTTAAAACCGCATAAGCATAAATACATAACTGCATTGCCTGTTTGAAATCATCTCTAAAAAACAACTGTTCGAGTTTTTCTGCTTCCTCTTCTTTTTTGGCTTCTTTAATGAGAAGATTTTTGGTTTTTGCCGTTTTGTAATCAATGATTCTTAACTTTCCGTTCAGTCGGTCAATCCGGTCGATAAATCCGTAAAAGGAAACTTTATCCGTTTTCTGTTTGTTTAAAAAATAATCGATATTTTCAAAATTTCCTTCGACACTTAAAATTTCTAACGTATTTCCGTCTGCAATTAATTTTTTATCGACCTCCAAAATAGTGCGCACTACCCTTTCTGCAATTGATTTATGAATGTAATTCATTCCCTTTTCATAAAAATCGGTCTGATGATTCAATTTAATAATCGCCTGATTCATTACTTCAAGCAATTGTTGATTTGAAAATTCTAAATCGTTAACAGTTAAAACTTTACCTAAATTTTTCTCATAAATAATTTGTAGTGCATAATGCACGAGATTACCATAACTTCTTTGGGAAAGTTCTTCTTCCATTTCGCTGGTTTCGCGGGTTCCCAAAATTTTGGTCAGATAAAAATCAACCGGATTATAAATAAATGATGTAAGATGTGATGGCGAAACTCTCTTTTTCCATTCCTCTAATTTTTGAAGAACCGAAGAAGATTTTTCAATCTGAATTAACTGTTTGTTAATCGGCTCAGACGAATTTTCAATGATGATATTTTCAATTTGATGGTGTTGATCTTCAATTTCTATCTGGGTAATAAAACGGCTTTTTTCACCCGTATTTACGCCGGAACTTAAAGCATTAAAAAGCAAATGAACATGCTGAGAATCCTGTAACAACCGGTAAAAGTGATACGCATAAATACTGTCATTTTCTAAAAAAGTATGCATATGAAAATGTTGGCGAACATCGAAAGGCAGATAGGTATTTTGAGAATTTCCAAGAGGGAGTTTTCCTTCGTTGGTAGAAAGCAGAATAATATTTTCAAAGTTCAATAAACGCGTTTCCAAAAGTCCCATCACTTGCAATCCCTGAAGTGGTTCTCCTTGAAAATCAATCGTTTCCGAATTTACCAACTGATTAATTAAAACCTCCAGCGTTTCCATTTTTATTTCAAATGAATAAGGCGAAAGTTGATTTTTAATAATTTTAAAACTTTTCTCAAAGTGAGAAATATTTTCATATAAAATGTCATCTAAATCTCTGTATTTCAATTGATAACAATAGGCAATAATCAAATCTATAAACTCTTTAACAGAATTGGGTTTTTCAAATAAATTAAAATAAGAAAGTTCTGATAAAAATTCCTTAAACTGCTTTTTGGAAATGTAAACGATATTTCTTTCTTCAATTTTTGATTTAAAATCCAAAATGATCTGCTGATCAATTTCTTCATTCGGAAGTTCCTCTAAAACCGATAAAACATCATTGTAATAATAAGAAGAATCTTTTTTCTCCAGCTGTTTTTGCAGGTAAAAAAGTTGTTTCATGGCATTGCTGAAACCAAGATTTTTCAACGGGAATCCCATCGTGATATTCAGATGTTCTACACTGCTCATCGCATCTAAACACGTTGGAAGCAGATTTTCATCTAATAAAACAACGGCGGTTTTTGATAGATTTTCATCGTTGATTTCCGCGAAAATTTCGGGCAAAACTTTCGCCTGCGTTATATTTCCCGAAACTTCATACACTTTGATATTTTTCGGTTGTGCAAAATCATTTTCAATCCAGTTGAAATTTCTGCTTTCATTAAATTCTTTCCATGTTTTGATGATGCGTAAAAACTTTCCGGCTTCCTGCCTTTCATCATTAATATAATATTCATCAGCCTGAAAGAAACATTGCGCTTTATCCCACTGCATCAGGTTTCTAACGAGTTTTTCTTCTACCGGCGTAAATGCATTAAAGCCACAAAAGACAAATTTACCTTCTGTTTTTTGCGCATATTCTTTAATTTTATTTTTGGCCGTTTCGTGAATCATTCCTGAAGTTGCCCAATTTTTTTCGTTAAGTTTTTGCTTTAATAAAGGTAAAAACAAATTCATTTTTTGCCAGAAATTGAGGAACTTCCGCAAAGATCCGTCTTCGCGGACTTCTAAGTTTTCGGACCAGTTTTTTATTTGTTCGTCATCAAACATATATTCTAAAACTGCTTTGTCAGAATCCGAAAATTTCAAAATATCATCCCAATCTTTTACGATGGTCGGAAACCATTTCAAGAAATTCGCAAAATCTTCTGACGGTTGAATTTGCCGATAGACATCAAAAGAAAATAGCCATAAAGCGATTCCCTGAACCGGTTGTCGGTCTGCAATTTCTTTAATTAAATCTTCAATCGTAAAAAAGTTCGGCAACATTCCCGAATAGTGTTTTTCTTTCAATATTTTATTGATAAAAACCACAGGTCTTTTACCGGGAAGAACAATATTAAATGCCGACAAATCAACATCTTGTGCTAAAAGTTCAGTAATAATTTTATTTAAAAATTTCATGAATGGTGTTCTTATGGGTAATTTTAATCTAAAGGGCGTTTAGAAAATGAAAAATAAGGAAAATTCAACAAAAAAGCATCAAGAAATTTTAATTCTTGATGCTTTTAATTAAATCGGTCAAAAACAGATGAACCGAATTTATTTAACTTTAATTGTGGTTGCAAATTAATTTGTGAAGTACAGACAACTTCTTCACCACAAGCGGCTTGAGTTTTATAACTTTAAAGTTTAAACTCTAGTTTTACATTAAAAAATCTCCCTGTCAAACGTACAGGAACCGGATAATTGTAACCGGAGTTCACATCATTTACCCATTGGTTGGCAACGGTATTGCTGATATTGAAAGCATTGAAAATCTGAACACCCAAAGTCAATTCTTTGAAATTACCCCAGAAACCGCCATTTACTTTATTGTCTTTTTGGTCGATGAAAACTTTAGATAAACCAATATCCACTCTTTTGTAAGAAGGCAAAGTTCTTTGGTATCTGTAAGGAGCTTCGAAATCAGGTTTTCCGTTTTCATCCAGAGAAATCGGTGTTCCAGATGGAAGTCCGTTAGCGTAGACCAAAGTTAAGTTGACTCTCATTGACGGGAACTTCGGCATATAATCCTGGTAAAACATGGAGAATCTGAAACGGGGATCGGTAGGTCTCGGGATATAACCTCTGCCATCAATATTTTCGTAAACTCTGGCATAACTCGCAGAAACCCAGGAATCAATACCCGGCACAAATTCGCCGAATAATCTAGTGTCAATTCCGTAAGCATAACCTTCAGAATTATTTAACCCGGAATATCGGATTCTCACATTGTCAAGATAATAAGGAATCAGATGATCCATTTTCTTATAATACAATTCTGTGGTTAACTTAAATGGACGTTCGGTCATTTTGAATTCATAATCATTTTTCAAAATAATCTGCATTGAACGTTGTGACTTTATATTTGGATTAAAGTTGCCATCAACATCTTTAATCTCTTTATAGAAAGGCGACTGATAATAAACTCCTCCGGAAACGGTGAACAACATATCCATATCCCAGTTTGGTTTAATGGCAATTTGTCCACGTGGCGAAATAATCGTTTCATCATTAAAATCCCAATGAGAAGCTCGAACTCCGGCGTTCACGAAAATGCGGTTTTCTCCCCAGTAGAATTTTCTGGAATATTGTGCATAACCGGAAAGTCGCGTTGGTTCAATATGATTCGCACCGGAAATGCTGTAACGCAAACGAAGATTTGATGGATCCAATGTTCCAGGTTCTGCATAATTTCTTGGCGTGCTGTAACCCAAGGAATCAACCAATTGCCATTCATTGGTAAAGTCTCTTAAATTTTCTTTTTCGAATTTCAAACCGACTTCAAAATTAGTATTGACATCCGGTGAAAATTTCGCTTTCAATTGTGTGCCGTATGTTTTCACCAACAAATCATTTCGGGCATGATCGATTTGACCACCGACATCGTAAGAGACAACTGGCGACCCAGAAACAGGATCAAAAGTCTGCAACATATAAGCAGAAGCAATCGAATAATATTCTCTCTCCCGGTTTTGGTAGGCGAAATTATCTAAAGTAAAAGCCCATTTTTTATTGGGTTTAAAATTAATGGAAGCTGTTCCCATCATATTTTTATACTTATCGTCTTCTTTACCATTATAAAAAACGCTTAGTCTCAAAGGTGCTTGCAAAGTTCCGAAATCAACTTCTTTCATTTTGGGAATCATTTCGTAATCATTTTTGCTCCAGTAACCGATGAAGGAAAATCCCCATTTATCATTTAATTTATAATTGATATACGTCTGCAAATCCATGTACTGCGGATTGAAATCGGTGTCTTCATTTAAAGTATTTAGAACCAAATTGGTATTTCGGTAACGGCCGGAAATCATGGCAGACAATTTTTTGTCCTTTGACGCAAAACCGGTTGTAAGCCTTCCTCCAATTAAACTCGCTTCACCGGAAAGTTCAAATTTCGTGGGTTGACGGTAATAAATATTTAAAGCCGAAGACATTTTATCGCCATATTTTGCTTCGAATCCACCGGCAGAAAAGTTAATGGCCTGAACCATATCCGGATTAATAATACTCAGTCCTTCCTGCAAAGAATTTCGGATTAAAAAGGGACGGTAAATTTCAATATCATTAATGTAAATCAGGTTTTCATCGTAATTCCCACCTCTTACCATATATTGTGACGAAAGTTCTGTATTTGAATTTACGGAAGGTAATGTTTTCAAAAGTCCCTCAACACCGCCGGAAAGGGAGGCGACCTGTTGTGCTTCTTTTGCGGAAATCTCTATTGAAGTAAGATCGGTTACTTTTGGTTTTCCTTTTTTCTGAAATACTACTTCCTGAATTTCGGTTTCCCGCTCGGCTTTTACAAACAAAATATTTACGTTTTGAACTTTCGGTAGGATTTTAATATTTTTATTAAAATCTCTAAAACTCGTTTTTTGAACGGATAAAGACTGGTCAGAATCTGCAATTGGAATCTTTACAAAACCATTATTATCAGTCGTAAAATTTTGATTGTTATAAGAAATATAGGCTTCAGAAACTGGTTTGCCATTTTCGTCCAGAACTTTAATGATTATTTGCGAATAAGCGCAAACCGGCACCACCAATAAGAGGAATAGAATTTTTTTCAAGGTAAAACATTTAGATTTTAAAGATAACAAAAAATTACAGTATGGCTTCCCGGACGCGGGTTAATTTCTGCAGTAATTCCTCGAGTTTATCAAGACGGAGCATATTGGCTCCATCGGAAAGTGCGACACTTGGATCTGGATGCGTTTCGATAAACAGACCATCTGCACCAACTGCGATTCCTGCTTTTGCAATGGTTTCAATTAACTCGGGTCTTCCGCCGGTGACGCCGGAACTTTGATTGGGTTGCTGTAATGAATGGGTGACATCTAAAATCACAGGAGCAAATTTTCTCATCGTCGGAATTCCCCTGAAATCAACGACTAAATCAGTGTAGCCAAAAGAATTTCCTCTTTCAATAATTGCTGTTTTTGGATTCCCTGAATCGTTTACTTTCTGTACCGCAAACTGCATGGATTCTGGAGAAAGGAACTGACCTTTTTTCAAACTTACACATTTTCCTGTTTTTGCAGCGGCGATTAATAAGTCGGTTTGACGAACTAAAAAGGCTGGAATTTGCAAAACATCAACATATTGTGCCGCCAAAGCTGCGTGTTCATTTTCATGAATATCGGTCGTGGTTGGAATATTGAAAGTCTCTCCTACTTTTCTAAGAATTTCCAAAGATTTTTCTTCACCGATTGTGGTGAAAGAATCTACTCTGCTTCGGTTTGCTTTTTTGAAACTTCCTTTGAAAATGTAGGGAATCTCATATTTATTGGTCATTTCCACAATTTTCTCAGCGATATTCAAAGCCATTTCTTCGCCTTCAATAATGCAGGGACCTGCGATCAGGAAAAAGTTTTTAGAATTTTTGTGATGGATGTTATCTAAGTATTGAATCATTGATTTTTGGTTAAAATTAAAGTTGAATTAAAGATAACAAAAATACGGATTTTTTTATGCAAATGCTTTTTATGTTCGGAAAGTTAAAAAACATTAAACCAAATGAAACTGATGAAAAAAAATAAATTTTTAATTATATCAAAACTTTTTTACAATTTTTTCAATCGTATTCAAATTCCTGGAAGTCATTTTTTCTTTCATGGATTTTTTGCCTAAAATTTTCCCGAAGTTGGAATCTAAAGTATTTCCTTTCGAAATTTGCCAGTAAAAAGTTTGATTGACAATTGCTCCTTTTTCGTTTTCGGATTTTATGGAATCATTGAACTCTTGTAAAAGCAAATCTTCAACACCTTCTATTCCGACAAAAATATAAATGTGAGAATCGTCGGATTTTGCAAATGGATTTTGAGCAAAAATTTCAGCGACTTCTTTTTCGGTTTTAAGGAAAAGAAAAGCTTCGTAATGGAAATAGTCTGACAGCGCTTTTTCTAAAATCAATTTCAGTTCAGATCGGTTGATAGCGGATGAAAACAAAATATTTCCCGTGGCTAAAACGGAAGATACTTCTTTCATTCCGACCTCAGAAAAGACTTTGCAAACTTCTGCCATTTTCATGGAAGTTCCATTAACATTCACTCCACGGAGAAAAGCGCAATATCTCAATTGATTAATTTTAAAGTTGAGCGATGAATTTTTCTTTCATTTCCTCCGGTAAAAAGGAATATTGAAAGGAATTGAGAACCAATTGTTTTACCTGTTCCAGCGATAAATTGAGCGCTTCAATACAGCTGATGTAATTTTGCGTAAGATAACCGCCGAAATAAGCGGGATCGTCAGAATTCACGGTTACCTGTAAACCTAAATCCAACATCTTTTTTAACGGATGATTTTTGATGTCATCTACATTTCTAAGAGCGGTATTCGAAAGCGGACAAACCGTTAAAGCCATTTTCTCTTCAACAAGTCTTTCAACCAATTTTGGGTCTGTCAGACAATTGTTTCCGTGATCGATTCTGGCGACTTTTAACAAATCTAAAGCTTCGTAAATGTATTCTGCCGGACCTTCTTCACCCGCATGGGCAACAGGAATATAACCTTCTTTCACTGAAGCTTCAAAAACTTTCTGGAATTTGGAAGGTGGATTTCCTTTTTCTGAAGAATCCAGACCGACGGATTTTATGAGGTGTCTGAACGGAAGCGATTGCTGCAATGTTTCGAAAGCATCTTCTTCGGATAAATGGCGCAGATAACTCATTATTAATAAAGAAGAAATCCCGGATTGTCTTTCTGCATCTTCTCTGGCGCGCTGCATTCCATTGATAACGGTGGAAAATGCTACGCCTCTTTTCGTATGGGTTTGCGGATCGAACATGATTTCGGTATGCACGATATTTTCTTCGGCGCAATGTTTAAAATAAGCCATCGTCAAATCATAAAAATCCTGCTCGTGGATGAGAACGTTTGCTCCGGCATAATAAATATCCAGAAAATCCTGTAAGTTCCCAAATTGGTAAGCTTTCTTTAATTCTCCGATACTCGAATACGGAATTTCTATCTTATTTCTCTGCGCGATTTCAAACATTAATTCCGGTTCGAAACTGCCTTCAATGTGAAGATGTAATTCTGCTTTCGGAACTTTTTTGATATATTCTAATGCGTTCATTTTGAAAATAATTTTAGGGTTGAGATTCCGTTTATTGGGTGGCTTTCATAACAGCAGCGGTAATTTGCGCTTCTTTTTCTTTGGCATAAGTGGAATCATACGGTTTCATCAGATCAAATAAATACGTATAAAACGGAGTGATTTTCTGTACTTTTTCCGATTCATTATAGGCTTTTTCTTTACCCATAATCTGCAAATCTTTAACAAAATTATTGAATTTTTTATCAATAGGTTCAATTGATTTTACCAAATAATCATACCCTTTTTCTTTCTTGCCGATTTTAGTATAAGCGTCTGAAACAGCCCCTACCACCAGGGAATACTCCATCGGCTTGGTTCTCATCTGCCGGCTGACAAAACGTTGCTCTTTATCTGACAAATTGGTATAATAATCATATTCTGTAAAGATTCCTTTTTTCAGTTCTTCAGCTAAGGCTAATCCTTTTTGTTCCTGTCCGGCAACGATATATCCGTAAACCATCGAGCTTAATGAACGCGGATCATTGTATTTCGCCACCGGAATTTCTCTGGAAGCCAAATCCAATATTTCTACTGCTTTTGCTTTTTGTCCGGAAAGTGCCAATGCTTCTGCTGCACGGCTGGCCGAACTTCTATAACTCACAATATTCTGGGTGCAGGTTTCGTCAAAATGAACCTTCAAATTCTTGAAATTGCCCCACTTGTAATTTTTAACAATGTTGTAAAGCGAGTTGGCATCTACTCTGCCCATTTCGCCGTCTTCACGCTCTTTGGTTTCAATAGGTACCAACCGGTAACTGAATCCGTCGTACTGTAAGTAATCTCCTAAAAAGAAAAGATTTTCCGGATCGTAAATTCCACCTGAAGAGAAATTAATCGGTCTTTTCCAATCGAAGTTTGCTAAGATATCCATCAACAGCAAATTGTTTTTGAACATGCTGGATTTCTTGTAGTCAATAGTTATTTGATCCACAGTACTGGCAAGATCTTTCTGCTCAATGGTACCTGCTTTTAAAGCATTTTGTTTATTGACGGGTAAAATGAATTTTGAAACCGGCAGGAAATTAAATTTCTCAAATTTAGCTTCTCCGAAAATCATTTTTAAAATTTGATCTTTATCGTCAGATTTCATTTTAATAAAGTTGACGGCTTCTTTTAAAGACATCGAATCTTGGGTCAGATATTTTCTGAACTCAGGGAAAACGTCATCCGGCGCACCTTGCTCTTTCATATTGGCAAAGATATTTTCCCAGTCTTTTTTGTTCATCAAAAAGATCTGATCATTCGTGCCGTCCCGATAATCTTCGTGCGTAAATACAGAAGGGACCGGCATTGAATTATAGGTTCTTCTCTTCACCTGATCGATATTCCAGGGCGTTGAAAGCAAAGTGAAATTCACTACTTTGACATCATCCCGAAGACCGGAAGTTTCCTGCATTCCCCAAATCGGATAAGTGTCATTGTCTCCATACACAAAGAGAATATCATTTTTCGGTAACGATTTTAAAGTGGAATAGGCATAATCATAAGCGGAATACCGCTGACTTCTGTCATGGACATTATAATTCTGGAAGCCCATCATCAGAGGAATTCCCATTAAAATAACACCGGCACCGATATTTAAAGCATTAGATTTTACTTTTTCCTGCAAATACCAAAGTAGGGCTCCAGCTCCCAATCCTATCCAAATTGCGAAAGCATAGAAAGAACCCACCATCGCATAATCTCTTTCGCGAACTTCAAAAGGTTTCACGCCGGTATAGAAAATAATTCCGACGCTGGTAATAATAAATAAGGACAATATCGCATAGAATCGGCCGAAATCACGGTTCAGTTGGAAAAAGAAACCAATCAAACCTAAAAGTAAGGGCAAGAAGAAAAAGGCAACCGTACTTTCATTTTTGAATTTTGCAGGCATTTGGCTTTGGTCACCATACATTGCATTATCAATAAATGGAATTCCGGAAATCCAGTTTCCACGGTTGTTTTCCATGTTTCCTTCAAGGTCGTTTTGTCTTCCAACGAAGTTCCACATGAGATATCTTACGAAATAATATCCATTTTGAAAGGTGAAGAAATAATTTAAATTCTGCACTAAAGAAGGTCGCTGAACATTGATTAAATTATAAGGTTTTACCTGTAAATAATCTGCCGCTTTTATACTTCCTTCTTCATATTTTTTTCTTAAATCATCAAAAATTTTGTGGGCTTCCGGATTATCTGCCACATCTTCATTGGCATAATTAAAAGTGAAATCGGGCGCGCCATACATGGAAATATAATTTTCCATTACCGCTTTATCTTCATTGAACATCCGTGGTAAAAAACTCACCTGATCCGTATTATATACATAATTAAAACGCTCTCCTACTTTTCTATACGTTCCGGTTTTTTCATCCTTTTCGTAAGCATCTCCCGTTTTTTTTGTTTTAAAGCTTCCGTCTTCATTTTTCTGAATTCCGTTTGCATCTAAATAAGCAGTATAATTCTGACCGTAAGAAGTTGGCCAATCGCCATATTGCTCCCGATTATAATAATCAAGCATGCCGATTGCGGTATCCGGATCATTCAGATTCATTGGTGGATTTGCGTTGGCTCTGATCGGAATAACCATCCAACATGAAAAACCGATCATCATATAAATGACAGAAAGAACGATGGTCTGATAAAGGCTTTTCTTTGCATTTCGAGCGTATTTAAGAGCGAAAACGAAAACTGCTATTAAAATAATAAAGGCAACAATGGTTCCTGAGTGGAATGGGAGACCGATTCCGTTCACTGCGAAAATCTCTAATTTACCGAACAAAGTCATGATCAAAGGGAAGATTCCTTTAAAAACCGTTGCCAGAATAAACAGCGTTATTACATTAGCCCAAAGGAAACTTTTCCAGCTAAATTCATAATTACGGGCATAGTAAATAAAGCAAACCGCTGGGATAACAAGCATACACATCATGTGAACTCCTACTGATAAACCGGTTACAAAGAATATTAAAATAATCCAACGTTCATTATCAGTTTCTGAATACTCATTTTCCCATTTTGTTATTAACCATAACAAAAGTGCGATAAACATGGATGCCATCGAATAAACTTCTCCTTCTACAGCAGAAAACCAAAAAGTATCTGAAAAGGTGAAACACAAAGCACCGATCACGCCGGCAAACAGAATGGAAATTTCCTGATGTTTTGTAATATCATGAAAATCTTTGTGAAGCAATCTCCGAACAAGATGCGTAATGGTCCAAAAGAGGAATAGTATCGTAAATGCGCTGAATAAAGCAGACATTGCATTGATAACAACCGAGTAATGTTCACTATTGCCAAAAGCAAATACGGCAAAAACGGCACCTACCAGTTGGAAGAGTGCTGCTCCAGGAGCGTGGGTCACTTCCAGTTTTACCGCTGACGAGATATACTCACCACAATCCCAAAAACTGAAATTCGGTTCGATGGTTGATAAATAAGTAAAAAATGCAATTCCGAATACTACCCATCCTAAAAGCGTATTCCATTGTTTAAAAGACCAATTTTTCATATTAAATTTTCAATATTGCGAAAATAAGGTTTTTAACTTATTATCCATTGATTTTAACAAAATTTAAGCAATTGGCTTGATTCTTGACAAATTGCAGATCGCAGAATTATAGATTACTTAAGTGACATTTCTCATACATTCAAATACAAACATGGGTATTAATTGTTGACTTATTAATTTTTTAGTATTTTTGCACACGGTTTTAATAGACTAAAATGACTAAATAATGACTAATGTTCACGATAACATTCTGGGCTTAATTGGGAATACTCCTTTGGTGAAACTAAATGAAGTTACGAAAGAGATTCCAGCCACAGTATATGCTAAATTAGAATCTTTTAATCCCGGCCATTCTACAAAGGACAGAATTGCAATTCATATCATAGAAGCAGCTGAAAGAAAAGGCTTGTTAAAACCCGGTTCAACCGTGGTAGAAACGACTTCCGGAAATACCGGTTTTTCAATTGCGATGGTTTGTATTATCAAAGGCTATCATTGTATTCTTGCCGTAAGTGATAAAACAAAGAAAGAAAAAATCGCCTATCTGAAAGCTTTGGGTGCGACGGTTTATATTTGTCCCGCAAATGTGGCGGCAGATGATCCGAGATCTTATTACGAAGTTGCGAAAAGAGTGGCTTCTGAAACCCCTGATTCAATATATATCAATCAGTATTTCAACGAGTTAAATATTGATGCGCATTACCGGACAACTGGTCCCGAAATTTGGGAACAGACAGAAGGTAAAATTACGCACCTGATTGCCTGTACAGGAACAGGAGGGACTTTATCAGGTTCCGCGAAATTTTTAAAGGAAAAGAACCCCGCTATTAAAGTAATTGGCGTTGACGCTTCAGGATCTATTCTGAAAAGCTATCATGAAACCGGCGAAATTCACAAGGAAGATATTCATCCTTACCAAATAGAGGGAATGGGAAAAAACCTAATTCCATCTGCTTTATTATTTGACAAGATCGATGAATTCGTTCGCGTCAATGATGAAATGGCGGCTTACAGAACCCGCGAAATTGCATTGAAAGAAGCGATTATGGGCGGTTATACCACAGGTGCAGTGACGCAGGGACTTTTGCAGTATGCAAATTCTCATGAATTCACAAAAGATGATTTGGTGGTTGTCTTATTCCCGGATCACGGTTCCAGATATATCACTAAAGTGTACAGCGACGAATGGATGGCAGAACAGAGATTCGTTAATAATGGAGTCCATAATTATGATGAAGTTTACAAAACAGAATTGATAAAATAATAAAAACCCAAAAATAGAGAATAAACCTTTTTGTAGTAAGCAAAAGGTTTTTTTTAGTTTAATTTAATTAACTTTGAGTATTAAAAACAATAAAATAATAATGAAAGATATTTTTGATCGCCTTAGAGAAAACCCAGGGCCATTAGGGCAATTTGCAGATTACGCGGAGGGTTATTTTGTTTTCCCAAAACTAGAAGGTCCGATCGGCCCAAGAATGAAATTTCAAGGAAGAGAAGTCATTTTTTGGAGCGCTAATGATTACTTAGGTCTTTGTAACCATCCAGAAGTTTTAGAAGCTGATGCAAAAGCTGCAGCTGAATACGGAATGTTTTATCCGATGGGCGCCAGAGCAATGTCTGGTGAGACAGACCAACATCAGCAATTAGAAAGAGAATTAGCAGAATTCGTAGAAAAGGAATCTGCCTATTTATTAAATTTCGGTTATCAGGGAATGGTTTCTACCATTGATGCTTTAGTCGGAAGACATGATGTGATCGTATATGATGCAGATTCACATGCGTGTATCGTTGATGGAGTACGACTTCACATGGGTAAAAGCTTTACTTATAAGCATAATGATATCGCGAGTTTAGAGAAAAATCTTGTCAGAGCAACTAAAGTGGCACAGGAACAAGGCGGTGGAATTTTAGTGATTACTGAAGGTGTTTTCGGAATGCGCGGAATGCAGGGAAAAATCAAAGAAATCTGTGATTTAAAATCAAAATTCAATTTCCGTTTATTGGTTGATGATGCGCACGGATTTGGAACTTTAGGAAAAACGGGTGCAGGTGCAGGTGAAGAACAGGGTTGCCAAGATCAAATCGATGTGTACTTCTCTACTTTCGCCAAATCAATGGCAGGTTTCGGAGCATTTATCGCGGCAGATAAAGATATTATCAGAATTCTAAAATATAATTTACGGTCACAGGTTTTTGCAAAATCTTTAACAATGCCAATGGTTATCGGAGGTTTAAAAAGACTGGAGCTATTGCGCTCAAGACCGGAAATCAAAGCGAAACTTTGGGAGAACGTATATAAATTACAGAATGGTCTGAAAGAAAGAGGATTCAATCTGGGAGGATCTAATACCTGTGTCACTCCAGTGATGATGGAAGGTTCAACCGTAGAAGCTACCCTACTTTCCAGAGATTTACGCGAGAATTTCGGGATTTTCACTTCTGTAGTAATTTATCCGGTGATTCCAAAAGGAATGATTTTATTAAGATTAATTCCAACCGCTTCCCACACCGATTCAGAAATTAATGAAACGCTGGCAGCATTTGAAGCAATTCATGAGAAATTAGTTTCGGGCTTTTACAAGGAGCAGGAGCAAAAACTGTTGGAGGAAAAACAACTTCAATTTAAAGAATCATAAAATTTTTCAGAATATATTTTTATATAGACCGTTTGAAAAATTCAAACGGTTTTTTATTATATACCCATTAAAAATATGAGCCAAGTTATAATTACCAAGCAGGATTTTAATAAAATCCACAGATCGATTACTGACGCTAAAGCGAAAAACAGCATCAAAAAAGAAGAAGCTGAAAAACTACTCGCAGAACTGAAATCTGCAAAAATTGTAGAACAGGACAAAATTGAACCCGATGTTGTAACGATGAATTCTATCGTGAAAATTCACTTTCAGAATAATAAAACGACCATGGAATTTCAATTGGTTTATCCCGCTGATGCCAATATTAAGGAACGTAAAATCTCGATCTTTTCCTCGGTTGCTTCGGCATTGATCGGCTACCGCGTTGGTGACGAAATCGATTGGCTGATTCCTTCCGGTATGACAAAAATTGTAATCGATGAAGTAATTTATCAGCCGGAATCTGCCGGAGATTTTGATCTGTAACCGATGATTTTAACAACTAAAAAGCCGAAAGATTAATTTTAAATAAGAAAACAAAAGGTGAAAATGATCGTCATTTTTTTCCTATTGTGGACTTGTAATACAAAAGTCACAGATTACTTTGTGACTTTTGCGGTTTAAAAAAAATCATGGTTATAATGTCCTGAATTTAAAATAAATTTGCAAAAAGAAAACGCTTGAAAGATCTGCTCCTCATCACTCCGCCTTTTACCCAACTCAACACTCCTTATCCGGCGACCGCTTATATTAAAGGGTTTCTGAATACTAAAAATATTTCAAGTTATCAGATTGATCTGGGAATCGAAGTGATTTTAGAACTGTTTTCAAAAAGAGGCATTCAAAAAATATTCGGGGAAAATATCGATCTGATTAATACCTCAGAAAATTCAAAACGGATTTTTGCTTTACGCGAAGAATACATAAAGACCATCGACCAGGTCGTTCTTTTTCTGCAGAATCATAATCCTACCTTAGCGAGACAAATCTGCAGTATGAATTTTCTGCCGGAAGCTTCCCGTTTTAATCAGTTGGATGATATGGAATTTGCTTTCGGAAATATGGGTTTGCAGGATAAAGCAAAACATCTGGCGACTTTATATCTGGAGGATATTTCAGATTATATTGTTGAAAATATCGATGCAGATTTCGGTTTCAGCAGATATGCCGAACGTATTGGGCAAAGCGCTAATTCTTTTGATGAACTTTATTTAAAGTTAAATGCTCCTCAAACTTTTACCGATGAATTTACTTTAAAATTATTAAAGGAAAAATTAGACCTTGTTCAGCCAAAACTTGTTTGTTTTTCTGTTCCGTTTCCCGGGAATTTATACGCCGCTTTCAGGTCTGCAAAATTCATTAAAGAGAATTATCCCGGACTGAAAACGGTCATGGGCGGCGGTTTTCCTAACACCGAATTAAGAGAATTAAAAGATCCGCGCGTCTTTGAATTTTTCGATTATATCACTTTAGATGATGGCGAATTACCGATCGAATTGGTTTTTGAAAATGTAAATTCAAAGAAAGAAATTTCAGAAGGGGAATTCAAAAGAACTTTTATCCTGGAGAATCAGGAAGTAATTTATAAAAACAATACGCCAAAATCTGATTACAAACAGGCATTTATAGGAACGCCGGATTATACCGATTTATTATTGGACCAATATATTTCTGTAATAGAAATCGCTAATCCGATGCACAGTTTATGGAGCGATGGGCGGTGGAATAAACTCACCATGGCGCACGGTTGCTATTGGGGAAAATGTACTTTTTGCGATATTTCTTTAGATTATATCAAAATTTATGAACCCATTTCTGCTAAAATTTTAGTGGATCGAATGGAAGAATTGATTGCCCAAACAGGTGAATCAGGTTTTCATTTTGTGGATGAAGCCGCGCCACCAGCTTTGATGAGAGAAGTGGCTTTAGAAATCCTACGCCGGAATTTAGTTGTCACTTGGTGGACCAATATTAGATTTGAAAAAAGCTTTAGCAAAGATTTATGTTTCTTATTAAAAACTTCAGGTTTGGTAGCTGTTTCCGGCGGATTGGAAGTAGCAAGTGATCGATTATTAAAATTAATTGACAAAGGCGTCTCCGTAGATCAGGTCGCAAAAGTTACGCGAAATTTCACTGAAGCCGGAATTATGGTTCACTCCTATTTAATGTACGGATTCCCGACGCAAACAATCCAGGAAACGGTGGATTCTTTAGAAATGGTGCGCCAGCTTTTTGAAATGGGAATTGTGCAAAGCGGTTTCTGGCACCAGTTCGCAATGACTGCACACTCGCCTATCGGAAATAATCCCGAAGAATTTGGCGTAAAACCTTTAAATAAGGAAATACTTTTTGCCCACAACGATATCGATTTCACCGATGAAACCGGGATTGACCACAGCAGATTTAGCTTTGGCTTAAAGAAATCGCTGTTCAATTATATGCACGGAATTAATTTTGACCTTCCGCTGAAAGACTGGTTTGATTTTAAAATTCCCAAAACAACTATTCATCCCGACTATATTCATGATTGTCTTTTGGAAGAAGAGAATTTTGTTTTTAAAGGAAATTCAAAGTTGATTTTTCTGGACAAAAACCCGAATGTTGAGAACTTTCAAAAAAGAACGAGAGCAGGATCTTTCGAATATACGCGACTGACTTTTCATCTGAAAACCAATATTGTCAAGATAGAACTTGAACAGGAAAAAGCAGATTGGCTGACGAAAATATTCTCTGAAAATTCTACAGAGAATCCTAAAAAAATAACACTTCAACAACTCAAAAATCAGTTTGAAGAAACGTTTGAAGATTTCGAATTATTCTGGTTTTCAAAACCGTTACAACTGTTGAAAGAAAACGGAGTAATTTTAAGTTTATAAAATATGATTTCTGATCTTAAGTAAAAAAATCCCGTCTTATGATTAAGACGGGATTTTTATTTATTTAAAAAGGATTTCTATTCTGCAAGAATAATTCCTTTGTTATTGCTGAATTCTACCACTCCACTTTTCATCGTAAAAGAAAATACACTTTCTTTTTCATTTTCTCTGGTGAAATGATGACTGTATTCCTCCTTGATTTCATTCGTGAACACTTTGATTTTCCCTGAATTTAAGGAAGTAACAATAGCAGCGTGATCTTTCATGATATGGAATTCTCCACTTTTTCCGGGAAGCAAAACCGATTTCACTTCACCTTCAAAAATCACGAATTCCGGAGTTAAAATTTTTATATTCATATCTTTTAGACTTAAAGAGTATAGAGAAAAGAAAAAAGAGAAATCTTCACTCTTTTTTCTTTATTCTATTTTCTAATTATGCGTTTTCCGCTAACATTTTTTCACCTGCTTCGATCGCTTCTTCAATCGTCCCTTTAAGGTTAAAAGCAGCTTCAGGTAAATGATCTAACTCTCCGTCAATGATCATGTTAAATCCTTTGATGGTATCTTTGATATCTACCAATACTCCTTTCAAACCGGTAAACTGTTCTGCAACGTGGAAAGGCTGAGATAAGAATCTCTGAACTTTTCTGGCACGGTAAACTGATAATTTATCTTCTTCAGAAAGTTCTTCCATACCAAGAATCGCGATGATATCCTGTAATGCTTTGTATTTTTGAAGAATTTCTTTTACTCTTTGAGCACAGTCGTAATGTTCGTCACCCAAGATTTCAGAAGTTAAGATTCTGGAAGTAGAAGCCAATGGATCTACTGCCGGATATATACCTAATGAAGCAATTTTTCTATCCAATACGGTAGTTGCATCTAAGTGAGCAAATGTGGTTGCCGGCGCCGGGTCAGTTAAATCATCCGCAGGAACGTAGATTGCCTGTACTGAAGTAATAGAACCGTTTTTAGTAGAAGTAATACGCTCCTGCATCGCCCCCATTTCAGAAGCCAAAGTTGGTTGGTAACCTACTGCAGATGGCATTCTTCCCAAAAGTGCAGAAACTTCAGAACCTGCCTGTGTAAAACGGAAGATATTATCAACGAAGAATAAGATATCTCTACCTTGTCCTGTTCCGTCTCCATCTCTAAAACTCTCAGCGATGGTTAAACCGGATAAAGCAACTCTTGCTCTTGCTCCAGGTGGCTCATTCATCTGACCGAAAACAAAAGTAGCTTTCGAATCTTTCATGGCTTCCAAATCGATTTTAGATAAATCCCATCCTCCATTTTCCATGGATTCCATGAATGCATCACCGTATTTAATAATACCGGATTCAAGCATCTCTCTCAAAAGGTCGTTTCCTTCTCTGGTTCTTTCACCTACACCGGCAAAAACCGAAAGTCCACCGTGACCTTTCGCAATATTGTTAATTAATTCCTGGATCAATACCGTTTTACCAACACCTGCTCCACCGAATAAACCAATTTTTCCTCCTTTAGAATAAGGCTCTACCAAATCGATTACTTTAATTCCTGTAAAAAGCACTTCTGCTGAAGTGGTAAGCTGGTCAAATTTTGGTGCATCTCTGTGAATCGGCAGTCCGTTTTCTTTAGAAACCTGTGCGATACCGTCGATGGCATCTCCAACTACATTAAATAATCTGCCATATACCGCTTCACCTGTTGGCATGGTGATTTGTTTTCCTTGTGAAATTACTTCCTGACCTCTTTGAAGTCCGTCTGTTGCATCCATTGCGATACATCTTACAGAATCTTCACCAATATGTTGTTCTACTTCAAGTATCACTTTGTTACCGTCTGTTTTTGTAATTTCCAATGCATCATAGATGCTTGGAAGTTCTGCCGCATCTGTAAAAATTACGTCGATTACTGGACCGATAATTTGAGAAATTTTTCCTTTAAGTTGGTTTGCCATTGCTTATTTTTTTCTTGAGTGCAAATATAATGAATATTCGCACATTTGCAATTGGTTTAAAAGAAGATTTTTGTCATATTTGCATAAACTTATTATAAGCCCATTTTTAGGGCAATTTTTTCACTATAATCAAGAATTTCAGTTGATAATTACAGAAAATTTCACCGGTTCGGTTTCCCAAAATCCTCGAGCACTTTCTATTGGGATGTTTGATGGTGTTCACTTGGGACATCAGAGTATTATAAAGAAACTCAATGCCATTTCTGAAAAGAAAAACCTGGAATCTGCCATTCTTACTTTTTGGCCACATCCAAGAACTGTTTTTACCCCAAATGATGATTTGAAATTGTTGAACACCATTGATGAAAAAAAATATCTGCTGGAGAAAAATGGATTACAACATTTGTTTTTAAAGGAATTTGATGAAGAGTTCAGAAATTTAACCGGCGAAGAATTCGTGAAACAGATTCTAGTCGATAAACTTCAGGTGAAACATTTGATTATCGGCTACGACCATACTTTTGGAAAAAACAGAAGTGGAGATTTTTCATTATTAAAGAAAATGGGACCGGAATACGGTTTTGAAGTAGAACAGGTAGAAGCAGTAAATTATAAAGATTTCAATATAAGTTCCACGCAAATAAGAAATGCTTTATCAGAAGGCAATATTATCGCCGCCAATGAAATGCTCGGTTATCATTATTCGCTTTCGGGAAAAGTTGTTCACGGTAAAAAAATCGGACGAACGATTGGTTATCCAACGGCAAATATTGAAGTTGATATGCTTAAATTTTTACCGAAAAAAGGAGCTTACATTGTTGATGTGTTTGTGAAAAACCGTCATTATAAAGGAATGTTGAGCATCGGAACCAATCCTACCGTTAATGGAAATTCACTTTCTGTAGAGGTTTATATTTTAGATTTTGATGAAGATATTTACAACCAGGAAATTTCAGTCAATTTTCGGGAATTTCTGCACGACGAAATCAAATTTGAAAATTTGGAGAAACTGGTTGAAAGATTAGATGAAGATAAGCGATTGACGGAGAATTTTAATTTTTAAAAATTCTTATTAATTCCCAATACGATATGTCGCGGAATCAATTTTTGTGTATATAAACTTTCACTGATATTAGTGATAGAATATTTCTGAATACTGTTTGAATTTAACAAATTATTTCCCTGTAAAAATACATTAAAATTGTACTTTTTGTAATTATAGTTCGCTTTGACATCCCAAAACTGGGTGGTATCCTGATTGGTATTTCCAAATTTATAATATTCTAACAGTGACTCTATTCTGAATTGAGCATTTAATGTAAAGTAGAGATTAAAGAATCCTTTCTGATCTTTGTAGTTATTAGAGTTAATTTCAGATGCAATTTTATTAAAAGACCACTCATATCCCAATTCATAATTGGCAAAACTTGTCCAGCCTGATTTCATTTCAAAACCTATTTTTAAGTTATTAAATTCTGTTTTAATAAGCGGCTGGTTATTGATGCTGTTTTCGTATTCAGAAAGGAGATAAGAACCTAATATACTGATCCGAGATTTTAATAATTTCAGATATTTTCGTAATTCAATATGAGATGATAATGTAGTATTGTTTTTAACCAAGATGCTCTGATTGTAAATAAAATTTGGATTTACAATCATATTATTTGAGAGGTAATCTTCATTTATAAAATAGTTGGCACTAAAGGTTAAATGTTCAGAAAGCATGTCACCCAGATTATAGCTAAAGCCCGCGTTGTAATTAGGAAGCACAACAAAACCTACTTCACTTCGTTTAAAATTTCTGTTACCCTGATACAGATAATTGGTGTACAGATCGTTTATAGAAACCGTCGAAAACTTTCGGCTTGTATGAAGGTTAAAATTTCCTGTTTTTCTGTTTTCATAGCCAACATTAATGCTTGGTGAAATATAAAATCCTGCTTTATTTTCCGGATTAAAATCAAATGAAATATATTCATTCAGCAGTGCAAGTCCATAATTCCATTTTTTATGTTTTTTTTGAAATTTTCCCTGCGCAAAAATTTGATTCTGCGAAAAATTGATATTATTAATAAATGGGCTGTTATCGAAAATTATTTTTTGATTATTAAAATCAAAAACAGATAAATCAGAGGAGAAATCATTTTTTCTGAATTCATTTCCCACCTGGATTTCAAGTGACTGATTTTCATTGTATTTTTTAAGGTATGAAATTTTAGAACCTCCGAAACTCATTTTAGAATTGATGATCTGGTTAATTCTACGCGCATTTGGATTGTTGATAATGAATTGAAATACATCGTTTTCATCAGTGAAATCATAGGGTCGATCCTGAAAAGTATATCTTGCAACTGCAACAATAGCTTGTGAGGAATCGATTTGTTTGGTATAAATCAATTTATTTTCAGTGGCGAAAAGTTGATTTTTTCCCATCTGATTATTTAATTGTTCGTTGAAAAGAAAAATATTGTTATTATTTTCATTCAAAGAAGAAACCTTATTATAGAACAAAATGTTTGAGTTGTTTTTAAATTCTTTTGAAAGTTCCATTTTTCCGACAATATTTCTGTTGTTTTGCTTCCAGACTTTGTCTTCTGTATTGGTGAAATTTAATCCTTCGTAGTTAAATTTGTAAAGACTGGTAACGAAATTTCTGTTTTCTGTTTCATTAAAAACAGTCACAAATTTGAGTTTCCAACCGGTTTTAAAATTATAAATATAATTAAGCGAAGCCAGCTGATCATTGTTGAAATTAGTCCGCTTTTCTTCGAATTGGAAATTTTTCTGATGAAGGTTCACTGGCGACAAAATAGATATATTGGTCCCTACATTCTCAACTTCATTTTCTGAATTTGGATTAATGAGATACTCTACTCCTTTCATTTCATTCAATCCCAAATTATTAGCATTAAATAAAAGATATACTTTCTTTCTCTTTGTAAAATTCATTACATTGAGTTTTCCCTGTCTCCTATTTTCTTCATAGCTTGTAGAAGCCAGTAAAACATTACCAAACCATTTTCCTTTCGCATCCTCTTTTAATGTGAGATTTAGGGCAATACGTTCTGTATTTTCTATATTTTTGAGAAGTTTATTTTTAGAATAATTTTTGAGAACCTGAATTTTGTCTAAAGGTTTTGAAGGCATATTTTGAGTAAGCGTTTGGTATCCTCTTTCAAAAAGGTCATCATTTTCTATCATTACTCTTTCTACTTCTTTGTCTCCAAATTTTATTTTGCCATCGCTTTGTACGGTAATCCCTGGAAGTTTTTTCAGCAATTCTTCCACATTCTGCTCTGTTCCGTTTGAGAATTGTTGAGCATTGTATTCTATGGTATCTTTTTTTAGTTTTATAGGAGCAGTGCGGGTAATGACCACTTCTTTTATTTCTTTTACTTTATCGGCTTCTAATTCAATTGTTTCCAGATCGATAACAGTCCCTTTTTTAATAAAAGAAATGGGCATACTTTTCTTCACATATCCCATTGCTGAGAATTGCAAAGTAAAGTCGCCAAACTTATCTGTATTTAATAAAAAACTTCCGTCTTTATTGCTAAAGACGAAAGTTGAAATATTGCTTTGTGAATCCATAAGAATCACATTGGCTCTTGAAATTGGCTGCTTATTTTCCGAAAGTACAAATCCTTTAATCTCCGTTTGCGCAGAGATTTTCAAAGATAATATTAGGAACAGTAAACATAGGTATTTCATTAAGGTTTTTTAGTATCCCATTCAAATTCTCTTTCGGGTTCTAAACTTCTTATCGGTGGCGGGTTTGCTAAAACCACATTCTTTGGAAGATTAGCCATCATTTTTTGTCGGAATAACAATAGCGCATCGTTTGTTTTACTTATAAAATCTATATACTCTATTTCCTTACCCTCATTAATGTTATAATAATTAATCAATTTCTCAGGAACTTTTAAATATGAATTTATAACTACTTTTGTTGCGATGTAACTATATTCGTTCTGATTATCTTCCGCTTCTAAGATCATACCAGGTAGCCCTTTTAATTTCCAAGGACCATTAGAAAAAGGAATTTCAGGTGTAAACCAAACTTTATAAACTCTACCTCTAAAATTTCCAATTGCAGCCTGACAATTAAAATTTAAAATATTCTTTTTTTCAGATAAAATTTTCCAGATAATTGTGGGTGCTGGATCTATATATAACATTAAATTAGGATTATTAGGAATATATGCAAGTCCTTTAAACCCTTTATCTTCTATTTGTAAAGAATTCATATATCTAGTTGAATGAGAATATTCTTTATCATTGACTAAATCAGAATAATCTTGAAAAACTTTGTGATATGGTGTTATATAAAAGGCTTCCTTATTATTAAGAACCAAAAATTGATTGGATTTCACTGGAGTGCTTTCTGTTTTCCGCGTGAAATCAAATTGAATAACAGTCAAATTTTGGGAAAAGATAGAATAACCAGTTATTATAAATAAAAGAAAAAGGGCTTTTTTCATAATTTCACAATTCTTTTTTAGTTACCAACACAATCCATTACTTCGTAAATTCCCATGTGGTGTATTACTATTGAATTATTCTCGTTACCACCACATTCTCCTGCGTAGCCTCCCATATTTAGATTATGCCTTTCTCCGGCACAATCTACAATTGTAGCCGTATAACCATGCCAACAATCTATAATTTCAGAGCACTGTAAATCATAAATTTCGCTATAAATCTCCTGCGTCGACATCATAGTTTCATCAGGTTTTATGGCAATGTCAATTTCATTTGCTGACGCAATTCCAGAAATTCCAACTGTTAAAAACAGTCCTAAAATAATTTTTTTCATTGTAATAATTTTTTAAAATTAATAATTAGTGTCTTCACTTTTTTGCGCATTGAGTTTCAACTCTTCAAAGAAAAAAAAAAAAGAAGATACGCAATAGCAAATGTGTTATTTCATTAAGGTTTTTTAGTATCCTCCCATTCGAACGAAATCTCTCTTTGTAAGTCTCTAACATTTGGGACATCTACAATATTAGTTCCTTTTGGTAAATTTGACAAAGCTTTTTGTTGTCTTTCTTTTAAAGCAATATCTTCTTTAAAAATATAATCTTTATAGCTTTTCATGTTTTGTTGTGGGTAATTCTCAATAAAGGATAATATATTTTGAGGTATTCCCAAATCAGTATTATGAATTACTTGTACTGCATTATAAGAGTTAACATTACTATTATCTTTTGCCTCCAAAATGAGTCCAGGCAAACCATCTATTTTCCAAGGTCCAAGACTGACTGGTATTTCTTTAGTAAACCACACGGTATATGTTCTACCTCTAAATTTTCCTACAGCCTTTTGGCATAACATATTTAAAATTAATTTATTTTCATTAAATATCTCCCAATTAATTTCTTGCTTATTATCAATTATTAATGATTGCTCACCATATTGTCCGGGATAAGCTTTAATTCTATAAATGTTATTATAATCTAATAATTTACGATACATTTTTTGTCCGCCTCGTTTAATATTATAATTTTCAATTATTTCCTTTATTGGCGCATTATCCTCCTCGACATAATCAAAATAATAAGAATCAATTGGTGTTATTATTGCAAATTCTTTTCCTTTCGTTCCGCTATAAAGTGTTTTAACTTCATATTCCACTATAATATTTTGTGCTTTCACTGATAAAAAAGAAATTACTAATAGAACGATAAAGATTAGATTTTTCATAAGTATATTATCCCGTTGGACAACCATCTATTCTAAATATTTCAAAATTCAATGATTCTTCCTCTCTATCTCCACATGCTCCTTCAGTAGTTCCTACTTTAGTGTCGGTAAAACTACCATCACAATCATACCATCTCATTACATAGATGTTGTACAAGAAAGAACTTCATATTGAATGCTTAAAAAATTTGTGGCATCTATTTTTTCTATATCATGTTCGTTTATTATTTCGTTTGCTGACGCAATTCCAGAAATTCCAACTGTTAAAAACAGTCCTAAAATATTTTTTTTCATTGTAATATTTTTTTAAAATTAATAATTGATGTCTTCACTTTTTTTGCGCATTGAGTTTCAACTCTTCAAAGAAAAAAAAAAAAAGAAGATACACAATAGCAGATATGTCATTTTATTAAAAATATTATTGTCTTAAATGCATAAACAATGCAAATTACCAATGATTTTTTTTATTTTAATAGGAATTCAATAATTCTTCTCTTTTTCTCTTTGTTAAAGATTGTACGATTAAATCATAAGAATGATCGATCAATTTGTAAATCAAATCTCTTTTCAAACCCTCACAAACCACCGAATTCCAATGGGTTTTATTCATGTGATAAGCCCCGGTAATCTGCGGATGTTTTTCCCGAAGTTCTTCGCTCCATTCCGGATCTGTTTTTAAAGCAATGGATAAAGGTTGTTTATCCAGCGGAATTAGAGCAAACATTTTCCCGGCCACTTTCAGTACCAATGTTTCAGGATTAAAAGGAAAAGTTTCTTCTACTCCTTTTTTGAGCTGGCAATATTCTAAAATTTCGGTGATATCCATATATAATATAAGTAAAGGGTAATAAGTAATTATCAATAGGTAATAATGATTAATAATAATCGTTTTAACATTATAAAATTAATAAATTTGTTTGAGAAATTACTAATTACTTATTTTTCATTACTTATCAAAAATTATGAAAGCATTAATCATCGGCGCTACCGGCGCGACAGGAAAAGATTTAGTTTATCAACTCCTACAGGATTCTGATTTTAAGGAAGTTGATGTATTTGTAAGAAAACCTTTAAACATCAATGATTCAAAATTAAGAACGCATGTCGTTGATTTTGAAAAACCTGACGAATGGAAAGATCTGGTAAAAGGTGATGTTGCGTTTTCCTGTCTCGGTACCACGTTGAAAGCGGCCGGAAGTAAGGAAGCGCAAAAAAAAGTAGATGTGGATTATCAATATAACTTCGCTAAAAGTGCAAAGGAAAATGAAGTAGAAGATTTTATTTTGGTTTCTGCCTACGGTGCAAGTGCGACCTCAAAAATGTTTTATTCTCAGCTAAAAGGGGAATTGGAAGAAAAAATAAAAAAGTTGCATTTCAACAAAGTCACGATTTTTCAGCCGGGAATGCTGGAGCGGAAAAGTTCTGACCGGTTCGGTGAAGTTGCTGGCGCAAAAGTAATTAAATTCATCAACAAATTAGGTCTGCTAAAAAGCCAAAAACCTTTGCCAACTGATGTTCTCGCTCACGCAATGATTAATGCATCAAAAATAAAATCGAACGGTTATTCCAAAATTAAATTAGGAAGTATTTTCAGTTTTGCGGATAAACATAATTGATTTGTTTCAATAAAAGTCATGTTTTTTTAACGCAAAGACGCAAAGGATTAATTAATAATGCTGCATAAAATTACGGTCGCAAAGGCGTTTCACTTCGCAAATGGTTTCTTAAATGTTTAAGACTGAAATCCTAATTCAGTTTTGCGGATAAACATAATTGATTTGTTTCAATAAAAGTCATGTTTTTTTTAACGCAAAGACGCAAAGGATTAATTAATAATGCTGCATAAAATTACGGTCGCAAAGGCGTTTCACTTCGCAAATGGTTTCTTAAATGTTTAAGACTGAAATCCTAATTCAGTCTTAAACATAATTGATTTGTTTCAATAAAAGTCATATTTTTTTTAACGCAAAGACGCAAAGGATTATATAATAATGCTGCATAAAATTACGGTCGCAAAGGCGTTTCACTTCGCAAATGGTTTCTTAAATGTTTAAGACTGAAATCTTAATTTCTTAATAATTGAAAAATTTGTGAAATCACTGGTTCATCAGTGTTTTTAAAAAACAAAAAAGCCGTTTCAACATTTTTGAAACGGCTTTTTATATTATGTTTAAAAGATTAGATTTTCATAATCTCGCCTTCTTTCACTTTGAAGTGATCGTCGCACAGTTTGATATATTTGTCTGTAATTAATTGAATTTTTGCTTCTTCATCTTTAATCAGATCTTCAGAAACTCCTTCTAATTTCCGAAGTTCTTTCATCCCATCCTGGCGTGCATTTCTTACGGTAATTTTGGTAGCTTCAGCTTCGGATTTCGCCTGTTTAGACAATTCACGTCTTCTTTCTTCTGTCAATGGCGGAACATTTAAAATGATATTATCTCCGTTATTGGATGGCGCAAATCCCAGATTTGAATTGATAATCGCTTTTTCGATGGCTCCGATAGCCGTTCTGTCCCAAGGCTGAATTGAAATCGTCATCGCATCTGGAATCATCACATTGGCAACCTGGCTCAATGGAGTTGGTGCGCCGTAA
Organism: Chryseobacterium gotjawalense; assembly: GCF_030012525.1. Taxonomy (NCBI): domain Bacteria; kingdom Pseudomonadati; phylum Bacteroidota; class Flavobacteriia; order Flavobacteriales; family Weeksellaceae; genus Chryseobacterium; species Chryseobacterium gotjawalense. The sequence continues at coordinate 627,220 of NZ_CP124855.1, forward strand.
TACTCTACCATAACGTCTTGCACCATGGTTGTAGAAGCACGGCCGGCTCTAATTTTCTGAAAAGCATGTTCCAAATGTTTAATGGCCGCATCCATTTCCTGCTTGACCATTCCTACAATAAGTTCTAATTCTTCCATTATATCTTAAATTTCTGTTTTACTAATTTAAATGAAGCACTCAAAAATAGTATTATTTTTCTATAAATTCACTAAAGTTCCGATAGTTTCTCCCTGAACTACTTTTAATAGATTTCCATCTTTATTCATATCAAAAACAATAATGGGTAAATTATTTTCTCTACTTAAAGTAAAAGCAGTCATATCCATCACTTTTAAATCCTTTTCAAAAACTTCGCTGTACGTTAAGGAATGATATTTCACCGCATCAGCATTTTTTTCAGGATCAGAATCATAAATTCCATCGACTCTTGTTCCTTTCAGGATTACATCTGCATCAATTTCGATCGCACGCAAAGTAGCTGCCGTATCGGTAGTGAAATAAGGATTCCCAGTACCCGCACCGAAAATTACCACTCTTCCTTTTTCTAAATGACGAACTGCTTTTCTTTTGATAAAAGGTTCTGCAACTTTGTCCATTTCGATGGCACTTTGCAAACGGGTAAAAATTCCGGCATCTTCCAAAGCACCTTGCAGAGCCATCCCATTAATTACGGTGGCCAGCATTCCCATATAGTCACCCTGAACTCTATCCATTCCTGTAGCGGCACCGGCAAGACCTCTAAATATATTTCCGCCACCGATAACAATCGCCACTTGACAACCGATATCGACTACTTTTTTTATTTCAGCGGCATATTCTTTCAGTCGGTCATTATCAATTCCGTATTGACGGTTTCCCATTAATGCCTCACCACTTAATTTCAGAAGAATTCGTTCGTATTTCATTTTTACAAGTTTATTACTTTTTTTACCGTGCAAATATAAGGAAACACAAATAATTTCGTTAATAGATTTATATTTACACCGAAATTATTTTTGAAAAGCACTTAATTAAATTATTTTTGCATCTTTATATCACATTTTGAGAAAAATCACCGCTGTTTCTGCTCTATTAATTACTAGCTTACTATCTGCTCAGGAAGGGACGAATGTGTATCCTTTTCTGAATATTCCCGGATCTGCCAGACAGGCAGCTTTAGGTGGTGACGCTGTTTCGGTCCGTGATTTTGATGTGAGTTTCGCCGCAATCAATCCCGGATTGATGAATTTGAATCAGGACCAAATGGTTTCCATCAACTATGCTTCTTATCTCGCCGGCTCGCAATATGGAACCATCAGTTTTGTAAAAGATTTAGAAGAAGGTCATCTCATTGGTTTTAATGCCCGATATATGGATTACGGCAAAATGCCTAGAACGGATGAAAGTGCAGAAATCAATGGCCAGTTTGGCGCGATGGATGCTTCACTGGGACTTTCCTACGCGTACCAGTTTGATGAAGACTTCACCATTGCCGGTGGTGCTAATTTTGTCACTTCAAAAATCGACAATTATACCTCAATGGCTGTTGTTGGAACGGCCGCAATTACTTATCACAACACCCAGAGCCGGGAAACAGTGGCTTTGGTATTCCGGAATTTTGGCTATCAATTCAAATCGTTTAATGGTCTTCGTGAGAATGTAGCTTTTCGGGTGGATTTAGGATATACCAGAATTTTAGATGAATTTCCTTTGGCGTTTACCATTACGGCTCACGATTTGCAAAAACTCAATATCTCGCAGGATTTCAACAATAACGGTCAGGAAATTAACTGGAGCCGCAAAGTGGCCGATCATTTTTCTTTAGGCGCTGAACTTTTTCCGGAACAGGCTTTTAATATCCGGTTTGGGTATAACGTAAGACGCGGAAATGAACTGGCCGTTTTGGATCAAAGAAGTTTTGCCGGCTTGTCCGCAGGTTTTGGGATAAAAATTTCGAGTTTCAGATTTGATTATGCTCATATAAGATATCACAATGCTTCAAATGTCAACATGTTTGGATTGACGCTCGATTTAATCGAAGTTTCGGGAAATAGAAGATAAAGATTTTCTTAAAAAAACTGATTGTCAGTTCTTAATATTTATTATTTCTCGTAAATTGTTGGTTGTTCGGCTAATAGGTTGCTTATTATATTCTTTATTTTTTAAAGTAACCTTTGGAAAAATCACCGCGGTGTTTAATAATTTAGGTTTTAAAAAATAACTTGATATACCTGCAAAATTTATTACCACTTCACTTTAAATGAATTCATCAGGGAAAACTCTGAAAATAGGGTCAAATTATCCGTCGCAAAATTTTTATTGAATAAATTTAAACAGGTTCTAAAAATACCATTAATTATTACCCAGCAAATAGAACAGTACTGATTTATTTTTTTTCTCCGAAAATTTTCAGGAAATTTGCCTTATGAGAAAACCTGTAATTGCTATCGACGGCTACTCTTCTACCGGCAAAAGTTCGATTTCTAAAATCATTGCTCAAAAACTCGGTTTGGTTCATCTGGATACCGGAGCGCTGTATCGCGGTATTACCTATTTTGCTTTGAAAAACTGTTTAAATGCAGATGGTGAAATAAACTTGCAGGAACTCTTTAACAGGTTTAATGAAATAGAACTCGAATTTAAACCAATCGATCGTGAACTGGTGATGTTCCTTAATGGTAATGATATCTCTACAGATATTCGGACCAATGAAATCTCTCAAAATGTAAGCTTAATTGCCAGTCAAAAAGAAGTTCGTGATTTTCTGCTCGATGCTCAAAGGGAAATGGCAGAAAAAGGTGGCGTTATTATGGATGGCCGCGATATCGGAACTGTCATTTTACCAACAGCCGATTTTAAATTCTTTCTGACAGCCAGTGTCGACGAACGGACAAAAAGACGCTTTTTGGAATTGCAAAGTTTAGGCATCGAAACGGATGAAAATACCGTACGGGAAAATTTAATCTCCAGAGATAAAACAGACAGCGAAAGAGAAGTTGCTCCGCTAAGGAAAGCGCACGATGCGATCACCATCGATAATTCAGATTTTACAAAAAATGAAACTGTAGATCTGATTTTATCCTACCTAAAGGGCTTTTAACAAAATTTTAAGATAACTTTTTTTTTCTTTGGTATATTAATTGTAACTTTAGAAGAGATGGAGAAATCCATCATAAGATTTATTAACTATTAAAAAAATTAACTAAGATGTCAAAAAAAGGAAATAATGCAGCAAGTGTATTAGCAGGTTTATTAGCTGGAGCAGCAGCAGGTGTTGTTCTGGGAATGCTTTATGCTCCGGAAGAAGGTGCAGAAACAAGAAAAAAAATCAAGAGCAAAGCAAATGATTTAAAAGATCAGGCAGTTGATCAGTACAGTAAGGTTTCTGAGAAAGCAAAAGAACAGTATGAAGACGTATCGGGGAAAGTAAAAGATCAATATGATACGATCTCATCTCAACTGAAAGAAACTGCGGACAAAGTAGTATCTTCTGTAAAAGAGGGCTATGACAAGTACAAAGATGAAGCAGTTGCGAAAACCAAAGAGGTTGTAGGTGATGTAGAAAATGAATTAGACGGAATGAAGTCTTAATTTAGATTTCCATTTATTCCTAAAAATAAAAAGGAACTTTAGATAAGTTCCTTTTTTTGTAACTTTAAAAAAAATATTATGGTTGACATTGTAAAAGAATTCGCCTCAAAAAAAATAGATTTGCTCAAAATGGAGATGACGGAAAAATCTTCACTCACTGTGGGCACTTTAACCTATCTTATTTTAGCATCTGTTGCGGCTTTGTTCTTCATCATTCTCTTTAATATTGGTTTGGGTTTACTCATTGGTTCTTGGTTGGGTAATTACGCCTACGGAATTTTGATTATGGCCGGGTTTTATTTATTGATTTTAATCATCACTTTTGCCGCCCGAAATGCCATCAAAAATAAGGTGGCCGATAAAATTATTAAATTTATAAATTCCTAAAGATGAGCACGAAATACAACAGTTTGGAAGAACTCCGAAGAAAGAAAGCACTGCTGAAAAAAGAGGTTTCTGAGTTAGAAGATCTTTTAACCTTCGATAATGCCAAAGAAAGTCTAAGTGCTTTAACTAATGGTTTTACAGATAAATATCTGCAGGAAAGCAAATCGGTTGACGGCGAAACCAAAATTTCCCTGAATACCGGCGAGATTGTAAAGGAGATTTCCGGTAATATAAAAGATTCAATTCTAAACAAAAATGCGGTGTACGGCTTTGCAAAAAGCGATGCGGGAATGAGTATTGTTGAAAATGCAATGAAATTAGGAGCGGTAACTTTTGTCGGTAATTATGCCCGGAAAAATCTTTATAATAAAAGCTGGAAGAAAAAGATGATCGGTTTAGCGCTTATTTATCTGGCACCAATCGCACTTCGATTTATCCGTAAAAAATTAGATGATTATCAAAAAAGCAAAACAACTTCCAGTTTCGAACAGTTGATATAAAAATACAGAGTCGGTTTTCCGGCTTTTATTTTTGTCCGAAAATCTGACCCAAGATAATCCCGGCAGACATCGCTACATTCAAACTTTCTGTAGACTGTGATTTTCCAAAGCGCGGAATCGTTATTTTGTCCGTCAATAAATTTTCAATTTCCGGTCTGATTCCGTTTCCTTCATTCCCGAGAACTAAATTAAATTGGGTCGGGAATTGATAATCATAAAGATCAGTGCCCTCCATATCCGTTCCGATTAGCGGCTGATGAGTGGTAGAAAGATAATTTTCTAAATTCCGGTAAACGATGTTTACCCGCAGAAAAGAACCCATACTTGCCTGAATTACCTTTGGATTATAAAAATCCACGGTATCCTCACTACAGATGATTTGCGAAATCCCAAACCAGTCCGCCAGCCGGATAATCGTTCCCAAGTTTCCGGGATCCTGAATTCCGTCTAAAATTAATTGAATGCCTGTTTCCTCTAATAACAATTCTTCCGTAAGTTCGCAGACTGCCACTGAATCTTTCGGATGTTGCAGGAAACTTATTTTCTGTAATTCATTGGGTGAAATTTCTGTGGCAACGATATTGCCAACTGATAATTCAGAAGGGTTTACCGAAAAAAATTCTTTGATTCGGAACTTTGAAGTTGGTATTTCTTTAATCGTTTTATTACCCTCAACCAAAAACAAATTGTATTTTTGTCTGAACTTCTTTTTATCAAGAGACTGTAAAATCTTTTTTTTATGAGCCGTAAGCATTTTTCAAAATATTTTCAAAAGTATTACTTATTTTTTTCATCTGCAATCACAATTGTTTTTTTGTATGCCTGCAGCACCACAAAAAAGGTTCCAGATGGTGAGTTTCTTTTGACCAAAAATAATTTCAGATATGAAGATGGAAAAGTGCATGATGAGGAAATTGAAAGTCATGTGAGTCAAAAGCCCAATAAAAAGCAACTTTTCATCTTGCCAATTGGATTATGGATGTACAATGCAACCAATCCCAAATACGATTCTATTCTTGCAGAATACATGACTTATCCCAATGAAATGAGGGATCAAAAACTTCGGGATTCTCTTTTTGTGAAATACAAACATCCGGAATTTGTTGGAAAACGGCTTTTTTATGAAAGATTTTTGCAGAATATTGGTCAGCCTCCGGTTATTTTAGATCAGAGAAAAACGGAACAGAGCGCAACCTCAGTTCGTAAATTCTTAGTATATAAAGGATATTGGGATACGGATGTGAAGTTCACCCAAGATTTAGATTCAGCTGCAAAAAAAGCACAGGTTAATTATTTAATTACCCATAAAGATCCAACCTATATCAGCGATTACTACTATAATATTCCAGATCCGGCCATTAAAAACATTTATGAGCAACATCTTGCTAAAAGCTTGGTTCGTGGGAAAAAAATACTGGATCAGGCGGTTTTAGAAAAAGAAGTCAAAAGGATTAATGATTTGATGAAAGACTATGGTTATTACAAATTCAATAATTCTAATGAAGACATATATTTTACGGCAGATACGTTACAAAGCAGAAAGAATGTTCCTTTAACCATGGATATTCACAAAGACTCCATAGATTCGCGTTATAAGCTTACGACAATCGGAAAAGTGAACGTTCATCTTTTGGAAAAATTATCGGATTCTGCAGATACGGTCAAAGATTCATTATTAAGAATTAATTTTTATAAGCTCGATGATCAGTACAAAACAATGTCCTTGTGGCGACCAATTATTTTGCGGCCTGGCGACGTATATGATCAGAGAAATTTGGATTTAACGAAGAGGAATATCGCCGCGATGAATAATTTCAGTATCATTAAATATGATGAGATTCTCCGAAAGTCCAGCGACAGCATTTTAGATGTAAACTATTTTCTGGCACCATTGCCAAAGTATGATTTAAAAGTGGCGACCGATATTAATTATTCTCAAATTTTAAATTTTGGGGTTTCCCCTTCTATTGATCTTACAAGCCGTAATGTTTTCGGAGGTGCTGAAAACTTGACGACAAGTCTTTCCGGGATTTTCGGTTCGGTGACCAGTTCTAAAAATACAAGCCAACGAACCCTGGCGTATGAAATTTTAGCACAAACTTCGTTGAGTTTCCCTCGTTTACTGCTTCCTTTTCAAACCTGGAAATTGATTCCCAAAAAGTACTCTCCTACTTCATCGATTACTTTAGGAGCTTCAGTTCAGGATAATATAGGATTAGGAAGAATTGGCTTTAACGCAGGTCTGAACTACTTTGCCAACGCTAACGATATTGTTTCTCACCGGCTTTCGATTTTTAATACCCAATTAAGTTTAACCCGAAATAAAGACCGTTATTATGACTTCTTTCCACAGGATGCCGAAGTCCGAAACCAAATGTTTAACATTTATTCACCTGCTTTATACCAGGATTTCATCGCAGGAAGTATAAGTTCAGATGATTTATCAACCATGATTGTGGATGATAAAAGCTTTCAGGAATCGTTAACCGGTGATAACCTTTCTTCATTAAATAACTTTCTGCAGTCTTTGATCAATAAAGACCGTCAAACGCAGGATATTCTTATTTCTTCAGTAATTTATAATTTTATTTATAATGAAATCGGAAAGAAAGACCGTCCTAATCCCTTCTATTTTAATGGTAAATTTGAAGTCGCCGGAAATATTTTCAGTATATTCAATAGCAATCGAAAGAACGATGGAATCGTTTCTGGCCCCGCCAGGACCATTTTCAAAATCCCCTATTCCCAGTTTGTGAAATTTGATTTTGATGTCAGAAAATATTTCACCTTTAATAATGAAAAACAAACTCTGGCATTAAGGCAGTTTATCGGAATCGGGATTCCGTACGGGAATTCGTCGACAATGCCTTTTGTAAGATCTTATTTTAATGGTGGTTCCAATGATATTCGTGCCTGGCGCGTGTATGGAGGTTTGGGTCCTGCAGATTCTCAACTCGATGCAAGAGTTCGTTCTTACGTAATGGACAATATAAAACTGACCACCAATATTGAGTATAGAATGCCATTTACAGACATGTTTGAAGGTGCAGCCTTCGTAGATGCAGGAAATATCTGGAGTTTAAAAGACAGCGGATTTGGTGACCAGTTTAAGTTTAACAAATTCATTTCTCAAATGGGAGTCGGAACCGGGGTTGGTTTAAGGATTAATATCGCCTACATTACTTTGCGGTTAGATGCAGCATACAAAGTCTACGATCCCAACCAACCTGTGGGCGATCGCTGGGTTTTTGGAAGTACCTGGAAACCGGTGGTTAATTTTGCTTTCGGTTATCCTTTTTAAGAGCCTGTTTAAATTTGTTTTAAAAATCACAAGGCAGAAAAGCGATATTTTTTTAAGTCTTTCAAAAGATCAAAAGAGAAAGTTTCCTCAAAAGTTACCGTTTTTTTGCCCTTTTGGAGATTTCCCTTTTTAGATGTATAAAAAATAAGGAGTAAAAACCTTCTGGTTTTTACTCCTTATTTCTATCCATTTCTGAGACGGTATTTTTAAAAACTTTAAATTTGTTTTAAAACAACAAAAAGCTAAAAGCGATATTTTTTAAGGCTTTCATTTTTAAACACGTTCCAGGTATCTATTTATTATTCAAGATCGAAAAGATCACCGATTGTTCCTTCTTCCGGAACTTCATCATCCGAAAGATTTTCTGTATTCTCTGTTTCTTCTTCCTCTTTAATAACTTCTTCTTCCGGTTCGGGAATGATGATATTAATGGATTTCACTTTGTCTTTGATAAACTGATTTCCGATCGCTTTAATACCTTTTACCGAGATGAATTCATCAATATTAACGGTTTCCGGCTCTTTATCTTTGCCTTTCTCTTTGGTGAAAATAATTTCGGCCGTCGCATTATTGGCAATCAGGACATTTTCTACAAATGATTTCGGATGATCAGACGGCATGAAATTCTGAACGTTCGCCGTATTCTCGAGCAGGAATCTTTTAATAAAATAAATCTGTTTTTCACCATCAAAATAAATACAGGTAATTGGTTGCTCTGGTCTCCATTTTTCGAGGACCAAATATTCATCATCAAAACGGTTACCCAGTTCGAAACTCACCAACTTGGCTTCCCCGTGAGCATTGATAATTACTATTTTGTCATCGCCTTTGAAAGTACCCAGTAAAGTTCCCCGTGCATCGGCATTTAATCGACGGACGGTTTCATCAAACCAGATTTTTCTCGGGGCTAAAGTCGAGTGACCCTCTTCTTTTAAATCAACTTTCTTGACGATATATTTGGTGACCACATTCCCTTTGGAATCGCGGCCTTTTATCGCCAGGTCTGAGAAATCAATATCGATTTTGCTTTTTCTGACCCGCGCATTTGGTTTTAATAAAACGGTTACTTTCTCGGCTTCGCCATTAGGGTTTGCAGAGAAGTATAACATTTCAGACCCCTTTTTATCCGAAGCTAATTTGTAATCGGTATTTCTGGTAACTCCGGTCACAGAAAAACGTTTCATATAATAAGGGCCGTCTTTTCCTTCCCGGTAAATCATATTGTAGACCGTTCTTTTATCGTTCTTTTTCCAGATGGCAACGTGCTGAATATTCTTACCGATAAAAGTTTTGGCTTCTACTTTCACCACCCGCATCGTCCCGTCTTTCTGGAAGGTAATAATATCGTCGATATCCGAACAGTCGAATAAATACTGATCTTTTTTCAGTGAAGTTCCGATGAATCCTTCCTCAAAATTGGCGTAGAATTTCTCGTTGGCCACCGCAACTTTCGTCGCATCAATCGTATCAAAAATTCTGAGTTCAGTTTTCCGTTCTCTTCCTTTTCCGTATTTCTTTTGAATATTTACATAATAGTCAATTGCATACGGAATCAAATGTTCTAAATGATATTTAACCTGCTCAATTTTTCCTTCAAGAGCCAGGATGTTTTCCTTGAATTTATCTAAATCAAAACGCGAAATTCTTTTAATTCGGATTTCGGTTAATCTTAAAATATCTTCTTCTGTTACCGCTCTTAACAAATGGGTGGTATGAGGTTTCAAACCTTTATCGATGGTCGCAATTACTTCGTCCCAGGATTTAACTTCCTCAATATCGTGGTAAATTCTGTTCTCAATAAAAATTCTTTCTAAAGAAGAAAAATGCCAGTTTTCCTGCAGTTCATGCAATTCGATCTGCAGTTCTTTTTTAAGCAGAGAAACGGTATGATCTGTATTCTGTCTCAGGATTTCCGACACATTCAGGAACATCGGTTTATCACCGACAATTACGCAGGCATTCGGTGAAATCGGAATTTCGCAATCGGTAAACGCGTATAAGGCATCGATTGTTTTATCGGGCGAAACATCATTAGCAAGGAAGATGTTAATTTCAACCTGGTCTGATGTATTGTCTTCAATTTTCTTGATTTTGATCTTGCCTTTTTCATTGGCTTTAATGACGGAATCAATTAAATCGCTGGTGTTTTTGCCAAAAGGAAGTTCAGTAATGCAAAGCGTGTTTTTATCTTTCTGAATAATCCGGGCTCTGGCGCGGATTCTTCCGCCACGTTCGCCGTCATTATAATTTGAAACATCGAGCATTCCACCCGTAATGAAATCCGGAAAGATCTGAAATTTCTTCCCTTTTAAATGAGCGATAGAAGCATCGATTAATTCGTTGAAATTATGAGGCATAATCTTGGTCGAAAGTCCTACTCCAATTCCCTCTACTCCCTGAGCAAGTAGCAGCGGGAACTTTACCGGTAAATCAATAGGTTCATTATTTCTACCGTCATAAGATTTAGCCCATTCTGTGGTTTTGGGATTAAAGACTACCTCCAAAGCGAAAGGGGTTAATCTTGCTTCAATATATCTGGCTGCTGCCGCAGAATCTCCGGTGAATATATTTCCCCAGTTTCCCTGTGTATCAATCAACAATTCTTTCTGCCCAATTTGAACCATTGCATCGGTAATCGACGCATCACCGTGCGGATGGTACTTCATCGTATTTCCTACGACATTGGCAACTTTGTTATATCTGCCGTCTTCCAGCTCCCGCATGGAGTGCATGATTCTTCTTTGCACCGGTTTGAATCCATCAAAAATAGAGGGAATCGCACGGTCCAAAATAACGTATGATGCATAATCGAGAAACCAGTCCTTGTACAGACCGGAAACTTTTCTCAGCGATTCTTCCCGGTGATTTTCTTGCTCTTCCATTAACTAATATCTGCTCTCTTTTGTTCTTTATTACTTTTAATGACTTTGCTGAGAGAAATTTTTAAGTCATTTAATTCTTTCTTTGTCAAATATGAAACGTCATATTTAAGAATAATATTCCCTTTCTTACTATTGATTGTAATGTACAATCTTTTCAAAATAAAAATATTAACAATATCGTATGCTAAAAGTTTATATTTTGGAAACTCATCGCTGAGACTTTTATTTAAAAATAAAACGATATTGCTGTTTTTAAAATGTAAAGCTTCGCCCTCACTGTCATACTCAAAAATCTGCCTTCCTCTAAAATAAAATATCAACACCGTCATCACTGGAATGGCAATAAGTAAATATTGTATGGATTCTAAATAATCGTAAATGAAATATTCTAATAAAAAAGCCGCTATCCCAAAAATAAAAATGATAATGACCAATATACTCAAGAACCTAAAATAGCCCGCTTTGTCTGTATTTCTTAATCTCATTCTCCTTAATTAACTTACGGCTTAGCTTCTTCTAATATTTCTTTTTTATCGATATCGGGATCTTCTACCACCAGATTATCCAGAATAAATAACTGCCGGTCCGGCGTGTTTTTACCCATATAAAACTCCAGTAAATGATCGATGGTCTGGTCTTTCCCGATAACTACCGGTTCCAACCGGATATCTTTCCCTATAAAATGCTTAAACTCATCAGGAGAGATTTCCCCGAGCCCTTTAAATCGGGTAATTTCTGGGCTTTTTCCTAAATCCTGCAGCGCTTTTACCCGTTCAGGTTCTGAATAACAATATCTGGTTTCTTTCTTATTTCTAACCCTGAATAATGGCGTTTGCAAAATATAAAGATGTCCGTTCTTAATTAAATCAGGAAAAAACTGAAGGAAAAAAGTAATCATCAATAACCGGATGTGCATTCCATCAACATCGGCATCGGTGGCGATAATCACATGATTGTACCGTAAATCTTCCAAAGAATCTTCAATATTTAAAGCAGCCTGTAAATAGTTGAATTCTTCATTTTCGTACACGACTCTTTTGGTTAAACCATAACAGTTTAAAGGCTTTCCTTTCAATGAAAAAACGGCCTGTGTTTCTACATCACGCGATTTGGTAATCGAGCCCGAAGCAGAATCTCCCTCGGTAATGAAGATCATGGTTTCTGCCTTTCTCAGCGCTTTTTGGTCGTTGTAATGCTGTCTGCAATCGCGGAGTTTTTTGTTGTGAACCGAAACTTTCTTCGCTCTTTCTCTGGCTAACTTTTGAATTCCCGATAATTCTTTTCTTTCTCTTTCAGAAATGATGATTTTGCGGTGAATCGCTTCGGCAATATCCTGATTTTGATGAAGGAAATTATCGAGTTTATTCTTTAAGAAATTCGTAATAAAAGATCTTACCGTTTCTTTTCCAGGTTCAATTTCATTGGAACCTAATTTCGTTTTCGTTTGAGATTCAAAAACGGGTTCAATGACTTTGATGGCCACCGCGGCAATAATCGATTTCCGGATATCGGCAGCTTCAAAGTTTTTATTAAAATATTCCCGGATTGTTTTTACATACGCTTCCCGGAAAGCATTTAAGTGCGTTCCACCTTGCGTGGTATTTTGCCCGTTGACAAAAGAAAAATAAGTTTCAGACTGTGATTTATCAGAATGCGTAATCGCAACTTCAATATCTTCATCTTTCAAATGAACGATCGGATAGATAATTTCACCTTCAATTTCCTCATTCAATAAATCTTTCAGCCCGTTTTCTGAGAAATACGTTTCGCCATTAAAAACTATTTTTAAACCCGGATTCAGGTAGCAATAGTTTTTGAGCATTTTCTCGATATATTCTTTTCGAAACTTAAAATGCGTAAAAATAGTAGTGTCGGGAATGAAAGTAATTTCAGTTCCGTTTCGGTCATTAGAATCTGCTTCAGCAAAATCGTCAGTAATTAATCCTTTTGAAAATTGAGCGATTTTCATTTTTCCATCGCGAATCGATTTTACTTTGAAAAACTCTGAAAGCGCATTAACCGCCTTGGTTCCTACTCCATTTAAACCGACTGATTTTTTAAATGCTTTAGAATCGTATTTTCCACCGGTATTCATTTTAGAAACGGCGTCAACTACTTTTCCTAAAGGAATTCCACGTCCAAAATCACGAATAGTTGCTTTACCATCGTCGATTTTTATTTCGATTCTTTTCCCGGATTTCATCACGAATTCATCGATCGAGTTATCGATGATTTCTTTGAGCAAAATATAGATTCCGTCGTCAGCCGAGGATCCGTCGCCTAATTTACCGATATACATTCCCGGTCGAAGCCGGATATGTTCCTGCCAATCGAGGGTTCTGATATTGTCTTCGGAATAATTGACCGTATTGTTTTCGCTCATATTTTTTAGAAAGTACTTTAAAATTCAGTAACTCACAAAAATAGCGAAAGGAATTTGATTTCTAAAATTTTGTGGAAAAGTTTTCGGTAACTTTCCAGCATTAATGATTATAGAAGTCAAATTCTCGGTTAAGAATTCAGCTTTTTACTTTAAAAAAGGTTCACCCATTTCTCAAAAGCCAGCATATAATCTCTCAGAAAAGTCTCCGTTTTTTCGATGACTGTTTTTCCATCTTCCCGTAATAATTCATGAACTTTTCCGATATAAGCTTCCGGTTGTTGCATCATTGGAATATCCAGGAAAACAACGGCTTGGCGAATATTATGATTCGAGCCAAGACCACCTGTAGCACCCGGAGAAACAGTTACTACCGCACCTGATTTTCCTTTCCAGACACTTTTGCCGGGCGGTCGGGAACCGACATCAATGGCGTTTTTCAAACCTCCGGGAATCGTCCGGTTGTATTCCGGCGAAACGAAAAGTATAGCATCTGAATTTTGAATGATTTCACGGAAATCAGTCCATTCTTTAGGTGGATTTATATCTAAATCTTCATTATAGAGTGGCAGATTACCGATTTCTACCATTTCCATTTTTAAAGTTTTGGGAGCAAGGCGAATCAGTTCATTGGCGATTTTTCTGTTGAATGATTCTTTTCTCAAACTGCCCACTAAAACTGCGATTTTCTTATCCATATTTATATTTTAAATAAAGTTACACATTCGAAATAGGTTGAAGTTTTATAAATTAATCTTTAACAAAAATTTAATCATTCCGACAAAACTGGAACAAAAAAAAGCGAACCAAAGTTCGCTTCATATTCTATGTTTTAAAAGAATAATCTTATTCAAAAAATGCTTTACACATTAAATCTAAAATTCATCATATCGCCATCCTGAACAATATATTCTTTTCCTTCTACAGATAGTTTTCCGGCTTCTTTTACTTTGGCTTCGGATCCGAATTTTAAGAAGTCTTCATATTTAATGACTTCTGCACGGATAAAACCTTTTTCAAAATCGGTATGAATTACTCCAGCTGCCTGTGGTGCGGTCCACCCTTTTCCGATGGTCCAGGCACGGACTTCTTTTACTCCTGCGGTAAAATAAGTCTGCAACTGTAATAAATCGTAGGCTTTTCTGATCAATCTGTTGACACCAGGTTCCGTTAAACCCAATTCATCCAGGAACATTTCTCTTTCTTCGAAAGTATCCAGTTCATTGATGTCAGCTTCGATCTGAGCGGCCAAAACGACAACTTCTGCATTTTCTCTTTTTGCCATTTCTTCGATTTTTGCAATCCATTCGTTTCCGTTTTTAATGGAATTTTCATCTACATTACAAACATAAAGAACCGGTTTATTGGTCAACAGCTGAACTTCGGAAATAATTGAAGTAGAAAAATCATCCATTGCAAATTCGCGGGCATTGTTCCCTTCCTCTACAAATTTCTGAAGGTTAAGAAGTGTTTCATAAGTCATCACATCATCCTTTTTACCGGACTTGATGAATTTTTTCGCTTTCTCCACTGCTTTAGCCAGGGTTTCAATGTCTTTCAACTGAAGTTCGATATCGATAATTTCTTTATCACGGATTGGATCTACGGTTCCTTCAACATGAATAATATTTCCGTCTTCGAAACATCTTAAAACGTGAATAATCGCTTCACATTCTCGGATATTTGCCAGGAATTTATTTCCTAAACCTTCGCCTTTGCTTGCTCCTTTTACCAAACCTGCGATATCTACGATTTCTACTACGGCCGGTAAAACTCTTTCGGGTTTTACTAATTTTTCCAGTTCAAACAAACGCTCATCCGGCACAGAAACCGTACCGATATTGGGTTCGATGGTACAGAAAGGGTAATTGGCAGACTGCGCTTTGGCATTGCTCAAACAGTTAAAAAGGGTTGATTTACCTACATTGGGCAAACCTACGATTCCACATTTCATATCTTTAGTTCAAAGTTTAAAATTCAAGGTTTAATGTCGTCATTAAACCCATTAAATTGCGAGTTCGCAAAGATAAAGATTTTGAGTGAGTTATAGAATAAAAAAATCTGCCTTTTCAAGAAAGTGAATTTAATGGGATTTGAGAATTTGACGCATTTTCGGAAACAGCACTTCTGCTTCGTCCTCACTTGCCCTAATCTGTTTTTTAGTCTAAAATGGTAATTAATGTTATTGGTAATCAACTAAGTACATAAATAATAAACTTATCACTACAAAAATAGTTGTACATTCAAAATTAAATTCTACATTTGTATCACTAAACAAATAGTGATATGCAGATTTCTCAATTAACAAAAGCCGAAGAGCAGGTGATGCACTACCTTTGGGATTTGAAAAAAGCTTTTCTTAAAGACGTTCTCGAGCAGTTTCCGGAACCCAAACCGCACACCAATACCGTCTCTACCATTTTGAAAGTTTTAAAAGAAAAAGACTTCGTCGATTACAAAGTTTTCGGGAGACAACATGAATATTTCCCGTTGATTTCCAAAGAAAAATACAGCGGAAAATCGATGAAAAGTCTGGTGAAAAATTATTTTGAAGGTTCTTATAAAAACGCCGTTTCTTTTCTGGTGGAGAAAAACCAAATGAGCGTTGAAGACCTCGAAATGTTACTCGATGAACTTAAAAACAAAGACTGATGGAAGCGCTGTTTTTTTATTTCGGGAAAGTTATTTTATGTTCCGGTGTAACATTTCTGTACTATCGGTTGTTTCTTAAAGACAGGACTTTTCATCATTACAACCGGTTTTATTTGCTCGCCGCGGTGCTGATCAGTCTGTTGCTGCCTTTACTGAAAGTGAGTTATTTTACACTTGAAGTAAACAGCAATATGTATTTATTAATTAATCGCTTACAAAATTTAAGTTCACCTGATAATTCAAACGATGATTTCAATTATTTTCAAATTTGCGCTTTTCTTACTGGACTGGTTACTTTCTTTTTTCTAACGAAATTAACCGTTGGACTGGCTAAAATTCACCTTTTTAAAAAGAAATACACCAAAGAAAATTTCGAAGGTATCAGCTTTTATCAGACCGATTTGGTGGAAGCTCCATTCTCCTATTTCAAAAATTTATTCTGGAAAAACTCGATTGCCATTCATTCGGATTTAGGACGGCAAATATTGAAGCACGAAATGGTTCACATCGAGCAGAGACATTCCTGGGACAAAATTTTTATAGAAATCATTACTGCCCTCTTCTGGTTTAATCCTTTCATTTATTTGATTAAAAAAGAAATCAATTTAATACACGAATATCTGGCTGATAAAAAAGCCGTAACAAATTCGGACACAAAAGCATTTGCGCAGATGCTTTTAGCCAGTCACTTTTCCGGAAAAGAGTTTCAGGCGACCAGTCCGTTTCTTAGTTCTAACCTCAAAAAAAGATTAACAATGCTAAAAAAATCAAAAACAAAATTCAGTTATGCGCGGCGGATTCTAGCGTTGCCATTATTGTTTACGCTCGCATTTATGTATTTGGTGAATGCGAAAAATAAAGAGATTGCAGCCACCAATCAGGAAATAACAGATTATGTCTCCACTCTTAAAAAAGATACCATTCCGCCGCCTCCACCTCCGCCGGCACCCGTTAATGAAGAGCCACCCGGTCTTCAGGAAATAGAAAAGCAGCTTCAGATTAAAGAGAAAGAACTGAAGCCGATGAACGAGGCAATCACCAAAAAAAGCGAAGAAGCGCAAAAACTCAGTGCAGAAATGCAGCTTAAAAATAAGGAGTTAGAAAAACTGGTAAAGAACAACGATTTTAACAGCCCTAAATTCAAAAAGCTTGAAAAAGAAATGAATGCACTGGGGGACAAAATGAATCTGATCTTCGAAAGCGAAGACTTCAAAAATTCCATGAAAAACCTGGATTTCAATCAGGCAGAAATGGATAAACTCTATTCCAAGATTAATCAATACTACAATTCTGATGAGTTTAAACTCAAAATAAAAGACGCAGAAGCCCGCGCAAAAGAAGCAGAAAAAATGGTGAATTCTCCTGCATTTAAAAGGAAAATTAAAGCAGCAGAAAAACAGGCTTTACAGGCTGAGAAAAAAATAAATTCTCCGGAGTTTAAAAAAAGAATTGAAGAAGCCGAAAAACGCGCGAACGAAGCTGCAGATAAAGTAGTGAATTCCGTAGAATTAAAAAAGAGAATTCAGGAGGCTGAAGAAACCGCAAAGCTGGCTGCCGAAAACGGAAATTCGAAAATCATCATTTTGAACAGCAACGGAAAAAAAGGCAATTCAGATGCTGATAATATCCAGATTTTTATCGACGGAAAAACTGTAACCAAAGCAGAAATGGAGAATTTATCTCCAGACAGAATCGAAAAAATGGAAGTGAATAAAAAAGGTTACAACGGCACTAAATCGGGAGAAATCCATATCACTACAAAGAAATAACTCATCATCAATTGCCAGAGTTCAAAAGCTCTGGCAGTTTTTATAAAAAAATCATTTATGAAAAAATACTTTCCCCTTTTCCTGTTAATCTGCAACTTCTTTTTTGCCCAAAATCAGCGTTTCAGTTATGAATATCAGTTCGTAAAAGATACCTTAAATAAACAGGAAATTACCAAAGAACTGATGAATCTTGATATCACCAATGAAGGCTCCAGTTTTTACAGTCACGACACGCATGTTTCAGATTCTACGATGAATACTTATTTTGAAAAGCAAATCAAAACTTCCGGCTCAATGAATGTTGATATGAAGATGATGTCGCAGAGAAAAGGAAGCGTGAGATATAAAATCTTTAAAAAATATCCTGATTTTAAAATAGCTGCATCCATCAAAATGGGAATGGATTCTTATCAGGTTTCTGATGACCGGAAAATGGTCTGGACTATTTTGCCTGATCAACAAAAAATCGGTGAATTCAATGCGCAAAAAGCCACTACAGACTTTGCCGGAAGAAAATGGGTGGCGTGGTTTTCTCATGAACTCCCTTTCCAGGATGGGCCTTACAAATTCCACGGTTTACCGGGATTAATTGTAAAACTTGAAGATCTCACAAAAACACATCAGTTTGAGTTAGTCGGTATTTCGAAGTTTACTCCTGTAGCAGAAAAAATTTCAGAATTTGGAGTGAAAAAGAAAGATATCGAAATCAGTCAAAAGCAGTACAGAAAGATCTATTCAGAAGACCGGAATGATCCTGCAAAAGTCATTAAGCAGGCATTGGCAAACGGAGCTGTTTTTCAACTGACTGATCAGAACGGAAACAATATCTCTACGGCAGAAATGATTAAAAACAAAGAGCAAGGTGCAAAAGCAAAAAATGCGAAAGACAATAATATCATTGAACTCGATCTGCTGAAATAAATCATTAAATTCAGAATCATTTTCATCATTACAACATTGAAAATTTCCTTAACTTTAATGTATTAAAAAATTAAATATTTAAAGTCATGGAAAATCACAACCTTACCCACGAATTCCCTGAACTGGAAGATAAAATCAATGTGCTTAAGCTGAATGATGAAATCTTCAAAAAAATGTATGTGAATTATGAAGAAGTAAATGCCCTCATTCAGCATTACGAAGAAGGCGAACAGAATCATACAACCGATGAACATTTAACAGCATTGCGCAAAAAAAGAGTTCATTTAAAAGATGATGTGTACTCCTATTTAAAACAGAATTAAAATTTGACCTACTCATTTATTTCAAAGCGGCTTGAAAAGGCCGCTTTTATTGTTGTGTTTTGCCAATATTTAGCTTAAAATAAAGGTGTTTTCAAACTTATTATTAAATTTTCTATAAAGTTTAACATATTTTTTTATTAAATTAAGCAACTTATAAAAGAAATTGACGAAAAAAGATTACTTTTGCACCGTCAAAAAACGAATATGCAAAACATTAGAAATATCGCAATTATTGCGCACGTTGACCACGGTAAAACGACTTTGGTTGACAAAATCATCCACGCAACCAGTGTTTTCCGTGAAAATCAGGCAGATTCAGGTGATCTGATCATGGACAACAATGATTTGGAACGTGAAAGAGGAATTACGATTTTATCGAAAAATATTTCGGTAATGTACAAAGGCACCAAAATTAATGTAATTGATACGCCTGGTCACGCCGATTTCGGTGGTGAAGTAGAAAGAGTTCTGAAAATGGCCGACGGAGTTTTACTTTTAGTAGATGCTTTTGAAGGACCGATGCCTCAGACCCGTTTTGTATTACACAAAGCATTGGAATTAGGGTTGAAGCCTATCGTGGTGATCAACAAAGTAGACAAACCAAACTGTCGTCCTGATGAAGTTCACGATAAAGTTTTTGATTTGTTCTTTAACTTGGAAGCAACAGAAGAGCAACTGGATTTCCCAACCTTCTATGGTTCATCTAAACAGGGTTGGTTCAACACGAGTTTAGAGCCTGCAGAAGATATTACACCGCTATTAGACGGGATCATTCAATATGTACCGGAACCGGAAACTTATGAAGGAAGCCTGCAAATGCAGATTACTTCATTGGATTTTTCTTCTTTCTTAGGGAGAATCGCTATCGGAAAAATCAGAAGAAATTCTATTAAAGAAGGTCAGACAATCGGTTTAGCACAGGAAGACGGTAAAGTTATCAGAGGTAAAGTAAAAGAATTATACGTTTTCGAAGGTTTAGGTAAAAAGAAAGTTCAGGAAGTTCAGGCCGGAGATATCTGTGCGATTGTTGGATTTGATAAATTTCAGATTGGCGATTCATTCGTAGATCTGGAAAATCCGGAACCATTGCCAAGAACTGCAATTGATGAACCGACTTTGAACATGACGTTCTCGATTAACAACTCTCCTTTCTTCGGAAAAGATGGTAAATATGTAACTTCAAATCACCTGAAAGAAAGGTTGTACAAGGAGTTAGAGAAAAACTTAGCCCTTAAAGTTGAACCTACTGAAGACGCGAATACATTCCTGGTATTCGGTAGAGGTATTCTTCACCTTTCTGTTTTGATCGAAACGATGAGAAGAGAAGGTTATGAAATGACGATTGGTCAGCCACAGGTTATCTTGAGAGAAATCGACGGAGTAAAATGTGAGCCTTATGAATCAATGGTGGTTGATGTACCTGAAGAATTTGCTTCAAGAGTAATCGATTTGGCTACTCAGAGAAAAGGAGATCTTCACATCATGGAAACCAAAGGTGAAATGCAGCACATGGAATTCGAAATTCCTTCAAGAGGATTGATCGGATTGCGTTCTCAAATGTTGACCGCTACAGCTGGTGAAGCGATTATGGCACACCGTTTTGTTGATTACAAGCCTTTCAAAGGAGCAATCCCTGGAAGACAGGTTGGTGTTTTGGTAAGTAAAGGTCAGGGACCGGCTACTGAATATTCCATCGCAAAACTTCAGGACAGAGGTAAATTCTTTGTTGATCCGGGTGAGGAAATCTACGAAGGTATGATCATCGGTGAGCAGAACAAACCGGGAGATTTGGTGGTAAACATCGTTGAAGCAAAACAGCTGAACAACATGCGTGCATCAGGAAAAGATAAAGACGGAAGCATCGCTCCAAAGCAACTGTTCTCTCTGGAAGAATGTATGGAATACATCCAGGGTGACGAAGCGATCGAGGTAACTCCAAACTTCATCAGAATGCGTAAAAAAATTCTTTCTGAAAACGAAAGAAAACGTATTGAAAGAGGCGCAAAAGGATAAGTCACTTAAAATAGTATAAGCAAAAGCCCCAGTTTTATTGGGGCTTTTTTTTGTTTATTATTTAGCATGAGTAAATGAAATAATTATGCGATGTCGGAATATCGCGTATTTCAGCGTAACAGAATCTTCAAAATAGCTGCAAAAACACCTCTGCAAGGGTTTTCTTCTTTCCTAAACCCTGATCTGTTTCAGTGAAAAGAAGAATGTACAGCGTTCATCATCCCTTGTGTTGACCAGGTTCCGGAAACAATCATACGTCTGATGGTGTATAATGGATCTGCAGGATCTCTTTTGGTAGACAGGATATAAGCCATTTTATAATCACTCTTTTTTATTTCAGCGATGGCTGCGGTATTCCATACTCCATTTGGATAAGCAAAATCCGTTACCGGTTTACCTGTGATTTCCTCCAGTTGAGCCTTTGGTTTTACTAGTTGTGTAACCCAGTCGTCTCCCTTGTATTTAGTGACCATGTGGTGATCCCAGGTATGTGCGCCTATAACATGGCCGCCGTCCGATAAGCTTTTGATTTCCTCTTTGCTCATATATCCGGGACGGTTAATAGAAACGGTCATGATAAAAAACACGCCTTTGAAACCGTATTTCTTCATCTCGGTAGCGCCAATACTGAACTGCGCTTCCCTCGTATCATCAAAGGTGATCATGATTGGTTTTTCGGGTAATGGGCCGTCAAAAACTAAATAATTATACAGCTGTTCCGGCAAAACGGTTTGGTATCCCGCATCGGCCAAGGCTTTCATCTGTTCTGCAAAAGCAGCAGGTTTTACGCTATATACTTTTGTGTTTTCACCCGCGCTGGCACTGAAATCCTTTATATTATGATAGCATAAAACAGGCACTTCTTTTCTCGACAGAACAGTCGCTGCATCGGCCATGACTTTTTTTTGCAATGCGGTTTTTGCGGGAGCGGCAATAAGTGGCATCCCGGCAGTTATTTTACCGGGTTCCGGTTGACAGCCGGCCCATAAAAACAACCCAACAAAAACGGACTCAAGAATATTTTTCATCAGTCAAAAATTAAATTACTGGTACTGGATGTAAATTGGTATCGGAGTGAATTTCATTAATTCTTCGGGAGTGTACAATTTCGCATCATTTTTATAGAATAACTTGAAACCGGTAAACTGCACAGGTTCTCTATAAATATAACTCACATAAGAGTCTTTTTTTAAGCTTTTACTTCCAAAACCATCCATATTCATGACGATCTGGACTTCGGGAACGGTTTTGATTTCTTTATAATTTTTCACCATTGCCTGAGTAAACCGGTGGACCACCAATATTTTTGGAGGCAACTTGTTTTTCCTTACGATTTTCACCAGAATATCAATGGCATCATTAATATCTGCGGCATTAAAATACCCAATTTTGGAACCCGGCCGCTCTCCGTTTTTCATCGAGAATTCGGGATCAATGCCGAGATGTACATTGGGCTTAGAAAGGTATTGTTCCAGTTCTGTCACTTCCGCTTTCACGGAGCTGTGTCCCACCTGAATGTCCAGAAACACCAGCGCATTGATGGGTTTTGCCCAACTGATAATCGTATCGATTTGGTTAAAAGGCATTCGCAGGCGGTGCATATTATTTTTTCCCGGTGCACCCTGAGCCGTAACCGCAATATAGTGCAAAGCAGGAATTGTCTGTACCGTAGCATCTATCGCTTTCCATTTGGCTATTTCGCTTTCCAGTTTCGCCAGCATTTCTTTTCGGGGCAGTTCCCCTAGGATTCCCATTCTTGCCGAATATAAATTTCCGTAAAAGGCAACAATTCTATGGTAGGGCAATAACGCTCCGGGCAAAGGATAAGGCGCTTTTACAGGCCATCTGCCGCTGGTGTCACTGTTGCTTAAGGCGATAATTCTTTTATTGAAATCGGCCGTATCAATATCAATGGTGTGCACTGTTTTTTTCTCTACGGAATCCCTTTTTCCGGTTTCCGATTTCTCTGTTCCGTTTACCGTTTCGGCCGATTTGCCGCCATTGCAGGCTACAGTATTTAAAAACAATAAAGTGAGGGTGAAAAATGTAAGAAGGTCGCAACAGGTTTTCCCCGTGAACATACAATCCACCACAGCAGGAGCTACCAAATGTGGTTTTTCCTGATCCCTGATGACGCACCCGGCTTTCATTGTTGTGTTTTATCAAAGATAGTGATTTTTTAGAAAGCTGAGAGTCAGGATATTTTGTGCAGTGGGGTGTATTTTATCGAAGATAATGATTTTTCAGAACCCTCAAACTCAGGAGACTTTTCGCAGCGGCAGACATTACTTACCCTTTCCTTTGACATTCCTTTGACATTCCTTTGACATTCCTTTGCAACCGGCAAATATGCCGTATAAAAACACGCGAAACAGGCAAAATTGAACTTTACTGAACCGCAGAGGCTTTTTTAGACAAAATACAATTGTGCGATCTTATGGTGGCCATGCGAAAGGATTCGGCAGCGGCGAGATCGCTAAAAAAAAAGGTTCCGCATTTGCAGAACCTTTTCAATTTGTTTGATGGATGATCAGTCCTGGATTGCAACCAGTCGGCCTTTTACGCCGCCTTTGTGCAGTCTTTCGAGGCCTTCCGCCACTTCCTCAAATTTTATTTCGGTAAGATCGGCATCGAGTTTCCCTTCTGCCATCAGGCGGTACACATTCGCAATGTCCTGTCCGTCGCCACCCTGGCTGCCGCGTAGGGTTACCCTTTTCAGGATTAAAGTTCTGGTATTGATGGTCGATTCCAGTTTGCCCATGCCCACCTGTACCACCGTTCCGTCGGGTGCGATGGCTTCAATGGCTTCAGCGGTGGTGGTTCCGAAACCTGCAAAATCTACAATCAGCTGACAGCCCACAGGTTCGAGGTCCATCACCTTGTCAAAAACCTCCCTGCAGCCCATTTCCATGGCGAGTTCGCGGGCTTCAGGACTTAAATCTACAGCGTAAACTTCGGCACCTTCGGCAATGGCTGCGCGTGCACCGAACTGTCCGAGTCCACCAATTCCTATAATCCCGATTTTCATCCCGGCTTTTGCGCCTCCCGTACGGAAGATCGCGTGGTAAGAGGTCATGCCTGCATCAGTAGCCGCTGCTCCCTGGGCAAAAGTGACTCCGGCGGGCATTGGCACCAGCTGCACTGCCGGAACCGAGAGTTTTGTCGCGTAACCGCCATCGCGCTGGTAACCTATTGCAGCTCCTGTTTCAGGGTGAATGGGTGCAACGCCAACACGGTCGCCAATTTTGTAGCCTTCAACGCCCTGACCGACTTCAGAGATCACGCCCGCACATTCGTGACCGAAAATAAGCGGGGCAGCGGTAATGATGTGCATCCATCCTTCATCTTCAAGCGCTCCCACATCGGAATGACAGAGTCCTGAAGCCTTAATGTCGATGACGACCTCACCGGGTGCAGCTACAGGGTCGGGTTTTTCGATCAGTTCAATCGGCACATGTGTTTTGGTAAATTTCCAGCCTTTCATAATATTATCATTTTTTGTTAGACAATTATTTCTTTTAAAGTTACGCTTTAAAAAAACCTGCCGCTTCCGTAATCTGAAAAAAAATCACTGATTTATCTCAGTTTTTCTCCTGCATCCACCAGCCCACTGCTGCGAAGCTGATAAAATAAAGACCATTAGAATTATGGAATTTATAGTTTCGGCTCGTTTGCTGTTATGCTTTACGTAAAAACAGAAAATTATGGGGATATTGTTGTGTGATCTATGGTGACCACGCGAAGGGATTCGCGCGGCAGCTGGGATTTTTTAGATGGCTCCAATCAAAAGTCTTTGCACAGCATTCCCTTCATTAGGTGTTTTTTATGTTTTGTTGTTCTGTCCAAAGCCTTTTATATTTTCTGAATTTCAAAAACAAAATTAAAGTAATTGCTGGGTGAACTATTACAAACAAAACAACATTCAATTGCTGATAGGTAATCCCAAGCATGTTGCTCATTACCTGCATGATTTTTACAGATATCCAAAAAACGGTATCCATATTATTTATTTTGAATTAATTTCACTTTCCAATTCCCGCTGCTGCACGAATCCTTTCGTGTGGCCCCAATATATTAAACAGGATCAAAAATCAAACATCCTGAAAACCTCAATACCATCCAAAAGTCCTTTTTCATCCGAATAATCGATGGCACTGCTGTACCGGTAATCTTCCGCTCTGAAAACCAAACCTGCTTCCACAGGATTCTGATGTACGTAATCTATTTTTTGTTTAATGACACGGTTGCTCCATAATTCAATGGGGTTATTATCGTGGCGCCAAAACTTATAATGAGTGACATTTGAACTTTTTTCTGCTTCTTTCCTGAAAGCCTCCAAAAGAAAATCTTTCCGGCTTTCTTTAGGATGTTCCATAATTGCTTTTACAATTGCTTTGCTGGTAAATCTTTTAAGATCACCGATCAGCAATTCAGGCTTTTGTCCTTTTATACTCCTGAAAACCAAATTAACATGACTGGACATGATGCACCACGCATGAATTTCCAAACCTTTTTCTCTCTGGCAAAACCTTACACTTTCTAAAAATAAATCTTTATACTCGTTTCGGATGAACACATCCAACCAGCCCACAACTGCGAAACTGATAAAATAAAGACCTTCAGGATTATGGAATTTATAGTTTCGGCTCATTTGCGACAATGCTTTACGTAAAAATATTAAATTCTGCTGATATTGTTGTTCGATCTTATTGTGGCCACGCGAAAGGATTCGCGCGGCAGCGGGGTGCAGTGGGGATTATTTAGTTGATAAATACCAATTTGAAGTCCAGAGTAAAAGGATAGAGATTCCGATAATAAATATTTTTCCGCAGGTTTCGCTTTGGATATAGAAATTTATCAATATAAATATAATTAGTGCGATAAGCAGAATTGTTATTATATTTTGCAGAGCTAAAAAAACTATTCCTAGTAGTTTTCGTAATGGATTGTAATTAGAGAACTTTCTATAAAAATTTATTTCATCTTCAATTTTTGATATAAGCTTGTAAAGTTCAATATCAATTTTAGAGATGGTATCTGAAATAAGATCTTTATTATTGGTTTCATCAATAGATATTCTTATAGTATTGTCTAAAATTTCTTTGCTTAAATAGGCTGACTTTCCATCCTTAAGTAAAAGTCCTTGTATTTGTTCTTTAAATTTTAGATTATCGTCCCCTGAGTTAAAATATAGAATTAAAGTAAGTCTATTTTTTATTTCTGTTAATATTTCAATTCTAGTATTATATGTGTTTTCAAATGTAGCTTTCGATTCGGTAATTGGTTTTTCTATGGAAGCTTTTATTATCCATGAAATAAAAGCAATTAAACTAGTTAAGAGGAAAACTATTAAATTTGAATCTGCATTTTTTATTGATTGAATTATA